>OMXL01000024.1 GCA_900314985.1 uncultured Prevotellaceae bacterium | reverse complement strand
TCTGCATCCCCTTCGCGCCTGCAGGAAACGCCCGCGAACCTTTATTTACAGGGACTTTTAGCCTCCGAGGTGAAGGTGAAGGATAGTTTTTAAAAAGCATTTTTTAGATAATGTCAGTCTCCTGTCCCCGTGGCATCTTGCAAGTTACAAATTAATTTAGTACCTTTGCACCTCGTATGAATACTATTTTTATTGTTTTGCCCATTCTCGTCCTGTTGATGTTCGACTTGGGACTGACGCTGCGCCCTGCCGACTTCCGTCTGGTAGTGGAGCGTCCACGTGCTGTATTAGTGGGTTTGGCAGGTCAGATACTGCTGTTGCCACTCATTGGCCTTGCCATCGGTTTTGGTTTCCAACTGGAGGCTGTGTTCTTCTTAGGAGTCATGCTGATAGCATGCAGTCCTGGCGGTAGTTCCAGCAACGTGTTCTCCATGCTGGCCGGAGGCGATGTCGCCCTGTCTGTCTCGCTGACCATGCTGAGCAGCATCATCACGCTGTTTACGGGTCCGCTGGTGATGAGCTATGCCACAGGACTGGTAGGCGAGAACCAGTCGATTACCTTGCCGGTAGGCAACCTGCTGGTGCAGAACATCGTGCTGATGCTGGTGCCCATCGTTATCGGTCTGTCGGTAGCCATGTGGCGCGAACAGCTGGCTCACAAGATGCACGGTGTGCTGAAGAAATTGGCCTTCCCTGCGCTGATACTGCTGGCCAGCATCTTCTTCATCCAGAACAGAGAGACCATCATCCGCGAGTTCCCCCAATTGGGACTGGTCGTCACGGTACTCATCCTGCTGAGTATGGCGGGTGGTGTACTGCTTTCGTGGCTGATGCGCCTGAATGGTCGTGAACAGCGTACCATTATTATCGAGATAGGCATGCAGAACGCTGCCCAGGCTATCTCCATAGCCAGCAGTCCGTTTGTCTTTGCCAACGACGTAATGGCTATACCGGCCATCGTCTATGCCCTGATGATGAACATCATCCTGCTGGCGTATGTCGGCATCATTAAAACAGTAAATGCCCGTTCCTGATGGATGGGCATTTATTGTTTTAATTCTATTATTACTACAGAAGTGTGCTCGTGATGGCCGATTGTGGCCAATATGTCTATGAAATCGAAGAAAAAAGCGATTTTTCTTTGGTGTTTTACAAAATTTATGTATTTTTGCAAATTAAAAAGTAATATCTATTATAAGATATAACCTGTTGAATACTAATAACTAAAAATTGAGGCAAAAATGATGTACGAGAAACGATTCCACAGGGCGTGTAACCTGTCATCCCGTCAGATGATATATTTGACGATAGTAATGCTGCTGGCATTGCTAGCATTAGTGCCTTCAAAAGCGTCTGCCGCAGATAATAATGACGAGACTGTCGTCATCGACGGTGTCAGTTATCACGTGCTTCGTTCCAGTGCAGACTGGACACGTTTAGGCCAGTTAGTGACAGAAGCTGATGGAAAGTCAGACGTGAATGCTATTCTGGATGAAGACTTCACGGTGACTGAACCGCTACCCACAAATGCACCCTTTAGAGGTATCTTCGATGGCAATGGCCATACGCTGTATCTTAATATTGACAGGGGAACGAATAACGCTGGAGCACCTTTCCTCACGGCAGCAGGGTCAACCTTTAGGAACCTACACGTGGCAGGAAATGTTAATGGCGCCACACATTCCTCAGGACTTGTTAGTAAAGTTGCAAACACCCCCAACATCTACTTCGAGAGTGTCTGGGTATCTGCCAATGTCTCTACCAATAGCAGATATCTTGGAGGTTTCCTTGCACATAGTGGCAATGCCAGTGTGTTTATGACTGACTGTCGATTCGACGGCAAGCTGTCAAGCACAAGTAACGAGCACACCTACGCCGGTGCCTTTATCGGATGGGGAGGTGAAGGCCCTTGGACTTTCCACCGTGTCTATGAAGATGGAACATATTCCGTAAAAGGTAGTGCAGGAGGATTCTGTCGTGACAGTAGTGGTGACAAATGGTGGGGTGGCAATAGCAGAAGTACCCTTTGTCTCTCCTCTCATGACTGGGGTGAGATGGATGACTCCCAACATAAAAACGTTAAGGATCAAAATGAGGTTGTCTCCAGAATGAATGCTGAGAAGGCTGGAACATGGCAAATCGTTGACGGCAAGGCCATCCCCGTGATGAAGAGAAACGGACTGGAAGCCACCTTTGAGCTCTACGACATGGTGCCTGGTACAGACAGTAATGAACTGAACATGTTGAAGATTCCTTTCTCGTGTGACCAACAGGTAAAGTGGATAGAGGCCAACTACATCGATGAGGACGGCAACTTCAAGAATCTTGGTCGTATGGAGATGCCCAAGAATACCTATGCCGGTTTTATCAAGGTTCCAGCTACTGAGGCTCACTATAACCTGACAATCAGGGCTAAGCTGCTGGTAGGCGAGGTGAATGTGGTTTATGATAAGAAGAACGATGCCGTGATGCACAATCCGCGCAATTTGTCGGCAAAGCTGCTTCGTTTCAAGAAAGACACATTGGCGTATGCTGGTACCATGCGATTGGCGTGGCGCATCCATAATGCCAAGTATAATGACGTGGTGAATGGTGACCAGTTTGTCGTGCTGCGCTCGCTGACAGGCAAGATGGAAGACTTGGAGCAGATAGGTTCCGTTGCGATGGAAAGCGGCGACTCTATCTATACCTATGATGACAACAAGCTGATGGAAGTCATGACGCAAGAACTACTCAGCGCAGGTACTCCACAGTTGAAATACATCGTCATCCGCGCTTCTGCCCAGCAGTTGTGGGGTCTCAATAACAATGTAGCTTCAGACGCTGTCGACTATTCGGTAGACTTGCTGCACCTGTTGCGCATCCAGAACTACACCGCCAAGTGGGAAGACCAGACAGAGCACACGGTAAAGGTAGAATGGCAGTATGCCGACGAGTATGGTGCTGCTTGGGACGGTCGTGCAAAGATGAAGATGCTGGTGACCTCTACCAATCGAGAAGGGACCCCTGTAGATTCTACCACTTATACGCTGACAGCCGACGAGATAGCCAAGTGTAGCAAGGTGGTGTCGCTACATCGCTCGTGTGTAAACTATAAGATAGAACTCTTCGTCGAACAGAGCACATCACCGCTAGCTATGAAAGGCGAGACGTATCTGGAGATACGGACTGAAGCCGACTGGATAACCTTTGTCCATAAGGTAGACAATGCTCACGGCAATGCGGTGAATGCCATGCTGATGGCTGATGTTTCAGTGACAAATATGGTTGGCGTCAGTGCGAACAGTCCTTTCTGTGGAGTCTTCGAAGGTAATGGCCACGCGCTAACCTTCTACAAGAGTGATGGTAACGAGAACTACATTGCCCCCTTCCGTTATGTTAAGAATGCTACCATCCGCAATCTGCACACGAAGGGTTCGATTAGCAGCAGTAAACAGTTTATTGCCGGCATGATAGGCAATACGGTGGCTGGTGGTGAGGTTGTCATTGAGAGCTGCCATTCGTCCATGGAGATGATTAGCTCGGTTAATGGCGATGCTACGAATGGCGGTTTGGTGGCTGTCAATGACGCCCAACTGACTATCCGCAACACCAAGTTTGATGGTAGTTTCAAGGGTGAAAATTGTTACAGAAACGGTGGCTTCGTTGGTTGGCTGAGAGGCAAGGGAACTCTGGAGAACTGTTTCTTTGCACCTGATGAAATTAACACAATGTTAGACGGATGTGCCACATGGGCCCGCAACCCAAGTAATCTCACCCTTATCAACAGTTACTGTACCGTAGAATATAACGAGGGTGCGAACTATTTCCTTATCAAATCTGAGGAAGACTGGAATACCTTCTGTTCGAAGGTGAGTAACGCCAAAGGCGCAAAAAGCGTGAATGCTGTGCTGCTTGCTGATATCAGTATTACCGAGCCTGTGGGACAAAGCAATGGGACACCTTATACTGGTATCTTCGACGGCGGTGGTCACACACTGAACGTGAATATTAATAAAAAGGAGGACAATGCTGCACCTTTCATGTACGCTACTAATTTTACGATCAAGAACCTGCACGTGACAGGTAGCGTCGAGGGCAGAAATGAAGTTTCAGGTCTAGTTGGCTCGGCTGCCGTGGGTAACATGAATACCATCACCAATTGTCGCGTGTCGGCAACCGTCACAGGTACAAATCAAAGAACTGCTGGCTTCGTGGGACGTAATTTCGGCGTCAAGACCGTCATTAGCGATTGCCTTTTCGATGGTAAACTCATTGGACGAGGTAATACAAGCTATGGTGCTTCCTTTGCTGTATTTACTTCTTACAATGCCATTGATATCAGTAATTGTCTGGAACATGGTACTTATGAGAAATTCACGGCTATCGGCTTCTGTCGCGACAACGCGACTGCTTTTGCGTTTACCGAAAAGAACAACTGGAGCTTCAACAACTTAGCCAGAGATGCCAACTCAAAGTCTGCGGAAGAACTCGTAGACCAGATGGGCAGCAACTGGCACTTGGTGAATGGCGTACCAGTGCCTATCATGGCTCCTGCATCTATCGGAAACGCTACAAATAAGACTGCCGACGAGTTGGTTACCTTGTTAGGTTCTGGCTATTGGAAGAAGGACAACGACAACTTCGTTGTGCCTCGCACTGATGACAAGACGCAGGCTACTATTGCCGAGGTCGTGTTGCCCACTTTCTACTATGAGAATCTGGGTAAGATAGACGAAAACTCACTCGTCGTTCAGCCACAGCAGTGCTCAGTAGTGCTGACATGGAACAACGAGGGCGAAGAGCCAGTAGACTATTACGAGGTATGGCGCAGTGACGTGCAGGATCCCGACAACTTCATCCAGCTCGCTACCCAGCTGCAGGAGAAGCAGTATGAGGATAAGACAACTTCGCCTGTCCACCAATATTTATATAAGGTACGTGGCGTAAACGACTGCGAGGGTCGAAGCTTTACTGACACTAAGGTAAAGGAAGGCCAGTGCGAACAGACCGCTACCGCATCAGGCTTCTTCCGCTTCCTGGATGGTACGGGTATCCCTGGTCAGGTTATCTATACTACGTTGCCTGACGGACAGCTCAAGGAGACAACCACCGACGAGAGTGGCTACTACGTCCTCCGCGACCTGCCTTACGTGAATGCCACAAGGACAGAGTACACCATCTCTACACGCCTGAATGGCTATAGCGGTTCGAAGACCATTGCCTTCGGTACTGGTGCTGGCGAGAACGTGGTGAAGGACATCGTGCTGGAAGTGGAGTCGAGCGTGAAGATTTCCGGTTATGTACAGTATAGTGGTACGAGCATCCCCGTACAGGGTGTATCGTTCAAGGTCGGTAGTGGTGCTAACATCTATGAGGTACACACAGCTGCCGGCAAGGTGACCACTGACCACGAGGGTAAGTTCTCGTTCCGCATCCTGCCAAACCAGTCTTATCAGATTCAGGCTTACAAGGACGGACATAAGTTCTATCAGGATGGCTACTTCTATGAAGACGACAAGGATACCGAGAAGGAGCACACCTTTACTGTCGACAAGGCAGGCATCTATTTCTATGACGACACCCGTGTGAAGATGATTGGCCGCATCGCCGGCGGTAAGGAACAGGGCGCTATCCCCTTGGATAACTCACTGTCAAGAAACAACCTGGGTGACGACCTGCAAATGGTGCTGACGCTGGAGGGCGACAATGCCTCACGACTGGTATGGGACATCCAGGACAAGAACAAGAAAGAGCGCGACGAAGAGTTCGTGCATAATGCTCACGACAAGAAGTACGAGTATAAGACAAAGGTACACACCACCATCAACCGCATGGTAGTAACACCCGATGTGCATACTGGTGAATATACGGTCATGTTGCCACCTGTGAAGTGGAAGATTCAGCAGATTACTGCCAAGGGCTATCCCACACTGTTCCAGGACGGACAGATGGGTGACGTGGTTGACCTCTCTGACTCACTGACTGTACACTCAGATACGATCATTGGTTCATGGAAGAATGCGGACCAGAATGAGGTGAACAAGGCTGTCGTCACCTACCACGCCAAGTATAACCGCATCTACCACTCGCCTGTGCTCATCGACTACAAGCAGCAGAATTTCGATGCGTTCGACTACTTCGGTGACCACTATTACAGTTTCAAGAACATCAGTGGTGACAAGGCGAAGCTGACGCTGGCCTATGGCGTCAAGAAGAAGGACTGGCCTAAGGGCAAGAGAGACTCGCTGGAGACCAAGTACGTCTTTGGTTATCCGGTATTCAGCATTGACCGCAAATATCCCGTGAAGATTTCTGCTACGGAGAAATACTACTATAACAACAACATGAAGAGCGACACTGTCGACGTTATCCGTCTGGCCGGTGGTAAGGTAACTATCCACAACGGTATGGTGAGCTCGATACATAAGGATACCCTGCGATTGGATAGCGTGGGCGAGGCCACTTACCTGTTGGAGGCCGCCCAGACGCCGTACCTGTTGACAGGCTCTGACGCGCTGCGTACCGTCAGCATGACGCTGGAGATGGACAGCACGTATTATGAGGCTGCGCCCTTACGCGCGTACATATTAAATATTCAGCAGCTGAAGGGTGCTAAAGAAATCCTGAGCTACTCGGCACCACAGCTTGTCGACATTCTGCGTGACCCGCCCGGTGGTTCATCGAAGGCTACGCTGAGCAAGGGCTCTACGCTGAAGTATTCGTATCAGATGGATATGACGTGGAGTGCTGGCGCTTCGTTGACGATTGCCGCAGGTAGCGGTCTTAACAGCTTTACTGGTGTGGTAGCAGCTCCGATGGGTGCTGGTGGAGTAGGAGGTTTCAATGTGATTGCCTCTAATGCCGTGTCCACTTCTATTGACTTGGTATGGTCGGGAAGCGGTAACCGCGCCTTTAACTATACGATGACGACAACGGAGGACATTTCGACAAGTTCTGATCCAAAACTGGTGGGTGCTAACGCCGACCTCTATATCGGTGTAGACCAGAACATCGTGGTGAAGCCCGCAACGGCCATCCGCGTGATTCCTGACAGCATCTTCGTGAGGATGCAGGGACAGGTGAAGTCTGGCCGACTGTTGGAGATTGCCCAGGGTCTGGATGATACAGGTGGCGTGCTCCACATGGTACGTGATGAGGTGGTGACTTATGGACCAGTCATCAAGTCGAACTTCGTACACTCACAGCAGTATATCATCACACAGCTCCTGCCGTCGCTGAGTGAGCAGATCTATTCGTTGATGTTCACTGGTACGAAGACAGAAGCCCAGGAGCAGGCTAACGCTACGGGCGAGGTGGTCTATTGGTCAAAGGTTGATAAGGACCACAAAGACTTTGGAACGGACTATGAAGTGATAGCTCCTTCTCATGCTACTGGCTTGGAGATTAACGAGGTTGCCCGCTATCAGAACACCATGATGGCATGGGCTGAGATGATAGGTCAGAACGAGGAAGAGAAGCTGAAGGCTACCGAACTGGTGCAGAACTACGATCTCGACGGAGCAGGATCGGTTTCCTACTCTGAGTCGTTTACCAGTGAATACTCGAATACCCATTCGTTTGTTAGCCCCATCACTCCGATGACGGCCCAGTATTTTGACAGTAGTGTAGGCAATACCGCTGTGAATATTGCAGCCATCCTTGGTCCCACAGTGGCAAAGATCTTAGGCTCTGTCTTCAAGGCAAAAGCTGGTGAGACAAAGAGTGGTACTGGTTCTGGTCGTGATGAAGACGGTCACATGGTCGTAGAGGTTTCGGCTGTTGGTGTCACCTTCAAGTTCGGTCTGGTGCCTTCGATGAGCTTCAACGTGAAACCGAAAGATACGGAGACTCATTCATACAGCCGTAAGGAGAGCTTTACCATTGGTATGGACAAAAAGAGCAGCCTGAACTTCGACGTCTATCGTGTGAAGACGGCTTCTGAGGGTTTGAGTGGCTATGATGACGTATTCTTGAGTAATGATTTCTTCGACAGGACGGAGGATAACTACGAATACCTGAAGCGTGACTTAGACTTGGATAATTATAAGAATACCAAGAGTTTCGTCTACCGTACCCGTGCTGGTGCTACTTGCCGTCCTTGGGAGAATGAGCGTAAGACCCTCTTCTATAATCCTGAAACAGTATTAGACGAACGTACGAAGAAGATTGAGAATCCCGTTATCAAGATGGATAAGCAGAGCATCAGTGGTGTGCCTTTCGGCGAACCTGCTCGCTTCAAACTCTATCTGAGCAACGAGAGTGAACAGCCTGAGGCAGCTTATATCTACTTTAACCTGTACATGAATGAGACGACGAATCCCCATGGTGCCAAGCTGATGGTGGATGGTATGCCACTTAGCGGTAATGGCCGAACCATCGAGGTGCATCCGGGACAGGTGACAGAGAAGACCTTGGAAGTCTATGCCGGCGAAGCCTTCGACTATGAGGGTCTGACGATAGGCTTTATCTCGCTGAATGATGTCGATATTTACCAGGAGGCTTCTTTCGACGTGCACTACTTGCAGACAGCTGGTGCTGTGGCCATCACGACGCCTGGTGATAAGTGGATAATGAACTGCGACGCACCACAGGAGAATGGTAAGGGCTGGTATATGCCTGTCGTCATTAGTGGCTTTAACAAGAACCAGCATAACTTCGACCACATCGAGTTCCAGTACAAGGAGTCGACACGCGGTGACGACTACTGGACGAACCTCTGCGGCTACTATGCTGACTCGACCATCTATGTCGCTGCCAGCGGTACGAAGGAGATGATACCAGAGAACGGCAACATTACTACCCGCTTCTTCGGCGAGGGTACTGTCATGGAGAAGGCTTACGACCTCCGTGCCGTGCTGTTCTGCAGGAATGGTAACAGTTTCCTGACCTATGAGTCGAAGGTGCTGAGTGGTGTGAAGGATACGCGCCGTCCGGAGCTGTTCGGCTCGCCTGAACCGAAAGATGCTGTGATTGGTGCCGGAGAGAACATTATCTTCAACTTCTCAGAGGACATTGAATACAACTATCTGCAGTCTAGCACCAACTTCCAGGTAATGGGCGAAACCAACGAGTCCAATATACTGGAGGCTCCCTCATTGCAGTTTGGCGGTTCTGGCTATGCCTATAGTGAGGCTCGTCGTAACTTTGCAGACAAGAGTGTGACCATAGAGGTGATGATTAAGCCTGACGAGCTCAACGACGACATGCCTATCTTCTCACATGGTAGCGACGGCAAACTGCTCCAGTTGTGGGTGACAAAGGACAAGAAACTCAAGGCCGTTGTCGACGACACCGTGCTGGTGGGTAAGAACGTCATCGATTTCAAGAGCTTCAAACGTGTAGCACTGGTGCTGGACAATGAGAAAAAGAAGATGTATCTCTATAGTGATGGTCAGGATGCTGTGCTGAATGACGTTACCTATAGTGGTTATGGCCAGATTGTCTTTGGTGCTACGAATCTGTCGGATATCGCTAAGGTCAGCTACTTTAAAGGCCGTATGTTGCAGGGCCGTATTTGGAACCGTGCATTAGACCTGGCTACGCTGAACAGCTATGGTAACCAGTTGTTGACGGGCTATGAGATGGGTCTGACCGACTACTATCCGATGAATGAGGGTTCAGGCAACTATGCCACTGACTTGGCACAGGGTGCCCACCTGATGCTGGAGGGTGCCTCATGGGCATTACCGCGAGGCATGTCGTTGAAGCTGGATAAGAACAAAGTCAACGAGAAGACGCAGATGAAGGGTCTGCAGCTGAAGAATGAATACTTCTCGGAATTTAATGAAGAGAAAGACTATACGCTGATGTTCTGGTTCCGTACTGTCGACAAGACGGGTACGTTGTTCAGTAGCGGTTCTGGCCGTAAGACCGACGTGGGTGCCAAGAACAACTTCTTCATCGGTTTTGAAGACCAGACGCTGAAGTATCGTACTAACGGACATGAGTATGAACTGGGTGACCACTACTGTGACGATGTATGGCACCACTATGCCATGACGGTGAACCGTGTTCGCAAGGTGGCCAGCATTTATCTGGACAACAAGTTGAAGGCACAGTTTGTTACTGACTCGCTGGGTAGTCTGGCAAGTACCAACTACTACTTAGGTAACATGGTCTGGCAGGAAGAGGGTCTGGAGAACGACAAGACGTTACAGGACAATGCCCTAACAGGTTATATCGACGGATTTGCCCTGTTTAAGCAGGCTCTGCCTACTACCCTCATCCAGCGTTACTCACAGAAGTCGCCAGGAGGATCAGAGAAGGGCTTGGAAATCTATCTCGACTTCGACCGACAGGAGCGTCAGAAGAATGGTGACCTCGTGCTGCAGCCTTACGTGCTGAACAAGAAGGTGAAATACGATAATGACGGTAAAGTCAGTGACAAGCACGACAACATCTTCGTTGAACAGGAAGATGTCATTACTCAACTCGTTGACCTCAATGTTGGTGCTCCCGTACAGGCTTATGAGGAGTTGCGCAACCTGAACTTCAGTTTCGTGGGTCGTGACAACCAGTTGCTGATCAATATTGACGAGCAGGATAAGCGCATCAACAAACGTAACATCTACGTAACGGTGGCTGATATCCCCGACAAGAATGGTAACTTCATGTCGTCGCCACAGACGGAGTGTTTCTATGTGAACCGCAATCCGTTGACGTGGGTTAGCAAGAGCATCAGTGAGACCATGCCGGAAGGTCAGGAGTACAAGATAAATCTGCATATCCAGAACGAGGGTGGTGCAGCACATACTTATACTATTGAGAACCTGCCGCGCTGGATGACAGTGAACAAGACGACTGACATTGTGGAAGCACAGGGCACTGACATCGTGACCGTCACCATCAGCAAGGATATCAACGTGGGAAGCTACGACCATATCATCTATCTGGCCGATGAGGATGGTCTGTTGGAGCCGTTGGCTATGGAGCTGACCGTTGAGGGAGAGGAACCTTACTGGGCTGTTGACCAGAAGATGAAGCGCTACTCGATGAATGTGGTGGCACAGGTCTTTGTGGGTAATACCCTTGTGACTGACTCACGTGACCAGGTGGCTGCCTTTGATGCAAAGGGACGCTGCATGGGTGTCAGCAATGTGAAGTATGATACCAATACGGGTCGTAGCATGGTCTACCTGACAGTCTATGACAGTACGACGGTGGCCAACCAACTGTCGTTCAACCTGTGGCACTACACGACGGGTAAGGTGATGCAGCTGACAGCTTCGCAATTGATTAAATTTGAAGACCAGAGCATTGTGGGTAGTGTGGCAAATCCCATACAGATGCATGCCGATGACTTGTACCAGCAGAGAATCTACCTTGAGGAGGGCTGGAACTGGGTATCGTTCAATGTCTATAATGCTGCACTGCGTCAAGTATCAACGGTGCTCAACATGTTCCCGTGGAAGGAAGGTGACATCGTTACCGAGGACTCGGAAGACTTGACACTGGTATATAAGAACGGCAGGTGGATGAGCAACACCGACAAGAATATCAGTAAGGTAAGCCTGTCGCAGGAGTTCTGCTACCGCGTGAAGGTTCAGGAATACCAGGAAATTGATATCTGGGGAACCTGCTTCAGAAATCCTGACCAGCGCACCATTCATTTGAAGAAGGGATGGAACAGTATTGGCTATACCCCGATGGTGAACCTGCCTGTTGCTACGGCACTGACAGAGTACTTCGATGAGGCAACGCCTGGTGATGTCATCAAGAATCAGCATGAGTTCGCGATGTTTACCAGTGATGGCGCTGGTGGCGGTGAGTGGCTCGGTTCACTGGAGTATCTGAAACCAGGTCAGGGCTACATGCTCTATCGCCAGAAGGAAGAAAACTGCTCATTCCGCTATCCGTACTATGAACCAGGATCAACATTCATTGATATGGGTTCTTCACGTGCTGCACGCTTTGCCACGACGATGAATGTGGTGGCTGAGGCTATTGGCGTAGACCTTGAAGAGGGTGACCGCCTGGTAGCATATGCTGGTGGTGAGGAAGTGGGCTTGGCCGAACTGAAGGTGGCCAACTCTCAGTTGTTCTATCTCAGCATTGAGGGTGACCAACAGGCACCGCTGTCATTTGCCATTGAGCGTGATGGTGAGATTATCGCTATGACGGATGAGGCTATGACCTATGAGGCTGATGCCATCATGGGTACTCCTTCGGAGCCTACGCAAATCAACTTCGTACTGTCTGACCAATTGCCACAGGAAGGCTGGTACACACTACAGGGTATTAAATTACAGAATGCACCGACCAAGAGTGGTGTATATATCTATAACGGACATAAACAGGTAATCAAATGAAAATAGGAAAGATCATGATACTCGTCGCAGCCCTCACTATGGCGTGGGGCTGCTCGTCAGACGATGAGGAGAAGTTGGAGGGCTCTACGTTTATAGCGTCAGAGAAGCCTAAATGGCTTGCCAACGTGATGGGCAATGATGATAAGCCCCAATGGGAAGCTCCAGACCCGTTGAAGTATGAGAGTTCCATGTTCATTATGGTTAAGCTAGAACAAAGGTTAGTGGGAGTCTCTACCGATAACGACATGATGACGGTGCTTATCAATGGTGAATGTCGCGCTGTGCCTGCTGTACGTCAAATTGATAATTTCAATAGCTACTATTTCGTACTGAAGGTTCGTGGCAACAGCAAGGACCGTGATGTGTCTTTCTCGCTTTGCTACTATTGTGCTATGCTTCGTCAACTGTTTATTCTGACAGGAGAAGGGAGCTTTGCCGCAGAGCGAACATATGGTGTTGAAGAAGATTACATTCCGCCCTTGTTCAAGGGTAATACGAAATTCCCCATTCAGTTTAAACAGTTAATCCATTTACCAGAGAACGCTCCCTTTAACCAATCCAAGGATGATCGTGTAGCAGTCTTTGTAGGTGACGAATGTCGCGGTCAGGGAGAACCTGACTATCCTTTCTACGTATTCTGTACTAATGAGAACGAAACACTGCAAGTGCGCTATTACAGTGCAGAGAAGGGTGGTATCTATACGCTGAAGCAGACTATGGTTCCCACAAAGGATGAGGAACGGGAGTCCACTATCGCATTTTAAAGTAATAACATCAAAACGAAATAACAACAATGAAAAAGAAAATCTCACTATGGATGTTGACTGCTGTCCTCTTTACAGGAGGCATCATGGCGCTGAGCAGTTGTTCACATGACAAGGACGACTATGTGAAGAAGCCCTATGACATGACGGACGAAGAACGCATCAGGTATGCTGAGCAGATCTTGGGTGTAAAGCTTGACAGGAATCAGAATTGGATACTGACCGAACAATATGACCTGAAGGTCACTGCTGATGCTGACCTTGAGGATATTGTAGAGGTGGCAATACTTGACGGTAGCCCCTATGCAGGTTCCACACACAAGCTTGCTTACGCTAATGTAAAAAATAATGAGTCGGTAACACTCTCGTTCCGTGCGCCTTCAGCAGCGGAACTGCTCTATGTCGCTTGTCTGACGAAAGGCGGACTATGTATAGCACGTCCCTTCCAGCCTGGTACTGATATGGAGATGTCGTTCCGTGATAAACTGACATCGGGTAGCGAGGCTCGTGCCTATGCTCCTCGCCATGCGCCAAACCGTCGAAGCATGACAGGTCCTTTGGAGCCTGACACGGAAAAGGACTATATCATCGACTATCCCAGTTTCTATCGTGCCGTCGAGAAACTGCTTCCTGAAGGTCAGGACAACCGTTCTGTCATTGGCAGTCACGACTATACCAATACCATTCAGGTGCGCGAGAACCTTTATAAGATCTACGACCTGCCCATCTTCTTCATTGGTGGTGACAACCAGACCGATGTTCACCTGCTTTATACATGGTATCCGCAGGGTGAGCCATCTTATCAGGAGTCGTTCTTAATCAATGACAGCTATGATGGCACTGGCACGGTAGCAGAGAAGATTGACTTTAAGAATTGGAGAGTGAATGGCCACTACCTGCAATGTCGTCGCCTGACAGAAGACAGAGAAATTGACAGACAGTTTAGTCCTGGTGATAAGCTGGTTCTTCAGTTGGCCAAGGGCGAGCAGCCGATGGACAATGCCGAACAGCGTGTCAAGGTCTTTATGCTGAATGGTTATGTATTCATCGCCTGCGAAGATGGTGTTGGTGAGGACTGCGACTGGGACTATAACGACCGTATCTTCTGGATGTCGTATGGTGCTGAGCGTATTGAGAAGGCTACTACGGTGCCCTTCCCACCAGAACCCATGAAGCCACAAGTGTGGACCTATGCCTGGGAGGACCGCGACAAGGGCGACTACGACTTGAACGACTGCGTGATAGAGGTGCAGGAGAATGAAAACGATAAGAATAAGCTCGATGTGACCCTTGTGGCACTGGGTGGAGCCCGCAGACTGTGGCTGGGCTTTGACAATAAGAATGCGACAAACTACAATGACTATATCCATGTCTTTGAACAAGAGTTGCACGAAGTGTTAGGCATTCCTGTCGGTCAGATGGCCAATACTGGTAAGAATACGCGCACGGTCGAACCCAAGAAGGTTACCATTGCCAAGCCTGCCGGTTTCGACTTCCAGACATGCTCGTTTATCCTTGGTGCTATGGTCAAGGAGGATCAGCAGGGTGTCTATGAGAATGACTATTATGCCATCAAGATTGCTACGATGGGTCAAGACCCACATGGTATCATCATTCCTGGCAAATGGCAGTGGCCTACAGAGCGAACATGCATCAAGGATGCCTATCCGACCTTTAACGAATGGGCAAGTGACCATACTAAGTCCAGAGACTGGTATAATCATCCTAATCCGGGAAAGGTTGTTCAAGAGTAATCATTATCAACCAATATGACAAGTATTAAACGATATTCCTTAACGCTTATTATCGCAGCCGCTATCATCATTGAGGTGATAGGGGCTGTGCAGTATTTCATGGCAAGGTCTGGGGTCAGGAACGAAGTGCTGGACAAGGCAGGGCGCGACATGCGAGAAAGCCAGCGTGTGGCATTGGTGAAAAACGAGGTGGAGACGGCATTGAAGAATGCTGAACATAGCATTAAGCTGACGCTCGTAAACCCAGAAACCAGCTATGCCGTAGCCTCGCGCCTCATCCGAGTGAATCCGCACATCATCGGTGTCGGAGTAGCTTTTCTTCCCAACTATTTTAAAGAGAAAGGCAGACACGGGCTCTTCATGCCCTATACTTACGATGACCAGCCCAGTATCATCAAAAAGGGTAAGCGCACTGGTGCTCCCCACATCCAGACTCGTATACCTGATTTGGACTATACCAAACGTGACTGGTATCATACTGCGATGGGTGGAGAGTGCAAGTGGACAGAACCCTATCTTGGTGAGGGAGGCATCAATGTGCTGATGTGTACCTATTCTATTCCTGTCAAGGACAAGAATGACCGCATCGTTGGTGTGCTCTTTGCCGATGTGACGATGGCTGATGCCACCGTACTGATGAACCACATGGACTCCGGCATCCGTAAAAGCGCTCTTGTCATTCTTTTCATCCAGTTGATCAGTTTCCTGCTCATGGGCTTTATCATCTGGCGTGCTGCTTCTGCCTCGCGACGCTACAAGGAGCAGTATGTGGATCCAGATAAAGAACATCTGGTTGAACAGATGGCCAAGCTCCGTGAGGTAAATGCCCGTCTGATTAAGCGCAATCAGGATTTGGCTCAGAAGTACATTGACCTGAGAAACCGTTTAAATACGCCTACACAGGTCAACGACCAGGAATGGTTTGGGTAAATACCCAATCTGACGAAGGTTGGAAGCATGGAGAAGTGGATGAGGCACTTCTCCATGCTACCACCTTCGTCATTCAGAACAGAGAGATCATTGTCCGCGAGTTCCCGCAGTTAGGACTGGTCGTCACGGTACTCATCCTGCTGGCGTATGTCGGTGGCGTCAAGATGATGGGTGCTAAGTCGTGACGTTGTTCACGACTTAGATGATAGGCAGGGAGATACCGTTGATTTTCTGGTAGACATCAAGGGCATAGACATCGGTCATGCCGCTGATGTAGTCGATGACAGCCATGAGGCGCACCTCTAAATTGGGGTCGTCGATGTGGTACTGGCTCGACACGCGACCAATGAGCTGCTGCGAATAGTAGCGGTCAGGGTGCATGACGGCCTCGACCATCTGCTGCATGAGCGTCTCCATAATCTTATAACCTGACAACTCCACGTCGAGTACGGGACGACTGCGGTAGATGCTCTGTACGGAGAGCTCGGCACAACGGCGATAGGCATCGCGCTGCATGGGCGAGATATGGTCGATGAGGCTACCCGTGAAGGTGCCGCTGAGTATCTCGTCTTCATGCTCGATGAAGGTGTTAACGCATTCGTTCTCCAATTTGCCGATGACACAGGCACGCAGATAGACAATCTGCTCGTTTTTGTCTGTGAGCTGTTCACTCTCTATGCGCTGCAGAATATGCTGTTGCGTCTCCTCGTCGAAGAAGTCGAGCATCAGTCGCGAAGCCTGTTCGAAGGTGATAATCTTTAGTTTGTGGGCATCCTCCAAGTCCATAATCTCGTAGCAGATATCATCGGCAGCCTCTACGAGATACACCAGCGGATGACGCACATAACGGAGTGGTTCACCGGGCTTAGAGATGCAAATAATGCCCATTTCATCGGCAATTCGCTGGTAGGTTTCCTGTTCGCTCTGGAAGAAACCGAACTTACCTTTCTTGCTGGCTGCCGACGAGGCGTAGGGATATTTCACGATGCAGGCAATGGTGGAGTAGCACATGACGAAACCGCCAGGACGGCGACCCTTAAACTGGTGGGTCAGCAGACGGAAGGCGTTGGCATTACCCTCGAAGTGGGTGATGTCGTCCCAGAAAGCGGGCGACACCTGCTGGCGCAACTCACGACCAGGTCCCTCGGTGAAGAAGGTCTGGATGGCCTTCTCGCCAGAATGACCAAAGGGCGGATTGCCCAAGTCGTGAGCCAGACAGGCAGTGGCAACAATCTGGCCAATCTCCTCAAACAACGTGCCCCGCAACTCAGGATGGCGCATATCGATAAGGCGCTGGGCCACATCGTTGCCCAACGACATACCTACGCTGGATACCTCTAGCGAGTGGGTCAGACGGTTGTGTACGAAGACGCTGCCAGGCAAAGGGAATACCTGTGTCTTGTTCTGCAGGCGACGGAAGGGCGCCGAGAAGATCAGTCGGTCGTAGTCGCGCTTGAACTCAGAACGGTCGTCGTGGCGCTCTGTATGGCGCTGCTCCTGACCGAGTCGCTTGTTGGATATAAGTTGTTTCCACTCCATAATGAGTGCAAAATTAATGCTTTTTTGTTTAAAAAGCGACATTTTCCAAGGAAAATGATGGCTATTTGAAGAGAAATGACTACTTTTGCACATTATTTAATAAGAAACGTTTCGAAAATGATTAAGATTCAAGTCGTCAACCGTGGGCACCAGCAGTTGCCCGCATACGCTACGCCACAGAGTGCAGGAATGGATCTGCGTGCGAACCTCGATGCCCCCATTACGCTGCATCCTATGGAGCGTCGCCTGATTCCTACTGGTCTGCACATCGCACTGCCCGAGGGCTACGAAGCCCAGGTGCGTCCCCGCAGCGGACTGGCCCTGAAGCACGGACTGACCGTGCTGAATACACCCGGAACCATCGATGCCGACTATCGTGGTGAGATTGGCGTAGTGCTGATTAACCTGTCGCAGGAGGACTTCGTCGTCAACGACGGTGAGCGCATTGCCCAGATGGTGATTGCCCGTCATGAACAGGGCGACTTCGTCGTTGTTGAGCAGCTCGACGAGACAGAGCGTGGTGAAGGTGGTTACGGACACACAGGCGTTAAATGAAGAAGTGGGGTTACATAACAGGACTGCTGTGTGTCATGGCCATCAGTGCTGTGGCGCAAGACGACACTGCAAGGCGCTACGATGCTTTCTTCTTGGATGCTATCTGTCAGCGTGAGAAGGGTAACAATGATGCTGCCTTCGACCTGTTTCGCCACTGCATCGACATCGACTCCACACGTTCTGAGGCCTACTACTATCTGTCACAGTACTATGCTGCGCTGAAGCAGAAAGATATTTCGCTGAAGTATTGTCAGCGAGCCGTAGAGCTGGAGCCAGACAATGTAACCTATCTGGAAACGCTGGCCAACAACTATCTGAATCAACGGAAGTACCCTGAAGCCATCAACGCTTTGGAGAAATTATGCGAGAAGAGTCGTGACCGCGATGATGTGTTAGGATTCTTGATACAACTCTATGAGCAACAGGGTGACTACGACAATGCTATCCGTACACTGGCACGTCTGGAGACCGTCGAAGGCAAGAGTGAGCGCCTGTCGTATGCCAAGAGCAACCTCTACTCGCAGAAGGGTGACAAGAAGGCGGCCATTGCCGAGATGAAGACGTTGGCCGACCAGTATCCTAACGACAACAACTACCGCTGCCTGTATGCCAACACGCTGTATCTGAACGGACAGAAGAAAAAGGCGGTGGCTATCTACGATAAGGTGCTGAAGGAAGAACCCTCGAACCGTAATGCACAGATGGCATTGCTGGCCTATTATAACGACCAGAAAGATACGGCCAACGTGAACACGATGATAGAGCGCGTGCTGTTCAATAAGAACGCCTCGACAGACGACCGCGTGGCCTTGATGCGTCAGGTCATTGGCGATAGCGAACAGGCTGGTGGCGACTCCACTCGTGTCTTGAAATTGTTCCATCGACTGCTTGATGCCCCACAGACAGACAGCGACATCGCCCTGTTCTGTGCGTCATATATGAATATGAAGAAGATGCCCAACGACAGCATCCGTCTGGTGCTGGAGAAGGTGCTGGAGACATCGCCCGACCATGCAGCAGCACGCCTGCAGTTGGTGAGCTATGCCTGGCAGGCTGAAGACCGTGACCGCGTGATTGCGCTGTGCCGTGATGCCCGCCAGTATAATCCCGATGAAATGGCCTTTTATTACTATCAGGGCATTGCCTATTACCAGAAAGGTCAGCTTGACGATGCGCTGAACGCCTTCCAGAATGGCATCGGTGTCATCAATAGCGATAGCGACCCTGGCATCGTCAGCGATTTCTATGCCGTATTGGGCGACATTATGCATCAGAAAGGTATGGAGCAGGAGGCCTTTGCTGCCTACGACTCCTGTCTGGTATGGAAAGAAGATAACATTGGCTGTCTGAACAACTATGCCTACTACCTGAGCGAGAAGGGAATCCGTCTGGATGAAGCCGAGCGCATGTCGTTCCTCACCATCAAGGCTGAGCCGAAGAATGCTACCTATCTGGACACCTACGCCTGGATTCTCTTTATGCAGAAGCGTTATGACGAGGCCCGTAAGTATATCGACCTGACGCTGGAGAATGACGACGATACGTCGGCCGTCCTGTTAGAGCATGCTGGCGATATCTATTACCATGCCGGCGAAAAGGAGAAGGCTGTCGACTTCTGGCAACAAGCGCTGGAACGAGCTTCTGACGATTCGGAAATCAAGGGCGACCGTCAGCAGATACTGATTAGAAAGATAAAACTCAAAAAATACGTCAAAGAATGAAAGCACTACGTTATTGGAAGATGACCGCACTGGTCGCTGCTACCCTCATGGTAGCATCCTGCAGCACCGTTCAGAACTTGCTGGGACGCAAGTCTAAGAAGTCGCAAGCAGTAGAATCGGAATATGTCGTGCCTGATACCCTGCAGAAGGATGTCTTCCTGCAGAGAGTGACTAACAATGCACAGTCTACCCGCTTTATCACTTCTAAGTTGAAGTTCTCTGTAGAGGTGGGCAACCGTCAGATGACGTTGACGGGAAACCTGAAGATGAAGCGTGACGATGTGATTCGTCTGCAGCTGATGGCCTTCGGATTCGTTGAGGCCGGTCGTCTGGAGTTTACCCAGGAGTATGTGCTGATTGTAGACCGCATCAACAAACAATACCTGAAAGTACCCTATGCCCAGCTGGATTTCTTCCGTCACAGTGGTGTTGACTTCAATCTGTTGCAGTCACTGTTCTGGAACGAGCTCTTCCAGCCTGGTAAGGCACGCCTGACGGAGAAGAACCTGAAGAAGTTTACCACCGATACGGGTGTCGACAATGATGTCGTCATCTCTTTTGAGAACGATGTACTGTCGTATCGCTGGTTGACTGAACAGGAAACGGCGCGTATCAAGATGGCTAATGTGCTCTACAATAATCATCTCCGTGGTAATTACCAGCTGAACTGGGATTATGATGACTTCAAAGTGAGCAATCGTAAGATGTTCCCCATGAAGCATAAGGTCACTTTCAGCACCCCTGACAACGAGATTAAGTTGGAGATGATGCTTAACTATCTGGGCAATGACGAAGACTGGGAGCCTCGTACGGTGCTCTCTGGTAAATATCGTCAGATGCCTGTCGACGAGATTCTGCGTCGCTTTATGTCACTCTAAACAGCAGGGATGAAGCGAATAGGACTCATTCTTTTACTCTTTCTGGGCTTTGCCCTGGCTCCGCAGGCACAACAGCGTCGTAAGCCTGCGGCCAAGAAGACTGTGACTACTGGTAAATCCAGTAAGTCGGGCAAATCTAGTAAATCTAGTAAGTCTGGCAAGTCTACCAAGCAGCCCACTACCGTACAGGCTTTAGAGAAGCAGCGCCAACAGATTCAGCAGCAGATCAAGGAACAGGAGCGCCGTCTGGCCTCCTCGCAGCGTGACGTCAAGCAGCGTCTGCAGAACCTGATGATACTGAATACAGAGATTGCCGGCAAGCGCCGTACCATCGACACCATCCGTCATGATATCAATAATCTTGACGTAGAAATCGAGATGCTGAGCAAGCAGCTGGACGAGCTGCAGAAGATGCTGGCCGACTGTAAAGAGAAATATGTCAAGTCGATGCGTTATATGCACCGCAACCGTTCTGCACAGAGTCAGATGATGTTCATCTTTAGTGCCGACAACTTTGCACAGATGTACCGCCGTCTCCGCTTTATGCGCGAGTATGCTGCCTATCAGCATGTGCAGGGCGACGAGGTCAAGGCGCAGCAGGTGGAGGTGAACCAGAAATTCCAGGAAATCAGCGTTGCCAAAGACCATAAGGCACAGTTGCTGGCTAAGGGCGAGCGTGAACGTATAGCCTTGGAAGGTAAGCAGACGGAACAGCAGAATGTGGTGAAGACCCTGCAGAAAGAGCAGAAGACCATTCAGAATATTATTGCACAGCAGAAGAAAAAGGATGCTGCACTCAATGCGCAGATTGACCGACTGATTGCTGAAGAGGTGGCACGCCAGAAGGCTCGTGCCGAAGCAGAGGCGCGTCGCCGTGCAGAGGCTGAAGCCCGTGAACGTGAGTTGGCTGAGGCTAAGGCTCGTGAGGCCAAGGCCCGTGAGGAGGCTAAAACAGCCAAGGACAAGAAAGCCCGCGAAGATGCTGAGCGTCGTCTGCGTGAGGCTGAGGAGAAGCGTGTTGCTGCCCAGCGAAAGGCCGAGAAGATGCCTATGACGGCACCCTCAGAAGATGTCCGTATTAGTGGCAACTTCGAGAGCAACCGTGGTCGTCTGCCCATGCCGATCACTGGTGCCTATCGCATTGTCAGCCATTTCGGTCAGTACAATGTGGAGGGCTTGCATAATGTGACACTCGACAACAAGGGTATCAATATCAAGGGTGAGAGTGGAGCGCAGGCTCGCAGCATCTTTGATGGTGAGGTCAGCGGTGTGTTCAGCTTCGGTGGCACCATGGTCGTTATGGTACGTCACGGTAGCTATATCTCCGTCTATTGCAACCTGGTCAGCGTCAATGTGCACCGTGGTCAGCGTGTTAGCACCCGTCAGGCGTTAGGTCGTGTGGGTACCGACAATATCCTGCAGTTCCAGTTGCGCAAGGAGACAACCAAGCTCAACCCAGAGAGCTGGTTGGGAAGATAAGATTGCTTCGAGATCTCGATACTTCGAAACCTTATTACGAAAGCAATTCCACGTAAGTGGCAATTGCTTTCTCTATTTCTGAGAAACAAATGAATTCATCGGCACTATGGCTGCGCGCACTGTCGCCAGGTCCCAGTTTGAACGAGGGGAACGGCATCAGTGCTTGGTCACTAAGGGTAGGTGAACCAAAGGGTTGTAGTCCCATGGCCTTGCAGCGTTGCACCAAGGGGTGTTGCTCATCGATATGCGAGGAACGCAGGCGGAACGAGCGGGCTGTCAGTTCACATTTCTTCATGTGGTTCTGCAAGAAGGCAAAGAGATACTCGTTCTGATAATATTCGTTGGGACGTACATCGATGACAAAGCGACACTCATCAGGTACTACGTTATGCTGTGTACCGCTGTTCAATACCGTGACAGTCATCTTCGTGGCTCCAAGTAGTGCACTGATCTTTGAGAAACGGTAGTCGCGCAACCATACCAGGTCGTCTAAGGCTTCATAGATGGCGTTGACTCCTTCGTTGCGGGCAGCATGTCCACTCTTGCCACGCGCCAAACCGTCGATGACCATCAGTCCACGCTCAGCAATGGCAGGCTGCATGCCTGTCGGTTCTCCGACGATGGCCACATCAATCTTCGGCAACTGCGGTAGTGCCAGCGAGAAACCATTGGCACCACTAACCTCCTCTTCACATGATGCCAGATACACCAGGTTGTAAGCTAATCTCTCACCTCTCACCTCTGACCCCTCACCTCTTAATATTCGGTACGCCTGCAACAGACTCACCAGTCCTCCGCCGCAGTCGTTGCTGCCTAATCCATAGAGCCTGTCGCCCTCAACGGTCGGCGTAAAGGGGTCACGCGTCCAGGTACTGACAGGCTTCACGGTGTCGATATGGGCACAGAGCAGAACGGTAGGTTTCTCTGCGTCCAACTGTTCGTGAACAAGCAAGTTGTTGCCAATGCGCTGGCATGGCAGTCCACACTTCCCGATGAAATCGGCTAAAATGTCTGCTGCAGCCGTTTCGTCGCGGCTGACAGAGGGCGTGCTGATAAGCTGTTTCAACAGCTCTACGGCTTCTTGTGTATATGCTTGGATATCCATAGTCTTTGCAAAGATACGAAATAATTCATAATTCATAATGCATAATTCATAAATTATTTGTAATTTTGCACCTAATTAATAATATAGAGATTTATGCAAGCAAAATGTCACATGTCTGTGCTGGTGCACGAGCAAGCAAAGAAGTATGGCGACCGCGAGATGCTGATTTATCAGGATTTTGGCGGTAAGGAGTGGAAATCACTCAGTTGGAATCAGGTGTCTGCTACCGTTATGCAGGTTAGTAACGCCTTGCTCAATCTGGGAGTGAAAGTACAGGAGAATATCGGCATCTTCTCACAGAACTCTGTGCAGTATATTGAGTGCGACTTTGGTGCCTGGGGCGTCCGTGCTGTCACCATCCCGTTCTATGCTACCAGTTCTGAGCAGCAGATACAGTTCATGGTCAACGATGCCAAGATTCGTTTCTTGTTTGTGGGCGAACAGGACCAGTATGACAAGGCGCGCCGCATTGTCTCGCTGTGTCCTACGCTGGAGCGTATCATCGTGTTTGACCCGCTGGTAAAGATTTCTGAGCACGATCCTAACGCCATCTATTTCGCTGACTTCCTGAAGTTGGGCGAGAACCTGCCACGTCAGACGGAGGTAGAGAAGTTGCAGAAGCAAGCCAATGATGACGATATTGCCAACATCCTATATACCAGTGGTACTACGGGCGATTCGAAGGGTGTCATCCTGACGCACGGCCAGTTCCATGCTGCCATGATTGCTAATGGCAAGTGTGTGCCTGTCAACGAGAATGACCGCATCATGAACTTCCTGCCCTACACGCACATTTTCGAACGTGGATGGGCTATCCTCTGTCTGTATGCCGGAGCAAGGATGATTGTCAACACGCATCCACAGGAGGTGCAGCAGTCTATGCGCGAGACACATCCCACCTGTATGTCGGCCGTACCCCGTTTCTGGGAGAAGGTTTATATGGGTGTCATGGACAAGATAGAGCATGCCAGTGCCATGCAGCGCCGCCTGTTCAAGCACGCCTTGTCGGTAGGTCGCCGTCATAACATCGACTACCTCAGCCGTGGCAAGAAACCACCCGTAACGCTGCACCTGGAATATCAGATGCTGAACCGTACCGTTTTCTCTTTAGTGCGTAAAGAACTGGGTCTGGAAAATGCCCATTTCTTCCCCACAGCAGGTGCTGCAGTATCTGAATATGTGGAAGAATTTGTCCATTCCATCGGCATTAACATGGTGGTGGGCTATGGTCTTACCGAGTCGTTGGCAACAGTATCGTGCGACCATCTTGGTGAGCCATACACCGTTGGTTCAGTAGGTCAACCCATCGAGGGCATTGGCATCAAGATCAGTGAAGAAGGAGAAATCCTGCTCAAGGGTCCGACGATTACCATCGGCTACTATAACCGCGAAGACCTTACCAAGCAGTCGTTCACGGAGGATGGCTACTTCCGCACTGGTGATGCTGGCTATATGAAGGATGGTGAGCTGTTCCTGACAGATCGTATCAAGGACCTCTTCAAGACCAGCAATGGTAAGTATATCGCACCGCAGATGATAGAGTCGAAGCTGTTGGTCGACAAATATATCGACCAGATATGTATCATCGCCGACCAGCGTAAATTCGTGTCAGCACTCATCGTGCCTGTCTACTCGCTGTTGGAGGAATATGCCCGTGAACATGGCATCGCCTTTGACACTCGCGAGCAGCTCTGTGCTGACGAGCGCATCATCAAAATGATGCACGAGCGCATCGATACCCTCCAGCAACAGCTGGCCCACTACGAACAGGTGAAGCGCTTCACCTTGCTGCCCCACCATCTGTCGATGGAGAAGGGCGAGTTGACAAACACACTGAAAATCAAACGCCGCGTCCTGAACGAAAATTACAAGAAAGAGATTGACGCGATGTACGCAGAATAAGATATGATAACAAGTGATCAGTTGAAAGATGTGCTTGACCGTGCGGACGCACTGTACAAGTACCTGAAGATAGACGAGAAGAAGATGGAGTACGAAGAGGAAGACCTTCGTACCCAGGCTCCCGACTTCTGGGAAGACCAGAAGCGTGCTGAGGAGCAGATGAAAAAGGTGAAAGCCATCAAGAAGTGGCTCGACGGTTACCAGGAGGTTCGCACTGCTGCTGATGAGTTGCAGCTGGCCTTCGACTTCTATAAGGAAGAGATGGTGACCGAAGAGGAGGTGGATGCCAACTACCAGAAAGCCATTGAGGCCATCGAGGCCTTGGAGCTGAAAAACATGCTGCGCCAGCAGGAAGACCCCATGGAGTGCGTGCTGAAAATCAACTCTGGTGCTGGTGGTACCGAGGCTCAGGACTGGGCACAGATGCTGATGCGTATGTACCAGCGATGGGCAGAGGCTCATGGCTATAAGGTGTCTATCGCCAACCTGCAGGACGGTGATGAAGCCGGTATCAAGAGCGTCACCATGCAGATAGAGGGTGGCGAATATGCCTACGGCTATCTGAAGAGTGAGAATGGCGTACACCGTCTGGTACGTGTGTCACCCTATAATGCTCAGGGTAAGCGCATGACCAGTTTCGCCTCTGTCTTCGTGACGCCGTTGGTTGACGATACCATTGAGGTGTATGTTGATCCCGCTAAGTTGTCGTGGGATACCTTCCGCAGCTCAGGTGCCGGTGGTCAGAACGTCAACAAGGTGGAGTCGGGTGTCCGTCTGCGCTACTGGTACACCGACCCAGATACGGGCGAGGAGGAAGAGATCCTCATCGAGAATACCGAGACTCGCGACCAGCCAAAGAACAAGGAGCGTGCTATGGCTCTGTTGCGCTCACAGCTCTACGACCGTGCCATGCAGAAGCGCCTGGAGGCTCAGGCCAAGATTGAGGCCGGCAAGAAAAAGATTGAGTGGGGCTCACAGATTCGTTCCTATGTCTTCGATGACCGCCGCGTCAAGGATCATCGCACCAACTATCAGACCAGCGATGTCGATGGCGTGATGAATGGCAAAATCGACGATTTTATCAAGGCTTACCTTATGGAATTTGGAATGGAAAATGTAGAATCCTAAGGAGTAAATACATTAAACAACAAATATTTTACTGACTATGAACAAGAAAGCGAATGTAAAGCGCGAAGCTTACGCTAAGAAACAGGAAGAGAAGGGTAAGAAAGTAGTGGGTTGGATTTTCGGCGGACTCATCGTCCTGGCCGTCATCTATCTGATTTGGACCTTCTCAATGATGGCGTAATGGCGCTGGAAATTGAACGTAAGTTCCTCGTGCTTGACGACTCGTACAAGCACGAGGCTTTTTCTAAAAGCCACATCCGACAGGGTTATATCTGTAGCGAACGTGGTCGTACGGTGCGCATTCGCATCCGTGACAACCAGGCGTACATCACGATTAAAGGACCCTCACTGGATGGTGGCTTGTCGCGCTATGAGTTCGAACAGGAGATACCACTCGCTGATGCCGAGAAGCTGATGACACTCTGCGAATCTGGTCAGATTGACAAGTTTCGCTGGCTTGTCAAGAGTGGTGACCACACCTTCGAAGTCGACGAGTTCTTTGGCGACAACGAAGGACTGGTGATGGCAGAAGTAGAACTTTCGTCACCTGATGAACAACCGATAATTCCCCATTTCATCGGAAAAGAAGTTACTGGCGACCGTCGCTACTATAACAGTCAGTTGCGTCGGAATCCCTATCGCCTTTGGAAGGAATAACGCTAACTAAATAAGAGAATGAAACGACTATTATTATCAACAATCATGCTCGTTGCTATGCAGTGGGCATGGGGAGAAACCGTACCCTTTGGCAAGGGACAGCTGACGGTGAAGTACGTGGCCAAGAATGCCGTGCGCATCCAGTATGATGAGGGTGGTAAGTTGCCCGAGGAGTTCCCTGACTGGAGCTATGTGAAGCATGACGAAGTGACTAATAGTGATATTAGCGTAAAGATAGACAAGAAGCGCCAACTGCTACAGGTCAAGGACAAGCAGGGTCGTGTGGTATTCACTGCTACTCACCATGATATGGAGGGTGAACAGGCCACGCTGACTTTCAAGTCGCCTAAGGATGAATACCTCTATGGTTTGGGACAGTTCCAGGACGGTTATACCAATGTACGCGGACTGTCGCGCCGTCTCACGCAGGTCAACACGCAGATATCGCTGCCCATGGTGCTGTCGAGCAAGGGCTATGGCGTGCTGTGGAACAACTACGGCATGACGGAATATAACCCCAGCAGCGAGAGCGTGACTCTTGAAAAGAGCCAACAGCTAACAGCCAATAGCCAACAGCTGGTAGACGTAACGACTACTGAGGGTAACAGGAAGGAGGTTCGCCAGCAAAACATCTTTAAGGCCACGCTGCATATTGCCAAGGAGGGCGACTATGCCTTGTTGCTGGATGTCGGTCAGAAGATGGCGCGCCGCCACCATCTGGAAATAGATGGCAAGAAGGTGATGGATATGCAGAATGTATGGCTGCCACCGACGAGTTCAGCCATCGTGCATCTGAAGGCTGGCAAGCACCAGCTGACATCAGAGCTTACTAGAGATGACAAGCCTGTACTCTATTACCATCTGGTGAAGGACGAGACGACGTTCAGCTCGCCCGTGGCTGCCAAGGTGGACTACACGGTGTTCGTCGGTTCTGCCGACGAGGTAATAGCTACCTATCGTGAACTGACGGGCCCCTGTCCGCAGATGCCTTCGTGGGCGCTGGGTTATATCCACTGCCGTGAGCGCTTCCACTCGTCTGACGAGATTCTGCAGACCGCCAATCGTTTCAAGAAGGAGCACATCCCTGTAGGCATGCTGGTGCAAGACTGGCAGTATTGGGGCAAATACGGGTGGAATGCCATGCGCTTCGACGAGGACAACTACCCCGACCCCAAAGCGCTCACCGACTATCTGCACCACATGGATATCCGCTTCATGGTCAGCGTATGGTCTAAGATTGACAAGAGTTCAGAGGTGGGCAAGCAGATGCTCGCCAGCAACTACTATATCCCTAATACCGACTGGATAGACTTCTTCAACCCTGAGGCTGCCACCGCCTACTGGAAGAACTTTGCCGAGCGACTCGTTCCGCTGGGCATCGATGCTTGGTGGCAGGATGCCACGGAGCCTGAGAACGACGACCTGGCAGGACGCATGGTCAACAACGGTCGCTGGCGTGGCAATGCGGTACGTAACGTGTTCCCCCTGCTCGTCAACAAGACCGTCTATGAGGGTCTAAAGGCCTGTGGACAGCAGTACCCCTTTATCCTGACGCGCTGTGCCTTCCCTGGCATCCAGCGCTATGGCGCTGCCGTATGGAGTGGCGATGTGGGTAACGACTGGGAGACGCTGCGTCGCCAGATTACTGCCGGACTGGGTGTACAGGCTGCCGGCATGCCTTGGTGGACCTACGATGCTGGTGGTTTCTTCCGTCCGCAGAATCAGTATCAAGACCAGGCATACATCGACCGCATGTTGCGCTGGATAGAGCTGTCCGTCTATCTGCCCCTGATGCGCGTGCATGGCTATATGAGCAATACCGAGCCTTGGAACTACGGCAAGGAGGCACAGACCATCATTGCCAACTGCATCAAGGAGCGCGAGGCCCTGCGCCCCTATATCGAGGAGTGTGCCCGTCGTGTCAGCACCGAGGGCTATACGCTGATGCGTCCGCTGGTCTTCGACTTTGCCGACGACCTACAGGCCTTGGCTCAGAAATATGAGTTCATGTTCGGTCCCAAGCTGCTCATCAGTCCCGTCACCGAGCCCGACGCTACCGAATGGAAGACCTATCTCCCCAAGACCCGTGGCCGTTGGCGTGACCGTCATACCGGAAAATATTATGAGGGTGGTCAGACCGTAACCACCCTCATAGACAAAACGTTTATTCCCGTCTTCGAATTGGAGAAATAATATGTGTTACAACTGCGACTAACGAGTCAGAGGACAGCTTGCTTCGTTTATTTAATAGATATAATGGTTAGTTAATGCCGTGCTAAATCGCGGTTAGTCATCGCACAGACACAGGAATCAGACCATACATTCTCGGCCGTCTCTACCATATCGATGATGGTGTAGATAGGCAGGATGATACCAAGGATGGCTACGGGAGCGCCGATGCCCGACATCAATGAGAGCGTCAGGAAGAAGCAGCCCATGGGGACACCGGCATTGCCGACGGCAGAGATGACGGAAACGAGAATCCATAATAGAATGGTGGTGAGGTCGAGGACTTCGCCACCATTTTGTATGACAAAGAGTGAGGTAACGAGAATGAAGGCCGCACAACCATTCATGTTGATGGTGGTGCAGATGGGTAGCACGAAGCGGGCAATATCCTTACGGACGCCAAGACGCTCTTCAGCCGACTGCATGGTGACAGGCAGCGTGGCTGCACTACTCTTTGTGAAGAGGGCCATCAACACGGCAGGCATCATACGTCCAAGCACATGGAGGGGATTCAAACCGCGTGCCAACAAGAACAATGGTAGGATGACGAAAAACTGGATTACATTGCCGCCCAATACCACCAGCACATACTTACCAATACTATCTGCTACGACACCAGCAGAGACCTGTGCTGACAATTGAGCCGAGAAAGCAACGATGCCAAGAGGCAAGGTCCAGATTAATCCACGAATCAACAGGAAAAGCAAATCCTGCAAACCTAACAATCCTTTTACGACAACAGACTTGTTCTCACTCTCAGGTAGTTTTGAAAGACCGATGCCGATGGCAAAAGCCAGCAGCAATAGCGACAAAACATTACCTTCGAGGAAAGGCTTGATAATGTTGTTGGGGATGACGCTGAGGATATGGTCATAGTAGGAGGAAGAAGCGTGGAGAGTGTTGAGTGTAGAGTTAGCTACCGCACTTTCTTCTGTCTCATGAATGGTTTCTATAGGCAGATTACCTGGGGCTACCACGACATATAATATTGCGCCCACAACAGCTGCCGTAAAGGTCGTCAGCAACGTATAAACTAATGTATGTCCGAAGATACGTCCGGAGCCCTTTGAGCCGAAAGTGGCGAAGGTTGTAATCACTGCTAACACAATTGTCGGCACTGCCAACAACTGAAACAGTCGCGTATATATCGCTGCTATGAAATCAGCCGTTGCATTGAGCCATCCTAAACCCAATACTCCCAAAACGGCACCCACCACGAGTGCTCCAATCCATATCAATGTCTTTTTCATCTTATAAGGTTAACGTCAGATTCAGATAAATATTGCGCCCTTTCTGAGGGATGTGGTTCCAATCGGCATAAGTAGCATATTGTTTGTCGAAGAGATTCTCGACACCTGCTCTAACTATGAACATTGAACTTTGAACTTTGAACTGGTACTGTGCCGAAAGGTTCATAATCGTCCACGCCTTTGCCGCTGTCTCACCATATTTTTCGCCATAATTGCTTTGGCGGTCGTTACCTTTGATAGTGGCCTGCGCCTGAAAGCGCTGGTACTGATATATCCATTCCGACTGCCAACTGATAGGCGAGATAAGCGGCAGTGGGTCTCCGTCGGCATCACGACCAGAACTGTAGCTCACCTTCTTGTTCCATTGCAGATGCTCCGTAATCTGCCAATTCCACGACAGCGAGACATTGGCGATGGTGGCGTGACTGATGTTGCCATACACCTTCACGCCCTCGGCATCAACGGTCATCGGTGACAGACGTGTTTCGAACTGTCCGATGATGTAGTTCGAGAAAAGGAAGACATTTCCTTCAATTGAAAGTTGAGAATTGAGAGTTGAAAATTTGACAGTGCCATTCAACTCCACCGCTGACTCGTTCTTCAGCGAGGGATTGCCGATGTAGTCGTACTGATCGAAGGTGTTATTCAGATAGTAGCCGTAAGCCTCCGTCACCGTGGGTGCACGACTGCCCCAACCAGTTCCAATTGAGAATTGAGAATTGAGAATTGAGAACTGGTAGTTAGCGGCAAAACGGGCGGTCGTCTGATGATAGGCATCCGTCATGCCAGGGAAGAACACGCGCAGGGCATGAAAGCCTTCCTCGTTGTTTAGTTTTTGCTGCTGCCATGCCACTTTGGCTGAGAGGCGCAGCGACTGGTTTCTGGAAATGCTTATGTTGTCTGTCAACGCCACGCCCGTGTTTAGTGTCCCCACATCGGGCCACGTTACCATATACAACCATATCACCCACGAAATGGACGATACTAAGCGCCCCGATTTCAGTGCAACGACAATATCATCATCGTCTCCTTTTACCCGAATGTTTTACTGTTCATATCCTACATAGCTTATGCTTAGCTCCGAAGGGAACATAGCTACATCAATGCGAAAGATTCCCTCAGCATCCGTTATCACGCCTTGATGAGTACGTGAGTCATAGATGGTTGCACCAATGATTGCTTCGCCTGTGCCGGCGTCGGTTACCTTTCCTATAATTGGGGTAGCCGACGCCACATGATAATAAACAAAGGCTAAAGCAAATAATATAATAACTCTATTTTTCTGAAAACTCTTCATACCTTCTCATCCTTTAATGTTTCTGGGTGCAAAGGTACGGCGGAAATAAAAAATGCGAAATACCACCAGCGTGGCATTTCGCATCACAAAAATATGGTATATTGACGATATACGGCTTATTTTACGGCATCTTGCACCACCAATCCCGCCAACATAAAGCCGAAAATGGCGGTGATGTGTGACAGCGTGCCGTTGATCTGAGCCTTCGACGAGCACCACTCGTGATTGAGTAGGTTGGGATCTCCAGGACCGCTCTTAGCCTTAGGACACATACACTTCTCTGTGCCACAAATAGCGTTATGACCTTTGTTTTCCAAGAGCTCATCGGAAAAGACGCACTGGAACTTGCGCTTGGGGAACTGCTTATCGCGCTTAAAACGGTTGCGGAGCGCACGGGCAAGGGGGTCGCCCTTGACCTTCCAGAACTCAGCCACCTGGATTTTGGTGGGGTCGAGCTTCAGGGCAGCACCCATCGACGAGAACAGCTTCGCCTTCGTCTGGCAAGCCATGAGGATGAGCAGGGCCTTGTCTCTCAGTGAGTCGATGGCATCGATGATGTAGTCGTAGCTGTCGAGCTGGAAACTCTCAGCGGTCTCAGCCGTGAAAATCTGTTGCAGGGCTGTAATCTCTGCCGAGGGATTGATGGTCAGCAGACGCTCCTTCAGGGCATCGACCTTCACCTGACCCACGGTCTTGGTGGTGGCCATCAGCTGGCGGTTGATATTGGTGATACACACGCGGTCGGAGTCGACAATCGTCAACTTCCTGATGCCGCTACGCACCAGACTCTCAGCGCACCAGGAGCCTACGCCGCCCACGCCAAAGATGATGACACGCTTTTCAGCGATGAGGTTCATCGCCTCATCGCCTAACAGGAGTTCCGCCCTGCGGAATATTGCTTGTTCTATCGCCATGTTTTATATTTTGGCTGCAAAGGTACTACTTTTTCTCGGACTTTTGGTCCTTTGCAGCTTCTTTCTTTACCTCCTTAGCCTCATATTTTATCTTTTTGAAACCTTTGATAATATTCTGTATATTAGTTTTATCGGCATCATACTCGATGGTGACAGTCTTAGTTTTGAGGTCGGTGATGATGTTTTTGATACCTTTCTCAAAACGCAGGTTGCCCTTGATCTTCTTCTCGCAACTCTCACAGTGCATCTCTGGATTGGTGGTAACTACGACGGTCTTAATGTCTTTAGCTAAGGTGACCATTGCGGTCAGCATCATGGCACTCAAAATAAATATTTTCTTCATTGCTCTGATTATTATAAATTATGAATTATGCATTATGAATTGTTATAGTCTTCCGATATTCACACGGATGCCAGCATAGAACATGGCTCCATGAACAGGGCCCCATACCATTGTGGGGTCGAAGGTACTGCTCCATGGGTCGGTAGCATTGATGATAGGCTGTTTCTGACGGAAACCCGTAAGATTCTCGCCACCGATATAGACGGAGAAATGGCGGAACCAGCGCGTAATCTGTGCCGACACCTGCTCGTAGCTACGGAACCGACTCTCCCAAAGACCATCAATGGTTCTATCAACGGCAACATCACCAATGCAGAGGGCAGCAGCGTTTCTACTGAGACTGGAACGGTGAACATATCGCTGGGCGATGACTGCACATGGACGCTTACAGCCGATACCTATATCACGTCACTGAAGGGTGATGCATCATGTATCAAAGCCAATGGCCACCGGTTGTTTGTGAATGGCAAACAGATAAAGGTAGACTGATTTTTAAGGATAAAAGGATTGTAAGGAAGGAGATAATTCTCCTAATAAATCACAAAAGAGTCCTCCATATCATCGCGATATGGAGGACTCTTTGTATCTTCGCCAAATAATTACGAATATCACGCTATGGACAGAAGAGATTTATCTTGATAAAAATTTCTCCTTATCCACAATGAATCTCAGGTGTATTCCTTCTCCAAGCAAAGTCTCGCCAGAATAAGCTGACACCTTGAATTCTATCTTCTTTCCATCTACCTTTGTTACCTCGGCTGTTGCTTTCACAACATCACCAATCTTTGAAGACTTCAGGTGAGAAGACTCAATATGACCGCCAACAGTCGTACAGCCTTCCGGCAGTTCATCCTTGACGGCAAGCATGGCAGCATTCTCCATCAAAGCCATCATCATCGGAGTGGCAAGAACGGGCATATCACCAGACCCGACTGTAATAGCAGTTACAGCATCCGTAACCGTCAATTCGCTTCTTACTAAACTATCATAAATGTCGATGCAAATTTAGCGAAAATTCCCTGATTATCACTATCTTTGCCATTAGTTTTAAGTGTATTTAGGTATTACGCATACTTGTATATGAAACATATTGCCTTTTCATTCATATTTATGGCTACGTTATTATGCTCATGTGGCAGCAATACCACAAAGAGTGAAATAACGGCAGAAATGGCCTATGAAGGAGTTAGCAATTATTGCCATAGCGCGTATGACTGGAGTATTGCCAAAGAGAATCCTTCCATCATGTATGTACAGATGGGCGAAGAGACCGATTCTGCCTATCAGGTGGTATTCCGCAGTTATACAGGGGCATTCGTCAATTTCTACGTCGATAAAGCCACTGGCACTACAAGAATGGAAGAGTATGTTCCAGCTCTAGATGTCAAAAGTGACGCAGGAACAATTGAATTATTCGATTATTTGAAAAAGAACCAATAATATGAAGTACGTAAAACTAATCTTCTGCCTGTTTTTGGGAGCCTTTATGGTCTATGCAGGTTTCAGTCATCTGACGTTCAACCGTCAGGAGTTTGTGGCACAGGTGCCTACATGGCTACAGTTCAGCCCAGCATTTACCGACTTTGTCGTGCTGGCATCTGGCGTAGTAGAAATCGCCTTTGGCCTTGGCATCATCTTCCTTGTAGCGAAGAAAAGGGCAATCGCAGGTGCCCTGTTGGCACTATTCTATGTAGCCATCTTCCCAGGCAACATCAATCAGTATGTGAACCATATTGACGCATTCGGTCTCAATACCGACAATCTGCGTCTCATTCGACTGTTTTTCCAGCCCGTGCTCATCTTCCTGGCATTGTGGACTACAGGCGGATGGAAATATTGGAAACTATGGTTTAAGGGTAAGTTAAAAGAGTAATTATGAAATAATAAGAGTATGCAAGGAAACTTTTCGTACCACAATCCCACCAAGCTGTATTTTGGTGATGATTCTTTGAACTATCTCAAGGACGAGTTGAAGAACTTCGGGCCTGTCGTGCTGCTAAACTACGGCAGCGGCAGTGTAAAACGTAACGGCATCTACAATCAGGTGGTGGCCATCCTGAAAGAGGCTGGCAAGACCGTCGTGGAGAATGCAGGGGTGATGAGCAACCCTACGCTGGAGAAGTTGCGCGACGGAATCAAGATTGCACGTGAGAATAACGTGGATCTGATTCTCGCCCTTGGTGGCGGCAGCGTCTGCGACTACTCGAAGGCGGTGGCTGCTTCGGTGTTCTACGACGGTGACTACTGGGATAAGTTCTGGCTGAAGCAGGAACAGCCCGATGCCGACCAGAAGCTGTTGCCCGTGGGGTGCATCCTGACGATGGCAGGTACTGGTTCGGAGATGAACGCTGGTACGGTGATTACCGATGCCGAGCACACGTTCAAGGTGGGCCACGTGTTCGATGACCGACTGATGCCCAAGTTCTCTATCCTGAATCCCAAGTTCACGATGACCGTACCCGACAACCAGATGAAGGCGGGCATCTACGACATCATGAACCACATCATGGAACAATACTTCAGCGACTTCGACGACAATACCAGCGACTATCTCTCAGAGGGACTGATGCGCAGTCTCATCGTGGCCTCCCGCAAGGCGGTGAAGAATCCGCAGGACTACGAGGCCCGCTCGAACATCATGTGGACGGCGACGTGGGCACTCAACACGCTCATTGGCCTCGGCAAGCATGAGGATTGGATGGTACACATGATTGGTCACTCTGTCGGAGCTTGGACGCACGCCCCTCATGGCTACTGCCTTGCTGCCGTCTCAATGGCCTACTATCGTCGTGCCATGAAACCCGGTCTGGCGAAATTCGTGCGCTTTGCCAAGAACGTATGGAATATCGATGGCAGCGGTATGACTGACGAGCAGATTGCCGAGGCAGGACTCGAAGCCCTGAAGAACTGGATGCTGGAGATAGGACTGCCACTCACCATCAGCGAAATAGGTGCTACCCCCGACATGATTTCTGGCATTACCGAAGGAACTATCTGTTACCCTGCAGGCTACCTTGATCTGAAGCCAGAGGATATTACTGAGATATTGCAGGAGAGTCTGTAGGACGATTCTCCAAATTCGGCTGCAAAATTACACAATAAAAAAGCGATGCGTCGCGCACAGAAACTTTAACCGACAAATGTTTCGAGCGGACGCATCGCGGGTAAAACCGGTTTGTTTTTTTACTTTTTTACCTTTTCAAAGGTGTACCTCCTCGCTCCTTTTGTTTTATTTCTGCTATCTTACTTTTTAATTCTGTAGATGCGGAACGACATGGCGGGCAGCTGGTCGTTGATGACGCTTTGCTTCTTGCCAGCCTCCACGGCGATGGTACCCTGCTTGGGGGTAATCAGCTCGGGGCGCTGGATGCTGTTCTCGTCGTTCATGCCCTGATGGCTCAGCGTGATGGTCTGTGCCGTGGTGGCTCCCGCAAGGTCTTTCAGGTTCAGCGTGATGGGTTGCACGGTCTTCGAGGTGTTGACCACCTTGACGATGACCTCGGCGGCATCCTTGTCGTAGGCTGCGGAGGCAAAGAGACCGTGCTGTCCCTCCTGATTGGCTACAGGCTTCTTGTCGGCAGTCAGCTGGAGCACATTCGTTCCCTTGTTGGTGGCATAGAGCTGCTGCACGTAGTAGCTAACGGTCTTGAACATCTGCGTCTGGTCGTACCATATCTGGTCGGGGCGCCACTGCCAGCCGTCAACATGGGCGAAGAGTGGGGCAGGAGTGGTCATGTGGACGATGTCGGCATTGCGCTCGAAGCCCGTCATGTGGGCAGCCTCGAGGATGGCAGCCTCGTAGTGGTTCCACTTCTTTCCCTTGCCGTGGCAGGCATACTCGCCAGCAAACACCTTAGGCCCCTTGCGGTCGTACGAGTCGTAGCGCAGACCATGAGAGAGGAACCACTGCTCGTCGCGATAGTAGTGCTCGTCGTAGAGATCCACCTTCAGCTCCTTCATACGGGGCTGCAGCAGATCGAAGTCCCAGCCCTCAGAGTTCGGGCCAGTGGTACCGATGAGCTTCAGCTGAGGATATTTGGCACGCAGGGCATCGCTGAACTTCTTCAGGCGCTCGGTAAACACGGGGCCGTAGCCACCATGCGCCTCGTCGTAGTCCCACTGTTCGTTGCCCACACCTAAGTATTTCAGGTTGAAGGGTGCGGGGTGCCCCATGTCGGCACGCACCTTACCCCACTTGGTGGTGACGTCGCCATTGGCAAACTCCACGAGGTCGAGGGCATCCTGGATGTAGGGTCCGAGGTCGTCGAGTGCCACGTGTACGCCAGGCTTGGTGGGGTCAGGGTTCTGGAACTGACAGCTCAGTCCACACGAGATGACGGGCAGTGGCTCAGCACCGATATCCTCTGCCAGCTGGAAGAACTCGAAGAAGCCGAGTCCGTACGACTGGTAGTAGTCGGGGAAGTAGCGGTGGTCGAAGGTATATTCCCAGCGGTTGTGGTTCAGCGGACGGTTCTCTACGGGACCTACGCTATTCTTCCACTGGTAGCGCTCGTCGAGTGAGCTACCCTCCACGATACATCCGCCAGGGAAACGGAAAATGCCTGGGTGCAGGTCTTCCAATGCCTGTGCCAAGTCGCGGCGCATGCCGTTGGTACGGTTCTTATAGGTGTTGACGGGGAATAGCGAGATATGCTCCAGGCAGACGCTGTTCTTGCCCTGCAGGAAGATGCGCAGCTTGGCATGTTTCATCGTCTTCGTCGATGTCAACAGCACGCTGTATCTCTCCCAGCGCGTCGAGTTGATCTCCAACTTCTGCTCAACAAACTCCTGACGTTCGCCCATCGAACTCTCGTCGATGAGCTGTACGCGGATGTGAGCCTTGTCTTTCGGAGCCTTCGCCCATACTGTGAAGCGGTACTTCTCGCCCTTCTTTACGCCAATGCCGAAGTAGCCCTCGTTCGTCAGACCCGTACGACGGTCGTTGTGGCCAGGGTCGCTCAGCACCACATAGTGCGGACAGCGCTGGAAGGGACCATCGTCCTTCACATCGACACAGCCAAAGGCCTGCCAGCCCATCAGGTGCTGTGGAAACTCAAACGAGCGGTTCTTCACCAGTTCGCCATACAGACCACCGTCAGCGGCATAGTTGATATCCTCAAAGAAGATACCGTACATCGTTGACTGGATGGGTGCCCCCAATTTCTTGGTGTTGACATCCATTGTCAGCTGTGCCCACGAGCTCAGTGCGGTGCCCATGACGACAGCCAGTGCAAATAACTTTTTCTTCATATATCTATCCTTTTAATATTTTATAGTTTTCTGACTTTGCAAAAGTACAAAAAAATGTGCACATCTAAGCTATGAACTATGATTTATTAACTAAAGAGGTGTTTCTTCCCAACGGAATACGGCACCATTGCGACGTGCAGGATCGGCACCCGTAAAGTCCATAGAATAAGGACTGCCCGTAGTGGGACTCTTGCCTACATAGCGGTGGGTGCGCATAGACAGGAGCATGAAGTCGTGGTCGAGATAGTCCTGCCACATAAAGACCTCAGCCTTAGAGATGTCTGTGGTCAAGCGGACATCGCCAGCCAGTCCATAGCCTGAGCAGAACACATAGCGTCCGTCGAGGCATTGCAGAATGACCTGTCCCTGTCCACGGTCGATGAGATGGAAACGAGTCTGCTTACTATTATCTTCAGCATGAGTATCGTACAATAAGCCATGCTCCAAGGCAATAGCAGGACGACCCGTGGCCTTGTTGATGATACGGAATGTCTTGCCGTAAGGGATATTCTGGCTGCGGTCAGCCTTAGGTTCCACGACGGTGAAGTTGTCGAACTCCGCATAGCCACCCTGCTTGCCCTTGTGATTGAAGGCGAAGAGGGCGTGACGCGAACCTTGGAAGGTGACGAGCTGGTAAGACAGCGGCATCATGCGACCCAGCGTCTGGAAGTTGACACCATCCAGCGAATAGGCATATTGCGCCTGGTCGTTGTCGTAGTCGCCTATGCAGCGAAGCCACAGTTTATTCTGCGGTAATTCCACATCTATATCTACGGTATCGTTGGTGAGTTGCTCAAAACAACGAAGGCGATAGGTGTTCCCCCTCTTTTTGGAGGGGGATAGGGGGAGGCTCACCCCTATCCACGAGCAAGGCACATTGATATTGCCCAGTCCACAGATGTCGCCATCCTTCATACCCTTGGTGTAGAGCTCGACGGTGGTGATAGACGTAGGACCAATGACACGCTGGGTGAGCGTATTGCGAGCCCACATCAGCTGTTCGGCAGGCATCGACTGCAGGCGCAGACGCCCGTTCTTTATGCTCCACTTGGTGTCGTCAGGATTGTGGTTCCATTGCCAGATGGGATTGAGTTTAGTGGAAAGAGGAAAGTGGAAAGAGGAAGGAGGATAGTCGAAGTTATCATTACGGTTATAGGGAGCATGAGGAGCCACAGACGCCACATTGGGTTTGAGCCACGTACGGGGCGCATGACCAAGGTTACCCTCCAGACCCAGCATGGGCCAGCCGTCTTTCCATGTGATGGGAGCCAGCGTCACCGTGCGACCGATGGAGTGGAAGTCCATCATGAGCAAAGCCCACCACTGTCCGCTCTGGTCTTCAACGATGCCACCTTGGTGGATGTTGCTGCATGCCGTAGCATCCTCATCGACAGTGGGAATGGCAAAGCGCGTACCATCCTCGCCAATGCGATACTTCACGTCGCTGGGAATCTGCGTCAATGGGGCAGCATGATAGCCGAAGGTCTCGTCAGCCGTAATGGTGATGGTCTCATAGGGGCCCCAGATGCTCTTGGCACGCGAACAGAGTGTACGACCGTTGGGCTTGTAATCGGTAGAAATGAGGTAGTACATGCCACCTATCTTATACATGTGGTGACCCTCGCCCACAGCATTGCCCTCAGGAATGATGACGCGCTCGGTAGCCTCGATAGGACCACTCATGTCTGCCTTCAGCTCTGTACATTTCACCTCACCATAGCCATGAATGGCGTAGATCTTGCCATCGTCGTCGAAGAGTACGGAGAGGTCGTAGATGCGTCCCTGCATGTTATGGTGCTTCCAAGGACCACGAATGTCTTTGGAGGTATAACACTGCAAGCCCTTGCCGTTGACGTTCGAGAAAATGTAGAACTGTCCGTTGGCATAGCGGATGGCTGGCGCCCAGATGCCCTGACCGTAGATCTCCTGGTGGTTCTTCAAGGAGAAGGCATCGTCGTCGAAGTCGAAGCGGTCGAAGCAATACGAGATGTTCTCCCAGTTGACCAAGTCCTTAGAGTGGAGAATGACGAGGCCAGGCACCGAGTGCATTGTGGTACCTGCCAGATAATAGTCATCGCCCACCCTCAGGATGTCGGGATCGGAGAACTCGTCGTAGAACAATGGGTTGGTATAGGTGCCATTGCCATTATCTGCCGTCCAACTCTGTGCGAAGGCGTCGCTAAATGATAAATGACAAATGATAAATGATAAAATGACGATACGGCGCATCACTCTAAACTATTTACTTTTCACTAAAACGGGCCAAGCGTCTGCTGTCCAACGGATAGGGCGCTGAATAAGGATGCTGGCACCCTTGTGCTGGATGCTATAGCCATGACAGATGAAGATGTCCTCTTCGCCCAGATGATAGACAGCACAGTGGCCTGCAGCCTCAAACTGCTTCTTGTCGCCCTCTATGAAGAGCGTACCGCCACCTTCGCGCATATCAATGCCATTGCGGTCGAGATAGGGACCATCGACGGTCTTTGAGCGACCCACAGCAACACGGTAGTTGCTCTGAGCACCACGACAGCAGTAGTCCCACGACACAAAGAGGTAGTACCAGCCTCCATGCTTGAAGATGAAGGGTGCCTCGATGGCGTTGGTGCCCGCATGCTTCGACGTCGGATTGGCAGGCACATTCTGGGCGCTGGGAGCATAGCGACGAGCGATGGTTTCTGATGTCTGATGTCTGATGTCCGATGCCTGATGTTTAAGATGCATCGTGGTGTCGAGAGGAGCCATCTGGATACCGTCCCAAAAGGAGCCCCATGTCAGCCAAGGCTGGTCGTTGTCATCGATGACGAAGCAGGGGTCGATGGCATTCCAGTTGTCGCGCCCTTCACGAGAGGTGACTATGCAACCCTCATCATTCCAGACGGGTGCTGAGAGCGATGGCGTGCTGAGCAGACCAATGGCAGAACCATTCTTGCCAAACGTAGAACAGCTATATGCCAGCCACCAGCGACCATGCCAGCGGATGATGTCAGGTGCCCAGACGTGATGCAGGAAGCCAGGCACGGAGTCGTGCGCCCACTGGGGCATCACCGTCATCACAGGAGTAGGGTCAACCGTCCACGTACGAAGATCCTTGGAGGTCATGTGCTGGATGCCTATCCCCGTGCAGTAGAGGTGATACGTGCTATCCTCGTAGGCCATGACAGGGTCGTGCGCCATGGGAGTGTCGGTGGTAATCGGCACCATACGGTGTCGATTACCCTGAGCCATTGCCGACTGTCCGACAATTACCAGCATCACAAATAATAGAAGCCTTCTCATGCTGTGTATATTACTTCTTCAAGACCTTGCGGCCATTTTCAATAACGAGACCTTTGTAGTCAGCGGTCACATGCTGTCCGGCGATGTTGTAGCGCACGCCGTTGCTATTGTTGTTCATCTTGACGTTCTCGATACCATCAACGCCTCCAGTAATCTGTGCGCTGAGGAGGTCGATACAGCCACCCTCAATGACAAGGAAGGCACGGATGTTCTGCTCACCATCGTCGCAGTTGGCAACCTCCAGATTCTCGGAATAATTCGTACCACCAGTAGTGGTGATGTCTGCGTGAGCTGTCAGCTGAGCGCCGTTACGCGTCAGAGTAAGATTTACCTTAGCGCCATGCATGTCGTTCTTGAAGGTATCCCAATTGTAATCGTTGGTCAAGACATAAACATCAGCGTTATTATTAGAGTCTCCATATGCACCCCAGCAATAGCTGTCAGCGCGAACGACGAAATACTCCTTATATCCGCCTTCTGTGTCGCCACGGTCGGCATCCGTTGTAGCTGCCAATGCCCAGTTGTTCCAACTGTTTACCTTGTTGGTATAATTGATGAATTGCAGTGTCAGCACATGGTTCTTTGCGAGTTTGTAATAGTCAGAGAATGCACTCCACCAGCCAGTGGTCAAGTCGGTCTCACCAATCTGGGTACCCTGAATGGTGATGGTCTCAGGCTTCTCAGAGTCGGCAATCGTTGTGGCATCGTCGTCGATAACCAAGTGTCCGCCATCGGTAGTCAGGAAAGCACGGATGTTCTGTGTACCATCGCCACAGTCTATCACAAATTCCTCATAGTAGTCAGCTTCACCAACAGTAGTGATATCTGCATGCAGGGTCACTCTGGCACCTACGCGACTGATGGTCATATTAACCGTTGAACCATCCATGTCGTCTTTGAAAGTATTCCAGTTGTAGTTGCTGGTCAGTGAGGTAAACCAAGTCTGATTATCGAAAGTATTGGTGGTACTATTCCAGCCGTAGTTGTCGGCACGCAGCACAAAATACTCTGAATAACCATCTGTATTGCGATCTGCATCGGTAGTCACTACTGCCAGCCAGTTATTCCAGTTGTTGGCCTTGCTGGTGTAGTTGGTGAACTTCAGCTTCAGCGTCTTGTTAGGGGCAAGGGTGTAGTAGTCGGAGAATGCCGACCACCAGCCTGTGGTGTTGTCCTCATTGCCTACTGTGCCAGCCGTTGCCATTGTACAAAAAAGTACAGCAGTAATAAAAGTAAAGATTTTCTTCATTGTAGTTTGTTTTTAGTTTGTTATTGATAAAAAGATTATTTAAAAGTACCTCTCTCCTCGCCCACTTCATCGAGCAAGGAGAGAGGTGAATAGACTGCTTATTCAGTAACCTTGTAACCCCAGACGGTGATACCTGTTGCCTGGTTCAGACAAGTGAAGGCGGGTACCTGCTTGTTGGTGGGCTCTAAGGTCTGGAGAACCATGACACCCTTGTATTCGTCACCACCCAACTTGATGGTGAAGTAAGACTTGCCCTCGGTGTTGGTCCATGTGCCAGTACCGGTACCAGTGACAGTGCCGTCAGCATTGAGCGTAATGTCAACAGGAACAGCCACTTCCTTCTTGGTGTGGTCGAGCGCATAGGGGTGAGCCAACAGCTTGTAGTTGCCTGCAATCTGGTCAGTAGCAATCAGCTGCTTAGCAGCGATGTCGGCAGACTTAGCCAACTCGCCAGTGTACTCGAACGGAGCAGCAACGAGCCATCCGTCAACATTCTGGAAGAGCTGGTGTACACGTACTGCATGACCTTCACCCTGCTCCTGGAAGCGAGAGTGGTAAACCAGGTAGGCACGGCCGTCGGGAGCGGCAATGACAGAGTTGTGACCCTGTGAGCGCTCTGCCCATGCACCAGAAGCCTGGATATCACTGCTTGACCAGTCATAAGCACCGAAGATGTTGACGCCACGGTTGCCATCGTTCTCGCTAGGACCGAAGTTCAGTGCATAGCTGGTGAAGATAGCGTTGGCATTCTTGCTGTCAAGGTATGGTCCGTCGGGATTCTCTGAACGGAACACGCGCATCTGGTAACCACCATTGTTGTAGTCTGTGGGAACACCACCTGCTGCCAGTCCGCCGTAGCTCATGAACAGATAGTAGTAACCACCAATGTACTCAATATAGCTGGCCTCGCCAGAAGCATAGTGACCGCCGGCAATCTTCTTACCGAAGTAAGGATCAGAAGTCTCGCTCTCAGCATAAGTCACGTCGTAGTCGCGCAGACCGGTCTTCTCGTCCAACTCCAACATAAAGATACCACCACTCCATGAACCGTAAGACATCCACAACTTGCCCTGTTCGTCGTAGAACACGCAGGGGTCGATGGCGTTAGGCCAGTGGTTGCCATAGTTATCGCTGGGAGCATAGCGGCTGGGCAGCGACTCCTGAGCACCAAGAACAATCTCGAGGTCGGTCTTCTTGTAGGTATCGCCAGACTTGAAGCCACTGATAACAACAGGAGCCTGATAGGTGTAAGGACCTACGATGAAGTCGGAGGTCAGCATGATGATGCTGGAATACCAGCTGTCACCATTGATGCTGAGGTACATGCACCACTTCTTCATCTCCTTGTTGTAAACCACGTCAGGAGCCCACATGTTGCCGTCAACGCTCCAGTCTGGATTGGCTGTGCCCGACCACTCAAACGCGTTGAATGCAGGCATGTCGACATCTGCGCCACCTTTCTTTACCTTGGTGACTTCGGGTTTTACGAAGGCAACGTCGTTGCCAACGCCAGTGACGCCATCAGCACCCCAGGGCACTGCTACAGCTGTCCATGTCATCAGGTTGGGTGACTTGGCATAGGCACGGTGTGAACCGAAGATGTAGAATGACCAAGAAGAGGGGTCATAGACTACGCTGGGGTCGTGAACGCTGACGCGCTGCAGGTTGCTGGGCCACAGAACCTGAGTAGTAGGTTCTGTGGGAGCAATAGCTGCTGGTGGTGTGGGAATAGAGTTGTCAGGGTACTCGTCCTCTTTACAGCTTGTGACTGTGGACAGCATGCCTACACAGGCAATTCCCATCATCCAGTATTTCATATTATTCTTGTTCATAATTACTTGTCTTTTTAGAATGTTCTTTCAATTGATTACTCGAATACAAGGTGAGCCTTCTCCATACTTAGTCTGAATCCGAAGTCATTGGCATCAATGTTCTTCAAACCTTTATAATTCTGGGTATAGGTGTTACCATTAGAGCAAACTGCAACAGCTTTCACGTCAGCAGTACCATCACCGTTATTGGTAATGTAGGTAGTCACCTTTGCTTCATTGATATTGGTCTTAAAGTTCGTCCAATCCCAATCGCATGTCTGACAGCCATCCCAGTAGCAGTCGCCGATTCCCCAGTTGTCTGCGCGTACGAAACCGTATTCGGTACCATCAGCCTTGTAGAGGGTGATGATGAAGTTGTTCCAGTTTTCTGCACCATTGGTGTAGTTGATGAAACGGTTGACAATTGTCCTTCCGGCAGGAACGGCAATAAAGTCAGTAGCATCTGCACGGAATGCACTGGAGTTGTCTTCTGCACCAATAACCTTATCGAACTCAAGATGTGCTTTCTCCATACTTAAGTTGAAGCAGAAGTCGTTGGCGTCGATGTTCTTCAGTCCAGTATAGCTCTGTGTGTAGGTGTTACCATCAGAACCGAGAACTACAGCCTTCACGTCAGCAGTACCATCACCATTGTTGGTAACGTACGTTGTCACCTTTGCACCATTTAAAATAGACTTAAAGTTAGTCCAATCCCAATTGCATGACTGACAGCCATCCCAGTAGCAGTCACCTATTCCCCAGTTGTCTGCACGTACGAAACCATACTCAGTGCCATCGGCTTTGCAGAGTGTGATGATGAAGTTGTTCCAGTTTTCTGCACCATTGGTATAGTTGGTGAAGAAGTGGACATAAGTCTCACCAGGAGCAACCTTGAAGTTCTCGCTTTTCTCCTCACGGAAGCCACTGCTGTTATCAGTCTTACCAATGCATGTGAACATTTTGTCGACAATGTTGATGGTCGTGGTACCGATAACTGGCTTAACTGCAGCTTCTCCCTTGAAGGTTTTGTTGTAGACAGCCACCAAAGTCTTTGTACCAAGTGTTTCAAAATCGGGAATGACTTGTAGCTCTAACTCATCAATACCGACAGTCTTTGTCATACCATCTTCAAAGGTAATCTCAGCGGTGAGATTGGCTATTGCTTCGTCGAAAGTGGTGCCAAGGAGTGCCTTAGAAGGTAAACCATTCAGCTTCAACGATGCGGGATTGCTATCGGGAATGTCAACAGGTACACCGAAGACAATGTGGCTATGATCAACAGTGAATGACAGATAGAGATCCTCAGGACTGTTGTTGATGTCAACGTTCAGATAGTTTTGCGAGTAGCTTACACCATTGGCACCTACCATTGTAATCTTAACGTCAACGGTAGTAGGATTGGGAATCACTGTTATCATGCACTGTGCTCTGCTCATGGCTTTAGCCCATGCGCCCCAGTCGCGGCTGTCAGACTCCATACTCTTGTCGAAGTGACCTGCACTCTCTTCGCCTGTGTAGCCAGTACCCCAGCCCCAGTTGTCAGCGCGAAGTACAGCATACTCATAGTCTTTTGCAGCATTTCTCAGAATAATGACAAAGTTATTCCAGTTGCTGGCACCACCATAGTTCGTCAAGGGAATCTGGTAGGTCTTACCTTGCTCAAGTTGTACGTCGTCAGTAAAGACAGACCACCAATCCTGTGAATTATCTTCAGCACCAAGTACTTCTGGTGTTGGAATCAGGGTTACTACTTTTGCTGCTTTTGCTGCTGCTATAGAGTCGGCTTTATCAGAAATCCAGTCGGGTGCACCAATGGAGTATAATTCGCTGCCCTCACAGCCTGTGAGCGTAAGCATTCCTAAGGCTGCTGCGCAGAAAGCAGTTGCTATTTTATTTAGATTTTTCATAATCTTTCCTGTTTTCAGTTGTTGTAAATAGTCTATTCCTTAGTTATTAGTAGGAACCTGGTGAATGGTCCAACCCTTACTGCTGAAATAGCTGGCATTGCTCGTGCTCTTGTTGGCAGAGTTACCTGTGAGGTTGGGGTTGTCATTCAGCGTGTTCTGGTAGATAGGCAGGAACTCGTGGCCCTGTACATAAGAGTTGAAAGAGCTCTTGCTGCAAGAAGAAGGATCAACGGGATCTTTCGGCGTGTAGGTGTACTTGCCTGCATCGAAGTCAGCTTTCTTCCATACGTTGAAGGCACCATGGGCTTTCAACTGATCCAGACGGTCGCCGGCATAGAAGAAGCCCCAGCGGATGAGGTCGAAGCCACGGCCAAACTCGCAGCCGAACTCCTTAGGACGCTCCACATTGGCAATCTGCTCGAACAGCAGGTCCTTGGTGTTGAACTTGCTCTGATCCAGGTTGGCCAGCTGGGCACGGTTGCGCACCTTGTCAATCCACTTGAAGGCGTCGGCCGTAGGACCATTGATCTCGTTCTCGCACTCAGCAGCGCGCAGCAGCACGTCAGAGTAGCGCATCAGACGGAGGTTGATACCATCGTGCAGACCTGTAACCACCTTGTCGTACAGACCTGTGCGCAGGTTGGTATTCTTGGCGATGGGCAGACCACCATTGTCATTGTTGGTGACAACGAAATCGGTAGCTGTCATCGTTGTGGTATAGCATACGTTGCCGAGAGTCATGGCGTTGCCGTCCCACTCAGGCTCGTAAGTACCGATTGTCCAATACAGACGTGGGTCGAGGCTACCGCCAGTGGTGCGCTCAGCCTTGAACAGATTGTACAGCCAAGGAGAGGCAGAAAGGTCAGCCCAACCACCAAAGGCACCAGGACCGTAGTTACTCTCGATAGCAGAACCCTGTGTAGCGTTAGGACTGGTGTTTACTGGTGTCCACTCGTCGTCAACACCCTGTGTGCCGTAGTCCAGGAACTGAATCTCGAAGAGACTCTCGTCGTTGTTCTCATACTCAGAACCCTCACGGAAGTTGTCACCATAGTTAGCCATGAGCTTGTAGGTGCCGTATTTCTCATTACCGCCATCTGCAGTGCTCATGATGTCCTTCAGAACGGTCAGAGCCTCTGCATACTTGTGGCGAGCCATCAGTGTACGTGCATAGAAACCGGCAGCAGCACCTGCTGTAGCACGGCCCTTAGCCCACTCACCACCTTCAGTCTTTGAAGGCAGCAAAGACATAGCTTCCGTGAAGTCAGCCTCTACCTGGTCGAGTACGCGGTCGTACTGGGCATTGCCGTCAGCATCGCCATCAGCGTGGTTGCTGGCATAGAGACCATCGAGTGTACCATACTGTGCATAGTCGGTAATCAGAGCTGGGTTCTGATAGTAACCGGCGAGGTTATAGTAGGCCAAGCCACGGATGAAGAGGGCCTGTCCCTTGATGTGCTGCATCTTCGTACTGAGCGAGCTGCTGTCACCACTGGTGTGCGACAGGATAAAGTTGCAGACGTTGATGGTGTAGTACCAGTCACGCCAAGACCACTGGTTGATCTCGTCTGTAACGGGGTCGTTCAAATCGTCAAAAGGCAGGTACCATACCTGTGAGGCGTTCCACACCTCATCGCCACGAGTGACATCAAGATTGTATCCGACACGGGCATAGGTGCCCTCCATGCGGATGTGGTTGTAGGCAGCAATGACACATTCCTCGAGCTCATCGACATTGTTGCCGAAGGTCTCTGATGTCTGCTGGTTGGGGTTGCTGATATCCAACTTGTCATTGCAAGAGGTCAACATACCAAGGCCCAGAATCAGGGCGAGTGATAATTTATATAGTTTCATAATTCAACTTCGTTTTTTTCAGTTTATAATTCTTCAACCTAATTAGAACGAGAAGAGTACACCTGCCATGAAGCTACGAGCGCTGGGGAATGAGCAGAAGTTGTAGCCAGGAGTGAAGGGGTTAGCGGTAGAATAGTCTACGTTGTAGCCCTTATAGCTGGTAAAGGTGTAAAGGTTCTGGGCTGATACATAGACACGGGCACCGGTGATGACACCTTTGAAGACCTTGTCGGGAATGTTGTAACCCAGTTCGATATTGGCAATCTTCCAGTAGGCAGCGTTCTGAATCTTACGATCGCTGAACAGGTCGTTCCAGCCTAAAGTAGCATTATTAGTATAATAGGTACGCGGAACATCAGAGAGGTATTCCTTACCGTCTGCAGACCACTGGTTAGCACTGAGAACCTTGACGTCCTTGTTGCCAGGACCATAGCTGGAGTTCAGACTGTTATAGATATCATCTGTTACGTGGTAGTTCAGTGCACCATAGGTAGAGATAGCCAGGTCGAAGCCCTTATACTCCAGACGAGCACTGATACCGAAGTTCACCTTTGGCATACCACTGCCCAAAACGGTCTGGTCTTCTGCGTCAACCTTACCATCGTTGTTGGTGTCGTAGTACCAGCAGTCACCGATGTTGGCACCTTGCTGATAAGTCCACTCACCCTCTGCATAGAGATTGGGAACGTAGGAGGGGTTAGCCTTCTGCTTCTCTATCTCGATATTGTTGTGGGTAATACGACCGGCCTCGTTCAGTGCATTCAGCTGGCCCTGATTGCGGATAATACCACCATACTGCCAGCCATAGAACTTACCTACTTCCTCGCCAACCTCTGTGATGCAGAAGCCCTGGATGAGACGCTCGGTACCGAAACCAAGAGAGGTAACCTTGTTCTTCAGGGTGCTCAAGTTACCGCTAACCTGCCACTTCAAGGGGTGGTCGTTGTTACGATAGGTTGCAGAGAACTCGAAACCGCTGTTCTCCATAGAAGCAGCATTCATCGTTACTGTGGTATTAGCAACACCAGCATTGGCAGGAACGGGAACGTTGTAGTGCAGTTCCTCAGACTTGTTCTTATAATACTCGGCAGTGAACTCCAAGCGGTTGTTGAACATAGCGATATCGATACCAAAGTTGGTGGTCTTCTTCTTCTCCCAAGCAATGTTGGGGTTGACGAAGTTAGAGATAGCAGAACCTGTAACAGCATTGTTGCCAAATGAGTAGGTCATGTTGTTACGGGCAAGTGTAGCCAGGTTGGCATAAGGAGCAACAGCCATCACGTTACCCAGCTCACCATAACTGGCACGCAACTTGAACATGTTGACGATGTCGCGGCTGATGGGGAAGAAATTTTCCTTATCGAAACGCCAACCTACTGATACAGAGGGGAAGGTGTCCCAGCGGATGTCCTTGGAAAGCAGTGAGCTACCATCGCGACGTACGACAACAGAGAACAGGTACTTGCCATCGTAGTCGTAGTTCAAACGACCCAGGAATGACGTGATAGCGGTCTTGTCCTCGTAAGAACTGGAGAAGGTCTCTGCACCATTCTGCAACTGCAGATAGTAAGGCTCAGAGAAGTTGACACCCCAACCGGTAATGTTGTTGGTGTGGTTCTCCTGATAGGTAATACCACCCAAGAGGTTGATGTGGTGCTTACCGATGGTTCCGTCGTAGGTCAGCGTGTTTTCTACCAGGAACTCGGTATATTCACGTGTACCCTTGGTCAGTTTCTCGTTAGACTTGTCCAGATAGACACGGTTTGACTGAATCCATGCAGAAATCCATGTCTTGTCGGTAGCGTGTGTCTTGCTATAAGAAAGGTTCAGACGATATGTCAGATTATGGTTCTTGTTCTCCAGACCAATCATCTTCAGCAGGTCAACATCAGCAGAACCAGTACCAGTGATACGGTCTACTGTGGTGTTACGGGTCAGCAGGTTGTTGACCAGCAAGGGGTTAGAAGCAGAGATATCACCATGAATGGTATCGTAGTAGACACCATATCCGTAGGCATCGTAGTGGTAGCTGCTGGCAGAACCTACCTTGTCGTCGAGTACCCATGTGTTGGCGTCGTAAGCCTTGATAGTAGGCTGCATCAGCAGAGTACCACGCAGCACGTTGGTGACATCACCATACAGACCCTGTACATACTCTGAAGCGTTCGACAGACCCATACCGTCCTGGTCAGAGTGCGAGTAGACAAGGCTGGTGCGGAACTTGACGAACTTCGTATCCATAGTATTATTCACGCGCGCGGTGAAACGCTGGTAGTTAGGACCTGCACCTTCCAAGGTTCCCTTCTGTTGGAAGTAGTCGAGACCTACGTTGTAGGTGCTTGATGAGCTACCACCACTCAGGTTGATGTTGTGGTTCTGACGAGTACCGGTCTTGAAGACCTCGCTGAACCAGTCGGTATCGGTGTTGTCCTGGAACTGATAGCGGCCTGTGGTAGGATTCAGACTGTAGCCACCTGCCAGAGCAGTGTTTGAGTTGGCACATGCCTGACCTAAGTACTGGCTGTACTGACTGGCATTCATCACGTCATAGACGTCGCTGGACACCTTGTCAATACCGAAGTAACCCTTATAATCCACCTTCAGAGGCTGGTCTTTCTTACCGCTCTTGGTGGTAATAATGATCACACCGTTAGCAGCACGAGAACCGTAGATGGCGCCTGCAGAAGCATCCTTCAGCACCTGGATGGTCTCAATATCGTTTGGTGAGAAGTCGCGAATGGTGGTTCCTACGGGTACACCGTCGACCACATAAAGAGGTGCGGTGCTACCGAATGATCCGACACCACGGATGCGCACCGTCGGATCTGCACCAGGCTGACCGTCGGAAGTAATCTGTACACCAGCGACCTTACCTTCCAGCATTGAAGAAATGTTGGAGTTAGAGACACGCTTCAGTTCTTCGGCATTCACGATAGATACAGAACCTGTCAGGTCTGCCTTCTTCTGAGTACCGTAACCGACAACGACCACCTGCTCCAGCATGTTAGTGTCGTCTGCCAATTGAATAGTTTCAAGGTTTGCGCGCCCGCGTACAGCAATTTCGCGATCCTTATAGCCTACATAGCTAATGACAAGAACGCCGTCGGAAGCGACATCGATGGTGAAGTTGCCATCAAAATCAGTAACAACACCAAGTTTTGCATTCTTTACCTTGACGGTAGCACCAATAAGTGGCTGTCCGTCTTGATCCACAACCTGACCACTAACTTTAATGGTCTGCGATTGTGTCACTGATGCCATAGCCTGAGAAGGGAAGGTTACAAGACCTCCAGCAATACCTGCCATGAACATCATCGAGAATAACATTTTCTTTCTCATGTGTAACGTTTTTAGGTTATGTTAAATTGTTATGTATTTGGTTTTTCGCTGCAAATATACGGCTCTTGATATAAATCAAGGTGGACAAAACAATAATAAAGGTGGACAAAAACGTCCACCTTATATTTTGTCTACCTTGTAGATTTATACGTACTCGGAGAAGTCCCGTAAAGAGATGTAAAACAGCGGGTGAAATATTTGGGGTCGTTGAATCCAACTTTATAGGCTATCTCTGTGATATTTCTGTCGGCATAATTCTCCAGAATCAGATCACGGGCAACGCTCAAGCGGTAGTTGCGGATAAACTGAGTGGTGCTCTGTCCTGTCTCCTCCTTAATGCGTTTGGCCAGCAGACTCTTGCTCATGCCTATCGCATCTGCAAACTCGGTAATATCGAACTGGCTGTCCATATAATGATGCTCCAAGATATCCGTAGCACGCTCCATGAAGCTCTTCGTAGGTTGCGTCTGCTGCTTATCAGTTTCCACACTACGATGGCGACTTTCTTTCATACGCTCGTGGTGATGGAGGATATTCTGGATACGAGTCTGTAGGGCTTCTGGTGCATCAGACTCTTCAAGGACTTTCTTGATAGGAATCAGCAATCGCTCGGCCTCTTGCCGGCGCAGTGCTGCTAAATGTCGCTTGTAGAACCACATGAAGAGGACAAATGCCACTACGAAACACAACAGCAGGAACCACCAACTCTTCCAGAAATAAGGAGTTATTACCACTTCTATGCTGATGGTCTGTCCTTCCAATCCAGCCTCAGTACTGTTTTTTACCTCAAAAACATAGGTTCCAGGTTTCAGACTGGTATATCTCACCGTGTGTTCACCAGGCTTCAAGGCTGTCCAGTCTTCTTCAAAGCCTCTCAGCCTATATATATAATGTTGTGTCTTACCGGCATAGCTCAATGCGGAAAAGCTGAGAGCAAACGACTTGTTTGACTCGTGTAACTGAATCTTATCGGCATGTGAGATGTCGGCGTCAAGAATAGAACTGTTGAAAGAGGTAACCTCCTGGTTATCTACCATCAGACCTGTGAATGTCAGATGCTCTGGATAGACAGCGTCCATATTTTCACCACGTATCTCCGTCAGTCCTTTCGTGCTACCTAAATAGATGGCGCCATCAACATCTTTAACGGCAGCATTCCAATAGAAACGCTGACACAGAAGACCGTCACGTTCCCCATAATTGACAAAGGTATGTTGGCTGGGGTCATAGAGTGACAGACCGTTATTGGTGGTTACCCACAGTCGCCCTTGGTCGTCGTCCACCACACCCTTCACGGAGTTGTTGGCCAATCCATCGTCGGTGGTCAGTACCTCGAAGCGCTCTTTGCCGCCTTTGTCCACGATGCGGTGATATAAGCCATAGCCATCACTTCCCAGCCATAGCGTGCCGTCTTTAGTCTCACAGATACAGGTAATTCTGTCGATGACGGCCGACTGTGGCTTATCCAGTTTGTGGCGCAGATAGCGGAAACTGTAGCTGCCATTCCGTCTAGCGCGCAGATTGATGTCACAGACACCCGTGATACTACCTATCCATAAATGTCCAGTGTGATCGACGCAGGCGCCAATACATCCTCTGATATTGCGATTGCCAGGAAAGGGGTCTTCTATCTTACCCGTCTTCAGGTCATACAGGAAGATACCGTCGTTCGAACCAATCCATAGTGCATCATTATATCGGTCGTATGCCAAAGCACCAATATAGTTAGTCTGGCGCTGGTAATCAGCCGGAAAAACAAGCGGTTGGGGGAGTGCATTGCCTTTCAGCGGGATGTAATTGATGCCACCGCCCCAGGTAGCAATCCATAGTCGTCCATGTGTATCTGGTTCTAACACGGACACGGAATTATGCGATAGGGAAGAGTTGGCAGTAGTCCAATGCTGGAAGATGTCACTATGTTCTCCTCCGCTTTCTCCCTTCACCATACGACAGAGACCACCCTCCACATTTCCTACCCACAATGCGCCATCAGTAGCATAGATGGCATTCACCGGATTGGGTGACAGCGATTGTGGGTTGTTGGGTTGGTGCACGTAGTTCTGCAACAGCAAGGGTTTGGGCAGCAAGCGCACGATACCTGCCGTCTCAGTGCCAATCCATAGCTGTCCTTCATAATTGAGCAGACAACGAACGAAGTCGCTTGGCAGTGGACAACTGGCTGTAGAAGAGTTCCAGCGGAAGAAATCGGAGTGGCTGGCATCGAACAGACAGATGCCCCTCAAGGTGCCTACCAGCAGATTGCCGTCGGCGGTCAGTGCCAGAGAAGTGGCATGGTCATGCGATAACGACCGCTCGTCAAGCGTATGACGGTAGGTGTGTAGCGTATTGTCGTAGAGATGATAGTCGTAGAGACCCTGGTTAGTGGCTATCCATACATGACTGCCCTGACGGAGAATATCGGTGACAAAAAGCCCCTTAAGCGTCTGCAGGACGGTGTGAATAGGGGTCATCTTCAGTGTGCTTCCCACTGCAGTCAGTCGGGAAAGTCCCAAAGAGGTAGATACCCATACATTGCCGTTATTCTCAATATCCCGGATAGTAATATAGGGTGTATTGCCTTGGTAGCGGCAACGACTGATGTTAGAGACGTGACCGGCATGGTCGAACTCATAGCGATAAATACTGTCGCGTGCCACCTGCCACAACGCACCCTTGGAGTCGCAATACACCTTCACGGAAGCACGTTGAAGCAAAGAGCCAATGTTTCCCTTGCCCAAAGAAGGAACCACACGGCGCATGGTATTAAGGTCGATGACGACGGTACCTTCATCGTATGCTATCCAAAGGCGATGATGGCGGTCTTCGGCAAAACCAAGACACGAGCGACTGTCACCCTGACTGGGTGCTTTAAAGGAATACCCGTCATAGCGCACTGCACCGCCACCATAGCTGGACACCCATACGAAGCCCTGGCTATCTACGAAGATATCGTTTACGTGGTCATGCGGCAAACCTATTGTCAAATCAAGACACGACATGTTATAACGTTCAAGCAGACTCGTTGAACGTTGTGCATAGACAGGTGCTGACAGCAACCGAAGGAATAGTAGTGTTAGTAGTATGTATCGCATAATCGATGCCAAAGATACGAAGAAAATGAGAAATACAAAAACAAAAAGCGAAAAAAGTAAATGGGAAGTGGCGGAAAAGGAAACGGGCCCACAGAGGGAATCCCCCTATGGGCCATCGTTTTACACATACAAAAACAGTTTTTGAAAATTATCCTTCACCTTCACCACTGAGGCTGAAAGTCCCAGCCTTCACCTAACCTTCACCCGCTCGTGGTGAAAGATAGGTGAAAGATATGTGAAAGCAAATTCGGGATGCGGATTGGCTGAAATGCCTTTGTACAGGGCACTTGCGCAAATATCGGTGAAGGTGAAAGATACTTTTCGAAAAGTTCCCGCGCGCACGGTGCACCCGCGCGCATACATTATTTATGCGTAGGAGACAGACTGATAAATCAGCGAGACAGCCTAAGCCAGTTGCGTATTAGCTGTAGCCAGTTGCGAGACAGCTGTATACAGTTGCGTATTAGCTGTTCCCGCCGAAAAGTGGTACGGCTTTTCCAAAAGTGGTACGACTTTTCAGAAAGTCCTACTACTTTTTCGTGTATCAGCTGTTCCCGTTGCTGTATCAGCTGTTCCCACCACCGTATTAGCTGTTCCCGTCGCGAGGAATGCGCATCCCGCGCGCAGACGAACCATATAGATCAATGAGTAGAACCACAACTTATTGATAAAGAGTGTGCCACAGAATGTATTCGTTTATTCAACAAAATTGTTCAATATGTGTAAATCAACACTTAAAAAAGTTTAAAAAATATTTGGAACTTACAAATATATTTCGTATATTTGCCGCAATATAGTGTGCGAAAGTGTGCCTATGCGCCTATAGAAGCCTGAAGCGAAACTACAAGCCCAAATGGGTATGAACTTATATAACAACATATTATAATAACTAAAAACTAAGACCTATGAAAAAATTACTTACGTTAATTGCACTCTTAGCAGTGTTCATGGGAGTAAAGGCAGAGTGGGTAGAAGATTACAAAATCGACTACTCAAGGTATTCTGGCTTCCCATTTTACGTGATGGGTTATGTACCCGAGTGGGTAGACGGTGTCATGACCGACTACGGTGCAAAGTACAAGTATGTATTGGTTGACAACGAAGACGGAGAGGAAAGCGATGTCATCGTTACCACTAACAGTGGTGTTCAGTACTACAGAATTCCTCTGGAGTCCCCTGGATGGCACCAGTACTTCATTGCCGATGGAATCAACACCAGCGACATGGCTGATGTTTACACAGTAAAGGCTTTGGTTAAGGCATCTACTGATTGCACGATTAACGTCAACATGTGTTGGGGGTGGGGCGAAGGCCAGCAGCTTGGCAATTCAGTATTTATCCCTGGTGGAGAATGGACTGAGGTAGAATGGGAGTACGACGGTATCGGTGGCGCTTCTTGTTTCCTTATCGCTCAGCCAGGTACATGTGAGGCTATTATCGAGTGGAAGTCACTTGAGGTTGGTCACAGTACAAAAGAGGTACGTCCAGTTGAATGGATTGAGAATCTGGTAAACGGTGACGCTAAGATGTCATGGGAAGAGATGGGTCTTGCCGATGTGCGATTCAACGACCTGGAGAACAACTATAAGATTTGTGCATGGTCTAAGGAGAGGGGTGTCAACATGAATGAGTACGATGCTTGGGATCCATTCCCTGCTACGATTGAGAGGATTGACGGAAACAATGTATTCGTTGTTCATGGTAAGGCCGCTACTACTGAGGGTGATCCTTCTGCATGGGACAACCAGTTCTGGATTCAGTCTCCTAAGGCTTGGAAGGCTGGCACACAGCTCAAGATTAAGTTCCGTTATAGGGCTTCACAGAATGTTAAGACCAATACTCAGATTCACAAGCAGGCACCTGGTGATTATCTTATCTGGCATGCTATTGGTGACATTAACTTCACTGAAGATTGGCAGGAGTTTGATGGTACTATGACTATGGGTGATGATATGGATGGCGGTTGGTCTATTGCCTTCAATCTGAACCCAGAAGTGAAAGACGCTGTTGACTTCTATTTCGATGATCTGTCTTGGCAGAATATGAAGTTGGACGAGGGTTACTTCGTTGCCGGCTGTAATACAATAACCGGTTTGGGCTATGACTTCGATAATGCCATTGAGTTTACACAATATGAGGATTGGGGTCTCGTAGCTACTATTGGCACAAAGGATGCCTATGTAAATCAGATAATGATTTCTACCGCTCGCGGTAATGACGCTGCCTTCAAGGGCAATACACTGAAGCCTAATGGCACTATTGAAAATAATCCTGACGTATGGATCGACTACACTGCTGCAACTAACGCTAAGATTAACCTCCCTGGTGAAGGCGTATGGAAAATCTATATTGATCCCGAATATAGTGCGATGGCCTTCGAGATGATCGAGGGTAAGAATATCGATCCTATTGAAATCAATCCTAACCCAACAGAGGTTGTCGTACATGCTTGGGAGCGTGACTGGCTCACTGCCGACAGTGATGGCAACCCCAGAGAAGAAGAAATTGGTAATGGTGCTACTTGGGACAACCAGTTCTTTATCGTTGCAAACCGTCCTCTTCAGGCTGGTGAGACAACAATCGTCGAGTTTGAGTATAGAGCTCCAAAGTATGCAAGGACTACTACACAATGCCATGGTGAGCCAGGAGCATACATGCACTGGGCTGCTATCGGAGATGTAAACTTCGATGAGGAATGGCAATACTTCTCAAGAGAATTCACTATTCCTCAGGAGGCTGACGGCATGCGCTCTATCGCCTTCAATATGGCAGAAATCAAGGATGCTAATGACTATTACATTAAGAATATTATTTGGAAACTCTCAGACAATACCGAGTCTCTGATTGAACAAGTCGGTGCAGGCAACTTCTTCGTGAAGGAAGGTGCAGGCAATGCAGTAGTTCCATTTACTGAGAATAGTAATGTAAGAGTTTGGACACTTGCCGGTTCTGGTGAGATTTTCGGCTCAACCTGGGATCCTTCAGATAGTGATAACGATATGACAGAGATTGAAGACGGCGTCTTCGAATTGATAAAGCACAATGTTTATCTGGAGGCCGGTAATAGTTACTGGTTTAAGGTTGTTGGAAATCACTCATGGGACATCAACTACGGTGCAGATGGTATAAGAAACGGCGACAACGTTGAGATAGTTGTTGGTCAGAGTGGTACATACGACTTTACGTTCTACTTCTATCCCAATGGTGGTTACAAGTTGGATTATGTTTATAACTATGTATCTGGTGATCCTGGTAAAGAAGAGCTGGTTTATAACATCGACTACTCTTACTACAGTGGCTTCCCATTCTACGTGATGGGTTATGTTCCTGAGTGGTATAATGGTATCATGACCGACCTTGGTGCAAACTTCAAGTATGTTGAAGTAAAAGAAGATGCTGAGGAAACCAGCGATGTAATTGTAACGACAGCAACAGGTGCTCAGTACTATAGAATACCTACTGAGGGAGCATGGCACCAGTACTTCATCGCTGATGGTATCCCCACTGTAATTGATGGCAACTATGTTGTAAGAGCTAAGGTAAGAGCTTCAGAACCTTGCACTATCAACGTCAACATGGGTTGGGGTTGGGGTGACGGCCAGCAGACCGGCGCTTCAGTTGCAATTGGTACAGAATGGCAGGAGGTAGAATGGTCGTACGATGGTATCGGTGGTACTTCTTGTAACCTCGTTGCTCAGCCTGGTACTACAACTGCTCAGATTGAGTGGGCATCTCTTGCCGTATATTACATCAATAATCAAGGCCCAGTTGAATGGGTTGAACTCCTCACCAATGGTGATGCTGAGAACTCATGGAAGAGCCTCGGTGTCGATGGTATTAAGTACAACGACATTGATAACTCTAAGGTATGCGCTTGGGTCAAGGAGAAGGGCGTTAACCTGGATGCTGAAGGAAATTGGGAACCATTCCCCGCAAGAATTGAGGGTGAAGAAGACACCGACAACCACGTATTCGTTGTGCATGGTAAACTCGCTGATTCAGAAGAAGCAGAAGATGGTACAGATCCCTCTGAATGGGACAACCAGTTCTGGATGATGTCTCCAAGAGTTTGGAAGGCTGGCGAACAGGCTAAGATTCACTTCCGCTATAAGGCAACACGTGAGGCAAGGACAAGAACTGAGATTCATAGAAATCCGTCTGACTACATCTACTGGAATGCACTTGGCGATATTTACTTCAAAGAAGATTGGCAAGAATATGATGGTATTATCACATTTGATGACTCAAATGCTGGATGTAAGTCTATCGCATTTAGTTTGAATCTGGATGTGAAGGAACCAACAGACTTCTATTTCGACGATCTTTCTTGGCAGGCTATCGATGGCCAGATTGCCAACACTACTACCTGGACTATCGCTGGTTCGGGTGAGATCTTCGGTTCAACTTGGGATCCTGGAGATACCAATAATGACATGACCGAGGTACAGGAAGGTGTTTTTGCCCTGACAAAGCGAAATATCAAATTGGACGCAGGTTACGTATATGAGTTCAAGGTTGTCGCTAACCACTCTTGGGACGAGAACTACGGCGCTAATGGCGAATATTACGGACCGAATGTTCAGATTGTTGTTGATCAGACCGGTATGTACAACCTGCAGATTCTCTTCGATCGCAATGCTGGCAACTGGTTGTCATACTCTGTATCGGAGTGTACAATTAATGTACCTACTGCTTTGGATATTATCAGTAACCTGTATGAGGGTGAGATAACAGATGAGTATTATGCAGTGAAGGGTGTTGTCACCGAAATTAAGGAGATCAGTACTACTTATGGTAATGCAACCTTCTACATCCAGTCACCTGAGGTTTCTGACCAGACCCTGTATGTATACCGCGCTTATGGATTCAACGGTGAGAAGATTACAGACGCAAACCTCTTCGCTGTTGGTGACGAGGTGGTTATCTATAGTCAACTGCAAAACTATAAGGGTATTCCTGAGACTCGTCAAGGTGGTTACCTGATGAGTATTAATAAGGATAATAATCCTGCAACTATACTGGCTCGCCTGACAGAACAGATTGCTATCACAGAAGCTGCTATTGACAGCTTGGCATATGCAAATGTTCCTGGAGTTACAGAGCTGAAAGCACTTGTTGCAGATGCTAAGACTGCTACTGTAGAAAGTGGTACAGAGGTACTAAATAACTATATCAATCAGTTGATATACCAGACGAGAACTGTGGTTGCCTTAGATCAGGACTACCAGTCGTTAGCAGATTTGATGAATCGTATCGAACTGGCCATCCAGAACAATCCGAATGCAAATCCCGAACTTGCAGTAGAAGCAAGCAACAAGATTCAGGAGGCACGTACAGGTTTGAACAATGGTAGCTATGATGAATCTAGCATCTGGAACATGATGGATCTGATGAACTACTATTATGTAGAATTGTCAAAGGTATACCTGACCATCAACGTTGAGGAGCCTGGCACGCTGAGAGCATTGATTGAAGAGAAGGGCTTCGACCTCTCGAGCATCATTGGATTGACCGTTAGCGGTTCGCTGGATTATAATGATATGAATGCTCTCAATGAGATGTATAACATCGAGCAACTTGATATGGCAGAGACTAATATTACAGAAATTTGGAGCTGGATGTTCTGCGGTCGCCCATTAAAGAGTGTTGTATTGCCCAAGAACCTGCAGAGAATTAACAACTATGCTTTCGCATGGTGTAATAATCTGACTGCAATTGAGCTACCTGCAACCTTGCAGTATCTTGAGTACAACATCTTCGAAGGCTGTTACAATCTGAAGAGCATTACTTATAGTAGTATTATTCCTATAGAGTTGAATGACCAGCTGATGGGTTGGGACTACGCTTCTCAATGTACGCTATATGTTCCTGCAATTGTTGCCAGTGTATATCAGTCTGCTTCATATTGGAATTGGTTCCAGATTGTCGGCACAGATATCATTCCTGAGAATATCATCGTGAACCGTACAATTACAGTAGATTGGCCAGAGGGTATTGGTACAACCTTCAAACCCAATGTGGCAATTACCAACTCACAGTATAATACAGAACAATTTGGTAGTCTGACCATCAACGGTAACAGTACCATTTCGATGAACAACTTCAACATATTGTGGGATTCACGCCGCAGCGAATGGTATTCGACTTACAATGAGCAGACTGGCTCATCTGAGCCCTATCGTTTCGCGTATGCATCACTGATTGCGAATGCTCCAATGCGCGCCGACAATGTGTCTGTATCACTGAATACCAATACCTATCGTTGGAACTTCCTGACCTTCCCATTCGATGTCAAGGTTGGCGACATTATCAATCTGAATCAGACCAATGCTCCTCTGGTAATCCGTCGCTATGATGGTAAAAACCGTGCCGAGGGCAAGATGGGTGAGACTTGGGTTGATATGACACCTGACATGACACTGGAGGCCGGTAAGGGTTACATCTGGCAGAGTGCTGAGGGTGATCAGAATAATAGCGAGAATGATTTCTCAGTTCCTGCTTTGGACAATGCGAAGAAGAACAACATCTTCACCGCTAACGACGTAACGGTACAGCTCGAGGAGAACCTCAGCGAGTTTAGCTGGAACCGTAGCTGGAACCTCATTGGTAACCCATATCCTGCATTCTACGATATCAGAGCTATGCAGACCACAGCTCCTATCACTATCTGGAATGTTAATAACCAAGTTTATCAGGCTTACGTACCAGGTGATGACAACTACATTCTGAACCCAGGACAGGCCTTCTTCATCCAGCGTCCACTTGATCAGGAGAGCATTACTTTCCTGAAGGAGGGTCGTCAGGCCAATCTGGTTGTAAGAGACGAAATTGGTGGAAACGTCACACGTGCTGCTAAGAATTCTGAGCGTTTCGTCTTCAACCTGATTCTCACTGGTAGTGAGGAAAAACAGGGCGACCGCACACGTATCGTCTTCAATGCTGAGGCAAAGAGTGACTATGAGGCTGGTCGTGATGCTTCTAAGTTCATGAGTCCTGAGGCTTCTGCTGCACAGATCTTCACCACTGTTGGTGACCTGCGCTACGCTATTAACGAGCGTCCCGCTATGGACGGCATCGTAGAGTTGGGTCTGAGCATCGGTACAGCTGGTAGCTACACCATCGCTCTGAACACTATGGTTGAGAATGAGGTATTCCTGATTGACCGCGAGACGGGCAATGAGACTCGCATTGACGGTGGCAGCACCTATACCTTCAATGCCAACAAGGGCACTATCGAGGGTCGCTTCGCACTGCGCTTCGGCAATGGTGAGGTAACAGGTATCAAGGCTATTGTCAGTGACAGCAACAAGGCTGACAACTGGTACAACTTGAAGGGGCAGCGTGTTAACGCTCCGACTAAGGGCCTCTACATCCAGAACGGTAAGAAGACCGTTGTTAAGTGATATGGTAATTAATAGTTAATAACGTCAAAATACAGAAGTTATGAACAGACTATTAAGTTTATTCGCCATCTGTCTCTTCCATCTTGGGCTTTTTGCCCAGGATGGCAGAGAGACGGAACTCTACACGGCAGGATACTACGTGCAGGGCGGCGAGACACATATGGCGGGTGATACAAAGAATATCTCCGGCTATATCCGTAACGAGAGTGGGGATATGGTGGAGAGTACCGTCGCTACGCTGACCTTTGGTGTTGCCGGTGGTGCCGAATTCACGGAAGCTACATGGAACTATGATGTTGATGGTTTCCAGGCATTCCTTCGCGGCAACGGTGAGAATGGCAGCAGCGAGGGTGGTACTTTGTACACCATCCAGCCCAATACGAATGGTTATGTGGCGGTTGCTGTAGTACTGAACGCCAACAAACCGTTCTATATCTTGGAAGATGGTGTGGCACTTGCTGATTTCAACGGAATAACTGTTGATACGCAGTACCGTGGCATATACACCTTCCCAGTGAAGGCTGGTAGTGCTTACAAGATTTATGCAACAGGTTCGAAGCTGGGATTCTACGGTTTCAACTTCCTCTATTCTACGAATCCGTCGTATGAATTTGAGGCTCACAACATGACCGTAAGTACGAATGCGAAGAATAATGTTTATACCAACTATTCAGGCACTTCGTTACAGGTAACAGGTAATCAGATATGGCTTTCTGCTTATGGCTACAATGGCTATCGTTTCAAGCACTGGACAGCAAACGGTGGTATCATATCGACTGAGCCGTATTTCTATTACACCATGCCTGCTCACGATGTAAATCTCGTTGCAGTCTTTGATTTTAATCCCTATAATCCTGGTGATCCTTCTTCGGCAGAGAACAGCTATAAGTTGACACTTACCAGCCAGCCAGAGAATGTTGGCTCGTTCAACCTGCCTAAGGTCAGCAGAATAGCAGCGGGAGATTCCACATGGATTTATGCTTACGTCAACCGCAATGGTTATACCTTCCGCGAGTGGCAGATTGACGGCAACAAGATATCTTCACAACGTGAATTCTTATTCACGATGCCAGAGAAGAACGTCACCCTGACAGCCGTCTATCAGTTCAATCCTGCCAATCCTGGCAACCCTGGTACCAACCAGTTTGATGCAGAGTCGGGCGAACTGATTCTTGATGACTTTACTCCTGGTAATGCATACAATGCCGCATGGAATGCCACCAATGGTAACTTCGACAAGGTGAAGTCTGTCATGATGATTGGTGAGGTATCTAGATGGGATGCTTCTGATGTTGTTAATAACTGTCAGAACTGTACAGTACTTGACTTGAGCCGTACAACGGGCATGAACTATGTGCCTGACTATGCGTTCAGTAACAACAAGAATCTGACAACAATCAGCTTGCCGGCATCAATACAGTATATCTATTACTATGCATTTGCAGGATGTACCGCACTGACCACACTGAACATCCATGCGGTCACACCGCCAACGCTTTATGAATATGCTTTTGGCTATGGTGATCAGAGTATTGTAGGTAATGTCACGGTATTTGTTCCCGCTTCGTCGTTGTCACTCTATCAGCAGTCTGATGCATGGCAGGTGGTTCAGGCTATACTGCCGTTCACGTCAGAGGTTTGTGATCTGGAGGTGAACTTCCCAGCAGGAACTGACATTGCAGCTTATAAGGATATGTATCTGGAGGCTGTCAATACAGCAAGCGGACAGCGCCTGCGCTACGTGATCACCAACCAGACGGTTTATACCTTCAGCAATGTCATCAAGAACACCACTTGGAATATCAGCCTGAAGAATGCTAATGGTGACGTACTCGGAGAAATTGCTAACGTTGAGGTGAAGAACCAGAATGTGAGCGTGACCTTTGAGACGCTGAAGACCTTGAAGGCCGTATCACTGGCCGTCGTCGAACCCGACGAGACAGATGTGACCAGCCAGGTAACCATTTCGTGGACTGATAAGAACGGTAACTTCCTGACACAGGGAGCCACCGTGAAGAACCTGCTGGATGGCAATGTGGTGAAGTATAGCATCACTCTCCCAGAGAGTCTGGCTAAAAAGTATCAGTTGCCAGCAGCCGGTGAATACACCGTTTCAGCTGAAGGTACTGGTAGTGTGACAGTACAGCTGGTTCCGCTGCAGGAGTTGACGATCGGTGGTTCTGTTACAGACCACAATAACGACAACGCACCGCTGGAGGATGCCGTAGTAGCTGTCTCACAGACTATCAATGGCCAGTATTCCAAGACTTTCGTCACCAAGACGAATGCTGAGGGTCAGTGGTCGCTGAAAGTGTTCGTAGCACCCACAGAGATTACTGCCTCGAAGACGGGATATATTGCACAGACCCTGAAGCCTGAGGTGCTCACCGAGACCATCCCAGCCTTTGAGCTGAGAGACATCAATGGTACTACCATCAACCTCTCACTGCGCTATAAGCCCATTGAGGGTGAGGAGACCGACTATGACGACGCTGCCAACGTGGCTTACACCATCGTCGATGAGGCTGGCGTGGCACTGACAGAGATGAGCGTCCAGTTCCCGAAGATTGTCCTGATGGAGAAATATGCTGAGGGCACCAAGTTCACTGTAACAGCAAGCAGCAAGAACCAGAAGTTCTTACCGCTGACCGCCACTGCCGTAGTGGATGATAAGGATGCTGCCAGTGCTAACTTCGTCATCAAGCAGTTGGGTGGTATCAAGGCTTCTTATAACGAGAGCGATAACAATGCTTGTGTAGGTATTCTCTATGACGCTAACGGACAAATGGTGAAGCGTTATGACTATGCCAACAAGCAGCTGGTCATCAGCGAACTTCCCGATGGTACCTACACATTGGTAACCATGGGTAACAGCCTGTTCTTCAACAGCGTGGGTCTGTTGGCACAGTTTGCTGAAAGCGGCTTGCGCAATGGTGTGGACTATGTCCGCCAGAACGTGAATGTTGTCAGCGGTGCTTATCAGATGGTTACCTTCGCACGCGTACCATTCTTTGATGAGACCAAGCTGTACTACACAGGCAGCAACACGTCGTTCACAGCCAACAAGAGTCAGGTGACTGCCGGACAGTATCTCACCCTGCGCGGACAGGTAGACTTCAAGGAAGCCTTCGCAGGACAGGTGGGTAATGTCAACCTGATTGTCGACATGACTCCCGACTGTGAGTTCGTGGCTAACTCTGTAATGCTCGGCAAGAACCTCACCGGTTATACGCTCGACGGCAACAAGCTCGTAGTGCCCATCGGTAACTCAACAGAGCAGGTCCGCTTCTGCGTCATCCCGACTCAGGAGGGAACATATGAGCCTAGTGCTAGCGTCAGCTTTACCTTCAGTGGTAAGAATGTGCTGCAGCCTATCGGTTCTGCACAGACCAACGTGAAGGGTGTCACCATTACCGTTCCTGTAACTACTGCCAACCCGCAGTTCACTGCTTCTGGTACTGCTACTGCCAAGTCTGACGTCTATGTATATGCTGACGAGATGCTGGTAGGTAAGACGGTGGCCAAGGCTAACGGTAAGTGGACGGCACTGTGTGACCTGGGTGAAGAGGCAGCAGACAAGAGCGAACATCCTGTCTATGCACGTATCACCACTCCACAGAATGCTGAGCTGACAACAGACACCAAGCCTGTCACCCTTGACAAGGATGCCATCCTGCCTGAGCAGGTAGGTATGTCGTTCTACAATGGCTGGTTGCACCAGACTCAGAATATTGAGTGGAACATGATAGAGAAGAAGGTGAATCCGACATCCTATATGTTCTATACCACTACTGACTTCACGTTCACCATCTCCTTCACTTCTAACGATCCGGAGAAGATCAGCGAGGTACAGTTGGTAGTCTATAAGAATGATAACACTTACGACATCCTGGACGCTGCCTATAATGACAAGAAGAAGATCTGGGTGGCCAGCCATCGCTACACTTCATACGGCCTGCCTACTACGGTGAAGGTGAAGTATGTCATCAATGGCGTTCAGATGACACAGAGCGAGGATGCTGATGACGAGGGCAATGAGCACAGCAACCCGATTCTCGACCCGTCAGGATTTGTCTATGAGGCCGTTTCTTCTAACCGCCTACAGGGCGTCACTGCCAGCATCTATTATAAGGAAGAGGTAGAGGACGAGTATGGCGACAAGCAGGAGAATATCGTACTCTGGAATGCTGAGGACTATGCCCAGCAGAACCCGCAGTTCACTGACGAGAACGGTATGTACCAGTGGGATGTGCCCAATGGACTCTGGCAGGTTCGTCTGGAGAAGGAAGGCTATTTGAAGACTAACTCTGAGTGGCTGCCCGTTCCTCCACCACAGCTGGATATTAATCTGCCGATGGTACAGATGAGACAGCCTAGCGTCGTTGACGGTAAGGCCTTTGCTCAGGGTATTGAATTCGCCTTTGACAAGTATATGGATCCCGCTACCTTGACAGCAGAGAACATCACTGTCACTAAGAACGGTACTCCGATAGCAGGTACTATCAATCTGCTGGACGATGAAGCCGCTTACGAGGGCGCAGCAGAGCACTATGCCTCTAAGGTATTCTTCGAGATAGATCCTAGCGAGGAGCTGACCTCTAATGACGAGATGCAGCTGATCGTGAACAAGGCTGTCGAGAGCTATGCAGGCGTACAGATGCAGGCCAACTATACACAGAAGTTCGTTGTAGAGCCTATCGTTCGCAGCATCAAGATCGACTCTGACCTTGATCTGGTGAATGTCGGTTATGGCGAGACTCGTACACTGACGATTGCCGCACTGCCTACTGAGGCTGCTAAGGGCAAGACCATCAATGTACAGTCGCTGTCGGAGCTCGTGGCAACAGTGAATGTTGCTCAGCTGCAGCTTGACGAGAATGGTCAGGCTGAACTGGTTATCACTGGTGAGCTGCCTGGTTCTACAGTGGTTGGCTTCGCTATGGCAGACTCTGACGTGGAAGGTCAGCTGACCGTCAACGTGAAGGAGGCCGCTAACTTGAAGACCATTGAGCCGAGAGCATCTCGCGTATCAGGTTCTCAGTTGTATCGTGGCGCTAAGATCGTGCTGACCAGTGAGACAGAGGATGCTGTCATCAAGTATACACTCGACGGTAGCAGCCCAGCAGAAGCTGGTGAGAGCGTGCTGACCTATAGTGCACCAATTGTCATCAATGATGATAATATAACTATTAAGGCCATCGCTATTGGTAAGGATCTGGAGCCTAGTGAGGTGACGACCTTCAACTACGGTCTGAAGAAGTCGACCATCAACTACAACATGGCTACTGGCTGGACATGGATCTCTCATAACATGGAGACTCCTATCGCTGTTGCTGACATCGCATCGAATGTAGTTCGTATTGTCAGTCAGACCAGTGAGGCTGTCAACGATCCTCAGTATGGACTCGTAGGAGGACTGACAGAACTGCAGCCTGCTATGGGCTATAAGGTTCAGGTAAGCAAAACTACGGAGAAGACCATGCAAGGCTTTGAGATGAATGCCAACGAGAATACCGTCAGCGTACTGGCTGGCTGGAACTGGATTGGCTATCCTCTGAACCTGGAGATGACTGTTGCCGAGGCTCTTGAGTACTTCGATGCTACAGCAGGTGACATGATTGTCGGTCAGGGCGGTACTGCTACCTATGACGGCACGAAGTGGGTAGGCACGTTGGAAGGCATGAAGCCCGGACAGGGATACATGTTCAAGACGGCCATAACTGCTGACTTGCAGTTCAATACGAACACAGCATCGGATGCTGTTAACCAGATTGGCCAGCACAACTGGCTCATCGGCAGCCCCTGGACCTTTGACAAGCATGCTTATCCTAATGTAATGCCTGTTTTTGCTGAGTTCTATGCTAACGGTACTAAGAGTGCTGATGACGAGTACGTCGTAGCAGCCTTCGTAGGTACTGAATGCCGTGGCGTAGGTCAGTGGAAGGAAGGTCGTCTGCTCATGAACGTCTTCGGTGACGGTGGTGAGGATATTACCTTCATGGCATACGACAAGACCAGCGAGCAGTACTATACTGTTGCTGAGCATGTGACCTTCGTAGCCGACAATAGTGGCAGCTGGTTCGCACCGATGACGCTGACGCTGGGTAGCGAGGCTACTGGTATCAGTCAGTTGAATAGAGACCTGTTGGTAAATGCTGCCGGCAACCATCTCACCATCAATGCCGGTGGCAAGTATATCAACCGTGTGACGCTGACCAATATGGGCGGTGTGACCGTGATGAGCCTCAGTGATATTGGCACTGGAGCTACCATTACTACCAAGTCTCTGGCTGACGGTATGTACATCGTTACCATCCAGGCTGAGGGTAAGACCTACTACGAGAAAATACTTAAGGCTAACAAGTAAACAGTAGTAATACTATGAACACAAAATATGTAAGATATTTATTCAGCTTTGTGCTGGCACTGTGGGCTTCGGCCCTCAGTGCCCAGACACACTGGACATGCGACATCAACGCATATCAGTATGATATGACGGTGTACTACGACCTGCAAACAAATGGTACGGCCATTGCCGACTGGGGCAATTTTGAGGTAGCAGCATTTGTCGGCGACGAGTGTCGAGGCGTGGGTGAAACCATGGCAGCTGTTGTCAATGAGCAAACGGTTTATTATGGCTATCTGCGTGTGCGCAGCAATGCAGAGGCAGGTGGTGAGACGGTGTCTTTCAAGGTGTTTGTGAAGAATGCCAACAAAGAGGTTGCCATAGGGGCTGATGCCAACATCACTTTTGCTGTCAACGGTGCCGTGGGCCTTCCCTCATCACCGAAGGTACTTAACATCCGCTCCTACCAACTGTCGTTCACTGACAATATCGTAGGAGGTGTCGTATATGGTGCCGGTTCGTACTATGCAGGTGCACAGGCTACAGCCAGAGCGGTGGCAGACAACTATTACAACTTCACGAAATGGATAGCAGGAGAAGTTGAGAGCACAGAAAATCCGTATGTGATTACGATGACGAAGGATTTAGTGCTGACTCCCGTCTTCACTCCGGTAACATTTACCATTAGCTACGACTTAATGGGTGGTGCCTTGGCAGAAGGTGTTACGAACCCTGCTACTTACACCATCGAGAGTGAATCATTTATCCTGAATAATCCAACGAGAACTGGCTTTGACTTCCTCGGATGGACAGGAACTGACCTCACTGCTCCTACACAGCAAGTAACGGTTGCTAAAGGTAGCTATGACAATCGCAGCTATATTGCACAGTGGTCGCCAATCGTATTCCCGATTACCTATGATCTTGCTGGTGGCGAGGTGGATGGTGACAATCCTGAGAGTTTCACCATCGAGAGTGCAACATTCACACTGAAGAATCCAACGCGTAAGGGCTACGAATTTGCTGGCTGGACAGGTACTGATCTGACCGAGCCAACACAAACGGTAACAATTCCTGTTGGTAGTATGGACGCTCGCTCATATACGGCTACATGGACACCGATTGTTTACACAATCAGCTATGAGCTTAATGACGGTGTATGGCGAGAGGGTTATAATGCCAATCCTACTACCTATACTATTGAGACGGAGACTATCTATCTGAAGAATCCAAGGAAGGGAGGCTTTAGCTTCGCTGGTTGGATGGGTACAGGTCTCTTAGAACCTACCATCATGGTTTCTATTCCCAAGGGCAGCACTGGTAACTTCTCCTTTACGGCAACATGGTCTGATCAGTTGTTGATGGGTGATGTCAATAGTGATGGTGTTGTTTCTGCTGTTGACGTAAACTTGTGTGTAGAGTTCCTGCTGAAGGGTGAAGCTCCTGACTTCAATGCTGATGCTGCTGATATGAACAACAGTGGTGAAGTCGATGAGGCTGATGTTACTGCAATAATTAACAAAATCTTAAATCCTTAATTCCATGAAGAAGAATTTGATATTATTCTTTACCTTATTCTTGGGGTTAAAGACATTGGCTGCTACTGAACCTGTCGTATCACTTTCAGACATGAAACTGAAACCAGGTCAACAGACAACAGTAAGTTTGGAACTGCAGAACGTCGACTTTGCTATAACGTCTTTGCAGGGTGATTTCATCTTGCCAACAGGTGTCACAGTATCGGATGTAACGCTGGTGAGCGACCGCATCAAGACAAATAATGCTGTTGCATCGCATGTACTAAATGCTAACGCACAGCGTTTCGTCGTAACGGCTAACAAGGAGTATGGCTCTGTAGCAGCTGTAGACGGAACTTCTGGTGCCATTCTCTCCTTCAAGGTGAACGTGGCTGAGAGTGTGGCGTATGGTAAGTACGAGATTGGAATCGCTAATGTGGAACTTGGTGACGCACAGTTTAATGCTCATTATGCTGGCTGCACGGCCACATTGACGGTCTATGAAGAGTACGCAGTGGCTGCCACGGCTGCAGACGACAAGATGGGTACAGTAACTGGTGCCGGTATCTATGAATATGGTGATGAGGTCACCTTGACGGCAACGGCCAATGAGGGCTATCACTTCGTCAACTGGACATCTGATGGTACTGTCGTGTCGGTATCTGACACGTACAAGTTTGCCGTTACTGCTAATACGACGTTGACTGCCGTATTTGCACCGAATGTGTATACCTTGACGTTCGTACTGAACAATGGTGAGGCAAATGTCGTTAAGAAGCAAGACTTCGGTACTGAACTGACCGCTCCTACAGGTTTCCTGAAGACGGGTTATAGTTTCAGTGGATGGACTCCTGAGGTTCCTGCGACAGTCCCTGCCGAAAACATGACTTATACGGCTCAATGGACAATCAACCAGTACACGATGACCTTCGTTCTGAACAATGGCGAAGAGAATATCGTTATCATGCAGGACTATGGTACAGAGCTTGTGGCTCCTGCTCCATTAAAGGATGGTCATACGTTTGCAGGATGGGATGTCGCTATTCCGGCTACAATCCCTGCGGAGAATATGACGTTCAATGCTACATGGACTGTCAACCAGTATACCATGACGTTCGTCCTGAACAATGGAAAGCCTGATGTTGTCAAGACGTTGGACTTCGGTACTGAGCTGACTGCTCCTGAGGATGTTACCAAACCAGCATACGTACTGGCAGGATGGGATCCTGAACTGCCTGCTACCGTACCAAGTGTTAACATGACATTTAAGGCTATATGGACACCAGAAGAGTATGCTATCACCTACGACTATGCAGGTGGCGCACTGGCAGAGGGTGATACGAACCCGACAACTTACACCATCGAGAGCGATGCTATCACGCTGAAGAATCCTGAGCGTGATGGTTACACCTTCGCTGGCTGGACGGGTACTGGATTGACTGAGGCTACTATGGAAGTTACTATTGCAAAGGGTAGTACTGGTGCTCGTAGCTACGCTGCTACATGGACACCTATTACCTACACGCTGACCTACGACTTAGCAAGTGGCGCTCTTCCCGAGGGTAAGACCAATCCTGCAACCTATACTATCGAGTCTGAGGACATCACGCTGGTAAATCCTGAGCGCGTCGGTTATACCTTTGCCGGTTGGACTGGCACAGGTTTGGAGGCTGCCACTGTAGAGGTGAAGATTGCCAAGGGTAGCACTGGAGACCGTAGCTACACTGCAACATGGACACCTACTGTCTATACGCTGACCTACGACCTTGCAGGTGGTGTGCTGGCAGAGGGTGAGGTGAACCCCGCTACTTACACCATCGAGAGTGATGCTATCACTCTAATCAACCCGACACGTGAGGGTTACGAGTTCGCTGGTTGGATAGGCACAGGTTTGGAGACGGCTACTGTGAATGTGACGATTGCCAAGGGTAGTACGGGTGACCGCAGCTACACGGCTACTTGGACACCAATTACCTACACGATTAGCTACGACCTTGCAGGTGGTGCACTGGCACAGGGCGATACGAACCCGGCAACTTATACCATCGAGAGTGATGCTATCACGCTGAAGAACCCGACACGTGAGGGTTACGACTTCACGGGTTGGACGGGTACTGGCCTTACTGAGGCTACCATGGTGGTAACCATCGCCAAGGGTAGCATCGGTAACCGTACGTACACCGCCACATGGGAGGAGACGGTAGGAGTCAAGGCTATCTTCCGTGACAGCAAGGCATTGAATGTATACACTGTCTCTGGCTCACTGGTTGGTCGCGACATGACTGTTGACGAGGTGCTGCAGTTGAAGAGCGGTATCTATGTCATCAATGGCAGAAAGGTTGCAATCAAGTAAGAATAGCACATCTATGAATAGCAAATCTCCTCAGAAGCAAGCGCTTCTGGGGAGATTGTTTGTTAGGAGTACCCCGACCGAGAATCGAACTCGGAACTAAGCTTTAGGAGAGCCTTGTTATATCCATTTAACTATCAGGGCAACAAAAAGTACTGCAAAGGTAGTCATTTTTGTGGAAAATATACTACCTTTGCAATAGAAAATTACAAAAACATTAAAAACTATGGGAAAATTAGTCATTAACTCATACGATGAGTTTGCCGCCCACCTGGGCGAGGAGCTGGGTCACTCAGAGTGGCTGCAGGTAGATCAGGAGCGTATCAATATGTTTGCTGACGCTACGTTGGATCATCAGTGGATTCATGTGGATGTGGAGCGCGCCAAAGAGGAGAGCCCCTATAAGTCGACGATTGCTCACGGCTATCTGACACTGTCGCTGCTGCCTTATATGTGGGACCAGATTATCGAAGTCAATAATATCAAGATGCTGGTAAACTACGGAATGACGGACATGCGTTTCGGTCAGCCAGTCATCACAGGTAGCAAGGTGCGTCTGGTAACGAAGCTGCATTCTATCCAGAATCTGCGTGGCATCTGCAAGGCCGAGATTAAGTTTACCATTGAGATAGAAGGACAGCGCAAGCCTGCCTTGGAGGGCATTGCTGCTTTCTTATACTACTTTGAATAATATTGTTTTCCGTTATTCAATAGTATCTTGCAGGCGAATAACGTCGTCACAGAGTCGACTCACGGCAGGACGATGAGTAATGAATATCATCGTCTTGTCGTGACAGAACTCAAAGAGACGGCTGAAGAGTTCGTGTTCGGTGCGTTCATCGAGCGACGAACTGATTTCATCAAGTAATAATACTCCACCAGGTCGTAACAGACCACGGGCTATGGCGATACGCTGGGCCTGACCTTCGCTGAGGCCGATACCTCGTTCACCTAATAGGGTGTCAATGCCGTTGGGCAGGTCATAGACGAAGTCGGCCATGGCCACATGCAGTACCTCACGTAGTTCATCGTCGGTAGCTTCTGGGCGCGCTAACTGTAGGTTGTAGCGCACCGTTCCGCTCATCAGTGTATTGCCTTGAGGTACAAAGACAAAGTGTTTACGGCTATGCTCATCAACTGCGTGTTGCTGCTTGTCAGCTCCAAAAAGCGCGATTTCACCGGCATTTGGCTTGATGAAAGCGAGCATCAGACGGAACAGGGTTGTCTTGCCGATACCCGTGGCTCCCATGATGGCTGTCTTGCTGCCTGGACGGAAGTTGTGAGAGAAATGGCTGAGCACTTCACGGTCGCCAGAAGCGTAGGTGAAGCTGACGTCGTGGACAGAGATGCCGATAGAACCTGTGAGTGGTTGCTGATCATCTGCACTGGTGGGTTCTGCACCGGCCGTCAGTTCCTCCAGACGATCAATGCTTGCAGTAGCATAGAAGAACTGCGGCATCATGTTGAGCATGCTGAGGATGGGGTGCTGGATTTGGCCTACCAATTGGAGGAATGAGGTCATGACACCAAAGGTGATGACGCCGGCACGCAACTGTAAACCGCCCCAGACAAAGGCCATGAGATAGCCCAGACTGAACGTGAAGGCCAGTAGCAGACGGGTAACAACCGTAAAGCGTGTGCGACGCAGTACGCGTCCCATCAGTAGGTCTTGCATGTCGCTGAGACGACCTGTCACCCACTGTTCACTACCCAACGAGCGTAGTACGGCATTATGTTCCATGCCTTCCTGAACCTGCATCTGAATGACGCTTTCCTGTTGGCGGATGTCAAGCGTCATGTTGCGCAGGCGATGGGCAAAAAGCTTGCCGAAAGCTACCACAAAAGGTGTGACAAGGAGTAAAGCCAGTGCTAAGCGGGAATCCATGGAGTACATCAGCAGAAAGGCACCCGTGAGTTGGACACCCGTCACGACAAACTGCGGAAGGAGAGAGGTCGTCACATCTGCAACGGTGCTGATATCCTTGGAGAGTCGGGACGTGACATCGCCTGAGTGCAGCTGGTCTTCATACATCTGACGACGGAACAAACTGCTGAATACGTGCAGGCGGATGCTGTTAGACTGATAGGTGTTGGCCTTGGTGGCCATATAGTAGTACAATTGTCGCAGCAGGATGCCCGTCACAACCAGTGAGACGAGGAGTGCCACCATGGTGATAACGTCCTGGTCTGTGCCTGTACGGATGGTGACATCAATAAACTGCTTGCTGAACCAGATCATGACGAGTCCGAGCATCACCTGTGTGATACCTACCACGATGCGTACCAGTGTATTCCACCTGATGCCCACCATGTTGCGCAAGATCCAGACAACGTACTTCATGGCTGTTAGCTGTTAGCAATTAGCTATTAGCTCTCGATGATTCCTATTTCCTGCCACTGAGCAACCATCTTCTCTACGTCGTTGCGGGCCTGCTGAGCATCTACTTCATATTCTTCGCAGAGGGCTGCGGTGAGGGAGTCGATAGAAAAATCGCCCATTTCACCGGCCTTTTCCCACAACCATGCAGCCGTCTCATTGAGGCTGATGAGCTTGCCAAAGTCAATGGTGCCCAGGCCTTCGCCTACAATGACATGTTCGCCACAAACGGTGCGTAAGACAAATCCTTCTTTCTGTTTCATTAGTATATTATTTTTAGTATTGTTCTTCGATAAATAGCCAAAATCCAACGGCGAATGGGTAATAGACGCCACCAAAGGTGGCTGGCCTTGATGCGCCATGGAGCATAGAGGTCGTGGTGCTTGCCAGCAGGCGTTACCACATTAACGGCTAATGCTGCCACATCGCTGAGCAGACAGTGCTCAACTCCCGCGATATTACCATCGCCCATCAGCACCACCAGGTTACCATCAATCTTGATGATACGGTGTACCACATAGCGACAGCCTTCTACCCACGCCAGTACTACATGTCCAACCTGCAGGTTCTCTGGCTTGACAAGATCGACACTCTCCTTGCCACCAATGATAAAGGGCAGCATGCTGTATCCTTTCACGGGGAAGGTGACACGCAGACCCTCGTTGACCAGTTTGATGGCGCTCTGGATAATCTCGTTGTCAGACGGTGTACTCATGCTTTGCGTATCGTTTCAGAACAAAGGCGTGCCGCGGCCTCGTTGGGCAGACATTCCAAATGCCATACTGCTACTTCGCCAGCCATCATGTCCTCTGTCTGGTGTAGTCCTTCGGCCACTTGCTTGTCCCAACGTTTGCCGGAAATAGATGGCACCAGTGCTGCATAAGCTGTCAGCGGGCGCAGTCGTTCTATCTTATTATAGGGCGCCTGGCTCAGTTGAACCACACCACCCAACGGATACTGTATATTGCGATAACAGGGGGTCTTGCCACTCCATGGAGAACCAAAAACATAGAATCCATCGGGAAGACGGCGTACCACAGGGTTGTCGTCGTTGACCAGTTCGGTGCCACTGATATGTTTTAGCCATAGGCTCGAATGGGTACTCTTGCCTGTACCGCTCTTACCCAAGAACATATAGCCATAGCCTGCACAGCTCACCACGGAAGAGTGGAATAGGGCAGTCTGCAGATTGGCCGTTGATAGGGCATACATCACCATCAAGGTATTATTGATGCCGAATAGTGGTTCGTCAACCAATAGCACCTCAGCATGTTGATAGCTGTCATCGGTAACCATGCGTGCGGCACAGCGTCCCCACAGCTGGAATTCGAAGTATGGGCGTCCATGCAGACGACCCGCTAAAATCTGTGAACCATCATCGTCCTGATGCAACTCCGTAGTAACATCGTCAATCTGTGGAAATTCTTCTGGATTGACAATGCGTAAGGAGAATACTACGTGAGCACTCTCGTTGACAGAAAAGGGGGCATATTGCCCCATTTCATCGAGAACTGTATTGCTTTCAGGTATCTCTACGGAGAAAGTGTGCTCAGCAACCTTATAGTAGTATTTCATCCGTCTCCTACTTCTTGTTTTTATAGATGATGTTGTTGGCGCCAGAGGTAATCTTCAGTTCGTCACGATGTTCACGGATGAACGAGTCGATATGACGCTTACGCTTGTCTTCCAGGATTTCGTCGACCGCAATCAGGATACCCGTCTCTTCTACGTCGCCGAAACCGTAATTGATAGCAGTGCCAAAGAGTTTCATCGTGGGCGACAAGCCCATATAGGCATTGACCAGTGGTGGAATGTTATAGCCCAACTTGCGAATCTCGCTATTCAATACCTTATAATCCTCTTTGAAACTTTTGCCGCTAAAGAGTGTTGCCAATTCGGCAGGGTCTGTGTCTAATTCCAGCGGTTTCATCGGGATAATAAGGTTCTCTTTGTCATCAAAATGCTTCTTTAGGAAGTAGAGAATCATATCACGACCCTTGCGGATATAGCTGGGGTACATGGTCATCTTGCCAAAGTAATATTTGACGTTTGGTCGGATGACAGTCAAGGCGCCCAGACCATCCCACAGGTTGTCTAATGCGAACAGACTCTTTGCGCCCATGCGCGAAGACTGATAAGGAAGTGACACGAAAGAACGTCCTAACTCGACAGTGTAGGGTGCATATTCCTTCAGGAACTTCTCTGAGAAATGAAACATGTGACTGGTAGCCAGTTTGGGTTGTCCCTTCTCGTCATATTCCCAGTCTGTACCCAACAAATAGCGATATCCCCCAATAATCTCTTCCTCTTCAGGATTCCATACAATGAGCTGCTTGTAGCAGTTTTCGCAGATGTCGAACTCGTCAATATCTACTTCTTGGCCAGTGCCACCACCAGCCTCGCGGAAAGCAATCTCGCGCAGTCGACCAATCTCCCGCATCACATTCGGCGCATTGTGTGCCGTAATAATGTAGATCTCGTTGTTGCTCTTGTTGGTCATGCGCAACTGCTTGTCAGGAGTGAGTTCGCTCTTGAGTACTTCTTTGGGGATGGGTTGGATAATTGGTTGTTCCATGGGGTATGTCGGGTTATAGCGTTTTATAGGTTATAGACGATGTCTTGCACATATTTTGCCCATTCCATCGGGGTTTTGCTCTTGTCAAAGGTCTGCCAGGGAATGGGTTTTCCAATGGCAACACGGAAGGTTTTGCCCACGTTTTTGTACATCTCGTCGACCAGATATAGCATGGCCAGATTGAAGGGTAAAACGCGGTCGGAGAAGTTGGCCAGTCGATAGAAGAAGCTGGAGTTCTGGCCTCCGAAATGAATGGGTACGACGTCACGCTGGTATTCCACACTTTTGGTAATGAAGGTCTTCTTCCAAGGAATATCGCGAATGATGCCGTTGTGACGTCTGGAACAGAGACCGGCTGGGAACATGAGCATGTGGTTGTCGCTCTGGAAACCAGCTTCTACCATGGCGGGGAAGTTGCGACTGGCCTTACCCGTTTTATTAATAGGGATGCACAGTGGTGCCAGTCCTGGTAGATACATGAGTAGATCGTTGACCAGATAGCGGAACCGTGAGTCGTAGTGACGTCCGATAAGGGCACCCAGTGCTACACCGTCTTCTCCACCCAGCGGATGGTTAGATACAAAGGTGTAGAGTCGTCCGTCGGAAGGGTCGGGAAGATTCTCTTTCCCCTCTACCTCAAGCGTCATCTGCAGGTAGTCCACACAGGCCTCCAGCCAGGGTGTTCCGACCTTGTCGCGTGACTCCCAAAGAAAGGCGTTGACCTGATCCTGATGGGCGATGCGTTTGAGCCATGCCACCAACGGACGAGGAACCCATTTTGCCTTGGCCCCCATCTTGTTTTTCAGGATACTGTCGATGTCGATAGTCTTCTCTGTAATTTGTCCCATTTCTCTCTGTTAGTACTAACGGCATGCAAATATACGCAAAAATGTTCTAAAAACTGCACTTTTAAAGAAAATTTGCGCAAATAAGCAATCTTTTGCATCTTTTCACTCAAAAAATGTGGGGAAAAGTGGGGGAATGTGGAGGAAATTATATACCTTTGCAACCGAAACTAGTTTTTATATAAGTACGCATGCGATTTTTAGGTAACATAGAGGCTAAGATGGATGCCAAAGGCCGTGCCTTCCTACCCGCAGTATTCCGTAAGATACTGCAGGCTGGCAGTGAGGAGCGCCTGGTGTTGCGCAAGGATGTATTCCAGCCTTGCCTGGTACTCTATCCTGAAAGCGTGTGGAACGAACAGATGGATGCTTTGCGTCAGCGATTGAATCGTTGGAACAAGCAACATCAGCAGGTGTTTCGCCAGTTTGTCAGCGAGGTAGAAGTGCTGACGCTTGATGGTAATGGCCGTTTCCTGGTGCCCAAACGCTATCTGCGAATGGCTGACATCGAACAAGATGTTAAGTTTGTGGGCATGGGAGATACCATTGAGATTTGGAGTAATGCCAAGGCTGAGCAGTGTCAGATGAACCCAGAGGACTTTGGTAAAGCTTTGGAGGAACTGATGGACGAGGATGTCTCAATGGAAAATTCTTTGACCTAAAGGTACAAAGCGTTTTTAAAAAACGATTAGAGAATTGGAAATTGAGAATTGAGAATTGAAAGTTGAAAATTGATGGTGACAATAGCAGAAACCTATCATGTACCTGTACTCCTAAAAGAGAGTGTTGACGGACTGAATATCCAGCCCGACGGCATTTATGTGGACGTCACTTTCGGTGGTGGTGGACACTCTAAGGAGATACTCTCACGATTGGGTAAGAAGGGGCATCTGTATAGCTTTGATCAAGATGCTGATGCTGAGAAAAACATCGTCAACGATGATAGATTCACCTTTGTGCGCAGTAACTTTAGATATATAGAGAACTGGATGCAGTACTACGGGGTTGAACATATCGATGGTCTGTTGGCAGACCTCGGCGTATCGAGTCACCACTTCGATGACGAAACGCGTGGTTTCTCCTTCCGCTTTGATGCTCCATTGGATATGCGCATGAACAATCGTGCAGGCAAGACAGCAGCAGATGTGCTGAACGACTATACAGAAGAGCAATTGGCTGATGTATTCTATCTCTATGGAGAACTGAAAGATGCACGTAGGATTGCCAGAATATTCGTAAAAACCCGCCAGCAAGGACGGATAGAGACTACAGGACAACTGCTGCAGGTATTGGGAATAGATGTTGACAATCCCAATGGCCAGTGGAAGAAAGATATGGCCAAAATCTACCAGGCTTTGCGCATCGAGGTCAATCACGAGATGGATGCCTTGCGTGAAATGCTGAAGGGCGCTACCCACTTGCTGAGAAAGGGAGGACGGCTTAGCGTCATCACCTACCACTCGCTGGAAGACCGCATTGTGAAAAATGTGATGAAGGCCGGCAATCCTGAAGGGAAGGTGGAACAGGATTTTTTTGGACGTTTTCAGTCGCCCCTGAAACCTGTTAGTAATAAAGTAACAGTTCCGAGTGAACAAGAACAGACGGAGAATCCGCGCAGCCGTAGCGCTAAACTCCGCATAGCAGAAAGAATGTAACTAAGACCATGGCAGACGAACATAGACAAGAAGAGCAAATCCAAGAGGAGAATGCATCTGTATCGCCCGATACCGAGATCCAGGGCGAGCATGATCTGAAGGATGCGCTAAAGAAAATCAAAGAGTCAGCGAGTGAGGAAGACCCGAAACCTTCTTCACAGTTGAACCTACGTACTATTCTTGGTGGTGACCTGTTGACTTCCGAGATGGTGCGTTCGCAGATATGGCTGTTTGTCTTGATAGTGGCATTCTCAATAGTCTATGTGGCTTTCCGTTACCAGTGCCAGCAGGACATGCTGACCATTGACAAAATGGAGCAACAGCTGAAAGATGCGAAGTTCAGGGCACTGAGCTCTTCAAGTCGACTGACAGAGAAATGCCGTGAGAGCCATGTGTTAGAGATATTGAAACAGAATAACGACTCGCTGCTTCATCAGGCAGATCAGCCGCCCTATATTATAGAAGTACCAGAATGAGCAAGTTTGACAATAACAAGGTAATGCCTCGCTACATGCTGATTGCTGTAGTGATGACGCTCATTGGTTTTGCTGTGATTGGCAAGGCCTTCTATATCATGACTGCTCAAAAACAGTATTGGACGGAGGTTGCTGGACGTTTGAAGAGAGACAGTGTTGTGGTGAAGCCTAATCGCGGCAATATTCTGAGTAGTGACGGTCAGCTCATGGCCAGCTCTATTCCCGAATATAGAATCTTTATGGATTTCCAGGCATCGGCTTTTGAAAATGACTCGCTATGGCTGGACAAGGTAGATTCCGTCTGTGAGGGTTTGCATCGTATCTTCCCCTCTCGTACGGCTGCTGAGTTTAAGGCAAGTCTGGAAGAAGGACGCCACAAGATGGTGTACGACAAGAAGAGTGGTCAGCAGAAGATGGGTTCACGCTGGTGGAATATCTGGCCGAGGCGTATCGACTATAACACCTATATGGAAGTAAAGCAGTTGCCTTTCTTCAATATGCCGAAGAATAAGAGTGGCTTCACCGAGGAGGTGTTTAATTCGCGCAATCGCCCCTTCGGTTCACTGGCCAAGCGTACCATTGGTGGTATGTTCGGTGCCAAGGACTCTGCCTATTTCGGTATTGAGTTGTCGTACGACTCCATCCTGCGTGGTACACCAGGTATTACGGGCCGCCGTAAGATCCTCAATAAATATATGAACATCCCCGTGATGATGCCTGTTGACGGTGCGGACATCGTGACGACCATCGATGTCAATATGCAGGATATTGCGGAACGCGCATTGATTGACGAGTTAAAGCTGGTCAACGGAGAGATGGGTGTCGCTATCCTCATGGAGGTGAAGACGGGTGATATTAAAGCCATCGTCAACATGATGCGTATGGGCGATAGCCCTGAGAACTATCAGTATGCCGAGGCCGTGAATAGTGCTATCAGCTATCGCTGTGAGCCTGGTTCCGTATTTAAGGTCGCTTCGTTCCTGGTAGCACTGGATGATGCTGTCGTAGATACAAGCTATGTCATCCATACGGGTAGTGGTGTCCAGGAAATGCATGGCCGTTGGATGAAAGACCACAACTGGCGTCGTGGCGGCTATGGCGATATCAATGTGGCCCGTACGCTGGAGGTCAGTTCGAATATCGGTGTCAGCCATGTCATCGACAAATTCTATGGAAAGAATCCGGAGCGCTATGTCAAAGGACTCTATCGTGTGGGTATCCATGAAGACCTGAAACTGCCATTGGTAGGTTATCTGCCTCCACGCATCCGCATGCCTCGCAAGAACAAGCGCGGCCAGTATGAAAACTGGAGTAAGACGGCTCTGCCATGGATGTCTATCGGCTATGAGACCCAGATCGCACCTATTAATACGGTGACCTTCTATAATGCCATTGCCAACAATGGTAAGATGATGCGTCCGCGCTTTGTCAAGAAGATTGTAAAGAATGGTGAGACCGTTGCTGAGTTTGAACCAGAGGTTATCAAGGAGCGCATTGCCAAGCCGCAGGCTATCAAGACCATGCAGACCATTCTGGAGCATGTGGTCAGTCAGGGCTTGGGACGAAAGGCCGGTTCGCCATTGTTTAAGGTGGCTGGTAAGACGGGTACGGCACAGGTTGCCGACCAGCATGGTAGCTACCACTCTGGTGTCACCCGCTACTGGCTGTCCTTCTCGGGTTATTTTCCTGCTGACGATCCCCGCTATACATGTATCGTCTGTATTAAGAAGACGGGTCTGCCCGCATCGGGTGGTGGTATGAGTGGTGTGGTATTCCACCATATTGCTGAGGGTGTCATGGCACGCCATCTGAAGATGTGTGTCGATGATGCTCATGATGAGCATTCTATCGTTATCCCCGATGTAAAGAACGGTAATATCGCTGCCGCCAGTAAGGTGCTCTCTGATCTGGGTGTTAAGACCAATAGTCACTGGAGTGGTAGCTATTCGAACGGCAATCCTATCTGGGGTACCGCTGAACGACGCCGTGACGGTGTGGCGCTGTCCAAGAAGAAACCCAGTGACACCACGGTTCCTGACGTGACGGGTATGGGTGCCAAGGATGCTGTCTTCCTGTTGGAGACCTACGGCCTGCATGTCAAACTGCAGGGACGTGGTAAGGTGAAACACCAGAGCATGCCTGCAGGTAGTGCCGTCGTCAAGAACGGAACCTGTGCGTTGGTATTAGAATAAGTAACATACGATTTAAATATAATAAAGTATATGAAATTAAGCGAACTGCTGAAATACATCAAGCCGATTGCCATTATTGGTAATGCCGAAGTAGACATCACAGGTGTGAATATCGATTCACGCAAGATAGAAAAGGGACACCTCTTTGTAGCCATCAAGGGCACACAGACCGATGGTCACCGTTTCATCCCTAAGGCATTGGAGTTAGGTGCTGTCGCTGTGTTATGCGAGGACCTGCCCGAGGAGCCTAATAGTGCGGTGACCTATGTACAGGTTGCCTCTACTGAGGCTGCCGTAGGTCCTGTGGCTACCGTCTTCTATGGCGAGCCGTCACAGCACCTGAAGCTGGTGGGCGTCACTGGTACCAATGGTAAGACGACCATCGCCACCTTATTATATAATATGTTCCGTAAGTTCGGCCATAAGTGTGGCTTGCTCTCTACGGTCTGCAACTATATTGAGGGTGAGGCAATTCCTGCCGACCACACCACACCGGATCCCATTGAGCTGAATAAGCTGTTGCACCAGATGGTAGAAGCAGGTTGTGAATATGCCTTCATGGAGTGTTCCAGCCATGCTATCGCTCAGCAGCGTATTGGCGGTTTGAAGTTTGCTGGTGGTCTGTTTACTAACCTGACACGCGATCATCTGGACTACCATAAGACCTTCGAGAACTACCGCGATGCCAAGAAGGCATTCTTCGATGGTCTGTCGAAAGAGGCCTTTGCCATTACCAATGCCGACGACAAGAATGGCAGCGTGATGGTGCAGAACTGCAAGGCACAGGTAAAGACCTACTCTGTACAGCGCATGGCCGACTTCCGTGCTCGCATCATCGAGTGCCATTTTGAGGGTATGTACCTGGAAATCAATGGTCAGGAGGTTGGCGTACAGTTTATTGGTAAGTTCAACGTCTCCAACCTGTTAGCCGTCTATGGTGCTGCTGTCATGCTGGGCAAGAAGCCAGAGGACATCCTTGTGGTGCTTAGCACGCTGAAGAGTGTTGCTGGCCGCCTGGAGCCTATCCGTTCAGAAGAGGGTGTTACGGCAGTTGTTGACTATGCTCATACCCCCGATGCCTTGGAGAATGTGCTCAATGCCATTCATGAGGTTATGGAGGGTAAACAAGGAAAGATCATTACCGTATGTGGCGCTGGTGGTAATCGTGACAAGGGTAAGCGTCCGCTGATGGCTCAAGAGGCTGTGAAGCAGAGCGACCGTGTTATCATCACCTCTGACAATCCTCGTTTCGAGGAGCCTCAGGACATCATCAACGACATGCTGGCTGGTCTCGACCAGAAGCAGATGAAGAAGGTGGTCAGCATCGTGGACCGTAAGGAAGCTATTCGTACAGCCTGTATGATGGCTGAGAAGGGCGATGTCATCCTCATTGCCGGTAAGGGCCACGAGGACTATCAGGAAATCAAGGGTGTCAAGCACCACTTCGACGACCGTGAGGTGGTAAGAGAAATCTTTGGCGCAGCCTAAATAGTAAATTGTAAATCGTCAAATAGTAAATATGTTATATTACATTTTCCGATTCCTCGAACAGTTTAACATACCAGGTGCTCACATCTGGTCGTATATCTCGTTCCGCGCGCTGTTGGCACTGATCATGTCGCTGCTGATATCGGCTTGGTTTGGTGAGTACTTCATCAAGTGGATGAAGCGCCGTAACATTGCTGAGACAGCACGCGATCCAAGTATCGACCCGTTTGGCGTTGAGAAGAAGGGCGTTCCTACCATGGGCGGTATCATCATCATTGTCGCCATCCTGGTACCCGTTATCCTGTTGGGACGTATGCGCAACATCTATCTGTTGCTGATGATTGTCACCACGGTATGGTTGGGATTCCTGGGCTTTATGGACGACTATATCAAGATATTCCGCAAGAACAAAGAAGGACTGAAAGGTCGCTACAAGATTGTTGGTCAGCTGTCAATAGGTTTTATCGTCGGACTGACGCTGTGGCTGAGTCCTGATGCCGTGGTCCGCGAGAATGTCAACGTTCCTCAGCAGAACCAAGAGATTGTCGTCAAACACCAACCAGAGGCTGTTAAGTCACTGAAGACGACCATTCCGTTTATCAAGAACCACAACCTCAACTACTCAGATGTGATGTCATTCTGTGGCAAGTATAAGGTGGCTGCTGGTTGGGTACTCTTTGTCATCATGACCATTCTGGTGGTTACTGCTGTGTCGAATGGTGCTAACCTCAACGATGGTATGGATGGTATGTGTGCAGGTAACTCTGCTATAGTGGGTGTGGCCTTGGCCATCTTCACCTACGTGTCGTCGCACATTGTCTATGCGGCCTACTTCGATATTATGTACATTCCTGGCTCTGAGGAACTTGTAGTCTTCTTGGCAGCATTCATTGGTGCTATGATTGGTTTCCTGTGGTACAATGCTTTTCCTGCACAGGTGTTCATGGGCGATACCGGTTCACTGGCCATTGGTGGTATCATCGGTGTCTGTGCTGTCATCATTCACAAGGAACTGATGCTTCCGTTGCTGTGTGGCATCTTCTTTGTCGAGAGTCTGAGCGTCATTATCCAGACGCAGTGGTTTAAGATACAAAAGAGAAAGGGCAAGCGCGTACGTGTGTTCCGTGCTACGCCTATCCACGATACGTTCCGTCGTCTCGACTCACAACTCGACGCCACCAGTACCTATATTCTCAAGGGCTGGCCACATCGTCCGTTCCATGAGTCGAAGATTACCATCCGTTTCTGGATTACCACTATTATATTAGCTGCATTAACGATTATAACACTGAAAGTAAGATGAGCAAGATTGTCATATTAGGAGCTGGCGAGAGTGGGGCAGGAGCTGCTGTACTCGCCAAGAAAGAGGGTTTCGAGGTGTTCGTCAGCGACATGTCGAAGATTAGCGACAAGTATAAGAAGATACTTGACGACCATCAGATAGCATGGGAAGAAGGACAGCATACTGAGGAGAAAATCCTTGCTGCCGACGAAATCATCAAGAGTCCTGGTATACCTGATACTGCACCGATGATCAAGAAGATCAAGGAGCGTGGTATCGGCATCATCAGTGAGATAGAGTTTGCTGGACGCTACACCGACTCGAAGATGATCTGTATTACCGGTTCTAACGGTAAGACGACCACCACATCACTCATCTATCACATCTTCAAGAATGCAGGCTATGATGTCGGTCTGGCAGGCAATATCGGTAACTCTCTGGCACTTCAGGTGGCAGAGGATCCTCATGCCTACTATGTCATTGAGTTGAGCTCTTTCCAGCTCGACAATATGTACGACTTCCGTGCCAACATCGCCATCTTGCTGAATATCACTCCCGACCATCTGGATCGTTACGACTTCAAGATGCAGAACTATGTGGATGCCAAGATGCGAATCATTCAGAATCAGACGCCACAGGATGCCTTCATCTACTGGAATGACGACCCCATCATTAAGAAGGAGTTGGAGAAGTATGACATCCAGTCTATCCAGTATCCGTTCTCCGAGCTGAAGGAGAAAGGCTCTATCGGTTATATCGAGGCTGGCCAGTACACCATCGAACAGCCTGAGCCATTCAATATGGAACAGGAGGCACTGAGTCTGACGGGTAAGCATAATATCTATAACTCACTGGCAGCAGGTATCGCTACCAATATCGCTGGTATCAAGAAAGATGTTATTCGCCAGTCGCTCAGCGACTTCCCTGGTGTAGAGCATCGCTTAGAGAAGGTGTGCACCGTGCGTGGCGTGCAATATGTCAACGACTCTAAAGCCACCAATGTCGATGCCTGCTGGTATGCCCTGGAGTCGATGAAGACCAAGACCATCCTTATCATCGGTGGTAAGGATAAGGGTAACGACTATGCCCCTATTAAACCACTGGTCAAGGAGAAGTGTGCTGGATTGGTATATCTGGGTGCTGATAATAAGAAATTGCACGACAACTTCGATGCGCTGGGTATTCCCGTTCGCGATACGCATTCTATGAAGGAGTGCATTCAGGCCTGCTACGAAATGGCTGAGCCTGGTATGACGGTGCTGCTCAGCCCCTGTTGTGCCAGCTTCGACCTCTTTAAGAATATGGAAGACCGTGGCGAACAGTTTAAAGAACTGGCCCGTGCTCTATAATTTGTCCAATAGTAAATTGTCAAATAGTCCAATAGAACGGTGAATAAGAAATTAGGCAATATCTTCAAGGGAGACAAGGTCGTCTGGATGATCTTCTTCTTTCTCTGTATGGTGAGCATCGTAGAGGTGTTCTCAGCATCCAGCGGACTGACCTATAAGAGCCAAAACTATATTGGCCCTATCGTCTATCATGCCGGTACCATTCTGGTAGGTGTGCTGGTGGCCATCATCACCTTGAATATACCTTGCCGCTATTTTAAACTGATGACACCGTTCCTGATGCTCATCTCGGCAGTGACGCTGCTATGGGTATTGCTGGCAGGTACTAAGGTCGGTGATGCAGGACGATGGATCAGCCTGTTTGGCTTTACCTTCCAGCCATCAGAGATTGCCAAGGGTACCATTGTCTTGGCGGTGGCTCAGGTGTTGGCAGCTATGCAACGCGAGGATGGTGCTGACAAGAATACCTTTAAATGGATCATGCGCATCACGGTACCGGCATGTTTCCTGATAGGTCTGGAGAACCTGTCGACTGCCGCAATGCTCTTTGCCGTGGTCTATCTGATGATGTTTATTGGTCTGGTACCTATCCGTCAATTGGCCAAATTGGCAGCCGTCATCATCGTCTTCGTGGTCTTTGCCCTCTCTATGGTGATGATTGTGGGTCACGATACCAGTGATGAGGAGCAGCAGGTGGCACAGACTGAACAGGTGGATGTAAAGCCCAAGAAAAAGAATGCCATCGAGAAGATGTTCCACCGTGCCGACACGTGGAAGAGTCGTATCATGAAGTTTGGTAAACCCAAGCCCTCTCCTCAGGAATATGACCTCGACAAGGATGCTCAGGTGGCACACGCCAATATCGCTATCGTATCGAGTGGCGTCATTGGTAAGGGTCCTGGTAAGAGTACCGAGCGCGACTTCCTCTCGCAGGCCTTCTCTGACTTCATCTATGCCATCATCATTGAGGAGTTGGGTATTGTCGGTGCCTTTGTCGTCATGTGTCTGTACATCTTCCTGCTGTACCGTTGTGCACGCATCGCCAGCAGGTGTGAGAATAACTTCCCTGCCTTCCTGGCCATGGGCTTAGGATTGCTGCTGGTCATCCAGGCTACGTTTAACATGATGGTGGCGGTAGGTCTGGCACCAGTAACGGGTCAGCCGTTGCCTCTGATTTCCAAGGGCGGTACATCGACCATCATCAACTGTGCCTATATTGGAGCGATACTGAGCGTCAGCCGTTCGGCCAAACAGAAATTAGAAAAAGAAGAAAATAAAGAGATATGAGTAACGAGTTAAGAGTCATTATCAGTGGTGGCGGTACGGGAGGCCACATCTTCCCAGCCGTGTCTATCGCCAATGCCATCAAGGCTTTGCGCCCTGATGCCCAAATCCTGTTTGTCGGTGCACAAGGTCGTATGGAGATGCAGCGTGTACCTGCTGCGGGCTACCAAATCGAGGGACTGCCCATTCGTGGTTTCCTGCGTCCGTTATGGAAGTTGGGTAATATCAGCGTGGCTATTGACTACCTGCGCAGCAAGCGCATGGCCAAGAAGCTGCTGCGCCAGTTCCAACCGCAGGTAGCTGTGGGTGTTGGTGGCTATGCCAGCAGTGCAGCCTTGGGTGCTGCCAATGCATTGGGTATTCCCACTCTGCTGCAAGAGCAGAACAGCTATGCAGGACTGGCCAACAAGACGCTCGCCAAGAAGGCTGCCAAGATATGTGTGGCCTATGAGGGCATGGAGCGTTTCTTCCCTGCTGAGAAACTGATGCTGACAGGCAACCCTGTACGTCAGCAGTTGCTCGATACGACGATTACTCGCGAAGAGGCTGTCAAGACTTTCGGTCTTGATCCGCAGAAGAAAACCATCCTCTTGGTGGGAGGCTCATTAGGTGCCCGCACCATCAATGAGAGTGTGCTGCAGCACCTCGACCTCGTTCGTCAGCATGCTGACGTGCAGTTTATCTGGCAGACTGGTAAGTACTACAGCGCTGAGATTGCAGAGCGTCTGAAGGCTGGTAAGCCCGATAATCTCGTTGTCACCGACTTCATCAGCGACATGGGTGCCGCCTATAAAGCTGCCGACCTCGTCATCAGTCGTGCTGGTGCAGGTAGCATCAGTGAGTTCTGTCTGTTAGGTGTACCCGTCATCTTGGTACCTTCGCCTAATGTGGCAGAAGACCATCAGACGAAGAATGCGCTGGCATTGGTCAACAAAGATGCTGCCCTCTATGTCAAGGACCGTGAGGCAGAGAAACTGCTGTTGCCCATGGCCATTGATACCGTCAAGGATGCTGACAAGCTGAAGAGCCTGAGCGAGAACATCCTGAAGATGGCACTGCCCGACTCAGCAGACATCATTGCCAAAGAAGTGATCAAACTGGCTGAACAAGCCCATTAACCCCATTAGACCCATTAAACCCATTATGGAACTGAAAGATATAAAAGCTGTTTATTTTGTAGGAGCTGGTGGCATCGGTATGAGTGCCATTGCCCGTTATTTCATCAAGCGAGGCCTGGTCGTAGCTGGTTACGACAAGACCCCCAGCACCCTTACTCGCCAACTGGAGAAAGAAGGAATGCTGATTCATTACGAGGAGAATATCGACGAGATACCACATACTTGTCGTAAGCCAGAGAGTTGTCTCGTTATTTATACCCCTGCCATCCCAGCCGACCACAAGGAACTCGTATTCTTCCGCGAGAACGGCTTCGATATACAGAAACGTGCACAGGTATTAGGTACGCTGACCCGCCAGCACAAGGGACTGTGTGTGGCAGGTACCCATGGTAAGACAACCACCTCGACGATGTGCGCCCATATCATGCACCAGAGTCATCTTGACTGTAACGCCTTCTTGGGTGGCATCTCAAAGAACTACGGCACGAACTATATCCTCTCTGACTCCGACTATGTTGTCATTGAGGCCGATGAGTTCGACCGCTCGTTCCATTGGTTGAGTCCGTATATGACAGTCATCACGTCGACAGACCCTGACCACCTGGATATCTATGGCACTAAGGAGGCCTACTTGGAGAGTTTCCGCCACTATACAGAGCTTATCCAGCCAGAGGGTGCTCTCATCATCCATCGTGGCTTGGAGATGCAGGAGAATCTTCCTGCTGGTGTACGTCGCTATGACTATGCACTGACGGAGGGTGACTTCCACGCTGAGAATATCCGTATCGAGAATGGTGAGATTACCTTCGACTTCATCTCGCCCATCGAATCGGTGAAGAATATCGAACTGGGACAACCCATTCCCATCAACATCGAGAATGGTATCGCAGCCATGGCTATGGCACAGTTGGCAGGATGTACTGCTGAGGAGTTGCGCATCGGAATGATGACCTATGGAGGTGTAGAGCGCCGCTTCGACTTCAAGATTAAGACAGACAAGCTGGTATTCTTGAGCGACTATGCCCACCATCCGAAGGAGATCCTGCAGAGTGCTCGCAGCATTCGTGAACTGTATAAGGACCGCAAGATTACGGCCATCTTCCAGCCACATCTGTATACCCGTACGCGCGACTTCTATCACGACTTTGCCGATGCGCTGAGTCTGTTGGATGAAGTCATCCTCACTGAAATCTATCCCGCTCGTGAATTGCCCATCGAGGGTGTCACGTCAGCACTGATCTATGACAACCTGCGTCCAGGCATTGAGAAGCAGATGATTAACAAGGACGATGTGCTATCGTTCGTCAAGGAACACTCTTTCGATGTGCTCATCGTCTTGGGTGCTGGTGACTTGGATAATCAGGTGCCTGAGATGGCAAGAATACTGAAGGAGAAAGCTAATAAATAATCGTTAGAACTGTGACTATCAACTGGAAACAAACAGCAATCGTACTGGTCGACCTCGCCCTGGCAGTCTATCTTGTACTGGCCATCACGGCATTTAACTGCCCTGATGAGTCGGACAATGTCTGTCGTGAGGTGAACATCCATATCATGGATGGTTCTGTGAAGGGTTTCCTGGACCAAGAAGAGATTAAGACGTTGCTCCAGCGTGCACGATGCTATCCTATCGGCGACCAGATGAACCATGTCGATGTCCGTAATATCGAAGAGCAACTGCAGAAGAATCCCTTCGTCAAGTCGGCTCAGTGTTACAAGACTCAGACGGGTCATGTCAACATCACGATAGACCAGCGTCTGCCTGTTATCCGTGTCAAGGCGGACAATGGTGACGACTATTATGTTGACGAGCATGGTAACATCATGCCGAACACGCATTTTGCCAGCAACTTGGTGATAGCCACAGGAGCCATTCATCAGAAATACGCCCAGAAGGTGCTGAGAAATATTGGCTGCTATCTGCTGAACACGCCTCTGTGGGGTTGTCAGGTAGAGCAGCTCAACGTATTGGCCGACGGTTCCATAGAGATGGTGCCTCGCGTTGGCGACCATATCGTCTACCTCGGCAGTCCCTCCAATCTGGAACGTAAACTGGCACGTCTGGAGAAGTTCTATAAATATGGACTCTCCAAGGCTGGTTGGAATAAGTACTCCTATATTAATGTCGAGTTCGACAATCAGATAATTTGTAAGAAAAGATAAAACATAAAATATGTAACAATAGTTCGTTAAATTTTGAATAACTACGCCGCATTAGCGACGCCATAATATAAGAGTTCTTTGAAATCGTTGGTATTTAATAGTTTGTTCGGCAGTT
>OMXL01000057.1 GCA_900314985.1 uncultured Prevotellaceae bacterium | reverse complement strand
ATCATAAATAGCAAGCTATCTATATGCTGCCCCTCGACTTGCATGTGTTAAGCCTGTAGCTAGCGTTCATCCTGAGCCAGGATCAAACTCTACATTGTATATTTTTTATTCTTCGCATAAAAAACATACACTCTGTGTCGCGACTCGGAAAAGAAAGCAAGCTTTCTCTTCTCTCGCTGCTAACAGAGTTGTAAAAATTTTTTATGTCTTATTCTCTGTCTCAGAACGCTTATCCGGTAGTATTTATTGAAGCTTGACGGTTCATATTACCCGAACTTTACTGCTTAACAGGTCACTTCCTGAAAGCGGATGCAAAGGTACGACTTTTTCCCGAAACACCAAAACTTTTCTAAGAAAAATTTCAATTTTAATGCAAAAAAGTTTCGAGCCTTGATATACATCAAGTACAACACCCTATTTTACCTTATTATTATAATACGCACGCGAGGACTAAAACTGTTTGCGCAAACAGTCCACAACACCCACAAGAAACGACGTCAGGAAAACGCCACTCAAAACCAAAACAATAAAATATTACAAAAAGACGTTTATTTATTTGGCAGTTTGCATATATATTCGTATCTTTGCAGCCGAATTTGTATAAATATACCGACATGAAAGTAAAAAACAACCGCTTAGAAGCCCTCAGAATGATTATCTCCAGCCAGGAGTTGGGCAGTCAGGACGAGCTATTAGCCGCCCTGAAGCAAGAAGGATTCAAGTTGACCCAAGCCACACTCAGTCGTGACCTCAAGCAGTTGAAGGTAGCCAAGGCAGCCTCGATGCGCGGCAATTACGTATATGTATTGCCCAATGACACCATGTACAAGCGTGTCAGCACTCCTTCGTCCGTTCGTGAGATGATGCAGGTACCTGGTTTCTTAAGTATCCACTTCTCAGGTAATATGGGTGTTATCAAGACCCGTCCCGGTTATGCAAGTTCTATCGCTTACAACATCGACAACAGTCATATTAACGAAATACTTGGAACCATTGCCGGTGACGATACCATCTTCATTGTCATCAAACAAGGTTCCACTAAAGACGAAGTAATTGATGCCCTCAGCGAGGTAGTACCCAACATGAGGTAATGAACATTGAACGTTGAACATTGAACGTTGAACATTGAACATTGAACGTTGAACATTATAAATGGAACAAGATACAGAAATAAAAGTATTGGTAGCAGGACCAGAGCACGAGGTCTATGTTGACACCATTCTTGAGACGATAGCCGAAGCCGCCAAGGTGCGTGGCACAGGTATTGCCAAAAGAACGCATGAATACTTGGCAAAAAAGATGTTTGAAGCCAAGGCCGTCATCGCACTAACCCAAGACGGACGCTTTGCAGGCTTCAGCTACATCGAGACATGGGAAAATCAGCAATACGTAACGACCAGCGGTCTTATCGTACATCCCGATTTCAGAGGTATGCACATTGCCAAGCGCATCAAGGATATGACCTTCACACTTGCTCGTACCCGATGGCCTCACGCCAAGATTTTTTCTTTAACAAGCGGTGCAGCAGTGATGAAGATGAACACTGCATTAGGTTATCAGCCAGTAACCTTTGCCGACTTAACAGACGACGAGGCTTTCTGGAAAGGTTGTGAGGGCTGCGTCAACTATCCAGTGCTTCGCGAGCGTAATCGCAAGTTTTGCATTTGCACCGCGATGCTGTTCGACCCCACAGAGCACCTGCCCGCAAAATTATCCGAGGACGTATTGTCGCGTATTAAACATCTACAAGAATTAGAAGATCAAAAATAACAAAGATATGGCAAACAAGAAGAAAGTAGTAGTAGCATTCAGCGGTGGTTTAGACACCAGCTATAATGTGATGTATCTAACCAAGGAGTTAGGTTACGAAGTATATGCAGCCTGTGCCAACACGGGCGGTTTCTCAGCCGAGCAGCTAAAGAGAAACGAGGAGAATGCTTATAAGTTAGGAGCAGTCAAGTACGTCACACTCGATGTGACGCAGGAATATTACGAGAAGTCTCTGAAATACATGATTTTCGGTAATGTTCTAAGAAACAACTGCTACCCCATCTCAGTTAGCTCAGAGCGCATCTTCCAGGCTATTGCCATCGCGCGCTACGCGAAAGAGATAGGTGCCGATGCCATTGCCCACGGTTCTACAGGAGCCGGCAACGACCAGATTCGTTTCGATATGACCTTCCTCGTGATGGCTCCCGGCGTGGAAATCATTACTCTGACGCGCGACAGGAACCTGACCCGCAAGGAGGAGGTTGACTACCTGAATGCCAACGGCTATTTTGCAGACTTCACCAAGTTGAAGTATTCTTATAATGTAGGTATTTGGGGCACCAGCATCTGTGGTGGCGAGCTCCTCGATCCCACACAGGGTCTGCCTGAGGAGGCTTACCTAAAGCATGTTACTGCCAAGGAGAAAGAGAGTCTGCTGAAGATTACCTTCGATAAGGGTGAGATTGTGGCTGTCAATGGTGAACAGTTTGACGATAAGATTAAGGCCATCCAGAAGATTGAGGAGATTGGTGCTTCTTACGCTATTGGTCGCGATGCCAACGTTGGCGACACCATCATCGGCATCAAGGGCCGTGTAGGTTTCGAGGCCGCCGCTCCAAAGCTCATCATCGAGGCACACCGTCTGTTAGAGAAGTCAACTCTTTCTAAGTGGCAGCAGTACTGGAAGGACCAGGTGGCCAACTGGTATGGCATGTTCCTCCACGAGAGTCAGTACCTAGAGCCCGTCATGCCCGACATGGAGGCCATGTTGACCTCTTCACAGCGCAACGTAACGGGTACTGCCATCCTGAAACTCCGTCCTTACGGTTTCGAGACGGTAGGTATTGATTCTGCTAACGACCTCACCAAGTCTAAGCTTGGCGAGTATGGCGAGACACAGACTGGCTGGACAGCTGACGAGGCCAAGGGCTTCATCAAGGTCTCAAGCACACCGCTGCGTGTTTATTACGGCATTCATCCAAATGAGAGATAAGAGACTCTCCCCCAACCCCTCCCTGTGAGGGAGGAGAGTAGATAGTTTTTGTAAATAGAATCAATATGATAACAGGAAATAGAGAAGTATCCACTCCCCTCCCTCACAGGGAGGGGCAAGGGGGAGAGTCTGTTAGAGTTGGTATTCTTGGTGCTGCAGGTTATACGGGCGGTGAACTCATCCGCCTGCTGCTCAACCATCCTGAGGCAGAGATTGTCTTTGCTAACTCAGAGAGTAATGCAGGTAATCTGGTTTCAGATGTACACGAAGGTCTGATTGGCGATACTGATCTGAAGTTTACCGACGAGATGCCTTTTGACAAGGTGGACGTCGTTTTCTTCTGCTTCGGCCACGGCAAGAGTGAGGCATTCCTCAAGGAGCATGCCATACCTGAGAATGTGAAGATTATCGACCTGGCACAGGACTTCCGCATTAAGGGTAGTCACGACTATGTCTATGGTCTGCCAGAAATCAACAAAGAAGACATCCAGAAAGCTCAGCATGTAGCCAATCCCGGTTGTTTTGCCACCTGTATTCAGGTCGCCTTGCTGCCCGCAGCCTATCTAAACATCCTTAAAGAAGATGTAGCCGTCAATGCCATCACAGGCTCGACGGGAGCTGGTCAGAAACCAGGCGCCACCACTCATTTCTCGTGGCGCAACAACAACCTGAGCATCTACAAACCCTTCCAGCACCAGCACATTGCCGAGATTCGCCAGAGTCTCAAGCAGGTACAAGGCTATCTCGATGCCGATATTGACTTCATCCCCTATCGTGGCGACTTTGCCCGTGGTATCTTCTGCACAGCAGTCATCAAGACGCCCGCTCCTGTAGAGGACGTCATCGAGGCCTACAAGGAGTTCTATGCCGACGCAGCCTTCACCCACTATAGCGACAAGGCCATCGACCTGAAGCAGGTGGTGAACACCAACAAGGCTTTGGTGCATTGTGAGAAGTATGGCAACAAACTGCTCATCACCTCTGCCATCGACAACCTATTGAAAGGCGCTGTCGGCCAGGCCGTTCAGAATATGAATATCATGTTCGGCATTGACGAGACGACAGGCCTAAAGTTGAAAGCCTCGGCATTCTAAACAACAAAAAACATAGAAAAACCGACGATTTGTCGGATATTTGCAGTATATTTGCAACCACTTAGAAGAATCAGCGTATGAAACTATTCGATGTATATCCCCTTTTTGACGTGAATATTGTCAAAGGTCAGGGTTGTAAGGTCTGGGACGACAAAGGTCAGGAGTACCTGGACCTCTATGGTGGTCATGCTGTTATCAGCATCGGTCATTCGCACCCTCACTATATAAATAAGCTGACAGAACAGTTGGGTAAGATTGGATTCTACTCCAACTCCGTCATCAATACGCTGCAACAGCAATTAGCAGAGCGACTGGGTAAGATCAGTGGCTATGAAGATTACCAACTGTTTCTGATTAACAGTGGTGCCGAAGCCAACGAGAACGCACTGAAGCTGGCATCGTTTAAGAACCCTACGGCTACGCGCATCTTGTCGTGCGAGAAGTCTTTCCACGGCAGAACGAGCCTGGCTGTTGAGGTAACGAACAACCCGAAGATTGTGGCACCACTGAACGATAACCACCATGTGCGCTTCCTGCCACTGAACGACATCGAACCCTGGGTACGTGAGCTGTCGCGTGGCGGTGTTGCTGCCGTCATCTTGGAGTGTATTCAGGGTGTGGGTGGCATACAGATGGCTACGCCTAAGTTTGCACAAGACTTGGCATACGCCTGCAAGCGCTATGGTGCCACGCTCATCTGCGACGAGATACAATGCGGATATGGTCGTAGCGGTAAGTTCTTTGCCCACCAGTGGCTGGGCATCAAACCCGATATCATCACCGTTGCCAAGGGTATTGCCAACGGCTTCCCCATGGGTGGCGTGCTGATTAGTCCTGACTTCCAGCCCATCTACGGACAGTTGGGTACCACGTTTGGTGGCAACCATCTAGCCTGTGCTGCTGCATTGGCTGTACTCGACGTCTTTGAGCAGAAGAATCTGGTGGACAATGCCCGCGAGGTTGGCGACTACCTGATGGAGAAGCTGAAAGCCATCGACAGCCCACATATAAAAGATGTACGCGGACGCGGACTGATGATTGGTATTGAGCTGGATATTCCTCATAAGGAGGTGCGCCAGCCACTCATCTATCAGGAGCACTGCTTTACGGGCTGTGCGGGTCAGAACATTCTGCGCCTGTTGCCACCACTCTGTCTGACGAAAGCTGAGGCAGACCAGTTTATCGATAAGCTAACGAAAATACTGAATACATTATGAAGATAAGTATCATTGGCGCAGGTGCCATGGGTGGCGCCATTGCCGAAGGCCTCATCAAGGGCGACTACATCAAGAACGAAGACATCTGCGTGAGTGACCCCGTCAGACAGACACGCGACAAATTCGCAGATATGGGTATCACTGCCACCCCCAGCAACCAGTTGGCTGCACAGGGTGCCGACGTGGTATGTGTCGTTGTCAAGCCCTGGTTAGTAGAGCAAGTGCTGAAGAGCATCAAGGACGTGCTGGACTACGAGAAGCAATTGCTGGTAGTAGTGGCCGCTGGTGTAAAATCAGACAGCATCCGCGAGTGGCTGGGTCGAGATGGTAAGATGATTCCAACCTTCCTTGTGATTCCCAACATTGCCATTGCCCAGCTGCAGTCAATGACATTTATCGTGCCTATGGCCGAAGCTCAGCCTCAGCAGACTGACCAGGTGAAGGAACTGTTTGACTCGATGGGTAAGAGTATTCTTACCGACGAGCAGCATCTGGCCGCTGGCACTACGCTGGCCTCATGTGGCATCGCCTACGCCATGCGCTATGTGCGCGCTGCCTCAGAAGGTGGTGTAGAGTTAGGCTTCAAGGCTGACGAGGCCAAGCAGATTGTGATGCAGACCATGAAGGGTGCTGTAGAGCTGTTGCAAGCTACAGGACTGCACCCTGAGGCTGCCATCGACCTGGTGACGACGCCCGGCGGTGTGACCATCAAGGGACTCAACGAGATGGAGCACGCGGGATTTACGTCAGCAGTCATTCGTGGCTTGAAAGCAGGAGCAAAGTGAGTGAAAACAACTAAAAATAATAAAAACGAGTGACTGTGGAGAGCGGAAGCAAATTATTCACTTTTCACTTTTCACTTTTACTTTAAATTATGGAAGAGCAATTAAAACAAATTGGCGAGCGACTGCGCGGACTGCGCGACGTGCTCGACATTCCTGTCAGCGAGATGGCCGAAACCATTGGCATCAGTGCTGAGAAGTATGAGAGAATAGAACAGGGAGAGCTGGACATTACCATCTCGAACCTGATGAAGATAGCCAAGAAGTATGGCGTTTCTACAGAGGAGCTGATATTTGCTGAAGCACCTCACATGAAGTCGTATTACGTGACGCGCAAAGGTCAGGGCATGTCTATCGAGCGTACCAAGGCGTATAAGTACCAGTCGCTGGTGGGTGGTTTCGTGAACCACAAGGCTGACGTATTCATCGTAACCGTTGAGCCCAAGCCAGAGGCCCACACCGTATATAAGAACACACACGCTGGACAGGAGTTTAACATGGTGCTCGAAGGAAAGATGGAGCTGTACATTGCTGGCAAGACCATCATTCTGGAAGAAGGTGACAGCATCTACTTCGATTCCACCAAGCCCCACGGCATGCTGGCCGTAGGCGATAAACCCGTCAAATTCCTCGCCTTTACAGTCGAGTAATTTTAGGGAAAAGTGAATAGTGAAAAGTGAATAATTTGCTACCGCCCTATGTCATACCTTCAGTATAACAGTTCTCCATTAACGAAAAAAAGCTATCTTTTCGGAGTAAGAATTGTCAAGATGGTAAAATTCATCAAATGCAGCCCAAAAGAATACGGGATGATTAATCAGGTATTTCGTTCTGGCACAGCCATTGGTGCATTGGTGAGTGAGTCGACATACGCACAAAGTGCAGCAGATTTCATCAATAAACTCTCTGTTGCATTAAAAGAATGCAATGAAACCCTCTATTGGCTCAATATCCTAAAAGATACAGAGTATTTGAATGAACAGGAATTCGAGAGTATAAACAAGGATTGTGAAGAGCTACTTGCTCTCTTAATTTCATCAATAAAAACAACTAAACAAAACATTGAAAAGAAGTGAAGAAGGGAGAGCGGAAGCAAATTATTCACTTTTCACTATTCACTTATACCTTATTATTATGATAGAGAGATTTTTGAAACAGACTTCCTTCACAAGCGTGGAGGATTACAATAAGAACTTAGAGTTCATCATCCCTGAGAACTTCAACTTTGCCTATGACGTGATGGACGCCTGGGCAGAGGAGGCCCCTGAGAAGTTGGCACTGCTCTGGACCAACGATCAGGGAGAGGAGATACGTGCCACCTACGGTCAACTGAAAGAGCAGAGCGACCAGGCCGCCTCATACCTGCAATCATTAGGTATCGGCAAGGGCGACCCTGTGATGCTGATTCTGAAGCGTCGCTACGAGTGGTGGATTGTCATGCTGGCCCTGTGTAAGATTGGTGCCATCGTCATTCCTGCCACCCACATGCTGACCAAGCACGACATTGTCTATCGCAACACACGTGCTTCTGTCAAGGCTATCATCTGTGTGGATGATGCTTACGTCACAGAACAGATTAAACTGGCAATGTCCGAGAGTCCTTCTGTGAAACAGTATATCACTATCACCGACCATGGCAAGCCCATCCCCGAGGGCTTCCGCGACTGGCAGTCAGAATGGAAGCAGGCACCGAAGTTTGTACGTCCTGCCTTCGTCAACAACAACGAGGACACCATGATTATGTACTTCACCAGCGGTACCAGTGGTGAGCCTAAGATGGTGGCGCACGACTACCTCTACGCTATGGGCCACCTGACCACCGGCGTCTTCTGGCACAACCTGCACGAGGGTTCGCTGCACCTGACCGTGGCCGACACCGGCTGGGGCAAGGCTGTATGGGGTAAGTTCTATGGCCAGTGGTTTGCTGGTGCTACAGTATTTGTCTTCGACCATGAGAAGTTCAATGCCGACACCCTGTTGCGCCAGATGGAGAAATATAAGGTAACCTCGTTCTGCGCGCCGCCCACCATCTACCGCTTCATGATTCGTGAGGACCTGTCGAAGTACGACCTCAGCTCACTGCAATATTGCTGCACGGCCGGCGAGGCGCTGAACCCCGCCGTGTTCGACAAGTTCTATGAGAAGACAGGCATCAAGATGATGGAAGGCTTCGGACAGACAGAGACAACAATGACCTTGGGCACCTTCCCCTGGATGACGCCCAAGCCCGGTTCAATGGGTATTCCCAATGCGCAGTACGATATCGACCTGTTGCGTGCCGACGGCACCTCTTGCGAGGATGGTGAGAAGGGCGAGATTGTGGTGCGCGTGGGCGACAAGAAACCCGTGGGCCTGTTCAAGGGCTACTACCGCGACGAAGAGAAGACCCGCGAGGCCTGGCACGACGGCATCTACCACACCGGTGACATGGCGTGGCGCGATGAGGACGGCTACTACTGGTTCGAGGGCCGCATCGACGATGTCATCAAGTCTTCTGGCTACCGCATCGGTCCGTTCGAGGTAGAGTCTGCGCTGATGACTCACCCTGCCGTTGTGGAGTGTGCCATCACGGGTGTCCCTGACGACATCCGTGGCATGGTGGTCAAAGCTACTGTCGTACTCGGCAAGGAATGGAAAGACAAGGCTGGTGAAGACCTTGTCAAGGAACTCCAGCAGCATGTCAAGAAGGAGACCGCTCCTTACAAATATCCCCGCATCGTGGAGTTTGTCGACGAGCTCCCCAAGACCATCTCAGGAAAAATTCGTCGTGTAGAAATCAGACAGAAAGACGCTGGAAAGTGAAAAATGAAAAGTGAAAAGTGAAAAATTGGCTTCCGCTATGAAAAAACGTATTGTCATCAAGGTTGGTTCCAACGTTCTGACGCGCCCTGAAGGGAAGCTCGACGTGACCCGCATGTCTGCCATCGTCGACCAGATAGCATGGCTGCGCCGTCAGGGCTATGATGTTATTCTCGTGTCCAGTGGTGCCGTATCAGCAGGCCGCGACGAGTTGCGAACAGGTCGTGAACTCGACAGCGTAGAGCAGCGACAGTTGTTCTCGGCCTTAGGACAGGTCAAACTCATGGGACTCTACTACGACCTCTTCCGTGAGTATGACATCCATATCGGACAGGTACTCACCATGAAGAAGAACTTCGAACCTGGTGACGAATACGCTAATCAGCGACAGTGCATGAATGTCATGCTGGAGAATGGTGTGCTGCCCATCGTCAACGAGAACGACACCGTCAGCATCACGGGACTGATGTTTACCGATAATGACGAGTTGTCAGGACTTATCGCCCAGATGATGCAGGCTGAGACACTCATCCTGCTCTCCAACATCGATGGTGTGTTCACCAAGAACCCCAACGACCCGACGGCAGAGCTGATACCTGAAGTAGAGCCTGGCCGCGACCTCTCGGAGTATATCCAACCAGAGAAGAGCGCCTTCGGACGTGGTGGCATGCATTCGAAATACACCACGGCATCCAAAGTGCAACAGGCTGGCATCCGTGTCATTATTGCCAATGGCGAGCGTGACAACATCCTCGTCAATCTGATACAAGATACCAAGAACGTACCACATACAGAATTCATTCCCTATGGAACTCATTGAGACCTTCAAACGCGTCAAGACGGCCAGCAAGGCACTGGCTCTGCTCTCTGACGACATGCGCAACGACATACTTAACGCTGTAGCCGATGCCATCATCGACTACCAGGAGCGCATCCTTGCTGCCAACGAGAAGGATTTGGCCAAGATGGACCCTAAGAATCCACTCTACGACCGTCTTCAACTGACCAGCAAACGTCTGGCAGACATTGCCAGCGACATGCGAAATGTGGCCAGCCTGCCCACCCCGTTAGGACACGTCACCAAAGAGAAGACGCTGCCCAACGGTCTGCGCCTGCATCGTGTCAGCGTACCTTTTGGCGTCATCGGCATGATCTACGAGGCTCGTCCCAATGTCACCTTCGATGTCTTCTCATTGTGTTTCAAGAGCGGCAATGCCTGCGTGCTGAAAGGAGGCTCTGACGCCGACCTCTCCAACCAAGCCAGCGTAGAGCTTATCCACGAGGTGCTGGAGCGCTATGGTGTCAACCCTGATGTAGTCACCCTGCTGCCTGCTACCCACGAGGCTACTGGCGAGATGCTCAATGCCGTAGGCTATATCGACCTGTGCATACCGCGTGGTGGTCGTCGCCTCATCGACTTTGTGCGCAACACGGCTCGCATTCCTGTCATTGAGACGGGAGCAGGTGTTGTCAATACCTATTTTGATAAAGACGGTGATTTGGAAATGGGTAAGGCTATCATCAATAATGCCAAGACCCGTCGTGTCAGCGTCTGCAATGCCCTCGACTGTCTGCTTGTCCACGAGAGTCGCTTGGGCGACCTGGTAGCATTAGTCAAGCCCCTACTCGACCATAAGGTGACGCTCTATGTGGACGGTCCTGCCTATCAGTTGCTGGAAGGCAATTATCCTCCCATCCTGCTACAGCCTGTCACAGAAGAGAGCTACGGCACAGAATTCATGGATTACAAGATGGCTATTCGTACTGTTTCATCACTCGAAGAAGCCATTGAGCATATCGACCGTTTCGGTTCAGGCCACAGCGAGGCCATCATCACCCAGAACGAGGAGGCTGCACGCTATTTCCAACAGGCTGTCGATGCAGCTTGCGTCTATTGGAATGCCCCCACCTCATTCACCGATGGTGCCCAGTTTGGTCTTGGTGCCGAGATAGGTATCTCTACCCAGAAGTTAGGTCCACGTGGTCCTATGGCCCTCGAGGAGATTACCACCTACAAGTGGATTATTGAAGGCGAGGGACAAGTGAGGGTATAGTGAAAAGTGAATAGTGAATAATTTGCTACCGCTGACCCTAAGGCGAAAACAAACGACAAATAATAAAAAACAAGAGTATTAACAATAAAAGAACAGATGAATAGTAAGAAGTGCGGAAGCAAATTTTTCACTTTTCACTATTCACTCTTACCTTAAGTTATGAAATCATTTATCAACGTACAAGATATTGGCCCGCTGGAGAAGGCGATGGCCGAAGCATTTGAGATCAAGAACGACCGCTTCAAGTATCAGCACCTGGGTAAGAACAAGACCCTGATGATGATCTTCTTTAACAATAGTCTGCGCACCCGTCTGTCTACCCAGAAGGCAGCGATGAACTTAGGTATGAATGTCATCGTGCTCGACGTCAATGCTGGCGCTTGGAAGTTGGAGACGGAGCGTGGCGTGATTATGGATGGCGACAAGTCGGAGCACCTGCTCGAGGCTATCCCCGTTATGGGTTGCTACTGCGACCTCATCGGCGTACGCTCGTTCGCTGGTCTTACCGACCGCGAGTACGACTATGCCGAGACCGTGCTGCAGCAGTTCATCAAGTACTCTGGCCGCCCCGTCTTCGCTATGGAGACAGCCACCGTACACCCGCTGCAGGCCTTTGCCGACCTCATCACCATCCACGAATCGTGGATGGAAAGTGAAAAAGGAAAAGTGAATAGTGAAAAATTTCCTACCGGACAAAGAAGTGCGGAAGCAAATTCTTCACTTTTACCTATTCACTCTTACCTTAAACGACCAAAGGTCGTATTGACCTGGGCTCCTCATTGTCGCGCACTGCCGCAGGCCGTGCCTAACAGCTTTGCCCAATGGATGAATGCTGCCGAGGATGTAGACCTCGTCATCACGCATCCCAAGGGCTATGAGCTCGACCCCAAATTCGTAGGTAATGCTCGTGTGGAGTACGACCAGAAGAAAGCCTTCGAGGGTGCTGACTTTATCTATGCCAAGAACTGGTCGAACCCAGGAGTGACCAATCCTGCCGACTATGGTAAGATTACCTGCGAGGACCGTTCGTGGACAGTAGATACCGAGCACATGTCGTGGACTAACAATGGTAAGTTCATGCACTGTCTGCCCGTCCGTCGTAACCTCATCGTTACCGACGACGTCATCGAAAGTCCCAACAGCCTGGTGATTCCTGAAGCCGCTAACCGTGAGATTAGCTGCTCCGTCGTCATCAAGCGCATGCTGGAAGCGTTATAACGGTTAATGGTTATTGGTTAATGGTTAATGACATATGATATCATTTGAATGCGACTATAACAACGGAGCACACCCTAAAGTGCTCGAAAATCTGGTCAAGTATAACGATGCCAAGTCCACGCCCTATGGATTCGACGAATTCTCTGAGCGTGCCAAGCAGCGCATTCGCGAGGCCATCGGCATGCCCGATGCCCAGATATTCTTCTTGACGGGAGGTACCCAGACCAACGCCACCACTATCGACTCCATGCTCTACCAGTATGAGGGTGTTATCTGTGTAGGCTCAGGACATATCAATGTCCACGAGGCTGGTGCCGTAGAGTTTACAGAACACAAAATCATTACCATCACCGACAACAACGGCAAGATGGAAGCCAAGACGCTTGACAAGTATCTTGACGACTATATGCATGACGGCAACAAGGACCACGCCGTACATCCAGGACTGGTGTATATCACCTTCCCGACAGAATTAGGTACCCTTTATACTGCCAAGGAACTCAACGACCTTTATCAGGTCTGCCAGCAGTACGAGATACCTCTTTATATTGATGGCGCCCGTCTGGGCTATGGTTTGATGGCTGACGATTGCGACATCACCCTGCCCTATCTGGCTCGCCACTGCGATGTCTTCTATATTGGTGGCACGAAGATTGGCGCACTCTGCGGTGAGGCGGTGGTCTTCACCAACCGTCAGGCCCACAAGCACTTCTTCTCCATCCAGAAGCAGCATGGTGCCGTCATCGCCAAGGGAGCGCTGATTGGTCTGCAGTTTGAGGCGTTGTTTACTGACGACCTCTACTTCAAGCTCTCGCGCCACGCCATCGAGATGGCCATGCAGATGAAGCAGATCTTCCAGGAGAAAGGCTGCGAGTTCTTCATCGACTCGCCCACCAACCAGCAGTTTGTCATCCTGCCCAACGAGACCGTTGAGCGCCTTGCTGGCCACATAGAGTTCACCCATTGGGGCAAGGCCGACATCCATCATACCATCTGTCGCTTTGTCACCAGTTGGGCAACGACACAAGAGGAAATCGACGAATTGAAACGCCTGCTATAACAAAACAATGAAGCGCCTACTCTGTGAGGCGCTTCATTATTTTCTGACTCTCTCGTTCTATCTGTTGCTGTAGCTTCACGGGGTTCCACTTCCTGAAGATGTGTCCTGGTGTAAACTGCTTAGCCTCCTTGTCCGTCATAATCGTTTCCAAAGCCTTGCGTTCATCCTCATAGAGAAAGGTTACCACATTCGATTTCGGCGTAATGTCATTGCCCTCGGCATCCACCGTTTGATACTCCTTAAAGTCCACCTCTACTGTCCTTATGCCCTGCTCTTCAAAGCGTGTCGGCATCAGCTTCTCAGGCGTCAGCAGCTTGGTGTGCAACCACGTACAGCGAGGCACCGTGTGCCAGGCACGAGCATAGTGGAACTTCGACACCATATTCTCTATCGTACAATTGTTGAAGATGTATCCCCATACCGTCTTCGACGTTCTGGGCGCAGCAATCACATTATGGTCGGAGCCGTCCTGCGTGCGCTTCTCCGTCACAATGCGGCAACGCTCAAACCACACATCACCAGCACCGCAGATGAAGTCTACCGTACCATGTATCTCGCTATCCACAAAATAGTGCTGGCAACTCACATTGTCCGAATAGTACGTATCTTGATACGACAGCAGGCGCACTCTGTTACAGATGGTCTGCGTACCCTTGTCGTGCAGCGTCACCGCACGGCCAGCAGCACCACAAGCATAGTAGTCCAGCGCATTCTTCAGCGTCAGGTCCTGGAAGTAGTTGCCCGTGCCACGATTCTGCAGCACCGCCGTCTTGCTGATGCCCTCGTTCTCGGGGTCTGGCGCATTCTGAATCACCGTGCCCTCCATGCTCTGTCCGATGAAAGCGATGTTATGACCCGTTATCTGCGTCAGCACCGTCTTGCCCAAATCGTAGAAACCATCAGGTATAATGACATACAATCGTTTGGCATCAGCCGCAGCATTTATCTCGTTGGCCTGTTGGATGATAGCCAGCAAGCTCTGTGCATCATTCTTCTTTACAGCAAGCACCTGCTGACCGTAGCCAGCCAGCGTCATCAGCATGCAGACAGCAATCAGTATTATTTGTTTCATTCGATTAGTTTTGCCTGCAAAAATAGGAAAAAATTTTGAGATATCAAAATAATTTTGTAATTTTGCAGCCGCTTACAATCAAAGTAACGCCTCTATACCATTAGGTTAGAGATTCGGGATGTAGCGCAGTTGGTAGCGCACTACGTTCGGGACGTAAAGCATGGTGGTCGAGTAATCGGCCACCTTTTCTTTTTGGCGTTCACGAAATTTTTGGCGTGTTTTTGGCGTGATAACATTATTTAACGAGCTATCGCTCCATTTATACTGAATTGAATTGTATTAGTTTGCAAAATGATAGGCAAACAGATTTGATTTAATAATGCTCTTGGCGTTTGACTCTCGCCCTGCTTTAGTTCTTCGACGAGCGAAGCGGCAAAGCCGAGCGGTGGACGGGTATGCTCATTCAATTGTAAAATAGCAATAGACGCTTTGCGGATTGCTTTGCCCTGATTTGAGAAAATCCTTGGCGATGCGGAATTCCTTTCCACGCTCGAAGTCATATTTGTCCGGCTCCACGTGGATACTGAACTGGCGGGAACTATGTGGGGCGAGTTCGTAGCCAATATCGTTAAAGGCATAGACGGCTCCGTCTTTTCTCGGCTTGATAGGCAATGCCTTCCACTCTTTATTTATCCGTTGTTCGATGGTGTATGCCTCGCCTGTCATACAAGTGCTGTCGGTATTATTAACCATTTCCACGACAATAGAGTCTAATGGAAGTTTCAGTATCCTCCGTATAAGGGAGTCGGTTTGCGAGAGACTTTTGTCGGTGATGACGAGGCGCAGGGTATCTGCACTGGTTACGGCCTCAGTACTGTCCGTCGGCTGTACCACATCTGCCACCGCCTGCCGTGCCGTTGGACGACAAGAGGCGAATGCGAGGGTGGCAATCAGGAGGAAGAGAAGTTTTGCTTGTTTCATTTCGCTTTTATGGACACAGGTGAAAGGAATTCTTCAAGAATATAATGCTCAATAGACTCTGCTGACATACCTGAGAAATCAGCCACGACTTTGCCTTTGT
>OMXL01000062.1 GCA_900314985.1 uncultured Prevotellaceae bacterium | reverse complement strand
GGACGGCAGTGAACGTCGCCAACTGTCAAAGACTGACGGCAACGTAGAGGGCTTCCAGTTCTCACCAGACCGCAGCAAGGTGATTATTCTGAAGTCGCTACCTTTCCACGAGGTAATCAAGAAGAATCCCGACGACCTGCCTAAGGCTACAGGTCGTCGTGTTACCGACCTGATGTACCGCCATTGGGACCACTATGTAGAGAGCATCCAGCACCCCTTCGTTGCTGATGTTGAACGTTCAACGTTCAACGTTCAACGTTCAACGTTAACCGACCTTCTCGAGGGCGAGCCCTACGAGTGTCCCATGGAGCCTTTCGGTGGCATGGAGCAGTTGGCATGGAGTCCCGATTCGAAGACGATTGCTTACACCTGCCGTAAGAAGACTGGTCTAGAATACTCTATCTCTACCGACTCAGACATCTTCTTGTACGATGTGGCTACCAAGACCACACGCAATCTCTGCAAACCTGCCGACTACAAGGCACCTGCTGTAGACCCTACACGCACACTGGCTATCCAGGCTGTCAATGCCCCTGAGAATCTGAAGAACAATGTGGGCTACGACCAGAATCCGCAGTTCTCACCAGATGGCAAGTATATTGCCTGGCTGTCAATGGAGCGCGACGGCTATGAGGCTGACCTCAACCGTCTGTGCATCTATGACATGACAACTGGTGAGAAAAACTATATCGACTGGCAGTCTGACGTGGATGCCTTCTGTTGGGCACCTCAGAAAGACAAGCTGGCTCAGCTCTGGCATGGTTGCTGCAACATGTATTATGTAGACAGCAAGAAGGAAGTGAAACAGCTGACTGAAGACTGGGCAGACTGGACATCGCTGCAGCTGGCTAACGACGGCAAGCACATCCTGGCTACCCGTCAGAGTCTCTCAGCACCTACCGATATCTATATGGTTACCCCCGCTAAGAGTATTGAGAAGACCAAGATTGAGCAGCTCTCGTTTGAGAACAAGCATATCCTCGACCAGTTGCAGTTCGGTAAGATGCAGCAGCGCTGGGTAACCACCAGCGATGGTAAGCAGATGCTGGTATGGGTCATGCTGCCTGCCAACTATGAAGAAGGTAAGAAATACCCCACCCTGCTGTTCTGTGAGGGTGGTCCACAGAGTCCTGTCAGCCAGTTCTGGAGTTACCGCTGGAATTTCCAGATCATGGCCGCCAACGGTTACGTAGTCATTGCGCCTAACCGTCACGGTCTGCCAGGTTTCGGACAAGAGTGGAAAGAACAGATTAGTGGCGACTGGACAGGCCAGTGCATGAGCGATTATCTGGCTGCTATTGATGATGCTGCCGACAACCTGCCTTTCGTCGACAAGGATCGCCTGGCAGCTGTAGGTGCCTCGTTCGGTGGTTTCTCCGTATACTACCTCGCAGGTATCCACAACAAGCGCTTCAAGGCTTTCATAGCTCACGATGGTGCTTTCAACCTGGATGCCATGTACACTGAGACAGAAGAGAACTGGTTCTCTAACTGGGAATACGACGAGTCTTACTGGCATCAGCCACAGATGCCACGTGCCAAGAAGACCTACGAGAACTCACCGCATAAGATGGTTGAGAAGTGGGACACGCCTATCCTCTGCATCCATGGCGAGAAAGACTACCGCATCAATGCCACACAAGGAATGTCTGCCTTCAATGCAGCTCGCATGAAAGGCATCCCTGCCGAGTTGCTCATCTTCCCCGACGAGAACCACTGGGTACTGAAGCCACAGAACGGTATTCTCTGGCAACGCACATTCTTTGACTGGCTGGATAGATGGTTAAAGAAATAAATCTGAAACATCGAAATATCGAAACATCGAAATAACACAATACAAAAATGACACAAGCAATTCAAAAAACATTGAGAGATTCGGCAGCCATGCGCTGGACTGCCCTGTTGCTACTGGCTATGGCCATGTTCTGCAGCTACATATTCATGGATATCCTGTCACCCATCAAGGACCTCATGCAGGAAACACGCGGATGGGATTCAACAGCCTTCGGTACCATGCAAGGCTCAGAGGTATTCCTCAACGTATTCGCCTTCTTCCTCATCTTCGCAGGTATCATCCTTGACAAGATGGGTGTTCGTTTCACAGCTATTCTTAGTGCAGCAGTTATGCTGATTGGTGCTTGCATCAAATGGTATGCTGTCAGCGAGAGTTTCATGGGTAGTGGACTGGAGACCTGGTTCACCAACAACCTTAACTACATTCCTGTCTTCGACGAGCTGGGTGTCAGCCCCTTCTATCAGGGAATGCCCGCTTCCGCTAAGTTTGCAGCCTGCGGCTTCATGATCTTTGGCTGTGGTTGCGAGATGGCAGGTATCACCGTTAGCCGTGGTATTGTGAAATGGTTCAAGGGCCGTGAGATGGCACTGGCAATGGGTTCTGAGATGGCTTTGGCCCGTCTGGGTGTAGCCACCTGTATGATTTTCTCTCCGTTCTTCGCTCGTCTGGGTGGTGTAGTAAGCGTCAGCCGTTCGGTAGCATTCGGTGTCGTACTGATGTGTATCGCACTGATTATGACCATCGTCTATTTCGTAATGGACCAGAAGCTCGACGCACAGACTGGTGAAGCAGAAGAGAAGGACGATCCTTTCAAGATTAGTGACCTCGGACAGATTCTCACCTCCAGTGGTTTCTGGCTCGTTGCCCTGCTCTGCGTGCTCTACTATAGTGCTATCTTCCCCTTCCAGAAGTATGCCGTTAACATGCTGCAGTGCAACCTGACACTGACTACTCCCGATGCAAATTCTTTCTGGGCTGCAGATACAGTGACTTATGTACAGTATATCATCATGCTGTTGGTGGCAGCTACTGGTTTTGCTTCTAACTTCCAGAAGAAAAGTGCAAGCAGATTTACCCTGCTGGGCATCAGCATCGTAGCCCTGATTACCTATTGTTATATGGGTTATATGCGTCAGTCAGCAGAATCTATCTTCGCTGTATTCCCCTTGTTGGCAGTGCTCATCACTCCTATCCTCGGTTCTTACGTAGACCATAAGGGTAAGGCTGCATCTATGCTGATTTTGGGTTCATTGCTGCTGATTTTCTGCCACCTGACCTTCGCCTTCATCCTGCCCTTGTTCAAGGACTCTACCGTTGGCGGCGTTATCATTGCCTACGTTACCATTCTGGTACTTGGCTCCAGTTTCTCACTGGTTCCCGCCTCTCTGTGGCCCTCAGTACCCAAGCTGGTAGATGCCAAGGTCATCGGTTCAGCCTATGCCCTCATCTTCTGGATTCAGAACATCGGTCTGTGGCTGTTCCCTCTGCTTATCGGCAAGGTACTTGACCAGACGAACCCTGGTGTTACTGACCAGACACAACTCGACTACACCGCCCCACTCATCATGCTTGCCTCACTGGGTGTTGCTGCCCTGCTGCTCGGTCTTGTACTGAAAGCAGTCGACAAGAAGAAGGGTCTGGGACTGGAAGAACCTAATATCAAATAACTTATTATTAATCCTTTAAAACTACTAACCTATGAACAGGAAATCAACTAAAATCAGACATCGCCTGTCATTCATCACGTTAGCAGCATGTGCAATGGTGCTAACGGGATGTTCGACAGACGATGGCATTGATCTCGGAGACATCGATACCAATATCGGCATCGGCTCTGACGGCTTTACACTGCCAGGTAGTTCTACTAACTACATCAAGTTGCAGGATGTGCTAGACCTGAAAGACGATGGTGTCGTCAACATCTTGGAGAATGGAGATTACCAATTCCAGAAAAGCGACGACATATCATCAGCCAATCCGAAAGTTAAGCAGATTGAGTTCACTAACCCCATCACTGAAAGCTATGGTATTTCTGTAGACATTGACTACATCCCCCCATTTGGATTTGATTGGCCTGTGGAGACTATCACATTGCCCACTCAGGAACTTGCCATGTTCGAATTCTCTGATACGGAAGATACGCAGGTTGATCATCTGGAGTCAGCACATGCAACCGGTAGCATTACACTGACACTCAATCTTGCCAGTCTGAACGTGGCATTCTCTAAGATTGATGCCTCGTTTGAGCTTCCGTACTTCTTGAAATTCGGAAGTGTTAGTAAGGGTACCATTACCCGTGATGATGCTAATCAGACACAGAAACTGGATGTTACTTTTGAGACCAAGAACAACCAAAAGATTACTCTCCAATTGGCTGAATTGGTTGGTTTCCAGAAAACCAAGCCCAGCGGATCGACCCCACATCTGGTTGTTAACGCGAATGGCATAGACTTGATGGGTAAAATTCAGGCTACCTTGTCTGTAAAGCAAGAGTACCAGCAGTCTACGGCACCTTCAAGTATTAATATCAATATCGGTACAGATGCCTCTGTTTCAACGCTTACAGTCAACGAGGCAACAGGATATTTTGATCCGAAGATTGACCCTCAGACCAGCAGTGTGGAGATTGGTAATGACATTCCAGATTTCTTGAATGATGAGAAGGTGAACATTATTCTTAGCAATCCTTCTATCGAACTTGACATCATCAACAACATCAACGTTGAGGCATTCATCACCGGTAAGATGATAGCAACCTATAAAGACAACTCAACGAAGGTCATGAACTTCTCTAAGACAAATACAGGTTCTAACATTACCATTAAGCCTCATACTGCTGCCACTGGAACGACAACAAGCAAGATTGTCATTTGCCGTAAACCAGGCAATGAAGTCGGTGTACAGTATATTGTGAAAGACGGTACCGGCACAGAGGCTGGCGAGAAGGATTTGGCCAATATCCTGAAGAAGATTCCTGAGAAACTCGACTTCACTTTCACCACCAAGAGTGACACAGAATATAAAGGTAGCATCAAGTTCTACAATCCTGCTGATGGCGACAATCCCAGCAAGCCAGGACAAGGCTACCTCATAGAGCCAAAGTACGACTTCAAAGCACCATTGAGCCTCGATGCCGGTAGTACCATTGTCTATAACGATACTATCAAAGACTGGAATAAAGACCTACAGGACAATGACATTGACCTGCTCAAGGGTGGCAAGCTTACCGTCAATGCAAAGGTGGACAACAGCACACCGATGCGTCTCTACATTACGCCCACAGCTATTGGTACCGACAAGAAGGCTATCTCCAGTATCACCGTTACGGTAGAGACTGACAAGAAGGATGCCCAGGGCTACTATATCTCTTCTAACTACGGCACCGCCGATGCCAGCAACCTCACGATCAAGCTGCTATCAAATGAAGAAGGCGCATTCAAGAAACTCGACGGTCTGGCTTTCAAAGTGACAGCCGTTGCCGAACAGTCTGGCATCACACTGAACAGTGGTAAGAATGTCGATGACAACGGTATCGACACGAAGACAGGCAAGAAAGGCCAAATTGTCAGAATCTACGACATGAGGGCAACCCTTGACGGCCAGGTAATCGTCAATCTTGACAAATAAACATGACATCACACTCTAATACTGATCGAACTATGAAATCATTATTCAACAAATATACACTTACCGTCGCTCTGACGGCTGTGGTAGGCAGTGTGATGGCACAAGACTTGAACTCAGCCTACTTTACCGATGGTTATTCATACCGTCATGATATGAATCCAGCGTACGACAACGAGTATAACTACATTGCGATACCTGTTCTGGGAAATCTGGGCATGCAACTGCGCGGTTCACTGGGTGTCGGCGACATCTTCTTCAGCAATCCTGACTACGGCAAGAAGCCTGGCGCCAAGAAGACCGCATCGTTCCTGCATCCCAGCATCAGTGCTGACGAGGCATTAAGCGGACTGGACAAAGGTGGAAACAACATGCTATTGAACGTCGACATACCTATTTTCTCTATGGGTTTTGGAGGCTTCAAAGGCTACAACACCATTGAGTTGCGTGAGCGTTCCTTCGTAGGAGCATCCATACCTTACGACTTCTTTGAGTTTGCCAAGGAGATGAAGAACAAAGACTACACCTTCGACGACCTTGGCATGCGCGCATGGAGCTATATGGAGTTAGGCTTTGGCCACTCTCGCAGAATCTATGACAACCTACGCGTCGGTGCTAAGGTCAAGCTGCTCTTCGGAATAGGCTATGCTGACGTATCCATGAGCAATGTACATGCCAGTCTGGAGGGTGACCATTGGGTTCTCGACGGCAAGGCACGTGCGGAGGTCAACATGAAGGGTGCTAAGTTCAAAGAAAAGGTAGAGGAGTATAAGAGCACTCCTGGCAAGTATTATAAGCGTGTTGACGGTCTGGATGTCGATGGTACAGGACTTAACGGTTTTGGACTGGGCTTGGATCTCGGTGCTGTCTACGAGTTTAAGGACTGCTCACTCAGTGGCCTTAACGGTCTGAAAGCGAGTCTGGCGCTGACCGATCTGGGGTTCATCAACTACGGCAACAAGATTGTTGCTGAGTCATCAGGTAAGACTTTCGAGTTTGACGGTTTCAACAACGTTGCAGTTAAAGAAGAAAGTGGCGCAACCATTGAAGACAAGACCGATGAGGTAAGCGACAAACTGGCTGACTTTGCTAATCTTGAGACGAAGCCTGAAGAGAGCGGTGGCAGTTCTTCCCATGGTTTGGGTGCTACACTGCGCTTCGGATTAGAATATCCTATACCATCGTATAACAAGCTGAAGTTCGGTTTCCTCTATACCCACCGCTATAGTGACCTGTATGCATGGTCTGAAGGCCGTCTCAGTGCCAACTACGCACCAGCGAAATGGCTTGATGGAGGTATCAACCTTGGTTTCTCATCATTCTCTACCGAGATGGGCTGGATTATCAATGTCCATCCCAAGGGTCTGAACTTCTTCGTAGGTATGGACTACATGATAGGAAAGACTGGCAAATCTATGATTCCGCTTGATTCAAACGTAGGCTTCAATGTAGGTATAAACATTACCTTCAACGGCAAGAAAGACAAGCGAAAACTTGAAACTCTCTGATTATAATAAGTGAAAAAGACAATTACAACTGAAAACGCACTGGCTGAAATATTCAGCTTTACAGGTCATGGCGAGGTAAAGGAATTCCACGTCATGATACACATCAATTCCGTCGGGCTCACGTTCAGTCAACAGCTGGACGCTGTGCTCGACTGTTATGAACATCTTAAGGCAACCGAACTAAGCGGTGCCACAGCAGTCTTGAAACGTTACTTCCTCAGCGACGTTGCCAATCAGGCTGACGACGTACTGTTGGCTGACACGAGCGACTGTGCCAAGAGCATCATCGGACAGGCTCCCCTCGACGCTTCGAAGATTGGACTGTGGGTATACCTGATGACGAATGTTAGCAGTCAGCAGCTGCCCAGCGGACTCTATGAGGTTAAACATGGTGACTTCCGCCATCTGTGGAATGCCTCTGCCCACAACACTGCCCAGAATTCTGAGTATCAGACACGCCTGCTCTTCAACGAGTATGTAATGCAATTAGCTCAGGAGGGGTGTACGTTGGCCGACAACTGCATCCGTACATGGCTCTTCGTCAACGATGTTGACGTGAACTATGCAGGAGTGGTAACTGCCCGCAACAAGGTATTCTTCACACAGGGACTGACAGAAGACACCCACTACATTGCCTCAACAGGTATCGGTGGACGTGCTTGCGACCCACAAGTGATGACCCAGATGGACAACTACGCCATTGCTGGTATAAAGAAAGAACAGGTACATTATTTATATGCACCTACCCATCTGAACCGTACCAGCGACTATGGCGTCAGCTTTGAGCGTGGCACCACCGTAGACTATGGCGACCGCCGCCATGTCATCATCTCTGGCACTGCCAGCATCAACAACAAGGGACAGATTGAGCATCCGAAAGACATTGTGAAACAGACCCATCGCATGTGGGACAATGTAGAAGCACTGCTCAAAGAGGCTGACTGCAGTTATGATGAGGTGGGTGTGATGATTGTCTATCTGCGCGACATTGCCGACTATGCCTTGGTGAACCGCCTCTACGAAGAGCGCTTCCCCAACCATCCACGCATCATTGTTCATGCTCCGGTTTGCCGTGCAGGATGGCTCATCGAGATGGAGTGTATTGCTATCAAGGAACAAACGATAGCAGACCTGCCAGCGTTTTAATTCCGGAAACGTACCACCAGCGGCAGATGATCACTGAAGCCACGCTGGTAACGATATCCATTAAAGGTGCGGAGGGGTTTTACTCCTCCGTATTTTTTGTCTTCTTCCAATAGGAAGGGAGCATCATTGATAAACGTCTGCTCAACAGAATTGAGCAGTACGGTGCTCACGAAAACATGGTCTATGCTCTGCCAAAATCCCTGATAGCGATAGGTCGCCTTTGCACCATGCGAGCCCGTCGCTTTGGCAGTAATGTTATGTAGACCATTGTCTTCCAAAAAGCGTAAGGCTGGGTCAGTAGCCTCATCATTAAAGTCACCAGCAATAATCACCTTTGCATCTGCAGGCAACTGTCTGACGACGTTCATCACTCTATCTACAACCAGTTGACGATTAGGGCGTGTCTGCTTCTCACCGCCATATCTGCTGGGGGCATGAACGACGAAGATGTGCAGCGTATCGCTGTTCAACGTTTCCCCTTGCACATACAAGATGTCACGCGTCGAGCGCATGCCTTCCAAGGGTTTGACATCAAGATAGTCGTAACAGATGGGGCGAAACGTCATAGGTTGATAGAGCAATGCCACATCGATGCCTCGCACGTCGGGCGACTCCGTCATCAGATACTCATAGCCAGCGTGTCGTAACAGCGAGCGACGCGTCAAGTCAAACAGGCAAGAATCATTCTCTACTTCCACCAGTGCCACCAGGTCTGGTACGCCCTCCTGCTGGCACGACAGTATCTCCTGTCCGATATGGTTCAGCTTGCGCCAATAGCGTGCTGGTGTCCACTTTCGCTTTCCGTCGGGCAACCATTCTGTATCCTGCTTCAGCGAGTCATGCTTGCAGTCAAACAGATTCTCGCAGTTCAGTTCTACGAGTGTCAGGAAGCTAGAAAGTAAAAGACTTAAGAACATCTGCGCTTAATTTTCCAACCCGTGGCAGCGACAATGATACTGGTGATCGGTGAGAGCAGATTAAAGAAACAATAAGGCAGATAGGTCAGCGTAGCTACGCCTAATACCGTACTCTGTGTGAGTCCACAAGTATTCCAAGGAACTAACACAGAAGTAACCGTAGCACTGTCTTCACAACTACGGCTCAACAGACGAGGCTCATAACCCTTTTCACGATAGGTCTCCTTGAACATCGAACTCGCCAGCATAATTGAGAGATACTGGTCGGCCGTAGCGATATTACAGAATAACGAGGTGCCCACAGTGGAAGCGACAAGCGATGCCGTACCCTTGACAAAACGAAGCACCAGTCGCATCAAGTCTTGCAACTGTCCTGTTGCCGTCAGTGCGCCACCAAATGTCTGAGCACAGATAATCAGCCAGATGGTAGGCATCATACCTGACATACCGCTGGTATGTACCAGTTCGTTCAGCACCTGGTTGCCAGTTTCTATGTCTGTGCTACCATAGCACACACGCATCATTCCTTTATACGATGTCAACAAGCCCTGTCCGTCATCGCCTGCTATACGAAGTACCAACTCCGACTGAACCAACAAGGCCACGACAACAGCCAACAGAATGGCCATAAACAGCACCACCATTGACGGCCATCGACGGGCTATCATGACACCCGTCAAGACAGGTACGATAAGCAGCCATGGTGAGATAACAAAGGTATGTTGCAAACCATCCATAAATTCAGCCACATTGCCATGGCCAGACACATTCATCGTAAGGCCAGCAATGAGGAAGATGGTCAGTGAGATACAGAATGAGGGCACCGTGGTGTAGAGCATATAGCGGATATGCGTAAACAACGGTGTTCCAGAGACGCTGGATGCCAGCACGGTGGTGTCTGACAACGGTGAGAGTTTATCACCGAAATAGGCTCCCGTAATGATAGAACCCGCAATCCATCCGTCATCGAAGCCATGGGCCTTACCAATACCCATTAGTGCTACACCGATAGTTGCTACAGTCGTCCATGACGAGCCTATCATCAGACTCACCAAAGCACACAGGAGGCTACTGCTGACCAGAAATACCTCTGGCTGAATGATTTGCATGCCATAATATATCATCGTGGGTACGATGCCTGCAACCATCCACGTGCCACCAATGGCACCGATAAGTAATAAAATGATGATAGCCGGCGTACAGCTGGCTATCTTATCAGAAACCTCCTTTTCAAGACTCTCCCACTCTAGTCGCTTAGAGAAATGACCTATCAGCACACTCACCGCTGCCGCCACCATCAGCGACACCTGTGAGGCACCATCAAGCGTTGCATTGCCAAAGACGGCAATGCAACACGTGATGAGTCCAATCAATACCAGAAATGGGATATACGATAACATTTAGCAGACCTTTTCCAGACGCTTCATCATAGCAAACATGAAGATGGCGGCTACGAGGCAGACACCCAGAAATACGCTCCAGCAAACCCAGAGGGGAACAGCACCCCAGAGCAGACCGCCTACAACAACCAGCTGGTTACCAATAGCGGTAGCTACGAACCATCCACCCATCATCATACCCTTATACTTGGGAGGAGCCACCTTCGATACGAATGAGATACCCATGGGGCTGAGCAGCAGCTCACCGAAAGTAAGAATGAGATATACGCTAATCAGCAGGTTGGGAGTAACGTCAGCTACATGAACAGCAACAGGATTGCCATCAGCACCCATCTCGGTCTGAGGCATAGGCAGACCAAACGAGGAGAAGGCCATCAAGGCGTAGGCAATAGCAGCCACAATCATACCGTATGC
>OMXL01000009.1 GCA_900314985.1 uncultured Prevotellaceae bacterium | reverse complement strand
AAAAGTCATCGTACTAATGGACTTCACGCTAAGTGATTGATAATAAACAGTTAATAAACAATAAATATTTTCCAATTATTTGGAAAGCAACATAGAAGATTTATTCCAATATTTTTCGTATATTTGCACCGAAAATACATATTTTACGAAATTATAAATATTAGCTATTCACCTAAAAACAAACGATTATGAAGAAGTTTTTAATGATGTTTGTGGCACTCTGTCTGATGTTCCCCACAGTTCAAGCACAGAATAAAGCATTAGAAAAGGCACAGAAGAAAGAGTTTCAGAAGAAGATGAAGGAATACAAGAAGGGAAACTGGAAGGTATTCGGTTCGTCACGCACCCTTGAAGTGCTCCTGTTGCAGCACTATGACAAGCTGAACGCACTGGGCGATACAGGCGAGGAGATTGTGGGTGTTGCCACCAAATTCAAGTCAAAGAACATTGGTCACCAGATGGCTATCAACAATGCCTCTATGATCTATGCCCAGCAGGCTGGCAGTCAGCTGAAGGGACGCATCGTGAGCGACATCAACGGCAACGGCTCTGATGCCGATGGCGAGTTTGAGAAGCTCTATGCTGCCTACGAGCGACTGGTAGAGAAAGAGATCAAGGGCGAGCTGAAAGAGTCGTTCAGCGTCATTCGCGACAATGGCGACGGCACCTTCGAGCTACAGTCTTATTTCGTGGTTGACGAGAATGCCGCCATGGCTGCACGTCTGCGTGCCGTAGAGAATGCTGCCAAGGAGACTGCCCTTGCCCAGAAGTATGGCAAGATGGTCAGCGACTTTGTGAGAGAAGGAGTAAACAACAAATAACATTAACACATAGAGGCATTGAAACAGGTACTGTTCACGCTGATGATGTTGGTAGGCTGCTCTGCTGCTCAGGCGCAGGTGGCCAACCCGTTCCTGAAGGACTTCCAAGACTTCAGGCAGAAGGCGAAATCCGACTACGAGAAATTCCGCGACGAAGCCAATCGCAGATATGCAGACCTGCTTCGTGGCGAGTGGCATCCCTATGAGCCTGAGGAACCACTCATCAAGCCCAAGGAGAACGAGTTGCCACCAGTCATCTTCGATGAGAAGGAGGCTGAGAAACCCATCGAGAGCAAGCCTATCGAGATAGAGGGTGAACCCATCACCCTACCCGAGGTGAAGCCTCAGCCTGAGCCCTTGGCACCCATTGCGCCTATGCCTATCGTGGCTGTCACGCCCGTTCCGGATAATCCTAATATTCCTGTCGTTCCCGTGCCTGTGCCCGTTACTCCTGTCCAGGAGGAGACGCCACGCGTACAGTTCACCTATTTTGGTACGCCTATGGAGGTGCGCTTCTCGCCCGACCAGCAGATCAAGATGGAGGCATGCACGCCAGAGGCCATTGCCACTGGCTGGGAGCGCATGATTGGCAAGGACTATGACAACACCCTCTATGACTGTCTTGAACTGCGCAAGAAGCACCAGATGGGCGACTGGGCCTATCTGCTGTTGCTCGACAGCGTGGCTCACGCCTGCACGGCTGGCAACGAGGCTACGCTGATGCTCAGCTACCTCTATCAGCAGTCGGGCTACAAAGTGCGTATGGGCATCAGCAATCAGGAACTGGTCATGCTGTTTGCCACCGACCACGTACTCTACGACCGCACATCGTTCACCATGGACGGCAGCAAGTTCTTTGTCTATGGCACTGACGACAAGATTGTCGACATGAGAATCTGCGATGCTTCCTTCCCCAAGGAGCAGGAACTGTCGCTATGGATGCAGAAGCCGCTGTTGCTCGCCAACCATCCTACCAACCGTCGTCGCATCTCTTCCGAGAAATACAAAGACATGAGTGTGGAGGTGAGCGTCAACAGCAACCTGCTGGCGTTCTACAACCACTATCCATCGTCCAGAGCCAAGACGGGCTCGTTCATGACGCGCTGGGCTATGCTGGCTACTACACCCTTTGCCACTGACGACAACAAGGAGACGCTGGCTGAACTGCGCGAGAAGTTGGCAGACCTGAGCGAGAAGGAGGCCGTAGAACGCCTGCTGAACTGGATACAGACGGGTCTGGAGTATGAGTTCGACGAGAAGGTGTGGGGCGCCGATCGCGCTTTCTTCCCCAGCGAGAGCCTCTTCTATCCCTACTGCGACTGCGAGGACCGCTCTATCCTGTTGTCACGACTGGTGGGCGACCTGCTGGGACTGAAGTCCACGCTCATCTACTATCCTGGCCACCTGGCCATGGCTATCCACTTCAACGAGCCTGTCAAGGGCGACTATGTGGAATACAATGGCGAACGCTTTGTGGTCTGCGACCCGACATACATCGGAGCACCCATCGGCATGACCATGCCTGATATGGATAATGCCGCAGCCAAGCTCATCGTGGTACAATAAAACAAATATCAGCCATCCGCATAAGATGGCTGATATTTTTTCTATTTGCTATTCTACTTATTCGTTCAGCAACTGCTCTACCGTCACGTTTTCGCGCACCTTGCCCTGCTTGCCAACAGGTGCGATGAGCATGGCAAGGATCATGGTTACGATTGTTGTTTTCATTGTTGGTTATCGTTTATTGTTACTTGATTTTCTCCAGTTTAAAGTCGCAGGCCGAGAACCACTGGGCACGGCAGGGGCGCTGTGTCAAGAATTGGTCGGTAGAGACACCATAGCCAATAGAGCGTGCTTCGCTGACCTCGATGCTGTCGATGGTTACGACTGACCAACCCTTATTCTGATTGGGCATCTCACCACCACTATTGCCATACACGGGAATCTCCTGCAGATGCTTATCGTCAGCCATCACATAGATGCAAGGACCAGGACCCTCAGCACGGGCTATGCAGGTCAGGCGATACGTGCCAGCCTCCACTTCCTCTCTGCGCTCTGCGGTATATACCTCCTCGCAGTCCTCATTCCATGCATCCAGATAGCGCTCAAAGGGTCCACCAGTGGGGTGCTCGCCACAGTAAGTATAGTGGGCACAGTTCTCTGCCTTCAGCAGCGTCCAGTCACCACGACGCAGATAGTTCTTCGACTCACGATCCATCTCTACGCGCTGGTAGATAACGGTGTTGCTATACTCATCATGATGGCGCTCGGAATTCTTCTCCTGAATCCAGATGAGCGAGGGTATCATGCTACACAGGGCAGCTATCCACAGCACCACCCACGTGATGCGCTGGACAATGCCCATAGGCTGTAGTTTACCCGCTCTGGAGAACAGCATGTGTACAATTGCATAGAGCGGTATCATCAGTGTCAACAGCAGGCCGACCATGAAGGTCACCACTGCCCAAGGATACAGGTTAAACAGTTCGGGCAGTTCCAGGAAACCGATGTTGAAAGGCAAGCTGAGATGAGCTGCCGTAGGTACGGTGAAGGCAATGATATAAGATACCACCACCATGAACAGACAGACCAGCAGCACGATACCCACAATGATGGCGATGCCCACAAAGAAGGCGGCTACCAGTGTGCCGATGAGCGTCACAAACGTGCCCACACAACCGTTGCGTCTGACGGGCTGCTGTCCGTTCTCCACCACCACATTGGCCAGATTCTGAGGCGTCACCTCCTTACCTTCCATCTGCAGGCGCTCTTCAGGCGTGTTAGCCTCAGGCAGCACGATGGCCAGCACGATATAGGCAATGATGCCGAAGCCATAGAACAGTACTGACAAGACAATGCCCAGACGCCACCATGTGACGTCGGTATTGGTATAGGCAGCCAGACCAGACATCACACCAGCTATCATCCTGTCGTTAGGATTACGATAGAGGCGCTTACCTGACGTGCGTGCACGTACAATGTCATATACGCCCTCGGCAGCAGAGCGAAACGAGTCATAGCGATGACCGCTATTCTTTCCACTTTCCTCTTTCCACTCTCCACTATCATCATTCGTCAGCTGTTCAGGCTCACCGATACGGGTAATGATGTCCTTCACATGCTCAATGGTGATGGCCTCCACGCCAGAAGCCTTCAGCTCGGCAAACAGCTCGGCAATACGCTCTTCGATGTCGTCGGCAATCTCTTCTCCACCCTCTTCCTTACCGAAGGAGGCACGCAGCGACTCCGTGTAGTGCTGCAACATCTCGTAGGCATCCTCATCAATCTGGAAGAGGCGCCCGCACAGGTTAATGGTAATATTCTTCTTCATATTATTGATTAATTCTTAATTCTCCATTCTCAATTCTCAATTCTTTTAAGATAGTTCACTGTATTTGAGAGTTCCATCCAAGCTCCATCGAGCCCTTCCAGAAATTGTTCACCCTCCTTGCTGAGAGCATAATACTTTCGTGGCGGACCCTGTGTCGACTCCTGCCACTGATACACCAGCAACCCGTCGTTCTTCAGGCGGGTCAGCAACGGATAGAGCGTACCCTCTACCACCAGCAACTCAGCGTCTTTCAGTCGCTGAATGATGTCACTGGCATACGAGGGACTATGCTTCAAGAGCAGCAGTACGCAGTACTCCAGCATGCCCTTCCTCATCTGTGACTTTGCATTTTCAATATTCATATCTCACCCATTTATTGGTTTCTGGGTGCAAAGATATATAAAAATACAGTACCTTGCAATACAAAGTACCAAGTTTTTGCATAGAATTATATATATTTAACAAAAGGACTATTTCGTAGCAGATCCATTCGGACATTCGGACTTCGGACTTCGGACGTTTTCCCAAAATTTTAGCGAAATTAGAAATGAAGAGAAATTTTTATAAAATAATTCAATAATAATATAATATTATAATATTATATTATTATTGGCTATTGTCCGTGAAAATAAAAATCACCAAAACGTCCGAAGTCCGAAGTCCGAATGTCCGTTTCTGAGGAACTAATTCTCTCTCTTTCAAGGTAGCACAACCCTCGCAGGAGCGCTTCGGATTTTTTTTGCAAAATTAGGGCAAAAAATACCCCTCAAAAATGACGGTTTTTGAGGGGGAAAATTTGCGCCCTGCCGCAAAATATAGTAACTTTGCAACACATTTGAATTGTCAATCAGGAAGAACAGCTAAGCCGCACACGGGACAGTCTAATACGCGCGCAAGACAGCCTAATACGGAACTGTATCAGCCTGATACGGAGCTGGGATAGCCTGATATCACTTCGCCACCTCGTAGCCCTTGACCCGGATGGCAGGACAGATGGGATAGCGTTTCTCCTTGCCGACGACATGGCGGCGGTAGACGCCCTTCTTGAGGTAGGCCTTCATGAAGAGGTAGCCATCGGTATCGCTGTCTACGACACGGACACTGATATAGTAGTCTTTCTTACGCTTCACCAGCAGGGTCTCCTCAGGGCGCACATCGATGGTGTGCTTGCCCTCGCTCTTCTTGATGACCTCATAGATGGGCTTCTGCAGGATGTTGACATACCGCTTGCCCTGCTTCTCATAGAGGTTGAAGCTGACGGTGCACTGGTTGAACTGGCAGCCAGAGACGGTGAGGAGGATGTCGCTGATGACGTAGTCTTTGTTGGGCGAGAAGAGTACGCCACCCTCGGGGGAGTCGGCAGACTGCTTCTCCTTAGGTCCGCCATAGCCCACGACGCCTGGGGCTGGCACGCCCTTGCCAACGATGGTCTTGGGTTTATTCTTCTTCCCGACCACGACCTCAGCGAGTTCGACGACCTTATCCTTCAGGACGATGGTGAGCTCCTGACCATTGGCATAGTCCTTGTAGGGGAGCACGGTGGGGAGGTAGGACACGTGGGTGAAGACGAGCTCCTTGCGTTGGCCCTTAGGGATGGTGAGCAGGAAGCCGCCCTGGGCATCGGAGATGGTGCCTACGGCAGACGAGGCCTCTTCGGCAGTGTCGTCTTCGAAGCCTATCGTGACGTATTCTACGCGTTCGCCCCGCTCATTGACGACGTGGCCCTTGACGGTGGTCTGCCCCTGCCCTACTACACAGATGAGGACCAGCAGCATGGTTGATAGTAGTTTTTTCATAAAGAATAGTTAGTGGATTAAACAATCAATTTTACCTGTTTTGACGGGGCAAAGGTAATAAAAGTTGTCATTTCTTTTTATTTTTCAACGTTAATTACCATTAATTAGAACGTTAATTTCTCATTAATTCAACTCTTGCCCGTAATTCCCAGTGTTGAGAAAAAAAACAATAAAAACACCACTCATGATAGCTGAGGGCTATAGCCCATCGTCCTGGCGGGCTTAAAAACCTGATTAGTTCATCCCAGGATTATTGTGCGCAGCAGTTTTTTAGCGAAGCGATGTTTTTGCCTGTCAATGGTTTAACCTGACGAAGGCAGGTACAGAAATGCAAGGGCTATAGACTGGGGGAGTGTACTCACCGAGGCTATAGCACTTGCATTACTGTGAAGTCCAAAGGACTTAAACCATTGGCAGGGGTTTTTCTTGTTTTTGTTACTTATAAAGGGTTCAGTTGAGGTTTGCAATGGTTTCTTTGAAGGTCTTCATGTCGTTAGTGTGCAGCCAGTGCAGGTCGTGGATGTTGCCCTGCTTGTCGATGAGCTTGTAGGTGGGGAAGGAATCTACTTTGAGGAATTGCTCCACGGCACGCTGCTGAGATTTGGGCAGGTTGTAGTGTACGCAGTTGGGCCCTGTGAGGTTGTACTCCTTGATGACGTTCTTCCACGACTCCTCGGGACTGGTGTTGGCCAGATAGAGATAGACGATGTCGTAGTCCTTCAGCTGGTCCTTCACGAAGTGCGACTCCTTCAGCTTGTCCTTGCAGGGACCGCACCAGGTGCCCCAGATGTCGAGATAGACGATGCGACCTTTGAAGGGCTCCAGAATCTTGCGGAGGATGGCCTCACCGTCAGTGAGTCCCTCCACATCTGATGAGGGGCGCAGACACTCTGCGTTGGCCACCTCGGCCTTCTGCATGTTGACGAATTTATCGTTCTCTGCCAGCAAGGTGCTTCTTACGGCAGGCAGCTGTATCTGATTGAGGACGGCCATTTGGGTGCGGTTGAGTGGCTTGCGATTATGGTCCAGACGCTCGTACAGCTTCTGCGCTCTGGAGAAGTCGCGCAGCAAGGCGTCGGGATAGATAGAATCAGATATCGCCACCTCAGTCAGTATGGCATCAACACTCTCTTCAATGGCAGCCTGCACGTCGTCTCTTTGGAAGAAGGCATTAAACTGCTCTATCAGCTCCTTATGCTTCTCGTTGAGAGCTTCGTAGTCTTCCTCTTTAGCCTGTTTAAACTCGTCCGACATGTCTTGAAAACGCTTGAGAAGCGCTCTATCTTTTTCTGAGTACTTGATAAGGCCGTCTTTCTCCATCTGCAACAGGCTATTGCTGTCGATGGTTACGCTCTGCTTGTACTTGCTGCTGCCATGCTCAGCATCGCTAGAATAGTAGTAGAGCAGATAGCTCATCTCTCGGGCGATGGTGTAGGGCTTGATGATGTTGGGCCACAGCAGCGAGTCGACATAGTCCTTGACGGTTTGAGGCAACTTACCACCTTCTGCATAGAGACTGCTCTGCATCACTTCCTCGGCAGTGGTGGCGATGTCGCCCAAGCGATGGAAGTCTTCGAACTTACGAGACAGCGTGGGGTTCACGTTCATGATAGAGTCGAGCATGGCTTGGTTGTGCTGGTACATGCCATTCCACTGGTCTTTGTAGGCCAGCAGTCGCTCTTCGCTCATGATGCGGTGTTCGTGATACTGGGCGTAAGCCTTCTTGTAGGGGTGTGCCATCAGCTCGTTCTGCACTCGGGCATTACGTCCCATCACGAGGCGCTTCTGGTGGGCTCCATCTATCAGCAAGAAATAGGTCTCTCCAGGCTCCAGTACAGTGACAATGCTTGTTCTGCCCCAGTCGGTATAAACCTGCTGACTGTTTTCTACGGGCACCTTCACGACGAAGTGGCCCTCGTCGTCAATGTCGCCACTATATTCCGTAGCCTCTCTGGTAAAGATGCTATAGGTGGTTATCACGTATTTGCGATTCCTGTCGAGTATCTCCTTGGGGAGGTCTTTCAGCCAGCCCACGAAGGTCACCGTGTCGCCAGCCCGATAGCCATTATCCTTAAAGGGCGTCAGGTCTTTGGTGGGATAGCTGGGCAGCTCGCTGGTGGTAATCAGCGAATAGGTCTGCTTCTTGCCATTGACAAGCATCTGGCGCTTGCCCTTCTTCTCTTTGTCGATAACGACATCCACTTTCTCGCCATTGTTAGTCAGCGCCATCATCACCTTGTTACCTTTCGGCCTGACGTAGTCATAGTCCCAGAGCTTACAGTCGTAGATGGCGTACTTCTCTGTGAAGCCGATGTCCCAGTCGCCAGTCTGTTCGTTACGCCACATCGTCTCTGCGAGTGTTCCAAGGTCACTTTGTGCCCAGCCCGTCAGTGCGACGAGGGCAAGCAATGCGGTTGATAATAGTTTCTTCATTGTTATTTATTGATGCGAGAGTTAAGTATATCGCAGATTTCTTGCGGCGTTTTCGAGAGTCCGCCTACATAGACCTCGTAGGGATAGCCCTGCATAGCTGCCTTCGAGCGCTGTTTGCGGTCTGCTGCTACATTTTCTTTATGGCCTTCCCATGTATCATCCTTATAGTTGATACCAATAAATGTACGGCCTTGGAATTTATCGATGTAGAAAGATTCAACGCCTGACAGTCTGACCCTCCATTCGCCCTGCGTCTTTACAATCAGAGACATATCGGTAATAATAAGTCGTGTCCTGCGACTTAAATAGAGAAAATAGGCTAAGAAAATGAGCATAGGACCTATCACAGAGAGCATCGTATCAAGAAGCTTATCATGCTGATCAACAAGATGGTATCTTAAGCCAAACAAAGCGGCAAGGAATGCTGCTGTTGCCAAGAACACGAGAAGCAGTCTCTTAATGGATATATAGATTTTAATTTCTTCCATCATTTTTATTTCAGTTTATCTTTCAAGTGGTTCAGTTCGTAGTCAAAATTGTAGTAGCCATCCAGCTTAAGGTCGTCGCGTACACGGCGGCCGTCAGGGGTGATGGTCTCGTAGTGAGGGATGCCGTTGAAGTGGAAGAGTTCCTGCAGACGACCAAAGTCGTTGTAGGTCATGCAGATGGTCTCCTCGTCAGCAAGCCATTCTTTTACATAGTTATGGTAGTCCTCGCTACCCTCTGCAGTACGCTCTCCGGCAATGAAAATCAGTTTCACGTCGTTGCGCTTGGCAATCTCGGCACGCTTGTTCTTGCTGCTCTGAATGGCTGATTTACAAGGACTGCAGTTCATGCCCCAGAAGTCGATGACGAGATAGCGACCAGGATATTTGGCACACAGCGAACGGATGAGGTCGGCAGCTGCGTTGTTGGCGGGCAGTGGTGTAGAGAGTTCCGTCTGTGCCAGCTTATAGGCATAGAACGCCTCGGCCTTCTGGAGGATATATGGGTTCGAGAAGATGCTCAGATAGATTGGCATCATCCTGCCTGGTGTCTGAATGGTGGCTGCTACCTCTTCACGTTCAGCAACCGTCATCGTCGTGTCTACAAGAATCTCTGGAATGGAAGCCTCGTTGCTGCGCCAGCTGTTGAATGCGTTGGCCATGTTCTTATAGGCGCACAACTGGGTCAGGAAATTATCTCCTTCAGTCCCCATCAGTTTGCGGTAGGCCGTCATGCCATTCAACAGAACCTTCTTGTCGGTTTCCACATTATTGTCTATGGCACCATCCTCGTCAAGCAGTCCCTCATACTGAATACTCCTGACGGGTCTGGCAAACTGGATGCGGTTGAGCATCATAGGATATTGATTACAGGTCAGCAATAGGGGATTGTCGAAATCCACACGGTGTAGTGCCTTGTAGTTCTCTGGTTTTCTCACCCCCAGCCATTCGACGCTGTCGAGAATCACCATTTCGTAGCCGCCATTGCGTGGTTCATATTTTCTGACGGCATTCTCGTGATGCATGGCAAAGTCCATCACACCATAGACGAAGTTTACCTGTAGGTCAGCCAGTGCCAACTGCATTTCCAAAGGAGTGAAGTGTTGGTTGCGTCCCTCCTCTTGCAGGTGGTTCAGCATGTCTTGCCATGTCTGGTCTGCCAAAGCGTCCATGGCAGGGAAAGTGCCATTAAACACATGCAGCGGGTAAGCAAGATCCCACATGCTCAGAGACGTCTTCAACCACCGTTCTGCCTCCTTGCTGCTACCATTATGATAATAGCACTCATATTGACCTTGCTCGTTGGGCTTGACGGTGATATCGATGGTCTCACCAGGACGAGCAAAGAAGCGTATTTCTTCGAAGCCCACCTTCGACTGTCTGGTGAAGAACCTGTTACAAACGGGATAACTGGCTTGGAACTTCTTCTCGAACGAACCATCAGCAGCGATGTCGAACACCAGCGTGACAGCATCCTTCTCGAACACATCCTCATAGTAGCACTCCATCGACGTGAAGCCGAATTTCTCTGCATCGTAACCCTCAAAGTGGCCACGGATGGTGATGGTGTCCGTCTTGAACCAGTCAGCAGGTACCGTATAAGGATTGGCTTTCGACAGCTGTTGCAATGTCGGCGCCTTGGTTTTTATCGTCTTTGCCTGTGCCGTTAGTGCGACAAGAGCGAGCATAATGGTTAATAGTTTTTTCATAATTTTCATGTTAGATATCTCATGCATCGCTTCAGCGATATCGTCTCATGACAGTAGGGACATTCTCTATTCTTCATAACTTACTGATTGTTTTTGGTGTACGCATAGAGTTCATGAAGTCGTCGATGAACTGGATACGCTCGATGTTGGGTGTGGTGATGAGCGAGGTGCCGTTGTTGAACTGCATGACGGTAGGCTTGCCCTCTTCAAAGACAGGCCAGAGGGGCAGACCCTCGCCATTGGGATTACCACCCGTTTTGGCAAAGTTGACCCAGTATTGCTGCATGAGCTCGCTGACCTTCGCCTCCTGTGGATATTTGGCTTCCTTGCCATCGAAGGCCCCCTTCAGATACATCATGTCGTCAGCATGGGCAGCACCACGACGATTGCCCTGGGCATAGACGGTGGTGTCAGACTTCTGGGCGAGGTAGGCGGAATAGACAGGACTCTTGCCCGTCTTCTTCTGCAAGGTGGTCCATGCGTAGGCAGGCCATCCGAAGCCTATATCGCGCGTAGCATCGCGCAGGCTGAAGAGGCGCTCCTCGTCGGTAGTGCCAGGATATAACGTCTTGGCCTTATCTGCCCACTGACCTGGCAACTGACGGAAGAACTGCTCGTACTGGTCGGCACTGACCTGTGTGTAATCGACGGCACCCTCGTCGCTATTGTGCATAATCAGTACGGGGACATCGTTGTAGTTGCCCTTCAGGTAGAGGTCGTAGATGTGTTCCGGAATGACGTAGCCATCGACGATGGGCGCGCAGAGCTGGAAGTTGTTGTTATTGCCCGTAAGCTCCTTGGCATCCACCTGACGCAGTTCGGCAATGGAGTTCTTCTTCAGCTGACTGGCAAACATACCACCATACATCTGTGCCATGGCCTGATTGATCATGTTCGTGGGCGACAGGAAAGCGCCACTCTGACTGATGCAGGCACGGAACAGACCCTTGGCAAGGGGCGAGGCACAGAGCACATGACAACTCATGGCGCCAGCAGACTCGCCAAAGATGGTGACTTTAGCGGGGTCGCCACCAAAGTTCTTGATATTACGCTGTACCCACTGCAGGGCGAAGATCTGGTCAAGAATGCCATAATTGCCCGAATGGCCGTCAGCCTCCTTGGCGAGTTCGGCATGGGCAAGGAATCCCAGTGCACCGGCACGATACTCGATAGACACGGCGACGATGCCTCTGCGGGCAAGGCTCTGCCACAGGTCGCCACCATAATGCTCCGTGCGGAAGCCACCACCATGGATGAACACCATGACGGGCAGGCCCTCGTTGACGCTCTTGGCAGGGGTAACGACGCTGAGATAGAGGCAGTCTTCGCTCATCATGTCGTACTTCACATAGCTCTTCTCGGGCTGTGGGGGCCACTTAGCCACATCCTCAGCTTTCAGCACGCCCTTCCAAGGCTGGGCGGGCTGTGGCGCCTTCCAGCGCAGGTCGCCCAGAGGGGCTGCTGCATAGGGAATGGCTTTATACACGGCGAGGTCCTGTCCGTCGAGGACACCCTCTACATAACCTGTTTCCACTTGCGTTTTCAGCAGGGGCTTAACGTCTTGTGCGTGACCTGTCGACATAGCGGCAAAGAGTAGCACGATGGTAATGATTAAGATTGTCATACTTTGTAAGAATAGTTAGAGTGTTATGCTATTTGATATACGAGCGTTTTTCAGAAATATCTCGCTCTGTAAAGTTAAATGTTCTTAATAGGTTAGATTTTTATTCATCATCTCTATATTCGAGAATATCGCCTGGCTGGCAACCCAGTTCACGACAGATGGCCTCAAGGGTGCTGAAGCGCACGGCCTTGGCCTTGCCAGTCTTCAGAATGGAGAGGTTGGCCAGTGTGAGCCCCACCCTCTCTGCCAACTCGCTGAGCGACATCTTGCGCTTAGCCAGTTCGACGTCTAAGTTTACTACAATTCGTCCCATAGGCTATCAGATGGTTAAGTCCTGTTCTTCTTGCAATTTCAGTCCAATGGCGAATACCTCGGCCACTATCAGACAGAACACGCCAAATGTAAAATCACTCATAGGGGAATAGTCCTGGTATATTTTCTCAAGCGGAACATGCACGATCAAGTCGTGGACAGACATGCATAAGATAGCCACTAAGAAGCCCCATCCTGTCCAGCGTAGCAGACGGACATTCTCCCAAATGAACACCTTATCGCGGTTGACATTCAGAATGAATCGAATGAACGAAACTGTCGCACGGATACCAAAATAGATGACGACAAAACCCAATATGATTAATAAGAGATTCGTCCCCCAACCATAAGTAAATGTAGCACCTTCCTTGCCTCCATCTTCCCAACCTTGCTTGAAGGCCTGAGCAGATTCGGAGAACGCCAGACAGAATTCGACGATGATCTGTGCTGCTATCAGCACCAACATCAACACACAGAATAAATTCAGTTTCTTTTTCATATTCTTATTCGTTTTTATTATTCGCAATTATATTGTCAGTTCTTGTTCCTCTTGCAGCTTCTGGGCGTCCTTCAGAATCTTGGGGACAAAAAAGAAGTAGCCAATAATCATCCAGTACAAAGGTCCTGTGTATAGTCTATGTGCCAAACGATTGAACTTCCAGATGTATCTGTGCTCAACATGACTAAATACATGCTCGATATAGATTCCTGCAAAGGCATAATAAATGATAATCGAAATGCCAAGAAAGTAAAACAGCCTTACGCACCACTTTGAGTATTGCTTGTTAATATAGGTCAGGAAGCACATTAAGAGGAATATGCAGAAGAAATAGGTTATGGCAATATTCACTATCAGATGGATGCTGTTCTGGTAGTAGTCATAATTAGTGGTTGCTGCTTGCATTCTGCTTACATCGCCTATCATCAGCCAGGCCATAAACCCAGCGATAAAGAGTAAAATGATGAGTGATTTCACTTTCGATGTGGTTAACTGGAAAATTTTTTCTAACTCCATAATTTTTATTGTTTTAATTTAGTTATTTATCGTTTTTCGATATGCAAAAGTAGATATTCTTTTGTTACCCACCAAATAAAAACGATAAAATTTTATCGAAAAACAATAAATTTAACGTTCTGTAACGAAATCACGACTGTCAAGGACAAAAAATTTCAATATACATATTTAAAATAAGGGAGCATTTTCTTTTGCATTCTGCTTAAATTTTAGTAATTTTGCAAGCAAAACGATAAATTAACCCAATGAAAAGGATATTAGCCATCATGCTGGTGCTGCTCACAACCCTGAGCGCACAGGCTGTGTTGAAAGAGAAAGACCTGCAGCAAACCCTGCAGATACTACGTTCGGAGCTAACCATGCACCATCGCGAACTATCGCAGCGGATAGAGATGAACCGCAAGCAGAACGAGCAAGTGCGCCAGCGCCTGGTGGAGACCATGAAACGCTCTGACCAGAACTCGCTGATGCTCTACTCACAGAAGCTGGACTACGTCTTCGATCTGACCTATGCCTGTCATGAGGCTACAGAGCAGTATTACGACTTCCAACGTCAGCAACTGCCCTTTAAGATGTTTATGGACAAGACGGAGTCTGAGATTGCGCGCTACGACTCGCTCATCACCTCGCTGAAGTCAATGCCTATCACTATACTCGACGACAAGGGAAAAACCGACCGTAACGTCTGTCTGACACTGGCCTCCAACATCCGCAACTCGCTGTTAGAGAACCGTGCCACGCTGAACGACTATATCCGCATCTATGACAGAACAGAGCAGCGTCTGAGCAATCTGAACGACTACGCCCAGAATCGCTATCTGGACATACAGACCAACATCTTCAAGAATGGTGGCGACAGCTACTTCACCATCCTGGGCAACTGGAGTCGCTACTGGCGAAACATGGAGCGCACGGTAGAGAAGAAATACCAGCCTAACGCCCACTCGCAGTGGGACAGCCGCTGGATATTCGGTCTGCTGTTCTCTACCATCATCTACGCCATCATTGCCACGCTGCTGAACTTCCTGGCCATCCGTTTTGTGGTGCCCAAGCGTTTCCGCACGTCGGAGTTTATGAAGAAGCGCACATGCATCACGATAGCCACCACGACGATTACCTTCGCCCTGATCTTAGGTATCACGCTGGCACTGACCGACCAGAACTTCTTCATCATGGCCGCCAACCTGCTGGTGGAGTATGCGTGGCTGTTGGGCGTCATCCTGCTCTCCCTGCTGTGGCGCGTGACGGGCGACCAAATCAAGAGTGCCTTCCGCATCTATACCCCCCTACTCTTTGTGGGATTCCTGGTCATCGCCATCCGCATCATCCTGATTCCTAACGAGCTGGTGAACATCACCTTCCCACCCATCCTGCTCATCTGTGCACTGTGGCAATGGAGCGTGGTAAGACGTCATAACCAGAACGTGCCCCGTTCGGACATGTTCTATACTTATATCTCGCTGACCGTCTTCGTCATCAGCGTGGTATGCTCATGGATTGGCTACACACTGCTGGCCGTACAGATTCTGATCTGGTGGACCATGCAGCTGACCTGCATTCTGACCATCACCTGCGTAAGCCTGTATCTGAAACTCTATGGCAAGCGCAACCACTATGAAGAGCGCCCCATCACCAAGACATGGATGTACGACCTGGCCTACCAGGTATTGCTGCCTGTGATGGGTGTCTGCTCAGTGATGATCAGTATCTACTGGGCTGCTGACGTCTTCAACCTGAGCGACCTCTGCTGGAAGATTTTCAAGACCCACTTCGTAGACCTGAAGAACCTGCAACTCAGCATTCTGACAGTGGCCATGGTGATCACGCTGTGGTTCTTCTTCAACTACGTGAACCGCACCATCCTGCAACTGTTGCGCATGCACTTCCAGACCAAAGACCCTGACACGGCAGCCAGTCGTGAGGTGATGGGCAAGAACGTGCTACAGGTAGTGGTATGGGGTGCCTGGTTCCTGATATCGATGGGCATCCTGAACGTCTCAATGGAATGGTTGCTGGTAGTAACAGGAGGTTTGTCAACAGGTATCGGTTTCGCATCGAAAGACATCATCGAAAATATCTACTACGGTATCTCACTGATGACAGGACGCATCAAGGTGGGCGACCTGATTCAGGTGGATGACATCACAGGACGCGTGACCAGCATCAGCTACACCTCGACCATCATCGAGGCCCTGACGGGTGAGGTCATCACCTTCCAGAACTCGCAGCTGTTCACCAAGAACTACAAGAACCTGACGCGCAACCACGGCTATGTGCTGCAAATCATTACCTATGGTGTGGCATACGGTTCGAACCTGGCTCAGGTGAAGCAACTGATAGAGGAAGCCACGAACGGCCTGCAGCTGGAGGGTACCGACCTGAGCAAGCCTATCACTACGCGCGTCTATGAATTAGGCGACAGCAGCGTCAACTTCAAGCTCTTCGTATGGACTGACGCACTGATGCGTAACATCGTGACGAGCCAACTGCTCGCCACCATCTACGACACGCTCAATCAGAACAACATCGAGATTCCATTCCCACAGCAGGATGTGCACATTAAAAGTTGAAAGTTCTTTGACCTGAAGGTCAAAGTGTGGCTTCGCAATGAAAGTTAAAAGTTGAAAAATGAAAAATTATAAGACCATAAAACGACTGGTGAGAATCGTGCTGCTGACAGTACTGATCTTCAGCATGGCGATGCCTATATACGCGACAGATACGACCACAGATATCAATGAGTTGAAAACGCAGAACGAGCTGCTACAACAACGTTCGCGCTTCACCACAGGTAGTGTGGCCATGATATTGGGTGTCGTGGCACTGTTGGCCTTTCTGGCTGTCAACGGTCGCTGGACACGCAGACTGGAAATCAAGAACCGCCAGCTACAGCGCGAGCGCAACGTGGTGGTGGCACAGAACAAACAGCTGGCCATAGAGCGTGACCGTGCGGAGGCTGCATCGAGGGCTAAGACTGCCTTCATACAGAGTATGACCCACGAGATTCGTACGCCCTTGAATGCCATCAGCGGTTTCACGCAGGTGCTGACCATGCCCGTGGAGATTCCTGAAGAGGAACGAATCAACTGTTGTAAGAGTATTGAGGACAACACTCGTCTGCTGACGAAAATCCTCGACGACCTTCTCTTCATCTCTGAGATGGAAAGTAATAGCGAGTTGCCTGCTCCTGAACCCTGCATCGCGTCAGCCATGACAGAACAGGCGCTGGATGTGGTCAGTCAGATGGTGGCAGAGACGGTGACGCTGAACAACGAGTGCAGCATAGCTGACGACCTGCCATTAGAGACCTATCCGCGTATGATTCAGATTGTTCTGAACAAACTGCTGGACAACGCTGTCAAGTTCACCGAAAAGGGTAGCATCACGCTACGGACTGCGCTTGACAACGGACAGCTCCACATCTCGGTGGCTGACACGGGTCCTGGCATCCCAGAAGACAAGAAGGAGTTTATCTTCGAGCGCTTCACCAAACTCGACAGCTTTGCACAGGGTGTGGGTCTTGGTTTGGCTGTTGCCCGCATGATTGCTGAGCACCTTGGAGGTACGCTAACCCTCGATACAAACTACACAGGAGGTTCTAAGTTTGACCTCATCGTTCCAATGCATAATTCATAATGCATAATTCATAATATGAAAGCTAAATTACTCTCATTGGTAGGTTTTTCCCTACAACAACATAGCCTGAGAACGGAAGTACTCTCAGGACTCACTACCTTTACCACCATGTCGTACATCCTGGCGCTGATGCCAGTCATGTTCGCACCACTCGCTGCACAGGGATTCCCCATAGACTCTCTGCTCACCGCCACCATCTTGGCAACGACGATAGGCACACTGCTCATGGCCTTTCTGGCTAAGCGTCCCTTCGGACAGGCTCCAGGACTGGCGCTAAACATGTTCTTTGTGGAGACAGTATGTCTGTCCCTGGGCTATTCATGGCAGTTTGCACTTACCGCCGTACTCATCGAGGGTCTGCTCTTCGTATTGCTCTGCGTGAGTAGTTTGCGGCAAATCATCTTCGACATGATGCCTGCCTCGCTGAAATATGCCATTGCAGCAGGTATTGGTTTCTTCATCGCCATGATAGGATTCAAGAATAGTGGTCTGTTGGCTGAGGGAACCATCTTTAATCATATCCACACGCTGGTCAGTCCGTCATCCTTGCTATTCCTGTTAGGACTGGCACTGGCAGGAACATTCATCGTGCTGCGCGTTCGTGGTGGCTTGCTACTGTCTATCCTCATCGTGACGCTCATTGGTATTCCTGTTGGTGTAACGACGGTTCCCGACCATCTGTTCAGCATGCCCACATCTCCTGCCCCACTCTTCTGTCAGTTCTCGTGGGAAGATCTGCTCACACCCGACCTGTGGGTTTGTGTGCTCACCATGCTCTTCTTCGATGTATTCGACACATTAGGTTCGGTAGTGGGTCTGATGGCTAACACAGGCCACATCCGCAAGAACGGACGTATTCCCCACATGCGTAGCATCATGCTGAGCGACGCCATCGCCACCATGACGGGTGCCTGTCTGGGTTGTAGCACGGTGACCACCTACGTGGAGAGTGCCACAGGTGTTGCTGAGGGCGGACGTACAGGACTCACAGCACTCGTCATCGCCCTGTGTTTCATACTGAGTCTTTTCTTGTCGCCCCTCTTTCTGGCCATCCCAACAGCAGCTACTGCACCTATCATGGTCATGGCAGGCTTCTACCTCTTTGGCTCTGTGCGCCACATTCACTTGGCACGCCCCGCAGAAACCATGCCTGCCTTCCTGACCATTCTATTGATGCCTGTCACAGGAAGCATTACTGATGGCATCATCGCAGGCCTCTTCACCTACGTTGTCTTCTCCTTCATCGACAGTTGGTTCAAGCGCAAGCAAAATAAAAACCGCACCTCGGAATGAGATGCGGTTTAATATTGTCTAAACTATTATTCCTTCAATTAGAAGTTGTAGTAAACACCGAAGCGGAGTGAACCGAGCTGGAAGCCACCAGTTGAGAGACCAAAGTTCAAGTTTGAAGAAGCATCGGGAGCGCCATCAAGGTCGGGAACAGCATTCTTGCTGTAACCAAATGTGAACATGTCTTCCAGCTTAGCAACAATGCTCCACTTCTCGTTGATGTCGAATGCGATACCTGGCTGAACGAACAGGCCGAGATCCATAGCAGGCTTGTTATCATAAGCCTTACCATTAGCATCCAGACCTACTTCCTTCTCCTTTGAAATAGCGAAGTTCAAACCACCGTCAACGAAGATGTTAGCCTTACCAAAGGTCAGAACCTGATAACGCAGATAAGGACGAAGACCAATAGTAGTTGAGCTTGGCTTTGTATACGAAGGAGCAGTACCAGGACCTACATACTCAGCCTCCTTAGAAGCGGTAACATAAGAAATTACAAGACCTACGCTCATCTTATCATCCATCTTGTAACCAATCTCAGGCTGGATTACAAAAGCCTTTGTAGTATACTCCTCAGTAGCAGGAGTACCAACAGAACCATTGTTTGTCTTAGTGGTAGAATAACCAAGGCTACCACCAATGTAACCCTGAGCATTCATTGTAACAGCCACTGCAAGAGCAGCCATAGTCATCATAATCTTTTTCATAATTTTCTTTTTTTAATAGATTAATGAATAAATTGTTTTCTAATTTAATAGGCGTCTTAACGAATTTTATCGTTTCGACGCTGCAAAGTTAAAGAAAAAACTTCGAAACCACCAAATGTTTTCGCAACTTTTTTACATTTTGTGCAAAAATTTGATGAAAATCATGGTTTATTTGGGGAAAATGCGTATCTTTGCAAGGTATTATGTAAGGAAAATACACATGAAACAGACGTTTATAGCTGGTCCCTGTGTGATAGAGTCTGCCGAGTTGTTAGACACGGTGGCTGCTAAGTTGGTGGAAATCAACGAGAAACTGGGTACCGATATTATCTTTAAGGCATCGTTCGACAAGGCTAACCGCACCTCTGTGCATTCGTTCCGTGGCCCTGGCATTGACCATGGACTGCTGATGCTGAGTGATGTGAAAGCCAAATATGGACTGCGCGTACTGACAGACATTCACGAAGCCTGGCAGGCTGAACCTGCTGGTCAGGTGTGTGACGTGCTGCAGATTCCTGCCTTCCTCTGTCGCCAGACAGACCTGCTGCTGGCAGCAGCCAAGACGGGCAAGACGGTGAACATCAAGAAGGCGCAGTTCCTGAGTGGCCACGACATGAAGTATCCTGTAGAGAAAGCACTGGATGGTGGTGCCAAGGAGGTTTGGCTCACAGAGCGTGGCAACATGATGGGCTATAACAATCTGGTGGTTGACTTCCGTAATATCCCCGATATGCTGGAGATTACCGACAACGTCATCATGGACTGCACCCACAGCGTACAACGCCCTGGCGGTGCTGATGGCAAGACGGGTGGCGATCGCCGCTTCGTGCCCCAGATGGCAATGGCTGCCAAAGCTTTTGGTGCCACAGGCTTCTTCTTCGAGGTACACCCCAACCCAGACCAAGGCCTCAGCGATGCTGCCAACATGCTGGAACTGGATGCGCTTTTTGATTTGGTCAAAAAGCTAGTGAAAAGTGAATAGTGATTAGTGAAGAGTGCAATGACAAGCAGAGATATAGCGATACAATGTTTAAAAGATGAGGCACAGGCCATACTCGACCTGATACCTAAGATGGACGAGAACTTCGACCATGCAGTCGACATGATTATAGAATGCAAGGGAAAAGTCATCGTTACGGGTGTGGGCAAGAGTGGTCATATTGGTGCGAAGATTGCTGCCACACTGGCCTCAACAGGTACGCCGTCGTTCTTTATCAATCCGCTGGACGTATATCATGGCGACTTGGGTGTGATGTCACAGGGCGACGTGGTGATAGCCATCTCCAACTCAGGACAGACGGACGAATTGCTACGCTTTATCCCTATGGTGCTCCACATGCAGATACCCATCATTGGCATGAGTGGCAACCCACAATCGCTCTTGGCGAAATATTCTACCTATCACCTGAATGTCAGCGTAGAGAAGGAAGCCTGTCCGCTGAATCTGGCACCAACCAGCAGTACGACAGCCACGCTGGCTATGGGCGACGCACTGGCCATCGCACTGATGGAGAAGCGTCATTTCCGTCCACAGGACTTCGCACAGTTCCATCCTGGTGGAGAGTTGGGTAAGCGTCTGTTGACCACCGCTCAGGACGTAATGATTACAGAGAATATGCCCGTGCTGTCTGCCAATATGCATCTGGGCGAGGCTATCATCCATGTCAGCAAAGGCAAGTTGGGACTGGGTGTCGCCATAGAGGATGGCAAACTTGCCGGACTCATCACTGACGGTGACATCCGTCGTGCCATGGAGAAGTGGCAGGCTGAGTTCTTCAACCACACCGTGGAGGACATCATGACACGAACTCCAAAGACAGTGAGTCCTCAGGCAAAGATCTCCGAGATTCAAAAACTAATGAACAAACATAAAATCCATAACGTATTGGTAGTGGATGATGACAACCACCTCATCGGTATCGTCGACCGCTATGCATGCGTACTATAATTACAACTACTGGTCTATGAAAATACTAAGAAAGTTACTGCTTGTGCTGATGCTGGCGTTGCCGTTGGCAGCTGCTGGCGTTTACCTGTTCAAGACGCTGGACGCCCGTAACGGACTGACCATCAGCCAGATTAACTGTATACTGAAGGACTCGCGAGGTTACGTATGGCTGGGCACACCTGCCGGACTCTACCGCTATGACGGCTATACGTTCCACAACTTCCAGTGTAACTCACAGGACGGTTCGTCACTGCCCGACAGCTATATCATCAGCATCCAGGAGACACTGGAAGGCACTCTGTGGATTGAGACAGCAGCAGGATTCTGCGTCTACCACCCACAGACGGAGAACTTCGAGCGCGACATGAAGCAGGTCTATGGTCGCATGGGTATCGAAGGAGCGCCCAACGTAGTATATATCGATAGCCACAAGAACTTCTGGGCAGCTATCCCCAACAAGGGTATCGTAGCCTACAACATGCAACAGCAGCTGCTGTTTGAATTCGGATATACAGACGATGCCCATGGTGTACCACAGGGAAACATCACCTCTATCAGCGAATGTCGCGATGGTGCGCTGATCGTCTACGATGATGGACGCATCGTTTGCTGCGACGTCATGCACCAGCAGCATACCGTATGGAAGAACGACTTCATTGCACAGCAGCACCTGCGCCACTCAGCAACGCTGAAGGCTTTTGCTGACCAGATGGACAATATCTGGCTCTACGGACAGGGCACGCTCATGCGCTATAACAAGAACACCAACACGTGGAATACCACCATTGGCGACCAACTGGGCATGACAGGCGCCAGCACCGACCATAGCGTCAATGGCATGGCAGGCGACCGCAAGGGAAATATCTGGATAGGTACAGACCGCAATGGTCTGATTTGTACCAACGTAAACACGCTGGAGATGGAATACGTGCGCCCCAAGGGTGTCAACAGATACCAGATAGCGGAAGAAGTGATACCCATTCAGAGCCTCTATATTGACGATACCGACCTGCTATGGGTAGGTACTGAGAAATCTGGCCTGGCCTATTATGGCGACAATATCTATAAGTTCCAGTCTCTGATTAATGGTGATATCACTGCCATTGCAGAAGATAATAACGGAAAAATCTGGTATGGTACTGGCGACAAGGGCATCATCGACTATGAAGGAGCACTGGCCAGCAAGAAGGTGACGTGCATGACCACCACACCCGACGGTAGTCTGTGGGTGGGTTCGAAGCAGAATGGTCTGACACGTATCAAGGATGGCGTCAGCACCTTCTATTCTGCTGCCCGCGACAGCATGAAGACGCTCATCGACGACCATATCAATGCGCTGAGCTGCGATAAGAGCGGTAACCTCTGGATTGCCACCAATGGCGGTCTGCAGGTGTATAGTACCAAGATGAACACCTTCTCGTCGTACACCCACGAGAATGGCATGCTGAACACCAACAACATCACGGCACTGTTCTATGGTACCAACAACAACATGCTGATTGGTACTGGCGAAGGTCTGGTGATGCTCAACCTGTCGACCCGCGAAAAGACGGTGCTGACAGGTAATGTCTCAAACATGAAGTCGTTTACGAACAACTATATCACACAGGTCTACGAAGACTCCAGAGGATTGTTGTGGATAGGTACGCGTGAGGGTATCAACATTCTGAACCCCGCAAACGACGAACTCAGTCTGATTACGGAGAAAGACGGTCTCTGCAACAACTCTATCTGCGGTATTGCCGAGGATAAGAACCACAGCATCTGGGTAACGACAAGTAATGGTGTTGTCCGCATCGTCGTGCAACGTAACCATGAAGACGAGACCTTCAACTATGGTCTGTACAACTACACCATTGCTGACGGTTTGCAGAGCAACGAGTTCAATATGGGTGCCATCCTGACCAAGAAGAATGGTGAGGTACTGTTTGGTGGACTCTATGGTGTCAACTGGGTACGCCACAGCAACAAAGACGAGCAGGCCTCGCTGCCTCGCGTCATGCTGACCCAGCTGTTCGTGGGTGAGCAAGAAATCCTGACGGGTGTCAACTACGATGGTAACATCATCCTGCCACAGGCCCTCAACGAGAGCAACAAGATAGAGTTGTTCAACAGTCAGAACACGATTACCATTAAGTTTGCCGCTGGTAACTACAACCAAGGCGAGCGTCTGCAATTCATGTACTGGATGGAGGGACTGGACAATGACTGGAAGAACGGTGATGCCCTACTCCATGGTGTCCGTTTCAATAAGCTGAGCAGTGGCGACTATAAGCTCCACGTCAAAGCAGTCAGTGCCGATGGTGCTGTCAGCAACCAAGAGCGCGTCTTGGAGATACACATCGACCGTCCGTGGTGGCTGTCGTGGTGGATGCTGACCTTCTACCTCATCATCATGATCATCATCGTCATCATCTGGCGCTATGGTATCAAGAAATACAAGAAGGCATGGAAGAAGCGTACCACCGTCATCGAAGAGCTGAAACGTCAGCGTGAGGAAATCAAGCTGGCCAGTGACGAATTGCGTCAGCCCATGGCCCGCATGACCACCATCATCGGTGATATGTCGATGCGTGAACAGTCGCTGGAAGGTCGTGAACAGCTCAACTCGCTGCACTTCCAGTTGCTACAGGTCATCACGCGTATCTCTGAGATGCAGAGCACGCTGGAGAATCCTGAGAAGAAGGCTGAGTCAACAGCTAAGGACCGCCTAGAGTTGAACGAACAGGGTGAGATTGAGTTGGCTGTAGAGACAGGACAGCAGTTGTCACTCGACATCAAGCCGTTGCATGCTGAGGGACAGACGCAGAAGTTCATCGTGGTATTCATCGACGACAACCGCGAATTCCTGCAGTTTATGCGTGCCCACCTGTGCGAGATCTATGACTTCCATATCTACGACAATATCAAGGATGCCCTGCCCGATATCGAGACACTGAAGGCCGACCTTGTTGTCTGCAAGCACAATATGGGTGGCAGCATCACAGGTAGTGAGTTGTGCAACCAGTTTAAGAGCAGTCATAACAGGAACAAGACGAAGTTTGTGCTGATGACTGACAGCGTGTTGACGCAGGAGACGATGGCTGATCAGAATATTACGCTGGCTGCCGACGACTACTTGGCTAAGCCGTTCAACGTACAGGAGGCCGTGATGCGCTTCAACAAGGTGATGGGTCTGGCTCCTATCGAGATCAACCAGAACGTCATCGAGGGTAAGGAGACACGTATGCTGGAGGGTCAGAATGCAAGTATGACCACTGCAACCATGAGTTTCGAGGAGTACACGAACGTAGATCTTTCGGACGATACAGATACGCAGGAGAACCCAGAGGCTCAGGAGGCTCAGGAGACTCAGGAAACTCAGGAAACTCCTATCACAGGCGAACAGCCTAACATGCTGGCTAAGTACTACGATGGCAATACCATTGGCGACTACTCAATGAACAACATCATGGATCAGCAGCTGATGCGCAATGTCGAGCAGTTTGTGCTGCAGAACATGAGCCGTGGTCAGATTAGCCTGGAGGATATGGCTGCCGCCATGGGCATGAGTCGTGTACCGTTCTTCCACAAGATACGTGCTATCACCACCAAGACACCTGCAGAGATTGTTCGTGAGATACGTCTGAAGCACGCTTGTACCCTGCTTGTCACCACCAATATCAACCTCAGCGAGTTGGCCATCAATGTGGGCTTCATGACCGCTGAGAACTTTAGCAACATCTTCAAGGACAAGTACGGCATGACACCTCTGGAGTATCGTCTCAAAAACAAAAAATAAGCGGGCTTCGCCCTAAATGATAAATGATAATTGACAAATGATAATGACAAATAATATGAATAGATGGATGATGGTGATAGGTTTATCATTTATCATTTGTCATTTATCATTTAGCCCTGCAAGAGCGCAGACAAGCGACTCTTTGATAGTCCACACACTACGCGACAGCGGTATCCGCTTCTCGCACAACAACAGCGTCGCCCTGCTGTTGTCTGGTCAGGAGAAGTTCGACGACATGTTCCATGCCATCATGCAGGCCAAGAGCAGCATCCACTTAGAATACTTCAACTTCCGCAACGACTCTATCGCCATGCTCCTCTTCGACATTCTGCGCATGAAGAGCAAGGAGGGTGTAGAGGTTCGTGCCATGTTCGACGGGTTTGGCAACGACTCCAACAACCAGCCTCTGAAGAAGCGCCACCTCAAACCCTTGCGCGAGGACGGCATCCAGATTGTAGAGTATAGCCCCATCCGCTTTCCGTGGGTCAACCACATCTACGGACGCGACCACCGCAAGATTGTCGTCATCGATGGGCGCATAGCCTATACGGGTGGCATGAATGTGGCCGACTATTATATAAAAGGTACGGAACAGGTGGGCGAATGGCGCGACATGCACTGTCGCATCGAGGGCGATGCCGTCAACGAGTTGCAAAGCATCTTCCTGCGCATCTGGTATCGTACTACGGGCGAGAATGTCTATGGTGCTAAGTACTTCAATGGCGGTACGCTCACGCATTTTACGGGTCTGAAGGCCGACACCACTAGCACGCGTGGCAAGAAGATGGTGGGCATCATCAATCGTGAGCCAGGCATCACACCCAAAATCATGCGTACCTTTTATATTAATGCCATCAATCAGGCCAAGGACTCGATACACATCATCAATCCTTACTTCACGCTGATACCCACGCTTACGAAGGCACTGACCAAAGCTATCCAGCGCGGTGTAAAGGTAGAGATCATGCTATCGTCGAAGAGTGATATTCCCCTGACACCCGACTGTGCACTCTATCAGGCTCATAAGCTGATGAAGCGTGGCGCCACCGTCTGGCTCTACAAGCCTGGCTTCCACCATTCCAAGATTATGATGGTTGATGGCCTGTATTGCACGGTGGGCAGCACCAATCTGGATGCCCGCAGTCTGAAGTGTGACTTCGAGGAGAATGCGGTCATTGTTGACCCACAGACCACGCGCGAGTTGGACGATATGTTCTGGCGCGACAAGCAGCAGAGCTTCCTGCTGACAGACCAGTCGTGGGATGAGTTCCGCACTAATTGGCAGAAGTTCCGTGGCTGGTTCGCCCACTTGCTACAGCCGTTCCTATAGTAGCGACAGCATCATATTGATTTCTATGATGCTGATGCCACGCTTCTTGAGCCAGTCAACGTCAAAGAAGTCTGGTTTCACCGGACTGCTTTCCTCGCAGCGCTTGCAGTATTCCTGAAACTGCGTCTTCGCCTGCAGGATGTCGCCTTGCAGCCACAGGCAATAGCCATAGTTCTTCAGGTCTTCAATATCCACCTGCTCCAGCCCCACCAGTTGCTCATAGATATGATGCGCCTGCTCCAGCTGTCCTGTACAGGTCTGCGCCCATGCCAGTGCCCTATTCACGCTGTCGTTCTCAGGTTGCTCGTAGTTTAGACGATAGAGCATTTTCAGCGCCTCCTCATTGCGTTCCACCTGAATGAGGCACACTGCCACATAGAGCTGGTAGTTGCTCTTCTCAGGATACTTGTTCATGAGCTTTTCAAAATACTCAAGAGCCCGCTCATATAATTTAGTTTCATACAGGGAACGGGCAAAGCCCAACAGGGCACGCTCGTTGTCGGGATCCAACAGCAAGACATGTGCATAGTCCTTCACCCACATATAATACTGCACGTCACGGTATGCTTCCGTAAAGGTCAGCAGCAGACTGTTGGCAGTTGAATTCATCTGGTGTTTCTTCAGCTGTCGTACTATCTGCGCCTTATAGCGCTCCAATCGAGTACCAGCAAACAGCTTCAGACGGAAGAAGCAACAGCCGCCAGCCTCATCCTTCGTCACGATAAAGGGATTATACAGTTCAGAAGCGTGCGAGAACAAACGGAAGAAGCGGTAGATATCCATCAGGTAGAGGCGACGCTCCAAGGCGGGCGATGGTTCAACAGCAGCCGCTGCCAACTCCTCGGCACTATACTCGCCATGGACTATCATGTCGCGCACCTGCTGGGGCAAGCGGTCTATCACCTCTTGCATGGCAATGACGAAAGAGTATTTGTCGCTGTTACAGAACGTATTGGCCGCAAAGACCTTTTCCAGATAGTGATACTGGCCCTGCTTGGCTACAAACTGCGCAATGTCAGGATGCTGCGTATAGAACGGCACCAGCCAGTTGCTGATGTCATAGAAGAACGGATAGCGCTTAATCTGCGAGAATCCGTGGTAGAACACATCAACGCCCTGCTTCTGCATATCCATCATCCTACGCATCGACGACTCTAAGTGCTCCATGCGCTGCTCGGAGACTTCTGGGTGTAGCACCTCCTCCAGTCGCTCATCGTCCGACTCGCCCATTTCCTGAGCCATCATCTTCTCTGAGTTCTTCAGCAGGTCGGGCATAATCTCTTTGCGGATGGTCTGACTGTCTTTCTCCTCGTTCAGACTGTAGATGAGTTGTATCTGTAGCTCCGTCAGTTCCTGGCATGCCTGGTCTGACTCTAACAAGGCCGTTATCAGTTCATGCTGTTCGGGATATATCTGGCTATAGGTATCAGATGCTGACAATGCCCAGCCCACCAAGGCACGCTGGCGTACAGCCTCGTCCTGCGACAATCGGTACACCTCTGTCAGCATGCGGAACTTGGCCATATCAAACTGGTTCAGCAGCGACAGCGTGACGGCAGCAATCAGCAGTTGCTGGTCTATGCTATCAATCGTTGGCGATGTCAGCATCTCCGTAAACTGGCTACCCACACTATCAGACCACTGGCGCGACGTCAGCACATATTCAAACAACTGGTTCATCTGTCGCTGGTGGTCACGATACAGCGTCTCGCTCATGGTCTGACGCTTGTTGTCAGGCTCCAACTGCAACAGGGCCACATTGCTGACGAAGCCCTCCATCTCCTGACGGATGGCTGTCAACGACCAGTCGCGCTGTCCCTGGCGAACACGCGTATAGAGACTATTCTGATAGGGCGACGCCTTCATGCGGTGATAGTGCATCACGTTGGCATAGACCACATACACCCGCTGCAACAATCGCTGATAGAGCGCCTCGCGCTCAGGGTCGTTACCACCCTGCTGCCAATAACTCTCCATGCGATCGTAATCCTCGCGTACCTCCATCAGTTTCTCGGCAGTCTGCTGTTCAGGCCATGCTGCCAGATAGTTCTCCATCTGACGGATGGCCCTACCGACATTGCCTGTCCGTAAGGTCTCGTCAACCAGTTTCAGCGTCTCATTCATCACCACTATTCACTTTTCACTATTCACTTTTCACTAGCGAAGCGCTCATGCCATTTTTCTACAAACGTGACGTCCTGCTGGCGAGGAGCCTTGGCCCTTGGGAAACGGATATCCTGCGGTATGGAGTCAACCAGTGTAGCCTTAAACTTATAGCGGTCGATGAACAGCTGGCGATAGTGGGCCACACCATACTTGTTGATGGTGTCGCATGCCTGGTTGTAGGCCTTGAGGAACAACTGGAGCTGCTTGGCACGCTCCTTGCGCTGCATCTCCTTGTCGCGGAAGGCCAGCACACCCAACTGCAGCTTCGCATCACGCGAATCCATCACCACGGGATTCTTCATCACGCGAGCCTGCGTAGCCAGTGGTTCAGGCAACCACAAGGCGTCAATCTCGTTGTTCAGCAGCATCTGCATGCGCACGTTCAGGTCGTTAATCTGTACCTTAAACACGCGCTCAGCATCTAGCTTCACCGTGTCACGAGCCACATCCGTCAGCAGGTCTGTTGCAGAGAAGCGCGTCATGGCCACCATCTTGTCGTCCAACTGCTTCAGCTGTTTGATACGGGCATTGCGGTTGGTCACCAGTTGCCAATAGGCATTCGTTGCAGCCACATAGCGCATCTTCACACCTTGCTTCTCCATGCGCATTGCCCTCACCAAGTCAGTCACAGCGCCCTCTACCCTGCCCCGCAGGACAGCCGTGTCGCAATCCATCTGGGCATTATATAACTTCAGGCGCACGCCACCATTGACGGTATCAAACAGCTCATACTCCTGAGCCACAAAAAGTGGCAGACAGTCCAGCGTAGGCATCACCGCAATCTTCAGTGCTGCCGAGTCCTTACGCCACGCCTCGCGTCGCTGTTCTCGTGTGATACGCTTCGTTTCCTCATACGACTGTCCGCACGCAGCCAGCAGCACGAGCGCTATTATTATAGGAATCAGTTTCTTCATATTGTCTGCAAAGGTACGAATAAGTAAGATAAAATGCAAATATATTTGCAATTTTCCATTCGCGATGTTACACTCGAGACTATCGGGTCAGGGAGAACTTCATGGAGAGGCCGAAGTCGTGGGTGGTGGTGGGATAGCTGCTGCTGGACAACAAGGGCGTATTGGTCTGACGCTCGTAGTATGCAGAGAGGGTCAACAGGCGAGACAAGGTATAGTCGGCCATGAACGACATCTTAAAGGCAGAGTTGCCACTGCTGGCTGCAGAGGTGCAGGTGGCGATGTCGCGGGTGATGGCTGCCTGGTCGCGCAGCGAGATATCGAGGCGAAGGTTGAGGTCGTGGTTAACGCCCGACTTCTTTCCAGCGGAAGAACCGCTGGACGCAGTCTTGGCATCGTCGGTCTTCTTGGCCCTGCTGCCGCCCTGTGCCTTCTTAATCTTACGACTGGCACCAGCACCGAAGAGACGGAAGTCGCTAATCTTATAGCCCATACCGATGACGATATCGTTAGAACGGCTCTCGTTGATCTGCACGCTGGTCATAGACAGATTGAGGACGCGCGTACGACGATATTCTGCCTTCAGCGTCATGTTGTTGAGGAACGTCACATCGACACCGATGAGTGGTGAGAACGACTCGTTGATGCTGACGGTAGGTACGTTCCAACCCAAGATGGAGGCTGTCTCAGAGCTGCTGGTATAGCTGCCCAGGGCGAAGACGCTCTTGTAGGAGTGGTTGATATTGACCGACTTGAAGCGCTCGTTGAACCAGTTCAGCTTGGACAGTCCTGAGTAGCGGATGGTCCAGTTGGGCAACAGCTTGGTGAGTGCAGGAATGAGGTCGAGACTGCCGCCACCACTGCCCGTATAGCTGTCGAGGAAGGCAGGAATCATGACAGCAGCGCTATACTTGTCGACCTCCGTGCCGTAGTGAGCAGAAGCCATCTGCTGGAAACGAGGCAACGACTCGCAGAAGCGGTCGAAGGCCGCAGAGGGATAGCCATCGTTGGCATCGCCCATCTTCTCGAGTGATGAGGAGATAGAGATGGTGGTCATGTTGAACGTTCCCGACTGGGTGGTCGGCATGCCACTATACATATACTGGATACTGCGCGAGCGACTCTCGGTGCGCGACGCGTTGAGGTCAATCTTCAGGTCACGAACGGGCTCCAGAGTGGCACGCAGCTGCAGGTCGGTCGTCTTATTGGTCGTGGCAGGTGTAGAGATGCTGTCGGCCATGAGCAGCCAGCCATTGTCGGCCGCCTTGTCGAGGAACTCGTCGCCCGTCAGTCCGAAGGCAAAACCGAGACCAGGAGCCATAACGCCGCCAGTACGCTGTCCGAAGGCATCGCCCACCTCAGGCATGAAGCCCGACAAGGCCATTGAATACTGGTTGCGATAGCTGATGCCGATAGAGCGTACCATCATGAGGAAGCGAGCGGCCGACTGTGCCGTCTTGTACCAACGCTCGTCATCGAGGGCGGGCTTGGCCAGTACAGTAAGTTTGACGGCCACGGAATCCTTGCTCTTGATGCTAATCTTGTTCTGGTCGACCACCTTATATTTAATAGGATATGCGCGACCGTCCTTGGTCTTGGCCGTCACGACGAGGCGCTTCGACTTCTTGTTGTGTGCCACGGTAATGGTGGTATCAGGCAGCAGCGTCAGCTCCTTCTCGAAGGCGTTCTTGTTCTTGGGAAGTGCAGCGGCCTCCTTGGCAGCAGTCTTATCCTTGCCAGCATCCTTACCAGTGGATGAACCACTGGCCGTAGGCTTCTTATTATCCTTCTTCTTAGGCTGGGGCTTGGGGATTGCCTTCTTGAAACGGTCGTTGGTCTTCTTGAGGAAGGGGAAATGGTTGTAGAGCGTCTCCAGGTTGAGCGTGCTGTTGACGGTAATCTGACGGTTGTTCGAGATGGTATTGCCCAGCGACGTACCGTCTTCCTTCTCGCGACCACGCACCCAGTTGTAGGTGGCCGTATAGTTGGCATCAGCATTCACCCAGTCGAAGATGGGCAACTTGTTCAGCGGTACCTGATAAGAGGCGGTGAACGTCTGACGGTAGTCCAACGGACGACCGAAGTGCTTGATGCTAGTCCATACGGAGTCTTTCCATGCTGAGTAGCGATCGGGATAGAGATCCTTGTTGATAGGCTTGTCGCTATAGGGTTCCTCAATCTCGGCCTGCGTGCCCGACTGGAAGTTCATGTGCAGGTTCTTGGTGATGTCCCAACGCAAAGAGAAGTCGCGGTTCCACAGTATCTGAGAGTTGAAGGTTACGGGCAACGAAGAGCCACCGAGATCGTCCATATCGCGCTCCTGCAATTCATAATAGGTACGCGTAATGTCTGAGTTGAACGTCACGTTCTGAGGCAGCCAGTTGAGTCCGAAGGCCTTGGGCAGTGCCATCCACTTCGACTTGCTCTTCGACTTCTTGAAGGGTTCCCACGACTTATAGACGGGCGTATAGCTATAGTTCAGCGAACCACGCCACTGGTCGTCATTCTCGTAGACGGTAGTCTTTCCCGACGTGTGGCGATGCGAGTGGCTGTAGCTGAATGCGAAGTTGGCAGGGTCGTAAGGCATGGGGTGACGCTTGGTCTTGATGCCGAAGCGCACATTAGACAGCGAGAAGTTGGTGCTGGTAGACTTGGTCACAGCGATATTCTCTATCGAGTCGCGCTCCTGCTTGTCGGCAGCACCGTCCAGAGCGTCGCTGAGTTCCATATCGGTATCCAGCGGATTGTACTTAGGCTTGGTGGTCTCGTTGGTGTATGAGTAATACATCGGTGCCGTCACCTTCAGCTTGTCGGGGAACAACTTGCCCAGTTCGATGGTCGTTGTCACCGAGTAGGTCTTGTAGTTGTCGGTGGTACGTGCTGCCACGCCATCTTCCAAGCCGCCAAAGCCCTCGGTGATGATCTTACCCGAAAGATTGACGGTGCCGACATCGGACAGTTGCATATTCAAGGCACCGGAAGCCGCCCAACCACCATCATTGATAACATCCTGCAGGCGCAACTCGTTGACCCATACCTCGCCCGACTTGACGCCACCCGACAAGTTGCGGACACCAATCATCATGGTCTTCACTTCGCCCAGCGTGGGGTTACCCATCACGCTGACGCGGTTGTTAGGCTGGTCGGGATCGTAGTCGCTGAAAAGCATCGTATAGCTGGCAGTTCCTAAACCGCGGGCCTTGTTGCGGGCCTTCTTGACCTTTGTGAAGACGCTCAGGTCCACATCCAGCATGTTAGCCTCAGGCCATACAGCACGGCAGTCGTCCACATTATATTTATTATAGTCGCTGCGGTCGGGCGTCAGCTTCAGGGGGATGACATACTCGTAGTAGTTGTTCTTGTAGTCGCTACCCAGACGGATAAATACCGCCAGCTGGTCGTCCTGCAAGGCTGTAGCATCATTCACCAGATGGTTGGCATGAACAAACATCTGCAGGTGCTTATACTGTCGCAGGTCGAGGGTGGTATTGCGGTAGATGGCCTTTGACTCTCCTGACGAGAGGTTCTTCACAACCATACAAAGCGATTGCTCGTTGGCCTCTGTCAACTGAGGCTGTGAGGGATCGGTGACACGTGAAATGCCTGGAGGCAACACGTAGTTGACAGGCTGTTTGTTGTTGTTCTCCTCAATATTCACGGCACTCACCTCCAAGGTTCCGCTGTTGCTGCCCGTAGAGAGCGGCTGGTTGTAGATGCGCCACTCGCCACGTACCAGATCGAGCGAACCGAAGCGGAGCACGATAGGTTTCTGGAACTGGGTGAGGAACATTCGCATGAAGCGCATGCTGGTGAAGTCGGAGATGGTTCCTTCGCGACGGGTGTACTGGTTAAGCGGAATGCGGAACTGGTACCACTTCACCGTCTCGCGGCTGCCATTGCGCAACGATACGGTGGCCTCGCGGACATCGGTGATGAAGTTCTGACCCAGACGCATATCCTCGGGGCGGATGCTTACCTTATACTCAAAGTAGCGCTCATACTCGTTGAGCGTATAGTCCTGGTTGATATCCTCCACGTCGGGATAGGTCTTATAGCTGGTATCATAACTCTCCGTCTGCTGGTCGTTGTCGGGCGAGTTACCCTGCGGCATATTGATGCGCTTATAACGTTCCAGAATGCTGGCCCTGCGGTCGTCGAGGTCAGAACCACGGAAATAGTGGTAGTTATCGTTGGCAGGGTCGGCTGTCCACGCCTGGCGCACGCTGTCGTTGACGTTGACCTTCTGCAGGAAGTCAGAGTAGGCAGGATAAAGACGCTCTTCTTCATCGTTCAATCCATTGAGACCCACATCCTGAAGGGCACGTGAACCACTGGTTGTAGCGAAGGCATAGGTCTGAGTAGCCTGTACGGGTACCTTACCCCACTGTGTCTCGGTGAACGAGCCAGTACCACCTACTGGCATGCCGCTCTCATAGAACTTCTTGCCGTCACGCAGGATGTCCTCGCTGATTTCACCAAGGTTGATGTAGAGGTCGCCCCCCAGGCTACCGGCATCGTCCGTCTGCACGGTATTCGAATAGATGAAGGGATCCATCAGCCAGAACTCGATATACTCGATGTTGGCTTGTTCAAAGTCGTTGGTACTGAGCTTGCACATCATACCACCCCAGTGATTGGTCGGATTATTGAGTAAGCCATCAAAGGTGACATCAGTGCTGAGGTTGTAAGGGCCACGTTCCTGCGGATAATAGGCCACGTTCATGACGGGCAACGTATTGGTGGCACCGCTATAGGTAGACTGGTCGCGGTTGGGATAAAGCTCGTTGACATAGACCGCACGGACATAGTGGTTGGAGAGTTGTTCGATGTCGCTCTTGATATGACTGGGCGTCAGGCTGCTGGAGCGATAGGTGAACAACGGGTCGATGGTGTACCACGACATCAGGGCACGGTTGTAGCCACTGGCTACGGTCTCTTTGTCCTTGCTTTCATGGAACGTGCTGGGCACGCTGGAGATGACCCACGAAGAGGGCTCGAGGAGGGGGATGCCGTTCTTGGCATTCTCGAAGTCGTCGATGTAGGAGGCATTGTCCTGCGTACCACTGGCGGTGCCTGCTATGAGGTGGGCAAACTCGCCCGTAAAGGTAATCTGCGAGGGTTGCGTACAGTGCAGCAGCGGCAGCTTGTCGAGCATGTTGGTGAGCCACTGGCTCTCCGTCTTCCAGTTGACGTTCAGTCCCCACAGTGTATTCTTCAGCGGTTCAGAACCCATCGTGACTTTTGAAGTCAGCGGTTGTTCGCTCAGGTGCTGCAAGGTACCGCCAATCTGGAAATTCTTGGAGAAGTCGTATTCCCAATTGAAGCCAAACATGCGCTTGCGCTGCAGGCCGTAGTCATTGTTTGACTCCAGCGAGACGTTGACACTGGTACCAGCGTCGATGATGCTCTGGTTGAGGATGGTCACCTCGCCTGCGGAATAGTCGACGGTATAGTCGCTGCCCTCAGTGAGCGTGACACCACCAGCCGTCACAACCACCGAACCCTGAGGCACGTAAGAGGCACCTAACGAGATGACGTTGGCCGAAGAGCCCTTAAACTGGCCGACCAGCAGGAACTTGTTCTTATCGGTCATCTGTAAGGCGGCAGTACGGGTGGTATCGTAAAGTTCATGGAAGGCATACTTGGCAGCAGTCTCCTTGTCGACGCCACGACGCAGCAGGAAATTCTCCAGCGTGGTACCAAAGGGTTCTACTGACGGGAAGAACACGCGACCATTGCTCACGGTATAGCCTTCGACATAGTCGAAATAGCCGTTAGGATGCGCCTTGAGGTTGTTGTCCAAGCGGTCGCAACCCAAGCCGCGCAACAGTGTCATATCCTTGGTCTGCTGTTCGGGGATGTAGCTGACATAGACTCCCGTGGTATCGCTCTGGTACTTGATGTCCAAGCGGAACTTCGTCTTCTCGACATTGGTCGCCAGATAGTACACATTCTTCATCATCAGCGGCCAGTTGAACTGCTTCGGATTGTTCGACGTATTCTTCAGGGCCTTCACGAAGAGAGCTTCCTGGGCTTGTGTATGGTCGGCGGCAAACTCACCCACACGGTGGGTCTGACCATTATAAGTAAACTCATAGGCTACCGCCAGCACCTGATCAGACTGCAGGGTGGTCTTCAGTGAGATATATCCCAAGGCACTGTTCAGCGTATATTCCGACGACGACAGCAGACGGGCGGCAGACAGCTTCTCATAGTCTTCGCCACCAGTCATCACGCCCTCCAGCACGGTTGATGCCTGATCGATATCGCGGGCAGCAGCATAGGTCGTGGTCAGTGCCTCATACTCACCATTGGCATTGTTGCCAGGTACAGATGAGGTATTCTGATTAGCCCATTGGGGCGACGTACTCTCTGCCAAATCTGTGAAGGCGAGGATGTTACGCGAGTTGCTGGTAGTACCCGATTTGTTGGTAATCCAAACCTCGATGCGGGTGATATTGATACCCGTGGTCAGCGTAGGAATCTGCTGCATGGCAGCATCGTAGCGATCGCGGAAATATTTGGCCAGGAAGAAGTGGCGGTTGTCCTCGTAGTTGGCTACATTCAACTCAAAGGGAGTCAGCTGCGTGCCACCCTTCGACGAGACGCTCTTCGTGGTGGAGTTCTTCTGTGACAACACGGTCTGCAACTTCAGTTTACCAAACTGCATGTCGGTGCGTATACCAAACAGGCTGCTGGCACCTTTGACCAGTGAGTTGTTGGAGGGGAAGGTAACGTTACCAGCCTCAACGAGCTTGATAATCTCGTCTTCCTTACCCTCATAGCGCAACTTCAGGTTCTTGGCATCCCAATCGACGGTAGCATCAGTGTTGTAGTTCAGCGACATATTGACCTTGTCGCCCACCTTACCCGTCACGTTGATATTGATCTTCTCGTCGAAGTCGACAGCCTTGGTCTTACGGTTACGCTCTGGCAGTGAGGGATTGTCCACATTCTTGAAGTTGGCCCCCAACTTCAGCTCGGCAGTACCTTGCGTCTTGATGCGCACACCACCAGGACCGAAAATCTTCTCAGCAGGACCGAGGTCGAAGTGCATATCGGCAAAGTCGAACTTCTCCTTACCCTTGTTGGCCACATTCTCAGCGTCCTTCTGACGGAAGAAGCGCTCACGCTCTTTGCGCTCACTCCACTGGCGGTATTCCTCAGGGGTCATCAGCACAGGAGTGTTCAGGTAGGAATCACCCAACTTAGAGCCAATGACATACAGGTTCAGCGAGTCATTATACTCCACCTGCTGCTTGATATTCTCAGGGAAATGGAGGTCGAGGGCACTGGAGTCAAGGTCGGCGACCTCGACGGGCGCCGTCTTCTGAATCTTCCAGCGAGCTGTCTGTTGCAAGGTATCGGCATCCTCTGGCTTGTCCACGACAGACAAGCGTTTTCCTGAAGATGTTACGGCCATCGCCGTCACACTCAACAAGACTGCTCCGATATAAACGACTCGCTTAAAGTTCAACGTTCAATGTTCAATGTTCAACGTTCAATGTTCAACGTTACTTAATCTGTTTCAACGCCAGTTTGACGACTTGCTCTACAGGCAGATCGGGCTGGTCAGTAAGGATAGCCACCACAACCTTCTGCGTTGGAGCAGGCGCAAAGCCCAGCATGGTGAGGGCTGCTACAGCCTCGTCGCGCACAGCATTGTTGACGGGTGCTGCCACACTACCGCCAGCAGGAATTTCATCGGCAATGCCCAGAGCCACAATCTTGTCGCGCAGGTCGACGATAATGCGCTGGGCAGTCATCTTGCCAATACCCTTGATGCCCTTAATCAGGCGCTCATCGCCTCGTGAAATGGCGCTACACAACTCAGCAACGCTCATCGACGACAGCATCATGCGGGCAGTATTAGCCCCCACACCACTGACGGTAATCAGCAACTCGAACATCTCGCGTTCCTTCTTAGATACAAAGCCATACAACAGATGGGCATCCTCGCGGATAGCCTCATAGACGTACAACTTAGCTATTGGCTGTTCTCTCTGCGAGAGTGTGGCGTTGCGAGGGCCATTAGCTGTTGGCTTAATGCCCTGCAATGCGCTGTACGTTGTCAGCGAAATGTTCAGTCCGTAGCCCACTCCTGCGGCCTCGACCGTAGCCATTGCGGGTGTCAGCTCGGTGAGCTCACCCTTGATGTATTCAATCATAAATCATCATTTTTTGTATATATACAACTAATTTAACGCTCTCCACCTCTATTTATTGTATATAGAGAAACTTTCCAGAAGATTTTTGCATGAAAACAAGTGTCACCGTCACGCGTAACATGCTGTATATATGCAGATTAAGTGTGACACTTGATTTTTCTTATCATCCATAGACTTCCGTCCACCACCCTACCCACGCCAAAAAATCTTACCCGTTAGCTATCTGACAATTTGCGACGGCCGTCACAGATATTTTTGATGGCCGTCGCAAATATGTTCGACGGCCGTCGGACGAAACGAGATAAGCCAATACGCTGACGAGAACAGCTGATACGGCAATCAGGAATAGCTAATACAGAAATGGCTGTAGCTAAGCCAGTTACGAGACAGCTATATACAGAGACGAGATAGCCACAGCGTAGGAATTTGTCAAATAAGCCGAAAGAATTTAACTATAATTTAACAGAATTTTTGATTCATTTTGATATACTGTAAAGAAATCGGAACTTACTAAAAACAAGGCAGTTACAGCACGTAAACAGAAAATACGCAGTTTTTTTTTGCACAACTCAGTAAATCTTCCTTTATTTGCACAATAATCGTTGAATAAAGAGCACAACGACCAATCCTACAGCAACAATTCACTACCAGCGACGGCAAGTCATAAAAATTTAGTGAACAAAAACAAGTGTCACGCCTAACGCCCTTTGATATAGCGCATTACACGTGAATGTGACGCCTTTTTGAAAGAAAAAAACTATTTATACATTGGTTTCTCATATTTTTTTCGTAACTTTGTAAGAATTCGCGTGATTTCTTTATCTAAAGGCAGTTGGGGGAATTGAAGGAAAATGGGGTTACGAATTGGCAACCGTACTCAATTCCACATTCTTCCACCTAAAGGTAGAAGTGTGGCGTTGCAATCTGCTATGAATTGCATTCAAAGAACACCCGACGGTGAGCCACCAGCCGTTTTATGACTCGCCATCGGGTGCAAAGGTAAACAATTCTTCTGAAAGAGCCAAATCTATTCACATCTTTTTCTTCTGAGCTTGCTCATCGCTCATTTCATATACTGCGGCATCTTTTGTGGCACCTGCCAAAAAGGTGCGTATTAGGCTACGTCCTATTACCTAACGACAATGCGGATAATCTTTAGTGATTGTCACTATATTCCTTAGCAATGAGTATTGAACGATTGAGTTTGTCAATATGTGATCCTCGTTCAGCATCATCAGTTCAATATGTTCGGTATTACCTTCGCTGCATAGCAGAAGACCGATAGGTGGATTCTCATCTGGTTGCATATCATATTTCTGCAGGTATTTGAGATATAATTCCATCTGCCCCTTATATTGAGGCTTGAATTTTCCAAGTTTAAGGTCAATTGCAACCAGACATTTCAACTTTCGATGATAGAAAAGCAAATCAAGATAATAGTCTGTGCCATCAATTGTGAAACGTTTCTGACGCTCCAAGAAAGCGAAACCTTGTCCAAGCTCAAGGATAAAAGCTTCTAGCTGTTTGGCGATAGCATCTTCCAGTTCTTCTTCAGAATAGTAGCCGTTCAGTCCCAAGAAATCCAGCACGTATGAATTGCGTAGCACTACATCAGGCTCCATGTGGGTCGGTGTCACCTTCTCAAGAGTCTTCACTATCTCATCCTCAGGTTTTACAGCTATCAAAGAACGTTCGTATGCCATCTCATCCTGTTTATCTCGTAACTGCCTGACACTCCAATGCTCAGCAATGCCCATCTGTTGATAGAACAATCGCTTGTTATTATCTTCTATGGTAACGAGTTCCAAAAAATGACTCCACGTTAATGTTTGCGACAGTGTCGCAAACATTTCTTCGTCGCTATAAAATCGAGCGACTTTCATCATCCTTGTGACAGCAGTATAGGTATATCCCTTGCCATAACGTGCAGTCAATCTTTGCGACAGTGTCGCAAGAATTTTGCTGCCATAGGATAATGGCCTATATGCCAGAACATCAAGTCAGAATGCTTGTTTACATACACGACAACCTCTTGCCGTGCATTGTCAATAATGTCGGATACTCCCTTATAAAGGCTATCACTTACCTGCTCAATTGCTTTTGTTTCTACTATTTCGTTTGCCATATTTTCAATATCGTTTGCAAAGTTAATGTATTTATTCCGAATATCGTTATTCTCTCTACATTTTATCGAAGTTCGTCACTTGTAGAATGTAATCCAATTAGTCCTATACTTGTAACTTGGAGCCAATTTGCTTTCAGAAAAGATTTCTTTTACCTTGCCGTCTTCGTCCCTAAACCATGCATAGTTCCAGCCTCTGCCCATATCTAAATAGAGAGCGTGAGTAACCTTATAGGCACAGCAATAATCATATCCAGATTGTAGTGGCTCATGTTTCTACGGACACTTCTATTTCCCTTCTGCCGAACTAACAAAAATTTTTTGTGAGTTCGTTCTGGGTCTTGCTCATTCTCGGCATATATTTGATTGATATGATAGCTAATATCCTGCTGCGAAGCATCAAACAGTTCCATCATCTGCTCCACATTGAGCCACACATCTTCACTCTCGAATCTTACATAAACTCGAGCTATTCCGTTTTCATCTTGGTTAATCAGGAAAGCCCGGTTCCTTTTCTCTAATTCGTTGTTTTCCTTTTTTTCCATATCTCCAATAACGTTTTGTTGCAGGTTCTATTGCTTGTTGATACAGACATTATACCTCCGAATATCTCTGGTAAAATGGATCAGCAGAGTCCCCATGATTCTATCGATGTTTTCTGCAAAAATAGCGCTTTTTCTTGAAATTAGCAACGAATTATGAAGATTTTTCGTAAAAACATACACAATGTGCTAACTTTTTTGTATATTTGCAACCGACTCAGGTAGCCCGGAAGGGTTGACGGGTCGAATTTTAGTGGTAAAAGGACGTTTACGAACGTTATCTTCGGCTGCTGAATCTCGCAAATTCAAGACCAGAAGAAACGCAACGAGGCGTCCACATTGGGTGTATTGCACTCTGTTCGCTTATGGCGGCAGTCTCAATATATCTCGGCGTGGGCTATCGAGTTGCTTATCCTGGTCAAGGCAATGCGAGAGCCCAGCAGCGGGATAGGCGAAGTAGAGTACCCACGTCTTTCTGTAGATAAATATTACTAACCGCTGAATCTGGGTGACTATAGGCACTAAAGATTTATGATTATGAGGCCTCAAGTTTATGACGATTTTGACGCTAACGAGTTTACGCTTCCTGAAGTAACTATTACTGAAGACGATTCTAAAACGCTCTGTAACATTGCAGTCAAATTCGTATTCGATCAAGTTCCAGAGTACGAAACAATTATCAATCAAATAAAACTCATTTTTAAGAATTCGTTATTTGCAGAAGATGTCTACTATGACAATGTTCCATTCATCGTATGGATTAAGAGTTTAGATTCCCCAAAAGAGCGTTTCTATGGGAAGACGGCAGAGAATTTGAAGAATGCTCTTAGGAACATGACCAATGGGCAGATTCATGTTTATGTCTATTCAGATAGTAAGCAATTAAATAGGATATTAGCCCCTTCAAACTTAAAAGATTTGCAGGTTGTAATGGTCGGCGCTGATCTAAATGCAAAAAAGTTCGCTAATTCTTTATAAGAAATTTCCATCCTAATTATTCTAACGAAAGATAAGCTTATGGAACGATTATATAAATTGTTTTATGTGACTATGCTTGCACTCTTTGTAAGTACAAGTGTTTTTGCATACGACTGCGAGGTTGACGGCATATATTACAACAGATTGTCTGCTGACGAGTTAGAAGTTACTTTCGGTGGCTATAATCAAGGCAACAAAGTTAAATATTCGGGGAATATAGTTATTCCTGAAACGGTAACGTACAGAGAAAAACTGTTTAAAGTTACAAAAATTGGTTACATGGCATTCAGCGAATGTTCGGCACTAACTTCCATTTCCATTCCACAAAGTATTACGATTTTGCCAGATCATTGTTTTTATGGATGCAGTAGTCTTTCCTCTATTTCAATTCCTCAAAGTATGAAAACGATCGGTGTTGGTGTCTTTTACGAATGCAAAGCCTTGTCTAATGTAATTTTACCTGAAGGGATTACATCTATCAATAATAAACTGTTCTATGGCTGTGAACAGCTAGAATCCATAACTATTCCACAGACAACAACTTCAATAGGAGAAAGTGCTTTTGAAGGGTGTATAGGTATGACTACGATAACACTTCCAGAACAACTATCAAGTATTGGTAAATGTGCCTTTAAAAATTGTAGTAGTCTATTAGCTATTCATTTGCCAGAGGGAGTAAAATCTTTAGGAGAAAATACTTTTGAGAATTGTAGTAGTCTTAATACAGTAGTATTACCGTCAAATTTGAAATCCATACCTAAAATGGCTTTTTGTAAATGCAAAGGATTGGAACAATTAAATTTACCTGAAGAATTGGTGGCAATTGATGACTATGCTTTTATGGACTGTATAAGTTTGAGTAAGGTCTCTATGCCCCAAAACGTTTATGAAATCGGTTTGGGTGCATATAGAAATTGTAGTAGTCTAAAGAAAGTAATTGTCAATGACATGGATGCTTGGTGCGGCATCATATTTGTCTCTCAAGATAGTAATCCTTTATTCCATGCGCAACATTTATATAGTGATGATGATACAGAGATTAAAACGCTCATGTTAAGCAGTCGAAGAATAAAAGATTATGCTTTTTATAAAGCTGAGAACATCTCTAGCATATATATAATTGGGGACGGCTCAATAATACCGGAAATAAGTAATCATACATTCGGTAGCTCTTGTTACACATGGACAGACCTATATGTCCCGGAAGGAAAGAAAGAAGAATTCTCTAATGCCGATTGTTGGAGAAACTTTAAATCCATTTCAGAATCAGATTTTTGTGTGTTAACTGACGGAATAAGATATCGAATAAAAAATAGTAAAGAGGCCGAGGTAACAAAGCCCGTCGATGGAGAAAGTTATTCTGGCGATATCGTTATACCAGAATCTGTTTCTTTTGCTGGAATTGACTTTAAAATTACCTCTATTGGCAAACAGGCTTTCTATTATTGCGAAAACGGAACCTCTGTTACCATTCCCAATAGTATAACCTATATTGGAAAGGAAACCTTTTACGGTTGTAGAGGTTTAACCTCAGTGACAATCCCTAATAGTGTAACATCCATTGGTGAACGGGCTTTCGAAGGATGTTCTGGTTTGACCTCTTTTGTCATTCCTAACAGCATTTCAAGTATTGAGAATTATGTTTTCGAAGGTTGTAGCGGATTAATTTTTATTGATTTTCCGAAAACGATTTCCTCTATCGGTGAGTGGGCTTTTGCAGGCTGCAATAGTTTGACTTCTATCAACATTCCCAATAGTGTAAAGTTTATTGGCCGAGGAGCTTTTGGGGGTTGTAATGGAATAGCAACTATCGTTGTTGAAGAAGGAAATCAGATATATGACTCAAGAGAAAATTGTAATTCTATTATTGAAACGCAACAGAATATTCTAATTGCTGGGTGTAAAAAAAGTATTATTCCCAGTGGCGTGACCGCTATCGGTGATTATGCTTTCTCTGGATGTAGCGTTCTGACTTCCATTAATATTCCCAATAGTGTAACATCTATCGGCATAGAAGCATTTTATGATTGTAGTGGATTAACTTCTATAGCCATTCCTAATAGTGTAACTTCTATAGGGAGCAATGCTTTCTGCAGAAGTGGTCTGACCTCCGTAATCATCCCTAATAGCATGACATCTATTCCTTATGGATGTTTTCAAGGCTGTAGCAAGTTAACTTTTATAGACATTCCTAACAGCATTACAACTATTGGTGAATATGCTTTCTGTCAATGTTGGTTTTTGACTTCTATTACTATCCCCCATTCTGTGACTAGTATCAGAAATAAAGCATTCTGGGATTGTGACAGATTAACATTAGTAAAATCACTAAATGCAACAGCTCCTACACTTGGAGGAAATGCCTTCGATGTCGTAAATGATGCAACTCTGCAAATTCCTAAAAACAGCGAGACATCTTACATTAATGCTGGGTATACATATTATTTCAAAAATATCGTAGAGTTTGACCCATCTGGCATTCAGGGCATCACCATGGATAAGAGCATAAAATCCCCAGTGTATGACCTCAACGGTAGAAAGTTGAAGAAACCCAGTAAGGGTATCAACATTATAGATGGTAAGAAAGTATTGAAACATTAACTGTTAACTTGTAAAGAATATGGTTATCACTTCATCAAATGGCTACAAGGTAAGCAGCAAAAGCGCTCACCTCATGCCTAATAATCCTCAATATAAGTGCCCTAACTGCGGCTGTGTCTATGAAAACATCCTTGACATAGAATCATGTTTTGACAAGGAAATCGCAACTGAAAACCAAAATCCGCCCTTACTCTGCAACGAATGCAGCACAGAGTTGGTTTCGTTTGAATAAGTTGTTTGAGTCATAAGTCTTCATCTTCGAAAGAGTCATTACAATCGCTAGTCTCAAACAATGGGGCTGGCGATTTGTTCTTATGAAGTGTCAGACACTTTATTCTCTAACCATTTCTGCAATCTGATGCCACAATTATGTTCTATAGAAGGGTGTAGCCTAATACGCACTTTTCTGTGGAGTGCCACACAAAGATGCTTGTCTGCTTTCTGATGAGCAAGTTCGGCAGATATCAGGCTTTTGTTTCCCTGAAGTGTTATTTCACAATAAGATTTTTTCAGAATGAGCTTATCTGGGAATCATGATGTACCTTTGCCCACAAATCACAAAAACTTAACAAGACATGGAAGTTATATCAATTGAGCGCAGTACCTACGAGGTAATCGGCTTGCCGCTTCGCTTGTCGAAGAACTGCTGACGAGCTTCAATAGCTTTGTTACAAAGATGAAGGAGATGGCTAAGTGAGGTTACGATTTGGCAACCTAACTCCTTCACCAATCCTCCCCAATTTGCTTTTTGACCCAAATTGCTCTTCCTCATTCTTCACTTGATTGCCTTTATTTTAGGTCGAAATGCGTTAATCTTCCAAAATCGCTTCACTTTTACAAGTTTTTTTCGTAACTTTGCACCAATATTACTAACTTATCTTTAATTCTATGAGAAAACTATACATATTCATGCTTGTATGCTGCTTTGCGATAACGCAAGGAGCATGGGCAATTAATGATGTTGTCTTTACGGAAACATTCGACGACAATAGTGACAAAGGAGGAAGAGATGGTACTTTTTATGGAACTGGTTCCAAGACTCCAGCTTATGACAATTCTGGTTGGACAGGCAATACATCCAATAATAAAGTTTATCAGGCCTTTAAATGCATCAAGATAGGTTCCGGCAGCGACAATGGAACCTGTACAACCCCTACTATCAATCTTAAGAGCGGTGTAACCTCTGCCTTATTGACATTCAGTGCTGCCGGATGGGATGACAATTCAAGCAATACACTGACTATTACCGTTTCTACGGGTACGACATATGGAGATACTAGCATTTCATTATCAAAAGATGAGAATGGTGAATGGATTGACTACAGTGTATGCATAACAGACATCACTTCAGCATTTACGATTACTTTTACCGGTAAGCGAATCTTTTTGGACGATGTTGTAGTGAGAAATCTTGAAGAAGTTGAAGCCCCAACCCTACCAGAATCATGTAACTTCTGGCCCAACACAACAGAGGCTGCGACCAAGAACGTTACCATTATACCTGCCAGCTATTCATCGGTACGCTACACCACAGACGGAACAACACCTACAAGTAGCGTTGGCACACTGATTACTGCCACATCCAATATCATCATCAGCAGTAATACTACAATTAAAGCCATCGGTTTTATTGGCACAATAGCCAGCGAGGTAACAACAAGGACTTACACGCTGGGAACCACCAACGTCAATAGTATTTCGGAATTCAACGCTCTGTCTGAAAACACAGAGGCACGTCTATTCCTGAGCGCAGACAAAAACGCGAGAGTACTGCATGGCGCTGATGGCAAGATGTATCTGCGCGACAATACGGGAACGCTCTGCATGGACTTTGGCACAATAGCTACATTCAATCCAGCACCACAGCACAACCAACATGTGGCAGGATGGATTGTAGGTAAGAAGCAAACGGTCAACGGATTACCCAAACTGGTGGCAACCAGTAACACTAATACCAACCACTTGGCATTAGCAGCACCAGTAACAGAAGCCGCTACTGCTCCGAAGGCAATTGGAAATAGCGACATCAACAGCAATGTGGGTGACTGGGTGACAGTAGCGAATGTACGTAATAACGGAGCTCCGATAACCGTTAGCGGCATCTATACAGGTGCATTGGTTGACGTATCAGGCATCATAACGGCCAACAACAGCATCACGCCAGTGGACTATGCCGACATCAAACCAATTGTTTACGTCATCGACGAAGACGAGGCGTTTGTTTCGCCTGGCACAGACATCACTGGAGCCACTGTACGTCTGAAGCGCACACTGAAAGAAGGTATCTGGAATACGTTCTGTGTACCAATGGATCTCGCCATTTCGGGAGATATGGAAGGAAAATATCGCCAATGCAATAGTATAAGCGGCAACGTAATGACATTCGGCGAAGCCAGCAGCATAGAGGCCGGAAAGCCATACCTCGTCAAGCCAGACGCAGAGATTGCCAACAAGGTATTTTCAAATGTAACGCTGAGCGCCACCCCTGCAGCAACCGTTCAACAAGGTGTCAGCGGTCTCGCTTTCATTGGTACCTATAGTCCTAAGGAGCTGAAAACAGACAAGACAGAACAATTCCTGACAGCGAGTGGCAAGTTAGCCTATCCCAGCAGTAGCGCCAATGCGACATTGAAAGGCATGCGTGCCTATTTCTATGTACCGAAAGGCACTGAAGCCCGCGTATCCATTGATGGTGAGGAGACAACAGCGCTTACGCTAGTGAACAGTGAAAAACGAATAGTGAATAGTGAGGTCTACGATCTGCAGGGCCGTAAAGTAGCTAATCCCACCAAGGGCATGTATATCGCAAATGGTCAGAAGGTCATCATCAAATAACAGACGATTATGAAAAAGACATATATTTATCCAACTATAGATATTCACGAGATGGGAACAAAAAATATACTCATGAGCTCTCTCATCGAGAAGGGAATGGGCGATGAAGTTGACATCGTCATTACGGACGACCCTATCATAGAAGACGCCGACGAAGCCGTATCACGCGAAGACGACTTCGACTGGTCAACGCTTATCATGATATTTGTATTCACCCTGTTCGGACTGAACGTGTCAGCACAAAATGCTGAGCCTGCTCCTCCAATAGACGGCAAGAAGCATGCAATGACGATTACCTTTAAGGACAACACCGTCAAAGAGTACGTCACAAAAAATGTTGCTGGCAAGGAGAAGATTGACAAGGTGACTTATCTTCCAGGCGTAGGCATGAAAGTCTACGTAGAAGGCAGCGAGACATCAGTGGACTACTTGTTCTCGGAGATGCAAAGCATTGAATATGAGTATAGCAACAACGAGAATTCCAACTGGGAGAAAGTCGGCGAAAATATGTGGAACGACTATCCAGAAGCCTGGCGACTGGAATATCCACAGGTAAGCTACGACAGATTGGCAAAAACAAAAGATGATGCTGGTGCTTCGGAAAAGTGCCAAATCATCGTAAAAAGGTGCGACCCCTATGGCATTACCTTCTCGCTGGAGTGGGATAACAAATTGGTAGCCAACCGCTGGACCTGCTACGAGCTACATGCAGGCAACACGATGTCTACCGTCAAGCGTAAGGACGACTTCAAAGCAGACCCAGAAGTGGCTGTCTCCTCTCAATTAAGCGACTATAAGAATAGTGGTTTCGCACGAGGGCACCTCTGTCCGTCAGCCGACCGTCTGTGTTCTGTTGACCAAAACAAGCAGACTTTCTTCCTCACCAATATGCAACCACAATACACCTCTCACAATAGTGGTCTATGGAGCAGACTGGAAGACTTGGTGCGCGACTTCGCTACCGATGACAGTTATACAGGAGCCCACTGCGATACGTTGTATGTCGTCAAGGCAGCTACCATCACAGACAAAGTAACGATAGATGACGCACAAGTAGATGGCATTTATGCAGATAAGTGTAATGGAAACCTCATAGTCCCCAAGTATTTCTACATGGCACTGTTGCACTATAACAAGGACACCGATTCCTATCAGGCATTGGCCTTGTGGACAGATCACATCGGTACGACGCAACCAGTTGCCAACCTTGGCGACTATGCCATCAGCATCGAAGAGTTAGAGAAACGTACAGGCATAGATTTCTTCTGCAATTTGCCTGATGACATAGAGACAGAAGTAGAAAAAACACTCGACTTAAACTTCTGGCATTTGACAAAATCAACACAATAAGCAAAAAAATCTGTCTTTTTGTTACGAGTTTCAAAGAAAAAGTGTACTTTTGCACTCGGATTTGACAAACAAACCAACATTAGACAGAAAACAATGAAAAAAATCAGAGCAGCCGTAGTAGGTTACGGCAACATTGGAAAGTACACTATCCAGGCCTTAGAGGCCGCTCCCGACTTTGAAATCGCTGGCGTAGTGCGCAGAAACGGAGCAGCAGACAAACCCATCGAGCTGACTCCCTATGAGGTAGTAAAGGATATCAAAGAGCTGAAGGATGTCGATGTAGCCATTCTGGCCACCCCTACCCGCTCATGCGAGGACTATGCCAAGCAGATTGTGCCGCTGGGCATCAACACGGTCGACTCATTCGATATCCACACACAGATTCGTGGCTATCGCGAGCGTCAGATGGAGCTGAACAAGCAGACCAATACTGTCAGCGTCATTGCTGCAGGTTGGGACCCAGGCTCTGACTCAATAGTACGTACGCTGATGCAGGGCCTTGCTCCTAAGGGTCTGAGCTACACCAACTTCGGTCCCGGTATGTCAATGGGTCACTCAGTATGTGCCCGTTCAAAGGCTGGCGTAAAGAACGCCCTGTCAATGACTATCCCCTTGGGTGAGGGCATCCACCGTCGTATGGTCTATGTAGAATTGGAAGACGGATTCACACTGGAGCAGGTTGCCAAAGACATCAAGGCAGACCCCTACTTCGCCAGCGACGAGACACACGTATTCCAGGTAGAGAGCGTTGACGACGTGCGTGATATGGGTCACGGTGTACACATGGTACGCAAGGGTGTCAGTGGACAGACCCAGAACCAGCGCTTCGAGTTCAACATGCAGATTAACAACCCCGCACTGACCGCTCAGGTACTGGTCAACGTGGCTCGTGCCTCTAAGCGTCTGCAGCCAGGCTGCTACACGATGATTGAGATTCCCGTCATCGACATGCTGCCAGGCGACCGTGCCGACTTGGTAGAACACTTAGTATAAACAATCTATTCCCAATAGTTCCAGGTGGTTGTAGCTTGTTCTACAACCACCTGGATTCTTGTATTCTCCCCCTTTCACTACACACGAACCTTAATAAAATGGCAAAAAATCATAATTTCTTTGGTTTTTTGCATGCTTATTCGTACCTTTGCAGTCTATATTATATCGATTATGGGAAAGATTATTGCTTTAGCAAACCAAAAAGGCGGTGTGGGCAAGACCACAACCACCATTAACCTTGCGGCATCGCTGGCCACCTTAGAGAAGACTGTGCTTGTTGTCGATGCCGACCCACAGGCTAACGCGTCGAGCGGTCTAGGTGTGAACATCCAGGAAGTAGACTGCTCACTCTATGAGTGTATCATCGACAAGGCTGACGTTCGCGACGCTATATATACCACCGACATCGACGGATTGGACATCATACCCAGCCACATCGACTTGGTAGGTGCCGAGATAGAAATGCTCAACCTGACCAATCGTGAGCGTGTCATCAGCAAACTGCTGGAGCCTATACGCAATGACTACGACTACATCTTGATAGACTGTTCACCCTCGTTGGGTCTTATCACTGTCAACGCCTTGACGGCAGCAGACTCTGTCATCATCCCCGTACAGTGTGAATACTTCGCCTTAGAGGGTATCTCAAAGTTGCTGAACACCATCAAGATCATCAAGACTAAGTTGAATCCGAAACTGGAGATTGAAGGCTTCCTGCTGACGATGTACGACTCTCGTCTGCGTCTCGCTAACCAGATTTACGACGAGGTAAAACGTCACTTCCAGGAACTGGTCTTTAAGACCGTCATTCAGCGTAACGTCAAACTGTCTGAGAGTCCTTCTCACGGACTGCCCGTCATCCTCTACGATGCAGACTCGACAGGAAGCAAGAACCACTTGGCATTAGCCAAAGAGATTATTCAGAAAAACAGTTAATCGAAACATCGACGCTTCGGAATATCGAAACATCGAAATATCGAAAACCAAGAATTATGGCAGTTAAGAAGAAATATGCAAGCAGCGTGCTGGGACGCGGACTGGACGATATCGGTACAGGTCGCGGACTGGATGCTCTGATAGATACCAGTGAGGTACATACTGAAGGAAGTTCAAATCTCAACGAGATAGAGATTTCGCAGATTGAGCCCAACCCCAACCAGCCTCGTCGCGAGTTTGACCAGGAGGCACTGGGAGAGTTGGCCACCAGCATCCGCGAGTTGGGCATCATCCAGCCCATCACTCTGCGTAAGGTCGACGGAGGAAAATACCAGATTATCGCTGGTGAGCGCCGTTGGCGTGCCTCACAGTTGGCAGGACTCACCAAGATTCCTGCTTACATTGTAACCGTAGAGGACCAGAACGCCATGGAGATGGCACTGGTTGAGAACATTCAGCGTGAAGACCTGAATGCCATCGAGATTGCACTGGCCTACCAGCATCTGTCTGATGAGACGGGCATGACACAGGCTAAGATTTCTGAGCGTGTGGGCAAGAGCCGTGCCGCTGTCACCAACTATATGCGTCTGCTGAAGTTGCCTGCACAGGTACAGATTGCCCTAAAGAACCACGAGATTGAGATGGGTCACGCCCGTGCCCTGCTGGCTATCGACAGTCCATCACAGCAGATAAAACTCTTTAAAGAAGTGCTGGCTCATCAATACTCTGTCCGTCAGGTTGAGGAAATGGTGCAGGCCCTGAAGAGTGGTGAGGACATCAAGACAGCCAAGGGAAAGATACAGTCGCGCACCAAACTCCCTGAGGAGTTTAACGTGCTCCGCGACCGTCTGGCGCAGTTCTTCCAGTCAAAAGTACAGATGACCTGTTCGCCAAAAGGTAAAGGCAAGATAACCATCCAGTTTGACAATGAAGAGCAGCTGGAGCAAATCATGAATGCACTGGACGGAGCTAATGAATAGGCTATTCGTCATCATAGCATTGCTGGCGATGGCGCTGACTGGCCATGCGCAAGAGGAGGCAGAGCTGGTTGTCGACACGCTTCGCACTGACGAGGTATCTATCATGATTGACTCTACCAAGCAGGTAAAACTACCGCGCGACTGGTCAACATGGAAGCCTAATCCTCAGCGTGCACTCTGGCTGGCACTGGTACTACCTGGCGCTGGTCAAATCTACAACCGCAAGTACTGGAAGTTGCCAATCTTCTATGGAGGATTCATGGGATGTATCTATGCCCTGACATGGAACAACATGATGTATAAGGACTATTCGCAGGCCTATCTGGACCTGATGGATACCGACCCAAGCACTAACAGCTACAATAAGTTCTTGCACCTGGGTGTAGAGATTACAGAAGCGAATGAGAACCGTTTTAAACAGATCTTCAAAAACCGTAAAGACAAGTACCGTCGCTGGCGTGATATGAGCATCTTTGTGATGATTGGTGTCTATGCGCTGTCTGTCATCGATGCCTATGTCGATGCTGAACTGTCGGAATTTGACATCTCCAAAGATCTCAGCCTGGAAGTACGACCAACTGTCATTCCCAACTATGCAGGAGGTAATCCGCTGCAGGCGCAATCTGTAGGACTGAGCTGTTGCCTGAATTTTTAGTAATAACCCAAAAACGAAATAAAGACGATTGATGAACAAGAAAATACTGTTGATACTTTGCATGTTACTAACGGTGACTACCATGTGGTCACAGGTCTACGAGAACGACGACGAGACACCCGATGAAGACGAGATTACCGTTATCGACCGTGAAGGTCGTGAAGAGGTCATCGAGTTTCCTGAAGCGATGACCTACGACCTAGACAGTCTGCTGAACCTCTACATGGCTAAGACTTATCTTGACGAGGATGGTGACTGTAACATGAAGAATATCAACCCCGTATATAGCAAGGAAGACTATGTGGACCGTCTGTATCGTATGCCCACCATCATGGAGATGGCATACAATGACGTAGTACAGAAGTTCATCGACCGTTATAGCGGACGCCTGCGCCACTCTATCAGCTACATGTTGGGCGCATCCAATTTCTATATGCCCATCTTTGAGGAAGCATTGGAAACCTATCAGTTGCCGCTGGAACTGAAATACCTACCTATCATCGAGTCAGCACTCAATCCCAAGGCTGTGTCGCGTGTAGGTGCTACGGGCTTGTGGCAGTTCATGCTAACTACTGGTAAGCAGTACGGCTTACAAGTCAACTCACTGGTCGACGAGCGTCGCGACCCTGTCAAAGCGTCGTATGCCGCCGCCCGCTATCTGAGCGACCTCTACAAAATCTTTGGCGACTGGAATCTCGTCATCGCAGCCTACAACTGTGGGCCCGCTAATATCAACAAGGCTATCCACCGCGCCAATGGCGAGAAGGACTACTGGCAGATATATCCTTACCTACCCAAGGAGACACGCGGCTACGTGCCTGCGTTCATCGCTGCCAACTACATCATGACCTACTATTCACAGCATAACATCTGCCCTATGACAACCCGTCTGCCAGCAATGACAGATACCGTCATGGTCAATCGCAACATCCATCTGGAACAGGTGGCTGAGGTGATGGGCATGAACATAGACCTGCTGCGCTCGCTGAACCCCATGTATCGTCGCGACGTAGTGCCAGGTGCCACTGAGCCCTCGCCCATCCGTTTGCCACAAACAGAAGTAGGTCGTTTTATCGACCTGCAGGATAGTATCTGCAACTACCGCGTCAACGATTTTGCAAAGCGTGTGGAAGTAGAGGTTAAAGATGACGTACCAACTTATTATCATAAAAGCAAGCGATATTCAAAACGACGTGCTACTGCCAAGAGACGCCGTGCTACTGCCACAAAGCGTCGCTCGTCGGCTCGTAAGCGCAGAAGAAGATAAGATTGGTAAAGGTTAAGGGTTATAGGTTAAAGAAATCTAGGAGGAAACAACTATGGACGAAGAGCAGATGATGCGTGAAGCCGCAGACGATAAATTGATTAATGATGCGTTCCAACGACTACTGGACAACTATCAGTCATCACGCCACCGCAAGAAGGTGGATATCATCACCAAGGCATTCAACTTTGCCCGTCAGGCTCACAAGGGTGTGCGCCGCCTGAGTGGCGAGCCCTACATCATGCACCCCATCGCCGTGGCACAGATTGCCTGCGAAGAGGTAGGACTGGGCTCTACCAGTATCTGTGCTGCACTGCTACATGACGTTGTTGAAGATACCGACTACACCACAGAGGATATTGAAAACATCTTCGGTCCCAAGATAGCACAGATTGTCGACGGACTGACTAAAATCTCTGGTGGCATCTTTGGAGAACAGGCTTCAGCACAAGCAGAGAACTTCAAGAAGTTGCTGCTTACCATGAGTGAGGACATTCGCGTCATTCTTATCAAGATATGTGACCGTCTGCACAACATGCGCACCCTGGAATCTCAGCCTGCCAACAAGCAATACAAGATTGCCGGCGAGACACTCTATATCTATGCGCCCTTAGCTAACCGTCTTGGTCTTAACAAGATTAAGTCGGAACTGGAGAACCTCTCATTCCAATATGAGCACCCAGAAGAGTACGCTGCCATCAAGGCTAAATTGGCCGACACTGAGGCATCCCGTCATGAACTCTTCGACGAGTTCATCGTACCTATCGAGGTGGAATTGCAGAAGATGGGTCTGCACTATCAGATCAAGGAGCGTGTCAAGACCCCCTACTCCATTTGGAACAAGATGCAGAACAAGCACGTCACCTTCGACGAGGTGTACGACATTCTTGCTGTTCGCATCATCTTCACTCCCAACAACCGCGAAGAAGAAATCAACGAGTGCTTCAACATCTACGTTGCCATCTCGAAGATTTATAAGAGCCACCCCGACCGTTTGCGCGACTGGCTCTCACATCCGAAGGCGAACGGCTATCAGGCTCTGCACGTCACGCTGATGTCGAAGCAAGGACGCTGGATTGAGGTACAGATACGCTCTGACCGTATGGATGAGGTTGCCGAGCAGGGCTTTGCTGCCCACTGGAAATACAAAGACGGTGTGGAAGAAGAATATACGGAGGATGAGACTGAACTCAACGAGTGGCTACGCACTATCAAGGAGATTCTCGACGATCCACAACCAGATGCGATGGACTTCCTCGATGCCATCAAGCTCAACCTCTTTGCGTCCGAGATTTTCGTCTTCACGCCCAAGGGGGAGATTAAGACCATGCCGACAGGCTGTACAGCCCTCGACTTTGCCTTTTCCATCCATACCTTCCTTGGCTCTCACTGTATTGGTGCCAAGGTTAATCACAAGTTGGTGCCGCTGAGCCATAAGTTGCAGAGTGGCGATCAGGTAGAGATTCTAACCTCTAAGGCCCAGCACGTACAACCCTCATGGATTAACTTCGTCTCTACGGCTAAGGCTAAGGCTAAGATACAGGCCATCCTGCGCCGTGACAGCCGTGAGTTGCAGAAACAGGGAGAAGACCTCTTCAGTGAATTCCTGAAAAAGAACAACATCAACGATATGCCCAAGGCAGCCGACGTGCTGACGGAATTCCACGACATTCGCAACCGCGATGAGTTCTTCCAGGCTATTGGCGAAAAGACCATCCTACTGGGCGACAAGGATGTTGACGAACTGCTGGGCAAAAACGCTGGTGATAAGCGTGGCTGGCGTAAGTACGTGCCCTTCCTCGACCGCAACAAGCAGAAAAAGCCTGCTGAAGACCAAACACAGCTCTTTGTTGTTCCCGAGAAATTCAATCGCAAGAAGCCAATCTTCATTACCGACGACAACATCAAACAATATAAGTTCAAGCACTGCTGCCACCCTATTCCTGGCGATGACGTGCTGGGATTCATCGATGGCAAGCACCAGATTGAGATTCACAAGCGTTCCTGTCCTATTGCCGCAAAACTCAAAGCCAGCTTTGGCAACCGCATTCTCGATGCGAAATGGGACATGCACAAGAAGCTCTTCTTCGATGCAACCATCCGTCTGCAAGGTATTGACCGTGTAGGCATGTTGCTCGATATCTCGCAAGTCATCTCCTCACAGATGAATGTCAACATTCACAAGCTAACCATTGCCAGTGAGGAAGGCGTCTTCGACGGCACTGTCGAGTTGCGCGTTCACGACCGCGAGGATGTGCGCAACATCATGGGGCAGCTGAAGAAGATTGCCGACATCCAAGATGTTACGCAAATCATCTGATAGCAATAAAAAGACAAACTACTACATACAATGAAACTACTACTTATTTTGATTCTTGCCGTTTGTGGGAACATTACCACATACGGTGCTAATTCCTACGACAACCCAGACACCCTTGTTGTTGCTCGCGACGGAACAGGCCAGTTCCGCACAGTGAGTGACGCTATTGAGGTGTGCCGTGCCTTCATGGACTACCATAAAGTCATCTATATAAAGAAAGGTACGTATAAGGAGAAGCTCATCATACCGCAGTGGCTCACCAATATCGAGCTATGTGGTGAGAGTCGCGACGAGACCATCATCACATGGGACGACCATGCGAATATCAACAAGATGGGAACGTTCCGTACTTACACATTAAAGATAGAGGGCAACAGCATCACGCTGAAGAATCTGACCGTAGAGAATAATGCCGCCCGTTTGGGACAAGCCGTAGCACTACACACCGAGGGTGACATGCTGACTTTCATTGGTTGCCGTTTCTTAGGTCATCAAGACACCATCTATACAGGTACCGCCAACACCCGTCTGTATTTTAAGGACTGCTATATCGAGGGCACTACCGACTTTATCTTCGGTCCATCAACGGCATGGTTTGAGCACTGCGACATCTTCTGCAAGCTCAACTCCTACATCACGGCAGCCTCAACTCCTAAAGACGTGCCCTACGGTTACATCTTCAACAACTGCACCGTCCGTTGCGCAGAAGATGTGGACAAGGTGTACCTCGGACGTCCATGGCGTGACTACGGATACACACTATTCATGAACTGTGAACTACCCCGACAGATACGTCCTGAAGGGTGGCACCACTGGCAGAAAGAGCGCGAGGCTACAGCACGCTATCTGGAATACAACAACCATGGTGAGGGTGCTCAGACCAACGAGCGTGTCTCATGGAGTCGTCAACTGACGAAGAAAGAAGCACAAAAAATAACGCTGAACACAGTGTTCAGCGTTAATAACGAGTGGATTCCTTAATTTGCAATTCACTGCAGGAAGTCCATTTGCTTCTTCAGCGCCTGCAGGTCGTCACGCACAGAAATCAGACGTGACAGCACATCCGCTTTACGGTCTGCACCATCGCGGTTGCTATTGATAATCTTCTTCGCAGCCGCCAACTTGAAGCCACGCACCTTAACCAGATTGTGGATTAGACGTATCTGATCAATGTCTTTTTCCTGATACTGGCGAATCTTTGCAGGTCCGCTGGTCTTTGGTTTCAGATACGGGAATTCCTGTTCCCAATAGCGTAGTGTACTCTCGTTGACGCCGAACATTTCAGCGACCTCTTTAATAGAGTAGTACAATTTCAAGTTCTTGTTCAGATTCAGAGCCATACTTTCCTTTCTGTGTGTGTTTCTTTATTGTGTTTGTTTATTGACTAACCGTTGCCGTGACACGGGCATTGCCGGCAGGCGACTGCTGATCCTTACCGAAGTTCAGGCCGTACTTACCCTCTGGCATGTCGCTCAGCACGAAGGCTGTACACTTACGGCCAGCCTCAATCTTGTCAGTGGCAGCGGTCTTTGCAGCAGTAGCGGCCACGTCAAGCAGGGCACCTAAGAGTCCCTTGCTACCGGTATTGACGCTGGTATCAATCTTGACCTTACCCTCACGTTGGTAAAGTGTCTCGCCAGTGACAGTCGAACGCAGGATATACTCCACCTCAACGGTCAGCGAACCACCGATATTGCTACGACTCCACGACTTGATAATGGTAAACATGGCGGCATCGGCACCCAGCACATTACGGAACTGTGTCAGGCTGCCCTCCAGGAAGTTCTCGGCATCATAGGCGCTCTCTGCCTGGAACATCTCCATGGTCAGCATGGGCGAGAAGACATAGTAGCCCTTCTCACAGAGCGGTGTGTACATCGTGGTATAGAAGAAGTCCTTGGCATCCACGTGGTTGGTGCGGTTGATGGGAGGCATCACCACGATAGACGTTGGCTTCTCCGCATACATCTTCGGATAGCGGGCTTCACGTGTCAGTGAAGATGACGTAGCACAAGAGGCCATCGTCAGTGCCATCAGGGCTATTGCGATATAGTTCTTCATTTCTCCAGTTGTTTGATGATTCGTGAAATAAACTTCTCTGACTCAGGATAGAGGGCAACCTCTTGCTTCAGCAGCGTCAGACCCTCCTGCTTCTGGCCGGCCTTCACCAACAGATAGCCGTATTCGGCATTTACTCCTGGGGGCACCACACCACGGGCTCCCTTCTGTGTGGAAATCACCTTCTTGTACTGTGCCATAGCCTCAGCAAGCTTCTCTTCCGAGGCACGCTTCGTATACTGATAGGTGGCATCCTCTGAGTCGTACCACGAGTACAAATCAGGCTGTACGGTACCGCACGACGCTAACGTCAGCACGGCAACAGCGGCAACAAACACTTTCTTCATGGCAAGTTAATGACTTTAGTTTCTTGGGTTGACAGGAATATCTGCTTCTCATAGACGATCTCGCCCTTGAAGGTCACCTTCAGATGGCGATTACCCAGGCCTACACCATACTGGTAGCCCTTACGGTTGGCCACCTTAGGCTTTACCACCTTGGTATCAAACTTGGTGCCGTCGATATCCACCTGAACGGGATATTGACCATTACCGTATTTATCTAATGGTCCTACAAAGACCAGATAAGCCATATCCTCTTGACCCGTCTGCATAGCGACAGGATAGTTAGCCTTGCAGCCAACCAACAGCAAGGCTGCAAGAGTCAGTGTGAACAGTACGAGCTTTTTCATTTCTTAATCTCCTCTATATAATAAGTGTTCAACTTAGCGGCATCAATGGCTGTGCCGTTATATTCCACGAATGAGTATTCCGTCTCGGGAGTGTCACCACCAGTAGCCGATACCGTAACAGTACCAATCTGCTTACCAGGCAGCTCAATCATCACGCCCGACTGCGGATTCTTTACCTTCTTACCCTTGGTCTTCACAGCAAAGACGTCACCTTCCTTCACACCCTGGCTGGCACCACCGGCAATCATCTGGGCATCAGCATCGTATGTCAGGAAGTAGGTGCGCCAAGGCTTGTCGGTACACTTGTTGATGATGTTCTCCACCAGCTGACCGATAGCCTCTGAGATAGCCTTGTCGCTAAGTGTTGCGTCATAGTCAGCACGTCCACCCACACCCAGCGTGGTCTTCGTGGTAATCTGAGCCTGTCCCTTGGCCTCGTCAGAGTAGACTATAAGACCTGTCGACACATCTACCAGACGGATAGCCACAGCAGCCTCTACCGTCTGCATCTTCGTAGAGGTGAAGACACCCTCCTTACCGGTATTCTTACGGCCGAACTCGGTGATTGAACCGATAATCATATAGTCGGCACCGATGGTCTGCAGACCATCCTCACTCTTCTTGGCCTCTTCCAGCAGCTGAGCCAGGTCGCCACGCTCCAACAGCAGGAACTTACCTGATGCAGCCAGCTTAGCCGACAGAATGTCGAGGGCTTGCTTACCCATAGGGTCGTTCTCCTTGTCGTAGAAGATACCCTTCGCATATTGAGTCTCATTAGAGAAACGTCCGATGGCAACCTTACGTTTAATGGTCTTGCCGTCAGCAGGCTGAGCGGCCTTGACAGGCTCCACGACCTGAGTCTTACGTTGGGCCTGTGAACTTGTGGCCAAGGCTGTCAGCAGCACAGCCACACATAGTAATTTTTTCATAATAGGCAAAATTAATTCGTTTTTTAGGTGATATATCACGGCAAAGATACGAACATTTTTTATAATAAACAAAAAAAAGCGACGAAATATTTCATTCGTCGCCTTTTTCTCACTTCTGACTTTTCACTTCTTATATTTCTCCGCCTGACTCTTAATTAGCTCGGCATCATCGAAGTAGTTGATACGCATGGCCTGACGCACCTCAGTCATTGTCTGAGCAGCGGTCTCGCGAGCCTTCTCCGTACCCTTCTTCAGAATATTGTAAATTTCAGGAATGTCTTGCTCAAACTCATGACGGCGCTGGCGCATAGGCTCCAGGAATTCGTTGAGTATCTGATTCAGGAACTTCTTACACTTCATGTCGCCCAGACCGCCACGACGGTAGTGGTCTTTCAACTCATCCAGATTCTGGTACTCAGGCCAGTACTGGGCAAAGTGCTCAGGCTTAGAGAACGCATCCAGGTAAGTGAATACGGCATTGCCCTCCACATGTCCAGGATCATTCAGGTTGATATGCTCAGGGTCGGTGTACATCGAGCGAACTTTCTGCCATACCGTGTCAGCGTCATCTGACAGATAGATACAGTTACCCAGCGACTTCGACATCTTCTCCTTACCGTCTGTTCCCGGCAGGCGTCGTGCCGTCAGGTTCTCAGGCAGCAGGATGTTAGGCTCTACCAGCACAGGAGCATAAATTTGGTTGAAGCGACGGGCCAGTTCGCGGGTTACTTCCAACATTGGCTCCTGGTCTTCACCTGCAGGCACTGTAGTAGCCTTAAACAATGTGATGTCAGCAGCCTGACTGACAGGATAGCAGAAGAATCCTAAGGGGATGCTCTCACCCTCGAAACCGCGCATCTTCACCTCTGTCTTCACTGTGGGGTTGCGCTGTACGCGGCTTACTGACACCAGGTTCATCAGGTAGGTCGTCAACTCTGCCAGCTCTGTTATCTGACTCTGGATAAACAGCGTACACTTCTCTGGATCCAAGCCAGCTGCCAGGTAGTCCAGTGCCACCTCAATGATGTTTTGGCGAATCTTCTCAGGATTGTCAGCATTATCTGTCAGTGCCTGTACGTCGGCCATAAACACAAACATCTTCTCATAGTCGCCAGCGTTCTGCAGTTCTACGCGACGGCGCAGCGAACCGATATAGTGTCCCAAGTGCAGTTTACCTGTAGGACGGTCGCCTGTAAGTATTATCTTTCCCATTGTTTCGTTGTCTTTTTCGTTTCAGCTTGCAAAGGTAACAAGATTTTACGGAAAGACAAAAGAAAAATGTGTTTTTTTATTAGAGAGGTTTTAATGTATAAAATCTTTCATTTTCTAAGTTTTTTACCCTTCTTACACTTGCATCTGATACCTTTGCTATGGTATTTTCTGACAAATAATAAAGAAAAAGCACAATTTCTTTTGTTCTTTGCAGGCTTATTAGTACCTTTGCCGCGAATATGAAAAAGATTATAACCTTATCTGTTATGGCATGGGTAGTCTCCATAGGAGTGCTACATGCCCAACTGCCCGCAATAACCCTCAAGACTATTGATGGACAGAGTGTACGTACTGACACGTTGTCAAACAACGGGAAGCCTTTCATCATTGACTTCTTTGCAACATGGTGCAAGCCTTGTAACCGCGAACTTGACGCTATTGCCGAGGTTTATGAGGACTGGCAAGAAGAAACCGGTGTGAAGATTTATGCCGTCAGCATTGACCAGGCACAGAACATTAACAAAGTTAAACCGCTCGTCAGCAATCACAACTGGGCTTACGAGGTACTACTTGACCCCAACAGCGACTTGAAACGCGCCTTAGGTATCCAAATGATACCTTTCGTACTCATCGTTGACGGACAGGGTAACATCGTTTACAAGCACAACGGATATACTGATGGTGCTGAGACAGAGCTTATAAATAAGGTACGCGAACTCATAAAACAATGAAACGATTACTCTCTACCCTCGCTGCCGTCTGTTGCATGGTAAGTATCAATGCCCAAAAGGAAATTACCTTTTCTGGTAGTATCCAAAGTGACATTTTGCTACCACAGAACGATGAGGCGACAGGAGCTACCAAGACGGACGACCTATTGACCAACACCTATGTGGATCTGCAATTGCAGAGTAATCACATTGATGCAGGAGCACGTCTGGAATACATGGAACATCCGCTACCTGGTTTTGAAAACGACTTCAAGGGATGGGGCATCCCCCACTTCTGGGTAAAAGGAAAGCTTGGTTGTGCAGAATTAACCGCAGGTACCTTTTACGAGCAATTTGGTTCTGGCTTCATTCTGCGCACCTATGAGGAGCGCTCACTGGGCATCGACAACTCGCTATTAGGTGGTCGTTTGACGCTACGTCCTGCAAAAGGAGTCACGTTCAAGGCCCTAAGTGGCAAGCAGCGCCACTATTGGAAATGGGACGGCGGACTTGTATCAGGACTGGATGGCGAGATAGCCCTTGACGAGTGGATACCAACATTGCAGAATAAAGAGACACACCTCACAATAGGTGCTTCGTGGGTAAACAAATACGAGAAGGATGAAGAAATATTTGCTGACCCCACACACCGCTACAACCTGCCCAAATTTGTCAATGCATGGGATATTCGTGCAAATCTGAACAAAGGACCATGGGGTGTGTTGGTGGAATATGCCCACAAGACACAAGACCCCTCGTTTGACAATGGCTACAACTACCATAGCGGACAGGTCGCCATGCTCTCCGGTTCTTATTCAAAACGTGGTCTCAGCCTCTTGCTGCAAGCCAAACGTTCTGAGAACATGGCATTTCGCAGTCAGCGAAACATGCTGGGAACAAGTTCTTTCATCAACCACTTACCAGCCTTCACGCTCGACCACACCTATGCACTGGCAGCCCTCTACCCTTACGCTACACAACTGGCAAGCGGTGAGTGGGCCTATCAGATGGAGGCTGGTTACAACATCCCACGCAAGACGACACTTGGTGGTCGCTACGGCATGAACGTCAAGGTGAACTACTCGTATGTACGTGCTATTGACAGCCAATGGCTGAAATGGGGTGACGAGACCTACTATCAAGACCTGAATGTTCAGTTGACACGCCGCATGACTCGCGACATCAAATTGAGTTTGATGTATATGAACCAGCGCTACAACAAAACCGTCATTGAAGGTGAAGGAGGCATGATTCACAGCGATATCTTTGTGGCCGACGCGCTGATGCAGTTGTCACGCCACACCAAGTTGCGCACAGAACTGCAATACCTGACCACCGCCCAGGACCAGCACGACTGGGCCTATGCACTCGCCGAACTGTCATTGGCACCCCACTGGATGTTTACCGTCAGTGACCTCTGGAACTGTGGTGAGACAGACATACACTACTATCAAGGACTGGTGACCTACAATACTGGCGCCCATCGCATACAGCTGGGTTATGGTCGCACCCGTGCGGGCTATAACTGCTCGGGAGGAGTCTGCCGCTATGTGCCGGCCACCAAAGGTTTCACACTGTCGTATAACTATAACTTCTAACTGTAGACCGCACACTGAAATGAAGCATTTCGCATATATAACAGGTATCGTTACCATGCTGCTGTCGTGTAGCCATATTGACGAGAGCGAGCAACTTATCTATGTCCAGCAAGAAGCCGCCCAGCGGGTGGTGCTGTTGGAAGACTTTACCGGGCAGCGGTGCGTCAACTGTCCCAAAGGTACAGAGATTATCAATCAACTACAGGAGACCTATGGTAATCATTTGGTAGCCGTCGGCATCTATTCCGGTGAGTTCGGAAAGCTCCCCAATGGAAAGCTGATGCCACTGACCACTACGACAGGCTGCGAGTATTTTGAGCATTACGTAAAAGGATATGGTCAGCCTATCGGCATGGTAAATCGTCATGCGCCACAAAACTACACAGAGTGGACTGCAACAGTAAGAGAGGAGATTACCAAGCCTTCACCCGTAGACCTTTCCCTGACAGCTACCATTCAAGGTGAAAACATCAATATCACCATCCAAGAGGATGCCAAGGGTGACAACATTGAAGGGAAACTACAAGTATGGGTACTGGAGGATGGCATCACTGCCCTGCAGTTTATGCCTGATGGTTCAACAAACAAGAACTACATCCATCATCACGTATTCCGCACGTCTGTCAATGGCACATGGGGAGACCCCATCACTCTGAATGCCGGTGAACAGAAGTCACAGCAGTTGACACAGGCCATCGATGGCGATTGGAACAAAGACAACCTGAGTATAGTAGCCTTTATTTATAATGACAACGGCGTACTACAGGCAGCAAAAACGAAAGTAACAACAAACTAAAATAGATTGCTTATGAAAAAATGCTTTACACTATTAATTGTTATGATGACGTATTCTGTGGTATTTGCCCAGGGATACGTTTTTACAGACAAGAACGGTAATGTCTATGAAGATGGGGCAACCATCACACGGACAGAAGTGGAGAACGAGGACATAGAAATGCCTCAAATCAATTCAGACTTATTCGTAAAGAACGATGGTGCCCCAGCAAACAGCAAGGTAGCCATAGTCACTGACATCACCAAGATAGACAATGGCCTGGTGCAGTTGTGTTTCCCGACAGAATGTAATTCATATTCTGCCACAGGGCAGCAAGAGACTTCCAAGACCAGTCTTCCACAAGGCGAAAGCCAGAACATCATGTCCGAGTGGATGCCCAATGAGGTGGGAGCTTATGGTGAATGCAGTGTCACTTATACTGCCAAGACCTATGACGGTATGCTGGCAAGGACATTTTCCGTAACTGTCAACTATAAATATGTGAACCCTACAGGCATAGAGGCTGTCAGCCAACAAGCGCCCCACAAGGCTGTACGACGCTATAACCTGTTAGGCAACCAGGTAAAAGGCAGTCAGCGCGGACTCAGTATTGTCCCGATGAGCGATGGCCGTGTACGTAAAGTAATAACCAAATAATGAAATATTATACCGACATGAAAAAATTATTGTTTCTGGCGATTGCCAGCATGCTTTCTCTAAGCATTCACGCACAGCAGTCTGTCATTAGGACAGCCAAAGGTATTGCTGTTCAGAAATCAGCTACTGCTGTACATCAAGAGCGTTTAACAAGTCGCCGCGCACTGGCCGAGAACCAGTATCTGTGCGGTTTGTATAACACAGACGATTTGGCAGAATACGGATCAGGTATGGGATCCTATACCTCGGGTGTCTGTAAAGCCGCTACAGAATTCGGACCTGAAGTTTATAAGGATTATGCAGGTTTCAAAGTCGTCGGCATGCGTGTTGGACTATGTGCCGATACCCCTGACTTTGCTGTATTTATCAGCAAGGAAGAGAGAGGCGGCATCGTAGAGTTCAAGAACAAGAGCGTCGGAACAGGTTTAAAAGGATGGAACACCGTGATGTTTGACGAGGCAGACCAATTTGAGTTACCTTCAGACAACACCACCTTTATCGTTGGTTATGATTACAATCAGAAAAGTGGCACCAGCAGCGAAGCATGCTACCCCATTTCATACTATGAAGAAAGCGCAAAGAAAGGCATCTTCCTCTTCTACGGAAATATTCCTACAGGTGTTGGTGGAAGTGGTCTCGGATGGTATGGACTCGGCTCTGATGGCGCACTGTCAGTTCAACTGATTGTCGAAGGCCAATTGCCAGATCAGCACTTGCTTTTGGGTGCTGGAAAGGTCAGCAAATCATTCTATCAGCAAGGCGAGCAGGTAGAGTGGACGATTTCCGCAACCAATATGGGACAGGAAGAGATTACCTCTCTGGGCTTTGAACTGCTTCTTGATGACGTAAAAATCTGCGACTATACCGCTACAACCTCTATCGCAGCCAGCAAGAGCGCCGATGTCAAGGCACTGATGACACTCCCCGCAGATGTTGCTGTAGGTAGTCATACACTAAAAGCAACACTCACGACCATCAACGGAAAGGCTCCTATCGCAGATGTAGAGAATGCTACCCAGACAGCCACTATCACAACCTACAAGACTGCTGTTCAACGCCAGAAATTCCTTATCGAGCATTTCACTTCATGGACCTGCACCTATTGCTATCTTGGCTATAAGTTGCTTCGCCAGATGGACCAGCAGTATGATGATCTGGCATGGGTTGCCATTCATGGCAATCAGTCGACGTCCAAAGATCCTTATTATTTCTCAACAGTTAGCAGTATCCAGAATTATTTGGGAGGAAACATTTTCCCAGCTGCAGCATTCAATCGCACGTATTTGGCAGAAATGGCAGAAGGCGAAGATGATATTGTCTATGGTCTTGGCTACAACGAACAATATATTAGCCAGTTGGTGCCAGAAATACACAATCTGATGGTACTGAATGCGACACCAACATTTGTAACACTTTCCATCGGACAGGCATACGACCCAGCGACGCGCAAGCTTGACGTAACGGTGAAGGGTGTAGGTGTTGAACAGGCTGAGACGTTGTTGTCAGGAAATAAGTTAACGATCTATCTGACTGAAGAAGGACTTACAGGTCGTCAGTATAGTAGCGGCAGATGGACGGACAATTTCGAGCACAACAACACCCTGCGTGCCGTGCTGACAAACTACAAAGGCGATGACATCACTTGGGACGGTGACAATTTCGAAATCACCAAGAGCTACACCATCCCTTCCAACTTTGTAGCAGAGAACCTCAGCATCACAGCTTTCGTCTCTCCTGTATCTAATAACAAACGAGACATGGCGGTAAACAATTGTGAACGTGTGAAAGTAGATGTTTCCTCCACAGGCATTGAAAACGTAAATGTCGCTACTGCCAGTGAGCAGAAGGATTTCTACACACTGGACGGCCGTCGCGTACAGAACATGCAGAAAGGTCTCAACATCGTTCGCATGGCTAATGGCAAGACTATCAAGGTAATACAGAAATAACACCACATAGTATTCTTCTACATTCCGCTGCTGTTTACATGATGTAGACAGCAGCGGAATTGCTTTGCAAAAGTTTGCAATTATTGCTTGCACACTTTTGCAAACGTTTTTTCTTGGCAGGAATGAGTTTTTTTCTTACCTTTGCATCAAACAAAACCAAATAACCGTTATGATACTGACCAACCGCGAGCTGTTTCTTCTCATCATCTGCACCGTGTTCTACATCACCTTATTTATTATGGTGCTGCAGGCCAACCGCCGCAAGATACAACTGTTGCAGAGTCGCTTGGACAACATCCATGCCATGCAGAAGATGGCTGTCATCGAACCCAGACAAGACGTAAGCCAGATATTCTCCACGTCAGTCTATCTGCGCATCAAGCAATATCTGAACGAGGGGCGCTGTCTTGACGACGAGGATTGGAAGCAACTGGCAGAAATCGTGAACGACACCTATACAGGTTTCACAGAGAAGCTGTTCAGCCTCTACAACATGAGCGAACAAGACTACCACGTCAGCCTGCTCATCAAGATCCGACTGCAACCAAAGGATATCGCCATACTGACAGCACACTCCAAAGAGAGCATCGCTTCCACGCGCAGCCGTCTCTACCAGAAAGTGTTCGGCAAGAAAGGATCCACCAAGGACTGGGATGACTTTATCCTCTCGATTTAATATCGAAACATCGTAATAACGCCTAAATAATAAGAATATGATTGAGTATTTTTTAGCAAACATGTGGCAGGTATGGGCCGTCATCGCTATCGCCTGCTTAATCCTGGAGCTTTCGTCAGGTGATTTCTTCATCATCTGCTTCTCCATTGGCGCCGTCTTTGCCATCGTTTCGGCAGTTCTCGGCCTAAGCATTTACTGGCAGATATTCATCTTTGCCATCTTCTCGCTACTCAGTGTGATATTTGTCCGACCAGTTGCCTTGCGTTATCTTCACAAGAACGACCCCAACCGTGTCTCTAACGCTGATGCGCTCTTAGGTCGCACAGGAAAAGTCACAGAAGTAATCAAGGCTGGAGCCGATGGCTATGTAAAGATTGATGGCGACATGTGGAAAGCCGTTAGCAAGTCAGACAGCGACATTCCCGTAGGAACCACCGTTCGCGTCATTGGCCGCGAAAGCACCATCATTACCGTTGAGACCCTGTAACGTCGAAACATCGAAATATCGAAGCATCGAAACATCGAAATATCGAAAAAAATAACCAATAAATTATTAAGTATTATGGACATCATGAGTTATGTATTGATTGCCATCGTAGTATTGGTGATTCTCTTCGCCAAGATGGCACTGGTGATTATTCCTCAGTCGGAAACCAAGATTATTGAGCGTCTGGGACGTTACTACGCCACGCTAAATCCTGGTATCAACATCATCATCCCCTTCATCGACCGTGCCAAGGACATTGTCGTACTCTCACGTGGACGCTACGCCTACTCTAACTCTATCGACTTGCGTGAACAGGTCTACGACTTCCCCTCACAGAACGTGATCACCAAGGATAATATCCAGATGGAGATCAACGCCCTACTCTACTTCCAGATTGTAGATCCCTTCAAGGCCGTTTATGAGATTTCTAACCTGCCCAACGCCATCGAGAAACTGACACAGACCACGCTGCGTAACATCATCGGTGAGTTGGAACTCGACGAGACACTGACCTCACGCGACACCATTAATACCAAGCTGCGTGCAGTACTGGACGATGCTACTGACAAGTGGGGTGTAAAGGTGAACCGCGTAGAGCTGCAGGATATTATTCCTCCTGCAACAGTACTGAACGCCATGGAGAAGCAGATGCAGGCTGAGCGTAACAAGCGTGCACAGATTCTGACCTCAGAGGGTGAGAAGGCTGCCGAGATTCTGGCTTCTGAAGGTGAGAAGACCGCTATCATCAACCGCGCTGACGCTCAGAAGCAGCAGGCCATCTTGCATGCTGAAGGTGAGGCACAGGCTCGCATCCGCAAGGCAGAAGCCGAGGCTAAGGCTATCGAACTGATTACTGAGGCTGTTGGTAAGTCAACCAATCCAGCTAACTACCTGCTAGCACAGAAGTATATCCAGATGATGCAGGAACTTGCTCAGGGCGACAAGACCAAGACCGTCTACCTGCCTTACGAGGCTACCAACCTGCTGGGCTCAATTGGTGGCATCAAGGACTTGTTTAAGAGCGAGTAATTATTTCGAAATCTCGAAACATCGAAGCATAAAAAAAGAGGCTCAAGCCTCTTTTTTTATTTCTTGATTGGTAATGTAAACGAGAATGTTGATCCTTCACCTTCAACAGACTCTACCATTGCGTCACCGCCGTTCTTTCGGGCAAAGTCTTGGCAGAGTTGCAGACCCAGTCCTGAGCCTTCCTCACCACCAGTACCATAGGTTGTCTCACCTTTCTTGAAGATGCTACCTACGCGATCTGCGGCAATACCGACACCGTGGTCACGCACGGAAATGCGGGCGAAGTCACCTTCATGCTTATAGAACACCTCAATAGACTTACCCTCTGGCGTAAACTTGATGGCATTCGACAGGAAGTTACGGATGATGGTCTTAATCATGTCGTTGTCAGCATGTACTGTCAACTTCTCCTCAGCAGGGATATACTGCAAGTTGATTTTCTTCATCTCAGCAATCATCTTGAAGATATCTACCGCGCCAGGAACAACATCGTCAAGGTCTATATCCTGATAGACCACATTCAGACGACCCGTCTGGCTCTTCGTCCACTTCAGCAGATTGTCCAACAGGTCGTGTGTCTCTTCCGACTCACGATTAGCCTTATCCAGCAGATTGAAGATTTCCTCACCAACGACATCTGGCGACACCACGTTAACAGCCAGATTTAGCACCATACGGATGCTGGCCATAGGTGAACGCAGGTCGTGAGCAATCACCGAATACATCTTATCACGGTTAGAGATGGTACGCTTCAACTCTTCGTTCTGCTGCACGATGATACGCTTAGCAGCTACCAGCTGAATCTGGTGCATCACGCGCATCACGAGTTCTTCCTTATTGAAGGGCTTGGTCAAGAAGTCATTGGCACCCACCTGGAAACCTTTCACCAAATCACTGGGATTATTCAGCGCCGTCAGGAAAATAATAGGGATTTCCTGTGTCTCAGGGTCTTTCTTCAGAATGACAGCAGTATCGAAACCACTGATATCAGGCATCATCACGTCCAACAGAATCAAGTCAGGCTTCTCTTTCTTTGCCTGCTCAATACACATATTACCGTTCGATGCCGTGCATACCTGAAACTTCTCATTGGTCAAGAGGATTTTCAGCAAAAGCACATTGCTGATCACATCGTCAACGATTAAAATTTTATAATCGCTACGATTGATCTGAGACTCAAAGGTTTCATTTAACTCCATTCTCCTGTAGACGTTTAAGGTGTTTTAAGTTATATTCAATTTGCAAAAGTAGCAAATATTTAGCATTTCGCCAAATATTTGCTTGCTTTTTTTATTCTACAGTCACAGACTTAGCCAAGTTACGAGGCTGGTCAACGTTCTTTCCTTTGCAAACAGCCACATGGTAGGCCAGCAGTTGAAGAGGTATCGTAGCGACCAATGGTTCCAGACATTCCAGTACATCAGGCAGCTCAATCACCTCGTCTGCAATCTTCGCAATAGTATCGTCGCCTTTAGAAACAAGAGCGATTACCCTACCCTGACGAGCCTTGATTTCCTGGATATTACTCAGGACCTTCTCGTACATGGCGTTATGCGTAGCAATAACCACCACTGGCATGTCTGAGTCAATCAGGGCGATAGGACCATGCTTCATCTCAGCAGCAGGATAGCCCTCTGCATGGATATACGAGATTTCCTTCAGCTTCAAGGCACCCTCCAAAGCAACAGGATAGCTGTAGCCACGTCCCAGATACAAGAAGTTATGAGCGTAAGTAAATGTACGCGCCAAGTCAGCCACCTTGTCGTTGGTTTTCAGCACCTCCTTGATCACCTCAGGAATATCGTTCAGACCCTTGACAATCTTCAGATAGAGCTGACGGTCGATGGTACCCTTAGCATCAGCCAGTGCCAGTGCAAACATGGTGAGCACCGTTACCTGACCAGTAAAGGCCTTGGTAGAAGCCACACCAATCTCCGGACCTACATGAATATAGGTACCCGTATCGGTAGCACGGGGAATAGACGAGCCAATGGCATTGCAGATACCATAGATGAAGGCGCCCTTTTCTTTGGCCAACTGGACAGCAGCCAGTGTATCGGCCGTCTCTCCACTCTGTGAGATGGCGATAACGACATCATCCTTGGTAACCACTGGATTACGATAACGGAACTCAGAAGCATATTCCACCTCAACGGGAATACGACACAGCGATTCGATAATCTGCTTGCCAATAAGACCAGCATGCCATGAGGTACCACAGGCCACAATGACAATGCGCTTAGCTTGTAACAGTTGACGACGATAGTCGATAAGTGCTGACAGAGTGACGTGATTACCTTCTACATTGATACGGCCACGCATACAGTTGGTCAGACACTCTGGCTGCTCGAAGATTTCCTTCAGCATGAAGTGGGGATAGCCACCTTTTTCTATTTGTCCAAGGTCAATATCCACTGTCTTGACATCAAGGTCTTGCTTTTCGCCTAAGATATCGATTACTTTCAGCTCCTCACCTAGACGGATAACGGCAATATTGCCATCCTCCAGATAGACTACCTTGTCAGTATATTCGATGATAGGACTGGCATCACTACCCAAGAAGAACTCACCATCGCCAATACCAACCACCAGCGGACTCTGCTTGCGGGCAGCGATAATCTGGCTGGGGTCGCGCTTGTCGACAATTGCAATGGCATAGGCACCGATTACCTGATAGAGTGCCACCTGAACAGCCTCTAACAAAGAGAGCTGTTTCTTAACCATCACATATTCTACCAACTGAACCAACACCTCAGTATCGGTATCACTCTGGAAGGTTACGCCCTTCTCTATCAGCTTCTGCTTGATGTCGGCATAGTTCTCAATGATACCATTATGGATGATAGCCAGGTTGTGCGACTGCGAATAATGCGGGTGGGCATTACGGCTGGAGGGTTCACCATGGGTAGCCCAACGGGTATGAGCAATACCCACACAGCCGCTGACATCCTTGTCGGCGCAGTATTCTGTCAGGTTGTCAACCTTACCTTTCGTCTTGTAAACATTGAGATTACCGTCGTTATTAATCATTGCTACTCCAGCAGAGTCATAACCTCGGTATTCTAGTCTTCGCAGACCTTTTATCAGTACGGGATAAGCATCCTTCTTACCGATATATCCTACAATTCCACACATATAATTTGCAAATTTATATATTTCTGCCTGCAAAGGTAAAAAAAAATCGGCTATCACAAGCAGGATAGCCGAATTTTTTATTAATAGAACTTAAAATATCTGCGTGCATTGTTGTAGGAAATGTCCTCAACCATCTTGCCAAGCAGTTCGCGATCGTCAGGCAGCAGGCCTTTCTCCACGTCGTTTCCAAGCATATTGCAGAGAATGCGACGGAAGTATTCGTGGCGTGGATAACTCAGGAATGAGCGGCTGTCTGTCAGCATTCCGACGAAGCGACTGAGCAGGCCCAATACAGAGAGAGCGTTCATCTGGCGCTCCATGCCGTCCTTCTGGTCGTTGAACCACCAGCCTGAACCAAACTGTATCTTGCCAGGCTCACCACCCTGGAAGTTGCCAAGCATGGTGGCGATAACCTCGTTGGCACAGGGATTCAGCGTATATAATATGGTACGCGTGAGCTTGTCCTCCATGTTCAACTTGTTGAGGAATTTCGACATAGCCTTAGCGGTATTAAACTCACCGATAGAGTCGAAACCAGTGTCAGCACCCAGCTGGTTGAACATCTTGGTATTGTTGTTGCGAATGGCGCCATAGTGGAACTGCTGTGTCCAGTCACTGTCGGCATCCATCTCGGCCATCACGGTCAGGAAACAGTTCTTATACTGACGGGTCTCCAACTGCGACAGCTGCAGGCCACGCATAGCCTTCTCGAAGATGGTCTCAATCTGCGAGTCAGTATACTCCTCGTCGTAGAACTCCTCGATGCCGTGGTCAGAGAGCTTACAGCCGTTGGCAGCAAAGAAGTCATGACGCTTCTTCAGCGCATCGACCATATCAGCAAACTTGGTGATGGTGACACCACTCACCTGCTCCAGCTGATGAACATAGCCAGCAAACTCAGGAGCATCGATGTTCATGGCCTTATCAGGACGCCAGGCGGGGAACATCATAGGATCGTCGTCAGCCTTGTGCTTAGCATATTCAATATGATTGTGCAGATCGTCAACGGGGTCGTCGGTGGTGCAGACGCACTCTACCTTGTAGTGCTTCATCAGACCACGGGCAGAGAACTCTGGCTGCTGCAACTTCTCGTTACACTCGTCGAAGATCTCACGGGCAGTCTTGGGCGACAACAGCTTATCAATACCGAAAGCTGTCTTCAGTTCCAAGTGAGTCCAGTGATACAGCGGGTTGCGCAGGGTATAGGGAACGGTCTCGGCCCACTTCTCAAACTTCTCCCAGTCGGAAGTGTCCTTACCAGTGCAGTACTTCTCGTCGACACCGTTGGTACGCATGGCACGCCACTTATAGTGGTCGCCACCCAGCCAGAGCTCAGTGATGCTCTTGAAACGATGGTCATTGGCCACCATCTCAGGAATCAGGTGACAGTGATAGTCGATAATTGGCATCTTCGACGCATGATTGTGAAACAGGTCTTGTGCCACTTCGTTGTCGAGTACGAAGTTCTTGTCGTTGAATTTTTTCATAGTTATATCGTTTGTTGTTTTAGTGATATTCGCAATGATAGTGCAAAAGTAACACTATTTTTTCATAACTGTACCGTTTTTTCAAGAAAAAATAACGTAAACGTTTCCTGTTAACGAAATATTTCGTATCTTTGCCACATGCAAAACAAAGTATTACTCATTTATACTGGCGGAACAATAGGAATGAACCGCAATCCACAGACGGGAGCCTTGGAGCCTTTCGACTTCCAGCACCTGCTGCAGAACGTGCCTGAACTGGAGCAGTTTGACACGGAGATTGCCACCTACCAGTTCAATCCGCCCATCGACTCCAGCGATATGTCGCCCAGACTGTGGACTGACCTGTCGCACGTTATAGCCGACCACTACGACGACTACGACGGCTTTGTCGTGCTGCATGGCACCGACACGATGGCCTATACCGCCTCTGCCCTCTCCTACATGTTGGAGAACCTGACCAAGCCCGTCATCTTTACGGGCTCGCAGTTGCCCATCGGACAGTTGCGCACAGATGGCAAGGAAAACCTCATCACCTCTATTGAGATTGCAGCCAGCAAAGATGCCGACGGCCATGCCATGGTGCCAGAGGTAGGCATCTACTTCAATGGTCATCTGCTACGTGGCAACCGTACCACCAAGCAGAGTGCCGAGGAGTTCAACGCCTTCGAGTCGTTCAACTACCCCCACCTCGTCGATGCAGGTGTCAACATCGTGTACCATCGCGACCGCATGCTGCAACCCGATTGGCAGAAGCCCATGGTGCCCCACTACCGACTGGACAACAACGTCATTATCTTCTCCCTGTTTCCTGGCGTTCGTGAGGACCTGATTCGACATATCATCCACACGCCCAACCTGCGCGCCATCGTTATGCGCACCTTTGGCAGTGGCAATGCGCCCCAGAATCCGTGGCTGCTCAACGCGCTAAGAGAAGGTACGCGCAATGGCAAGGTCATCGTCAACATCAGCCAATGTATGCAAGGTTGCGTAGAGATGGACCGCTACGATACGGGGTTCCAACTGAAGGAGGCTGGCGTGGTCAGCGGCTACGACTCTACCGTAGAGAGTGCAGTCACCAAGCTGATGTTCCTGCAGTCGCACTACGACGATCCAGAACAAATACGTCAGCTGATGAACCGCAATATCCGTGGCGAAATCAGTCTTTAGGGACGCCCATTAACCCCATTAACCCCATTTTTATTCACTAAACAAATACAAACTATGAAGGATTTAAAAGGAACAAAAACTGAAAAGAACCTGCAGGAAGCATTCGCAGGTGAGTCAATGGCCCGCAACAAGTACAGCTACTGGGCATCCAAAGCCAAGAAGGACGGATTCGTACAGATTGCCGCTATCTTCGAAGAGACAGCTGCCAACGAGAAGGAGCACGCTAAGATGTGGTTCAAGCTCTTAGAGGGTGGTTCTATCAAGGATACCGCCAGCAATCTGGAGGCTGCTGCTGGTGGCGAGAACTTCGAGTGGACCGATATGTATGCTCGCATGGCTCGTGAGGCCCGCGAAGAGGGATTCCCCGAGATTGCCGAGAAGTTCGAGGGCGTTGCCAAGATTGAGAAGGCTCACGAGGAGCGTTATCGCAAACTGCTCGACAACGTGAAGAACGAGCGCGTCTTCTCTAAGGATGGCGACGTCATCTGGCAGTGCAGCAACTGTGGCCACATCGTCATTGGCAAGAAGGCACCAGACATCTGCCCCGTCTGCGACCACCCACAGGCCTACTTCCAGGTTAAGGCAGAGAACTACTAAACCTCTAAAGTCAGTTCGAAACAACCAAACAAACAGAAGGAAAAAGTACAAGACTTCTTCCTTCTGTTTATTTTAGGGATATCTATATGTTACTTCCTGACTATCACGCTACCACTGGCCTGGTGGGTAGCAAGGATGAGTACTTCTGCTATCTGTACATGCGCTGGGGCGTTGGCGGCATATACGGCAACATCGGCTATGTCATCGCCAGTAAGAGGCTTGACACCTTTATATACATTAGCGGCACGCTCGGTATCGCCATGGAAACGGATATTGCTAAAGTTGGTCTCCACAAGACCTGGCTTCAGGTTGGTGACACGGATAGCCGTATTGGCAACATCGATGCGCAAGCCATCGGAGAGTGCCTTGACTGCAGCCTTTGTAGCACAATAGACATTACCTCCAGCATAGGCGGCATCACCAGCTACAGAGCCTACATTGATAATATGTCCGTGATTGCGCTGTACCATGCCAGGCACCACAAGGCGCGTCATCGTCAGGAGACCCTTGATATTGGTATCAATCATTGTTTCCCAATCATCAAGATTGCCTTCATACTCTGGTTCAAGGCCAAGAGCCAGTCCTGCATTGTTTACCAACACATCAATCTCTTGCCATTCTGCAGGCAGCGATTCGATAAATTGTGAGGCCTTCTCGCGATCTCTCACATCGAATACCGACGTCAACACGTCAGCACCTTTTTCTACCAGCTCTTTCTTGATGTCAGCTAGACGGCTCTCATTTCTTCCTGTGAGAATCAGCTTATCGCCATTCTCTGCGAATTTACGTGCACAAGCCAAACCGATTCCGCTTGTAGCACCTGTTATCAATACGACTTTATTCATAATCTTCTTGAGTTAATTCATTACCTTTGACACTGCAAAGATACAGATAGTTACGAAATCTGCCAAATAATCAAGACTAATCTTATTTGACAACCCAATAAATAAGGACAATCTGTGCTAACAGAATCAACGGAAGTCCATATTTGAACTTCTTGTGCAGCGTCTTGTGATGCCAGACTCGCATACCCAACAATGCGCCAATACATCCACCAATGACAGCAAGACCGAGCAAGGTAGCCTCTGATACACGCCAACTACGCTGCTTGGCCTTCCATTTATCAATACCAAACGTCAGAAACGTTGTTACATTGATGGCAACGAAATATACGATTAGTATTTCCTGAAACACAGTCATATCATTCTTCTTTTAATCACCTACCAATCCAAGTGAGCTTACGCCATAAACCCTCTAATGGTCCACGCTGATGTCTGCTAAACCAGAAGCGGGCGAAGAGGTATTGCACAAGAACCATGCCCAGTCCGACCATCACGGCATAGGTGGTTCCTAACTTATAATAGCAAGCAAGGCCATAGCCACAGAAGATGGCACATCCAATGACGGACTGCAACAGATAGTTGGTGAGACTCATACGACCAAAGATACAGAGGTGATGGAGTACACGACGCACCCCCTCAAAAGCATACCACGCTGATACCACTGCCGAAACAATCATCAGCAGGATGATGAGGTTATAGATGGGGTTAAGCCACATATCAAGGTCGCCAAAATTTACGAAACTGAGGGCGATGACGACAGCGGTAGACAGCAGAAGTATCTGATGCCAAATCTGTAGATTACGCCCCTCATTGTAGAACATTCGCTGGCGACCAAGCTGCATACCGAGTACAAAGAGACAGAGCAACTGTGTCAGACGACCGCTGAACACGTTAAAGCGGAAGTTGACCTCAAAGCCATAGCGCAGATTCGTGAGGACATTCTCCCAGAACGTGCCGTGCTCGTGCATGCTGTTAATCTGACCATAGAGTTCCCACATGGTAGAATGGTCCACCGTGGTGCCTGTCAGCAGACAGAACAGCTCCACAGGCTGGATGGCCAACAGGGCGATGAGGCACCAGACTACCTTCGACGGCAGATAACTGATGGGGATGAGCAGCAGTCCATAACAAGCATAGAGCATCAGGATGTCTCCATCGTAGAACGCCACATTGACAACGCCAAACAGGAACAGCAGGCACATGCGCCAGGCGAAGCGACCAGAGAAGTTTTTACCCTTCTTCTGCTGGTTGTCGTTCATGATGAAGAAACTCAGTCCGAAGAGCATGGCGAAGATGCCATACATCTTGCCAGAGAGCAGCCATGCCAACACGTCAGCCACTGCCTGGTCAGAAGGCAATGCATGGACGATGGCCTCCAGCGTGAAGATGTTAAAGTGCTCCACGGAGTGATACAGGATGATGCCTGCCACAGCGATGCCTCGCAGGGCATCGGCCACGTCAATGCGTGTATTGGGTAAATTCCGAGTTGTATACATCATTTAGCTTTTTTCTTATTCAATTTACTTTAGTTTGCCGTTCAGAATTCTATTTCTGACACATTTTACGGCAGGTTTGTAATAGTCAATCGTAATCTCTCGCTTGTAATCGCCATTCTTTATTTCAACTTATTGATTGCATTCTGCAGGCGCTGAAGGAATTTTGCCGCGTGGCCACCATCCATCTGAACATGATGGAATTGGAATGATACTGGCAGAGTTGTCTTAAACATCCCCTTCCGATACTTGCCCCACATCACCATCGGGTTGCAGAACTGATCAGTATATTGGTTGACGATGCAGTCGAGTTCCGTCTGTATCATGGCAGATGTGCCGATAACCATATGGTCTTCAAGGAAGGAGCTCTTACATTCATTCGCTGCCTGCGCTGTCAACGACAGGTAGTAGCGATTGAATTGCTGTAAATCATCGGTGAAAGGAATGTCGCAGGAGCTGATGCCTCCCTTGCTGTTCTCTACAATGACGTTGACGGCAAGCTTGTCGTAGTGGTACAACCTCCCGTCTACAGGCAGCGTATAGAACTCCTCCACCTGGCTCGCCGCCTTGCCTATGCACCAGCTCATCAGCATGGTGAACTTCATGCCACTCCTTTTGCAGACCTTTACCAAGCGGCTAACATCCAGCGTCTTCACCAATGTTACCATCGGCATGGGCGATGACATCCACATACGGAATGCTTCAGCCCTGTTACTCTTTTGAGGGTTTATTTTCTGTTTCATCTATCGACCTCTATTCTCATTTCGCAATCTGTCCCACCACCCAAGATGGAATGACAAAGCGTTACGGTAAAGTTCTTGTCTTTCCATAAACTTTGCAGCGAATAAATCACACTTTGGCGAGAACATTCACAGAGCAAAGGCGTAGTGACATATCCCTTTCTACACAACTCACAGGTGCATCTTAAGAAGATAAGTCGATAAACACGACCTTTCTCAATAACCTCACCTTTTACTCCTGGCAAATCATTAGCCATCTGAAAGAACACATCCATGTTCCCTTTGGCATCCTCATAGAGTTTCTTGTAAACAGAAAACATGCCGCCATTTACACAGTTTTTCCCACATTCCGAGAAGAATGCAGACCGCTCCTCTGGAGAGAGCCGCGCTATACCTTTCTCGAAACCCTTAAACCAATTTGATATTTCCATGACGATAAACATTTAAACCAGGATAATAGCATCACACTAAATATATTATTCAACAAACGATCCTATTTCTATGAGGTTCCCATCAGGGTCGGCAACGTAGCAAGTGCGCTGTCCCCATGGTTCTGTTGTTGGAGGGAGAACAGACTTTGCACCATAGTTCAAGGCATTCTGATACTCCTTGTCAACATCGGCGAAAGTTGACACATCTAGGCTCAATTCCATTGTGCCGTTAAAACCTTCAGGATACTGGAATTTCTTCGAGACCATCTGCTCAAATGCACTACGTGGGAAGAGAATGATTCTATTGTTGCCAAGGAACATCTCCACATTTGGCTGTACACCATCCCATGATGTGGTAAAACCAAAGGTCTTCGTATAGAACTCAACTGTAGCCTTATTGTCGTTGGTAAACAATCCAACAGTGTTGAACTTAAATCGAGGCTGTGCCTCCAACGGCATCATCACTCCACACTGATAATCGGGCGACTGGATGTCTGTACCCTGATACCACTCCATGCAACAGGAATTCGGCGTCCATTTGTATTCAGGATGAGCAGGCAACCACTCCTTATGGAACTTCGTGTACTGCTCCTGAAAGGCTTTCATGCCTCCCTCGAAATGTATCTTCAACCATTTTCCGCTATGAATGGGGAAGAGCTGCATACCCTCAGGTACATCACCACTTTTATATATACCACCAATGACGTAAGTAAAGGTGTTTTTGCAGCAAGCACCGAAATTAGCTTCCCAACAGGTAGCACAATTGTGGTTGGGAATGTTGCAAGTACAGAGTCCGAACTCGCCAACCCCATTGTCGATGGCGGCCTGTTGAAAGGCATCAGGCGCCTTTTTCTCCATAAAGACAGGCTTGATAATCTTTTCCACATACTCACCCCAAAACTTAGGGCATTCTTCTTTTGCCTTGTTAAAGGCAATCTTCTTGGCCATGCCAATAATCTGCACATCATGCAGCTCAATAATCTCGTGTTTCATATTACATAACATTTACAATACTCGTTTAACTCCAGGAATCATTCTAACCACCCATGTCAATAAGAATGAAAGGATGGTGGTGACGACTCCGATAAATAAGAATTTGCCAAAGGCCCCCATCCAGATGCCGTCTACTGCATTCTGCAAAATGATCATCAGTATCAAATGGAACACGTAGGCACCATACGACTGGGCGGCGCTCCACTGCCACAAACGTGAAGTGGCACAGATAAACTCACGGAACAGCCATATCAGACCTGAACTGATAAACACGCACATCAGCGACTCGTAAATGCCAAACCACTGCCAGACAAAAGCATTCCACGCTCCTCCGTCACGCAGGTAATTGCCTATGGCCAAGCCCAGGCCAATGAGCAAAGTCATAAAGCCCGTGCAGTTACTCATCTTGTCGAGCCATTGGAAGCGATAGGCCAAGATGCCAAGAACGAACATCATGATATATTGTAGATAATGTGCAGGCTCCATAGGGAGGGGGATGATGCCAAACGGCCAGATCCAATGGTCCTGAGGACTTATCTGACGGATGACGTAGCTTCCTACTCCCATCAGCAGGGCAACGACAAGTAGTCCAATGACAGTGGGCTTAGAGTAGCACGCCTCGTTAACAGGTTGTACCCATTGACGTATCAAGGCATAAATGAGACAGAACACCAACAGACTCTCGACAAACCACATGTGTCCAATTTCCGGTTTACCTATCAACACACCGATGATAGCCCCCATGAAGAGCAATGGGACTCCCAATCGGAGCAGTTTCTTATGTACGAACTGTTTAGACCCTTGTTTATCGAAACTCCTTGGGACAAAATAACCAGAGATAAAGAAGTATAGCCCCATGAAGAATGCGGCATTGGTAGAGAAGAAATGCCAAATCCAGGGCATGAATTCTGCAGGATTGGATGGTGTATAAGCCCAATCGCCACCATTACCATAAGCCTGACCGGCATGGTGCATAATCACCAAGACGGTCAGGCAGACCTTCAGATTGTCAAGATAGCAAAGTCGTTTCATCGGTTGCAAAATTACGAAGAATTTCGATTATTGCCAAATAATTATGCTATTTGACTACATTCTTGCCTTCTGCTTCTCTCCGGCACCAGAGCCACGATATTTAGAGCGGGCCTCGTTGAACTTCCAGGTAAGGTCAAGCACAAAGGTGCGACGGGCAGGATTGTGCGTAGTCAGTTCTCGATAACCGAAGACGATGGCATCGGTCTTGTTGGTGTGGAAGATATCGCTGCAACGCAAGTCGAAAGTGAGTGTACCCATACGCTTTAAGTTGAGATCACGCTGCAGGCCTACGTTGGTGAAAAGGCGAGTGCTGGTCATGCGGAAGTTGTTGTAATCGCCCTTCGAATTCCACTGGAGTGAGGCGTTGAGCCGGAAACCGTATGGCAATTCGATGTCGTTCTGCCAACCAAGAATAAACCAAGGACGGTTCAACGTGATGGTAGAGCCATTGGCCGTAGGCGACTTGAAATCCTGCAACTGAGTGATGAAGCTCCACATAGGATGCCAGCAGCCGATGGTAGGCCGTGCTGATAGCTGGATGCTGAACTTGTTGTAATCATCCCAGCTGTTGATGGGACGCACAAGGCTGACAAGGGGATCTTCTGAACCAGGGAAAGGCTCTGTCGACATAGTGAGGGCATCCTTCACGCGGCCATAGTTCAGCATCAGGTTCGCCCATTTATAGGCAGCATTGAGCACCAGGCTATGGGTATAAGTCGGCAACAGATATGGGTTACCGCTTTGGTAAGTATAGCGGTTGACGTAAACCGTCGAACTGGTCAGATTGGCATAGTTAGGACGCTCGATGTCACGACGGTAGGAGAGGGAGAGTTGTGCCTTGCCTACAGGGGCAGAGATGACCGCCGTAGGGAACCAGTCGCCATAGTCGCGGCAGACTTCATCCTCCTTCTTACCGAAGTTGAAGTAGTCGTTTGTCAGATGCTCATAGCGCAGTCCTACCTGTGCATAGACTTTGCCAAAAGAGCGACCATACTCCAGGAAGGCAGCTGATGTTTTCTCATTAATCTCTGTGTCGGTGGTCTTCACAGGCACATAGTCGCTAGCCATAAACGAGTAGGCGTCGGTGCGATGATTATAGCTATATTCTCCACCCAGAGAGAGATTACCTTTCCATACAGGATAGGAGAGGATGAGTTTTGTGGCCCAGAAGTTGTTGCCGCTGAGGGTGTTGCTCTCGATGGTACGAGGAGCTGTAGTGTCTCCAGATGCAGGGGCTGTCTGCTCCGTGGTACTACCAGGCGTCTTGGTGTCGTCAAAGAGTCCGTCGATATTGAGGTCGATACCCAGATTGCCCACCTTGCCGTTATAGTAGGCATTGAAGATGTGTTTGCTGAAACTCTCATCCTGCCAAATGCGACTTTCTGAATGCTCCGTGTATTTGCCGTTCACGTAGTTGTCGGTAAAGAACATACTGTTGAAGTCGCTGCTGGGGTGGCGGTCGTATTTATAAAAGGCACCGAAGCTATGGTTCTCATCGACCATATAGTTTAGCTGCAATTGCGGTGAATAACCCTTCCAGATGCTCTTCGATTCCTGCGAGTTGTTGCTCTGGATGTAATCCGGTCCTACAAAGTAGGTGAGCTCATGCTCCTGCAACGATTTTGCATGACCGTAGCGCCCTGCCCACAGCGAGGCGGTAATGTCGAGACCGCCTGTGCGGTAGTTCACATCCAGGTTGTTCGTCAGCGTGTGACCATACTGGTATATGCCACTGAAATAGTCCTGAAACGAGAAACCTTCGCCCTGTGCCTTCTTTAGCGTGATGCTAACTACGGCTTTGGTCGATGCCTTATAGCGGGCACCAGGGTTCTGAACTACATCTACATGCCGGATTTGGTCAGAACGCAGGCGAGAGAGTTCATTCAGATCCTGTACCTTACGACCATTGATATATACCTCAGCATCGCCGCGTCCCAGCACCGTCACACTACCGCCGCGTTCAGTCTCAATCGATGGTATCTTTCCTAAGGCATCGCTTACGGTTCCGGCTTTCTCCAAGATGGTTCCAGCCACAGTGGTACGCATGGCATCACCTTTGGCATGTGTCTTGGGCAGCTGACCTTTTACTACAACTTCGCTGAGCAGTTGCGTGTCCTCCTTCATCTGGATAGTCAAGTCCTGACCTACCTTTATATATAAGGTTTGATAGCCCACGCTAGTCACCTTAAACAGGCCCTCGTTAACATCCGTCACAATCTTAAACACACCGTCAATGTTCGTCATGCTTCCCTGAACAAAAGCAGAGTCAGGCAGCGACAGAAGTACCACGTTTACAAAGGGCATCGGCTCGCCCTTCTCGTCAATCACTCGTCCGCCAAAGTCTTGTGTCTTAGCGGAACTCATCATTGTCATCATTATTGCAGCCATCAGAACTGCTAGTCTTACGTTAATTCTTTTCATCTTTTCAAATTTATATTTTTCTTATTTTTTATTCTTTATATCCCCGCCGCCCAAGAAACACCGAGTTTCGCGGTTTTCGACCGCAAAGATATAACATACTATTTGATTCTCCTAATTTCTGGGATATACGGTGTAAAAATGTGACGAATGGCTAATTGCTACTCATTCTCTGACGCTCTGCCTGTCCGGCACCAGTGCCCTTATACTTGCTCTTCGAGGCGTTGAAGGTGTAGCGCAACGAGATGTTCAGGCGGTGGTTGCTGCGCACCGCGTTTTCTGTCATCTGATAACCGCCACAGTCCATGTGTATGGTCTGAGTGCTACGCTGCAACACGTCGTTGATGCTGGCACGCAGACAGAGGGCATCATTCTTCAGCCAATATTTCTGAACCACGAAGCCAAGATTATATGAGGCAGACTGCATCCGGAAGTTGATGACATCACCCTTGGTCATGATGTTCATGTTGGCCTCCAGTTGCCAACGGTGTGGCAGACGGAAGGTGTTGTTCAGGTCGACGAAGAAGATGGGCTTGGTGTAGGTCTCCTTGACTTTGCCTGTCACAGAACGCGGATCGTCAAACTCCATCGTGTTCCAGAACTTCTGTCCACCAATAGTCCAGTTGGGACTCCAGATGCCGAAGGTGGGATTGGCAGAGAGAAAGACGGCCAGATTGCGCACTGGGTCTGCCAGATTCACGCGTTTAATCATAATCATTCCCTCGTTATTATATGCGCAAGGCAGTTGTGTCAGCGTGTTATCGCGACGCTCGTAGGCCGCAAAGAGGTTCAACCACTTATAGCGGGCATTGACACTCACCTCCTGCATCGTGGCGTTTTTCAGCGTCGGATCACCCTGCAACAGCGTGTAGGAGTTGATATAGGTGATGCGGTCGCTCAGACTGTTATAGTCGGGACGGATGGTCTTGAAACTATAGGCTACCGAAGTCTGCACGGGGCCGAACTGTCTGGTCCACGACAGACTGGGGAAGAACTCGTCCTGATAGCGATTCATGTTGTTCATTGCATCAAGGTGGTCAGTATAGTCGAAACCCACATGCTCATAGCGCAAACCAGCACTGAAGTTACCCACCTTCTCCAGGTTGAAGTTATAGGCCACGAAGGCAGCTATATTGTTCTCCTTCACCTTCGAGTCGGAAGCTGGCAGGGGATAATTGGTGATGCTAGAGCTGTTTTCGCGTGTTACAAACGAGAGCTCCGTACCTGCCTCTAATTGTCCTTTCCAGATGGGGTAGGTCAGCACCAGTTTGGTAGCCCATAGACGAGTGAATGTGCTATTGTCCTGCTCCATCGCATGGTGGTCTGTATGGTTAATGAGTTCATTGATATGATTATCCACGTTAGTCTTGTCCGTCAGGAAATCCATGTTCAGGTCAATGCCCATTTTACCTACCTTACCATTGTAATACGCATTGCCTTCCCAATTATATAAGGTGTGGCGATGCTCGTCTTGAGTAGAATAATTATGCTCCTTCTTCTGGAGCGGCTGGCGCTCGATGTCTGTCTCCACCATCAGGTCTGTGGTGGCGTTGAAGCGGTCGTTGCGTTGGATTCTGACGCCAACAGAGTGGTTTTCGGCTATCTGCCAGTTGAAACCCAGATTATAGTCAATCCCATTGTTCTTGAAATGATTCCTCGAATGAGAATTCTGAACGATGTTCAAGACTCCCTTATCAGTAGGCAGATAGTTCGACTGGTCATCATAGTAAAGTGACGTCTGGTCCCATTTCCAATAGTTCACCATACTAAACAGGTCGAGGTTGTTATGGCGGTAGCGCAGGTTCAGCTGGGCACTGGGGTCGCTCTCGCCAAACCTCAGATCCTGATTAAAACCTGTATTCAAGTCGAAACCGAAACCGTCGCCCTCGCGGCGGATAGTCTTGATTCTTACGACTGATGATATCATAGCATCGTATTGCGCACCAGGATTGGTAATCACCTCCACACTTGCAATCTCCTCCGAACGCAGCCGTTTCAGTTCCTCTTTGTCATGCATTTTTCGGCCATTAATATAAAAGATAGGTGTGCCCTTGCCCAGCACCTCCAGGTCTTCGCCCTTCAGAGTCATACCTGGCACCTTGGCCAGCATTTCCTTAGCAGTACCCGAATGGCCTAAGACGGTACCTTGAATGGTGGTCACCATCGAGTTTCCCGTCAGTTTCGTCTTCGGCATCTGTCCTTTAACGATTATTTCGCTCAACAATGGCTGGTCTTCCTCCATTTGGATGGTACCCACGTCCGTGCCTTTTACATCCACGTATTGCGTACGATAGCCGATAAACGAGAGTCGCAGAATGCAACATGCTTCTGTTGTCTGAATCATAAACGCACCATTCTCGTCGCTCGTAGCACCCTGGATATAGGTAGAGTCTGCCGAAAGCAGTGCCACACTTACAAATCCGAGTGGCTCACCATTCTGATCTATTACTCGTCCACCTACGTCCTGAGTCTTGGCCTGAGTTGTCAGGCTCATCATCATTGTAGCCATTAGGGCTATCATTTTCAAACTTAACTTTTTCATAACTCTGCAATTTTGAATAATTTGCCTGTTGGACGATGCAGAGATATGCTATAGTTGCGATTTAGCTCCAATTTGTGACGAATGGTACGATTCTGTGACGAATGGTATTATTTGCTGCGAATAATATGTCCTTCCTGTATGGCTGCGAAGAGGGCGATGCAGGCAATCACCCATGCAACAGGGATGAAGTATGACTGTCCAATAGTCATCATGCCGATAAAAAGTAGGAATCCTGTCAATTTGTTGGCTATAGTGTGCAGAAATTCTATCCTTTGCCTTACCAAATAAGAACTGATGGCATTAACGATTTTCACCAATGCGACAAGTCCTATCATCATCCACAGCGTAGTAGGCAGTTTCAGCCACGGAAACAATTTATATCCTACAGCCAAGACAAGCACAAAGTCTGCCAAACTATCCAATCTGGCTCCGAACTTACTCTCCACTCCCCATCGTCTTGCCAGAAAGCCGTCGAGCATATCCGTCGTACCTGCTATCACGTAGAGAACCCAGGAGGATACAGTCATTGCATCCGCCAAAAGCAAAGGCAGACACAATGCGATTCGTGATGCTGACAGGATGTTAGGAAGATGCTTCATTGACTTTGTCTTTGCCTGTCACGACTCGGCCATCCAAACAAGTTTGGCGGCTCTCGCTGCTCCAGGCATTGTCTTTATAAGGCCGGGATAATAGCACCACGCGATAAAGGCTGGAATGACGGACGAGAAAAATTGAAGCAAACTGAAATCCGTCACACAAACCCAGCCTCCTGCCAAGGAACGAAGACTGTAGAGCACAACGATTACAATAATGGCCATGCGAGTCAGTGGGAGCCTCCGGATGTTGCCAGAGGCTGAGAGAGCATAGAACCCTGCCAAAGTGAAGGCCAGGACGAGGACGACGGTTATAGCATAGAGCATCCATACGTGACCAAACACCATATTATACATTACGTCTTTGATGCCGTATGCGTCGAATGCTTCATCCAATGCAAAGAGACAACCGAGATGGCCAATGGCTATGATAAAGTGGAGAATAGCCCCGAGTCGCAATCTTTTCATTGTCTATAATTCAATTAATTGTTTCGCAACATCAGAAATCTTTGATTGCGAAGAGGGGTTGGTAATGAAAACAGCAATAGGAAACTGCTGACCATGATTCAATATGATAATACCCACATCGCAGATGCCTGACGGCTGACCTGATGGTAATGGATATCCTGTCCCTGTCTTATGAACGACTTTTGCAGAAGTTGGAACTGCTGCGGGCAGGCGATCCTTACCAGTTTGACATTCCTCCATCAATTTCCAGATATAGCGGAGAGGTTCGTTGTCGTTATAATGCGCAATAAACCAGTCAAGGAGGGCTACCATCGACTGTGGTGTACACCAGTTTTTATTACTTAGTGCAGGGTTTGCATGCATTTGCTTTTCCGTCTTTTGAATACGAATGTCTTTGAATCCAAGATTTTGGATGTATTTTTCCACTTTTCTCGGTCCACCGCATTGTTCGAAGAGAATATCGCAGGCGTTATTATCACTCTGTTGAAGCGAGAGAGTCAGCAATTCTGCGTACGTAAAAGGCCTTTCTCCTTCAAAAGTATTCAGCATTGGCGACCATGTATCTTGCATCAGTTCGTCTTTCCTGACTGATACCTCTGCGTTCAACTCAATGTTGTTCTTGGTAAGATAGTCTGCAATAAATAGTGCCTGTGGAAATTTCATGACGCTGTACATTGGGAAACGGCTTGTCGCATTGATACCACTCTCCGTTCCACCTTTTTTGACGCAGACGCCAACAACCTCTTTGTCCGTCTGCTGTCCCTTCATGCCACAGCAGCAGAACAATAACAATGTAATCGATATAAAAAACTTCATATTTTTATTCATTGGTTCTATTTATGAACCCATTCTGGCCTGAGCATCCTTACCTGCGCCGGTACCTTTGTACTTGCTGCGAGTAGCATTCAAGCGATAGATGAGCGATAGCATCAGTTTGTGGGTAGAGAAGCGGTTGTTCTGCTGAATCTGATTGTAGCCACAATCCGAGTACTCGTTCATTCGGTTGCGCTGGAAGCAGTCGAGCACAGCGGCACGAAGGGTGAGCGAGTTGTCTTTTAGCAGGCTCTTCTGTGCCACGAGACCGAGACGGAGGTTGTAAGTATCGTTGTAGAAATTGTACGAGCATCCGCTGGAACGGTACATCAGGTTCACATCGAATCGCCAGCCATGCTTCAGCGTAAAGGTGTTATAGGCATTGAGCGTATATTGGGGCTTGTCGTAATAGACACGGTATACGCCCTGAGGTCCCTCAACATCGAGATAGAGGTCCTGCTTCTCGAAACCAGCCGTTGCATTGAGTGACCAGATGCCTACGCGAGGCGTTACTGCCAAATAGGCGCTCAGTGTGTTGATGGGCTTATCAAGGTTGATGTGTTTGCAAAGCATCGCATCTGTCTCAGTAAGGAAGTTCCATTGGGTGATGGGATTCATCAGATGCTCATACGAGGCAGTGAGCGTAATCCACTTGTACGATACGTTCAGCGTCAGGTCGCGCACACGCTCGTTGAGCAGCTGTGAGTTTCCGGCCTGATACATATAACGGCTGATATAGGTCACGGCATCGTTCATAGCGAAGAAACAGGGGCGATAGGTCTTCATGCTGTACGACAGAGCCGTCTGAACCTTGCCCAAGGTCACAGAGTAGGATGCCGTGGGGAACCACTCGTCCATTGAGCGATGCATCTTTTCGTCTTTATTGATGGTATCATCATAATCCAGGAGTGTATGCTCGTATCGCAGACCTACGGAGGCGCTGCCGTACTTCTTGAAGTCATAGTTGTATTCGACAAAGACGGCCACGTTGTTCTCTGTGATTTCGGCATCCGAATTGGCAATGATGGCCTTGTCAATCCAATAAGTGTTGTTGCGATTCACGAACGTCATCTCAGTACCTGCTTCCAGCTCACCCTTCCATGCGGGATACGACAACACCAACTTACCAGCAAAGAGACGGCTCCTGGTGCCCGATTTGCTGACGACGAAATCGTCCTGCACCTTGCTCTGCTCCACGTTCTCGCGGTCGGTATCTGTTCCATTCCTCATGAAATCGAAGTTGAAGTCGATGCCCAGCTTGCCCACCTTACCATTATAATAGGTATTGGTGAGCCATCCCAACGGTTTCGACTCCTTGCTTGTCTGGTGAGAATAGAGGTGGTCGATAAGGGCATTATTCTCGAACACGTCCTCGTCGTAAATTACCTGATTCTTGCCGTTCATCTGGTGCGTCAAATCAGCACGAACACCCAGCGAGTGATTGTCCGACAACTGCCAGTTCACACCAGCCGTATAGGTTAGGTTGTCGTGCTTCCACGTCATCGTATAAGGGCCATATTGACGGAATACCTTATCCGTTGTGGTGATATCCTCGATGGTGCTGTACTGACGATAGTCCTGATGATAGTAATACACAGAGCCAAACACATCAACGCCGTTCTTACGATAGTTTGCACCTATTTTCGCCTGAGGACGATCGAAATCGTAACGCAAGTCGTGCTCATCAGACAGTGTGAGGTCGAGGCTGAGGCCATCACCCTGCTGACGGACAGTGCGGATGCGCACCACGGCCCGCACCGTTGCGTCATACTGCGCACCAGGATTGTTGATCACCTCTACATCGCGGATTTCCTCGCTGCGCAGACGCTTCAGTTCGCTATTGTCGCGCATCAGTCGACCATTGATATATATAAGAGGTGCACCCTTTCCCAACACCTCGGGTGTCTCCTCCGTCCCCGTCATGCCAGGCACTTTTACCAGCATCTCGCCCAATGTGCCAGCATCTGATAGCGGAGTTCCCTGAATGCGGGTTATCATAGCATTGCCCTTCAGACGGGTATTAGGGAGGTTGCCCTTCACGACAACCTCCTGCAACTCCTGCATCATGCTTACAGATTTTAAGCTATCTTGTTGCTCCTGTCCACTCGCTGATATAAACGCAAGGGCGATAGTCGTAGCCAAAACAATTCTTTTCATCACTATGAATTATATATAATACTCTCCTTCTATCTTTTTTGTAGCCTTGCCACCGAACAGCACCTTTCCATCCTGGCACTTAAGCTTTACAGAATTGAAGATACGATTATTACCACCTTGTTCTATCATGATTGGCTCACCTTTCCAAAGTCCTTCGCTCAGTAGGTAGTTGGCAAAAGCACTATTTCCAGAACCTGTAGCAGGATCTTCCAGATAGCCGAACTTCGGGGCGAACACTCTGGTGTGGGCAAAGGCTGATGTGTCAGCCGTCTGCTTGGAGAATACAAGGATGATATCAATATCGTTGCTCTCGCAGAACGTCTTCAGGATCTGCTCGTTGGGATAGACAGAAATCTCTGTTTCGAGGTCTGCAATGGGAACGAGGAGTGTCCGCAAGCCTGCATCGATGATTCGGATGGGGAGATCTTTGCGGATGGAGCCATGAGGCAAAGTGAGTGCATCCTCGATTTGGGCGATAGAAAGATTCATCGGATGTTCTTTGGGGTCAGGAGCTGTGATATACACAGCATCCTCTTCGTTGATAGCATTGAACACTTCGATGATTCCCTTGCGATTAGTCTCGGCTGTTATGACTGGCTTTGCCATCAGTTCAGGCGTCTCCTTCACCATTGTGTACATGGTGGCGATGGTTCCATGTCCGCAGAACTCCACCTCGCACTCCGATGAATAATAGGTAAGCTTGCAGTCTGCCACATCCGACTGACTGCAAAACACTACTTCCATCACAAATCCTTTATGCTCGGCAGCTATTGCCTGCATCTGTTTGGGAGTCAATTTCTCTTGTCCTGTAAAAATGCATGCCGCAGGGTTTCCTAATGATTCGCCTGATGTAAAGGCGTTGCTCTTAACGTATCTGTATTGTTTTATTATCATTATTCTTTTTATATCGACTCTCCTAATCTGTATGCCTCATTCAGTGCATCGGTGTTATTGATGTCGCCCTTGTCTTTAACTCCTCTTACAAGTATCTTACCTGCATCCTCAATACCAAAGAACTTCAAGCAGAGGTTATACTCCGTCAGTATGGCATCGAACAATTCCGGTAGTGTGGCTGCACCAACAAGAAGCAATGCCATCTTCTTGATGTGGAAAGTATCTCGGATGGGGTTGTGGAACCTATCGATGACAGCTTTCAATTGAGCACTAATGCCATAGAAATAGACTGGCGAGGCTATGACGAGCATATCTGCCTGGCTCATCTTTTCATATAGGATGGTCATGTCATCCTTCTGAGCGCAGACACCATTTGTCTTGAAGCATGCGTTGCCTTCGGCGACACTTGGCTGCATTCGGCCATCTGAGAGTAAACTCTCATAGCGCTCACTGGCACAAGCGTTGCATCCCAAGCATGGATTCACTTTATAATCGCGCACAGACACGATTTCTACATGATGATGCGCTGCAGCACCTTTGGCAAAAGCATCCACCAACAATTCTGTATTGCCACCCTTACGAGGGCTTCCGGATATAATCAGTATGTTCATAATCGTTCCAATTTCATAACTCTTACTGAGCAGTCTGAGCCCACTTCCAGGTTGGGACATAATGTTTCCTCGCCGGTATCTACAAAACCGCACTTTTCCATCACGCGACCAGACGCTGGGTTTGAAGGAAAGTAGTCACCCCAAAGCACTGTGAAGCCCTTTGCATTGAAACAATAGTCGATGACCATCTGAAGTGCTTCCGTACAGATGCCTTTGCCCCAAAATGGACGGGCTATCCAATAACCTACCTCCGCCTGGTCTTCGGCAATCTTTAGGTTGGATGCGGATGCTGGAAGGTAGCCCACACAGCCAATGGGCTGACCAGTCTCTTTCCATATGACAGCCCACATCCCTTCTGTGTTGAAAACAGTTCGAATAATCTCCAAACTCTCCTCCACAGACTTATGTGGTGGCCATCCGGCACGAGGCCCCACCTCAGGGTTGCTGGCGTATTTAAACAGCGCCTCAGCATCACTATCCTGCCAAGGGCGTAATATTATTCTTTCTGTTTCCATATTCATTTATAATACTCGCTTTACCCCAGGAATCATCCTGACAATCCATGTCAATAGGAAGGAAATAGGCCCCATACGACTGGGCGGCACACCATTGCCGTATGCCTGTCCGGCATGGTGCATAATCACCAAGACAGTCAGGTAAACCTTCAGATTATCGAGATAATATAGACGTTGCATATTTCATGCTTTTTATCTTTTTAGCTCAAAATGGAACGGCTTGTCGAAGTGGCGGCGGGAGTAATAGGTGACCGATGGGTTCTTCAGATCCATGACCATCGTCCAGGCCGTTCCGAGAAAGCCCTCTCTTTCTGTCTGTGATACCGACTCAATGGCTTCGGTAAGTTGTTTCACGTTCATCACGCCCTCGGTCTGTTCATATCGCTCGCAAAGTTTTGCATAGCGATTGTCACCCTCAACAAGACCCACATTGAGCTTTGCTTCACACAGATAGTGGTTGGCCACAGCAGGCGATTCAACCACCACCATCTCATTGTCTACATATTCCACAACCACATTCTTGCCCGATGCATCGGCCATCGCATAGTGATGGGCCGAACCGATGTCAGAGTGCATATCGATGCCTCGCAACAAGTCCAGCGCCTCATCGACCGTTGCCGCATTCTTCAGTAGATAGCTGATGGCAGCCGTTGTAGTAAGGTCGGGCTTACTGGTACGCTGGTGGGTCTGTATGGTGTCGCCAGCCATCAAGTCGGCAATGGCCAGGCCCTTTTCGTTGATACCATCGAGCGCCACAAACAATCCTGCAAGTGCCATATATTGGTTTTTGAACCCTTCAGGTTTATAGTCCTCTCCAAACCCGTAGAACTCAACATTAAATGTGGTAATCGTTTCGTAACCCCGCTCAGGGATGGTATGCAGAACGACGCCCAGGGCCGACGGGAAATCGAAGTTGCGCCCCATCAGCACACCGCCTTCGGGTGTTCTGACCGTGAGCGCAGAGCATCCAAAGTCCGTTTCCTGCGTCTTCACCTCAGGCTTATAATGACCTTTTGAGAGGAATTCTATGATGTAAGATACCATCATGTCGGCAGAATCGAATCCGCCCTGTTCAATCACCTTGTCAAAGCCGTCATCGCCCTTGTACTCCATATAGTACAGTCCGTCGTCGAGTTTCTCTGCCGACATAGCGCCCTTAACTAACGGACCAAACTCCATCCACATCAATACGCCTGCGACTACAATCAGTCCCAGCACGCTCAACAGCGAAATCTTTAACCACTTCTTCATTTCTTATTCTTTATTTATTTGACGCTACAAAATTACGAATAGTTGCAATTTACACCAAATATTTGGGAAATTTTGTACGAAAATATTACAGATAGGATATTGCCTCACGGCATTTCCGTTTATCTTTCTCCGACAGTTGCGGATGCATCACGGTACCACCACGTTCGATGGTGGCCACAATCTTAAAGCCTGAGTAGTGGCAGATTTCGCGCATAGCACGAATGGCGCCACGCGACTGTTTGAACAGAATATTCCAAGGCCAAGGGGTGGTACAAGTACTCAGCAGAATACATTTCTTACCCTTCATCAAGGGCTCTGGGAAACGGGGCGTGTCGCGCATCATACCATAGACGATGCGATCGAACAGCAGTTTCATTTGCCCTGGGATATTGCCCCAATAGCAGGGCGCTCCCATGATGATGGCATCAGCCTCTTGCATCATCTTTAATACGCGCTGTGAGTCGTCCTCAGCCAACACGCACTTCTCCTTAGTGCGACAAGCCATACAGCCAATGCAGGGCTTGATGGTTAGGTCGTTGGTGTAAACCATCTGTACCTTGTCGTCTCTCAGTTCAGCCTCTGATTCCATAATGCTTAGCATCTGCGAGACCAAGCCCTTCTTACGTGGACTTCCGTTTATAATCAATATATTCATCGTCTGAAACTAATTTTTAATATCTACACCACCCACAAAGTTGTCGGCTATGATGTGGAGGCAAGGTACATCCTGACCAACAATGCGCTTAGCGTGGTTGCCCACACCGCCAATGAAGCTACGACTCTTGATCACAACGTTTACTGTCTGAGGCACATAGAGCTCTACCCCGCCACAGAAGGTATGGATTTCTATCTCCTCATCTTCTGTAATGGTGGCATCGCGCAAATCCATACGGATGCCTCCGCAGAAGGCATCGAGACGGGCTCCATGAAACACTTCGCCACGATAGATATACTCATCGCCACCGTAACGCACACTACAGCAGATGCGCTTGCCGTCTTCACCAATGGGCAACGGGCGCTGCAACCACTGATCAGGGTCACGACGATAACTGTTGATAATCACCAATGCACCTAAATAAATCAATGCTGCTGGGGCGATATATATCGTCCATGGCTGGCGCCACAGCCAGTCGTTCTCAATGAGTTCCCACATGTTGGCCAGTTTCCATGCACCAGCAACAATCAACAGCATTCCAATAATTGTTCTTGCTTTCATCTTTTTTCGTTTTTGTGATTCAAATCTGACCGCAAAGGTACAACATATCCATATAGTTTCCAAATTTATGGGATAAACTGCGCAAAAATGTGATGAATGGTTTGGTGATTTTGATGGATTGTATTAATTTTGCAGACCGTAAATGAAACAAGGTCGTAAACAATCTATCAACATCCGCATCGTCAGTACCGCTTTTATTATACTGGCATTAGCCATCTTTAAGCCCTTCGGACTTGAAGTGTGGCAATGGCAGGCCTATGTTCATTTGTTAGCATTATTCGTATTGGGATTGTTCAGTTGTTTCCTGACGGAGGTCATTCTGAAATACATTGTTCGCATGCCCCGTTCCTACGACCGTGGCGTCAGCTACATCATCAGCCGCAACCTCCGCTTCCAATGCATCAATACGCCGTTAGTGTCGCTACTTATCTGCGTCTACCGCCACTTCGCCATGAGCGATTTGATAGAGGGCAATAAGCTGTCGGTGACCAATTTCCTGGAAACGCTGGTGATTATCGCCTTCCTCTCTTTCACTGTCGGACTGTACTGGCGATTCAAGTTCCGTAGCCGTTATCTGGCAGCAGAACTGGAGGAGACCAGACTGCTGAATGAGCAACTGAAGAAATTGCAGACTTCTGAGCAGGATATACAGCCAACACAGGAAGACGACACCAATCCTGCTTCACAGATTACGTTGGAGGGTAACACCAACGAACATGTTAACCTCGAGATTTCAGACCTATTATATATTGAAGCCGTTGGCAACTATGTGAAGGTGGTGCTGCTGCATGAAGGCGAGGTGCATACCAATATGCTTCGCGCCACGATGAAGCAGATGGAAGACCAGCTGCAGGCTTATGCCATCATTGTCCGCTGCCATCGTGCCTTCATGGTCAACCTCAATCAGGTAGAACATATTTCCTCTAATTCTCGTGCCATGCAACTCGTGATGCGCCACAGCCACGATGCTATTCCCGTTTCGCGCAGCAATTACATTAAGCTGAAGGAGCTTTTAGGTTAACTTTTTTGTCACCTTTCGACATTTTCTTGCAGTTTTGCTTAGGAAAACGGAAGGGTCGATTGTATTATGAGAAAAAGACTGCAAGAAACATGACTGACAGGCGAGAGTTCGAAAAGGTTTTCAGAAGTCATTACGACGGTATGTACCGACTGGCCATGAAAATGCTAGGCAATGACGCAGAAAGCAAAGATGTGGTGAGCGACGTGTTTGCCCATCTGTTGCATAGCGGCACCAATCTCCGTTCGGAGACGCTCCAGGCCTTTCTGCTTACCAGCGTGCGCAATCGCTGCATCAATCTGCTCGTGCACAAGCAGAAAGAACAGCAAATGCAACAGGCCATCGTCGTAGAGATGATTACCCCAGAACGAACCAACGAACAGGAACAGCTGCAGATGCTGCATCGCTACATTGACGAGCACATGCCCAAGCTCTCGCAGCAGATTCTCCGTCTGCGCTACCAGCAGGGACTGAAGTACCGCGAGATTGCTAAGATACTGCAAGTCAGCGAGGTCACCGTTCATAATCACCTGTCGCAGTCACTTCAGAAATTAAAAGACCACTTTAAAGCATCAGGTTATGGAATCAAATGAAAAACTGGAAGAACTGCTGAAAAGGATGTATGCGCAAGAGTCTCTCCACGACGATGATATTGACACCAACGACATCATCAACGAGGAGTGGACGAAGTTTGAGGCAGAGCACTTTAGAAGCAAGAGGCAACCTTTCTTCTTTAAGATTGCTGCCATGTTTATCAGTGTGCTCATGCTTGGCGGCATTGCCTACGCTACCATCCACTTGTTCGAGAAGCAAGAGATAAGAGGCAAGAAGCAAGAGACAACAGTGGTAGCCAACTCTACACCCTCCACTCTACACTCTACACTTGCAGAGCAAGATAATGCTCTGCAGCAGTCCATAGTCTATGAAGATAAGGAACTGAGCACCATTCTGAACGACATTGCAACTTTCTACCAGGTAGAATGTGTCTATAAGAATGAAGAGGTGAAGCATGTGCGACTCTACTTTACGTGGGACAAGCAGCAGACTATTGACGAAGTCATCGACATGTTCAATAAGTTCGAGCGTTTCCACATCTCTCGCAACAGCCAGAAACTCATCGTAGAATAACTTTTAGCCAACACAAAAATGAAAAAATATATTCTCGCAGTTCTGCTGTGTAGCATCGCATTATGCACTGACGCACAGAAGATTAGCCGCAACTACCAGGACTTGTCGCTATCGAAAGTACTGGAAGACCTGAACAAGGCGGGTACCGACAGAACCATCTATTTCATCTACGACGAACTGGAAGACTTCACCGTAACCACCAGTTTCCAGAATCTGACCATCACCGATGCCCTCCGCCAGGTGATAGGTTTCTACCCCATGAAGGTGACCTACGACAAAGAGCGCATCTTTGTGGAATGCACACAGAAGGTAAGCACAAAAGTGATTGGCCGTATCATTGACGAGAAAGGCCATCCCATTGAATTCGCCAACATCTCATTGTTCAGCGATGCCATGAAGCCAAAATCCACAGAAAGTTTAACAGTTAATAATTATGGGCAAGGCGACGCCGTGACGGCAGGAACCTTTATCAATGGCAGCGTGAGCAATGAGAATGGCGATTTCGTCATACCCTGTGATGCCAAACGAGCAACCATCAAGGTGACATGCGTGGGCTACAAGACCGTCAAGCGCAGCATCAGCGTGGGCGAGATAGGCACCATCACCTTGTACCCTGAGACCTATATGGTGAAAGGTGTAGAGATTAAGGGCGAGATACCGCAGTACAAGATGGTGCATGGCGGCATGTCCGTCGAGGTGCAACACTCTCTGCTCCACGACATTGGCAATGCCGACGAACTGCTATCCATGATTCCGCTGGTAAGAGGCGGCAATGGTAAATTTGAGGTGCTGGCCAAGGGAGAACCTGAGATATACATTAATAATAAGAAGGTTCGCGACGTGCGAGAGCTGAAGCTTCTCAAGTCGTCAGACGTAAAGAGTGTTGACGTGATTACGGCTCCTGGTGCCAGCTATAATGCGGAGGTGAATGCCGTTATCCGCATCAAGACGCTGAAGCCACAGGGCGAAGGTCTGAGCGTGATGGCTACCTCGCAGACTGTAAAGAACAACTATTGGAATAACTACGAAGACCTGACGGTGAAATATCGTACGGGCGGTCTGGAGGCCTTTGCCAATGTTGCGTTCGATTGGAGCCACTACAGCAACGACCAGGATGTAGATCAGGAGTTGCATATCCGCAAGGACTTGTTTAATGTGCATGCCGACATTCCCGTCAGAAGCCGTTGGACACAGCTTGACTACAAAGCAGGCCTGAGCTACGATTTCAATACAGACCATTCCGTCGGATTGAGCTTCTCATCGCAGAAGTTACTCTCGCAGGATTTTTACTGTGACATGACACAGAACTATCTGAAGAACGGAGCCTTCTACGGTGACATCCTGCTGAAGACGGAAGCCTCGCAGCCCGACAAACCAGTATGGGAGGTGAACAGCTATTATATAGGTAAGGTGGGCAAACTGGGTATCGACCTGAATGCCACCATGCTGCGACGCGAATCGGGCGACCACCTGAATCAGGAAGAGCTGAGTTCGGAGCTGGGCAATCGCACCATCACTACTTTCAACAATGAGAAAAAGACGATGGTGGCTGGCAAGCTGATACTCTCTTATCCTGTATGGAAAGGAATGTTGAGCGCTGGCTCTGAGGCTACTTCCACACAGAGTCACGGCAACAACTATACGCAGGAGAATATCATCCCAGAGGCTGACAACGAGATGAAGGAAAAGAACATTGCCGGCTTCGCAGAATACCAGTTAACGTTCAACGTTCATCGTTCAACGTTCAACGTGAATGCGGGTCTTCGCTATGAACACGTAAAGACCGATTACAGCTCGTTTGGCGTTTGGCAGTCGGAGCCCAGCCGCACCTACAACGACTGGTTCCCCAACCTGTCGGTAGCATGGCAGAAGAATAAGTGGAGCGCCCAGCTGAGCTATAGCAAGCGCATCACTCGCCCACCCTACGGTACGCTGAGTTCGGCAATTGTCTATGACAGCCGCATGCTCTACGAGGGTGGCAACCCACTGCTGCGCCCATCAGTACGCCAAAGCATCGACCTCAACGTGACCTATTCGTGGCTGACCTTTGTCACCGGTTTTACACGCGAGAAGGACTTCTTCACCCATATTGCTCAGGTGTACGACGAGGCCAACGAGATTGCCATCATCCGACAGTACAACTTCGACCATCAGGATCGTGTCCATGCCACGCTCGTAGCATCACCCAAGTTGGGATTCTGGCAACCCACGGCCACGCTGCACTACTATCAGCAGATGTTTGATGCCGAAGCCTACGGAGCGCCCATGAAAATGAACAAGCCCGAATTCAGCTTCAGCCTGCATAACTGGTTTGTCATCAATCCCACCACCAAGGCACTGCTACGTATCGACTATACTGGCAGCAACCACTGGGGATTCATGTATCGCAACAGCAACTTTGCAATGAGTGCCCGCCTACAGAAGACCTTCTGGCAGGGACGACTGAATGCCACACTCTATGCCAACGACATCTTCCGCACCAACAGAACCAAGATGACCACTTACTACGAGATAGGCCAGACCTCACAGAATGACTACAGCTATTCGCAGGCTGTGGGCCTCACGCTGAGCTACAGCTTCAACGCCAGCAATTCGAAATATAAAGGTACTGGTGCTGGTAACGACGAAAGGAACCGGCTCTAATTGAGCCGGTTCCTTTCAACTATAAACTTTAAACTCTAAACTTTACTTCATCTCATGCTTAAAGAACTGGACGCACTGACGGAACAGGTGATTGCGTGTGTTTCCGCCATAGATGCTGTGGTTACGGTCTGCGTAGATCTGCTGACGGAAATCCTTGTCAGCCTGGATTAGCTTCTCGCAGTATTCAGCGGTGTTGCGGTAGTGCACGTTATCGTCTGCCAGACCATGAATAATCATCAGGTCTCCCTGCAGACTGTTCACGCGAGTCTGTGGGTTATCGTCATAGCCAGCAGGATTCTCCTGAGGTGTACGCATAAAACGCTCGGTATAGATAGTGTCATAGTAGCGCCAGGTGGTTGGCGGAGCAATGGCAATACCACAGCAGAACACACCCCTACCCTCTGACATCGACATCAGCGTATTGAAGCCACCAAAGCTCCAGCCCCAGATGGCAATGCGCTTCTTATCGACATACGACTGCTGACCCAGCCACAGGGCGGCTTCCACCTGGTCGACAGCCTCTAACTGACCGAGTTTCAGATAGGTACACTTCTTGAAGTCGGCACCACGACCGCCTGTACCACGGTTGTCTATGCAGACGCAGATGAAGCCCTGCTCAGAGAGATACTGCTCCAAGGCTGCTCCCTGTCCATTCATACCGATGCCCCAGCTGTCCTTCACCTGCTGGTTGCCAGGTCCACCATACTGGTACATGATGACGGGATAGCGCTTCTTTTCGCTAAAGTCGCGAGGCTTCACCATCCAGCCGTTCAGCGTGACACCCTCTGAGGTGGTCAGCGTAAACAGTTCGCGCTCGCCCAACTGATAGTTTTTCAGCTGGTCGCGCAGGGCCTTGTTATCCACCAGCGTCTCCACCTTTTTACCTTTATTAGTATAGATGGTGCAGACGTAAGGGGTATTGATGTCGCTCCACGTATTGATAAAGTACTGGAAATTCTTGCTGAACACAGCACTGTTCCAGCCAGCCTTCTTCGTCAGACATTCGCGCTTGCCGTTCTCGTAAGCCACCCACACGCGCTGGTCTGTTGCACCGTTCTCGTGCGAGGCATAATATACGGCTCCCGTCTGCTCGTCGTAGCCATACACCTCGCTCACCTCATAGTCGCCCTGTTCCACCTGGCGCAGCAGCTGACCGTTGAAGTTATAGAGGTAGAGGTGCATATTGCCGTCACGGTCGCTGGGCAACAGGATGTGGCGCTTGCTGATGACAGCATTGGTATAGCTCTCTTCACAGACGTACTTATCTACCTTCTCCTCTACAGACAGCTTGCTAACGGTAGTCAACGGATTGGCCATGTAGATGCGCAGGCAGTCCTGATGGCGGTTCAGCGTGAAGACGGCAATCTGCGACGAGTCGCTGGTAGCCACCAGGCGCGATACATAGCCATCCTTCTCGATGGGCACCTGCAGCTGACGGGTCTGACGGCTGGGCACGTCGTAGCTCCATACGCTCACAGTAGAGTTCTGTTCGCCAGCAACAGGATACTTATAGCTGAAGCCACCATCGGTCTTAGGAATGAAGCACTCCTTCACGGCGCTCTCATCATAGCGCACCCAGACAATCTGACGGCTGTCAGCAGAGAACACCATCGAGCGGTTGTTCGAGAACTCCTCCTCGTTCACCCAGTCGGGGATACCGTTAATCACCTGGTTCTTCTTACCATCTTTCGTCACCTGTATCTCTGCATTGTCGTACAACAGCTTGACAATAAAGATGTTGCCGTCGCGCACAAAGGCTATCTGTACACCATCGGGCGAGAACAGCGGTGTCTGCTGCGGACCATTCTCTGACAGGGGCACGATGCGGTTGTTATGGATGGTATAGATATAATAGTTGGCGGTAAACGAATGGCGATAGATACGCTTCGTCTTCGTCTGAATCAGGATGCGCTTGCCGTCAGGACTCATGATGTAGCCATCAATACCGTCCAGCTTGTCGCCCTTTACGGTAGCCACGTCAAACAGCGTAGTCACCTCCTTACCAGTCTTGAACGAATACTGCACGATGCGACGACCGTCATTGCTCAGCTGGGCATAGCTCTCGCCATCAGCTAATGGCTGTACGTCACTCACCGTCTCCCCACGGAATACGCCGCGGGTAATCTCTTTCAAATCCAGTTTCTTAGCGTCCATGGTCACTACTGCCAGCAGTGCCAACGCCATGAATAGTACTTTTTTCATTGTCTTGAATATTTATCAACCGACAAAGTTAGGCATTATATTTGACATCGCCAAAATTCTGTGTAAGAAATTACTTCGCCTTTCCGCCAAACTCGTTATACGATACGTTTTCGGGCTTCCATTTATCCTTGGGTTTGGGTTGCTCGGCAGGGTGACCAATGACAATGGTGCAAAGCGGGATGATGGTCTCAGGCAGCTTCAGCGCTTTTGAAATATTAGCCACGCGGTCATCCATGGGATATCCTCCCGTCCAAACGGCTCCAAGACCAAGGGCATTGGCTGCCAGCAGGATATTCTCAGTAGCTGCCGAGCAGTCCTGAATCCAGTATTTCTGAGCCTTACCGGGCATAGCCTTTTCCATATCGCCACAAACCACAATGGCCAATGCGCATTGCTCCAACATACGGCCACGGCCTCCTGACAATTCCTTCAGCTTAGCCTTGTCGGTAACCACCACAAAATGCCAGGGCTGTTTGTTGACAGCTGTGGGTGCTGCCATACCAGCACGAAGCAGCGTCTCAATGTCGGCCGCAGAAACTGGCTGGTTGGTGTACTGGCGAATGCTGGTGCGTGTCATAATGTTGTTGATGGCAGCCTGAGCATCGCTATTCTTGCTTTGCTGTGCTGAAACGCCCGCAGTCATGGCGAGGGCAAGCATGATAGTCATTAACTTCTTCATAATTGTTTTTGTTTGGTTATTGATTTTTATTTTCGTAAATTATATCCGCAAAGGTACAAATAATTGAGAGATTTTCGCAACCATTATACTCTCTTTTAGCATAGTTTATGAAGTTGAATCAAGAAAAGACAGGCTGATACAGCTCTGTATTAGCTTATCCCAGTTCTGTATTAGCCTGTCCCTGAGCTGGCTTAGCCTGTCTCGCACGCCTTCAAGTCTTACCTTTTCTTTGACGTTGCAAAAAAGACCTAACATTCCCCCTTCCCCTTTATTTACTGGGGGTTCAGCGTGTGGAGTTCATTTTGAGACTCCACACAGCGCAAACCCCTTGCTTACATCGGTATTCCGAGCAATTTATGTAGAATGTGGAACCTTCTCCCATTTTCGTGCTTTCTGAATCGAGTTCAACAAAAAGCGCAACAACTGTTATTGCTGCGCTTAACGAATAGAGCTATTGCTTCTTTTACTTCTTCATAACCTTGCGAGTTGTACCATCATTCATTGGATGACAGGTGCCAGTCTTTTACCTTTGCCCCCATGGAATAAGAGTGGGGTAAGTGTGAACAAAGTGTAATTTGGTACTAATGGTTTATAAGGAAGTTCTCCGAAAATTGA
>OMXL01000044.1 GCA_900314985.1 uncultured Prevotellaceae bacterium | reverse complement strand
TATGAACTGAAGTTCGACAAGGCTGCGCTGCAGTCGCTGGCCGTTAGCGAACAGGAGATGCAGGAGGCTGAACAGCTGGTGACCCCCGAACTGAAGGCCGCCATCGAGCTTGCCCACCAGAATATCCATCAGTTTCATGCTGCCCAGCAGTTTGAGGGCAAGAAGGTAGAGACACAACCTGGCGTTAGTTGTTGGCAGAAGAGTGTCGCCATCGAGCGCGTAGGTCTCTATATTCCAGGCGGTACTGCCCCACTCTTCTCTACCGTGCTGATGCTGGCCACGCCAGCTAAGATTGCGGGGTGTAAGGAGATTGTACTCTGCACACCTCCGAACCGCGAAGGTAAGGTAAATCCTGCCATCCTCGTGGCAGCGCGCATTGCTGGCGTCAGCAAGATTTTCAAGGCTGGTGGCGTACAAGCTATCGGTGCAATGGCTTACGGTACGGAGAGTGTGCCCAAGGTATTTAAGATATTCGGTCCAGGCAATCAGTATGTGATGGCTGCCAAGCAACAGGTAAGCCTCGACGAGGTAGCCATCGACATGCCAGCAGGACCTAGCGAGGTGTGCGTATTGGCAGACGATACTGCCAATGCAGAGTTTGTGGCTGCCGACCTTTTGTCGCAGGCTGAGCACGGCATCGACTCGCAGGTACTCTTCATCACCACCTCAGCACAGAAGATGCAGGAGGTACAGCAGGAGGTAGAACGCCAACTGGCGCTGCTGCCCCGTCAGGAGATTGCCAGCAAGGCACTGGACAATAGCCGTCTCGTGCTCGTCAATTCCGTTGACGAGATGATAGAACTGTCGAACGTCTATGCCCCTGAACACCTCATCATCCAAACAGCTGATTACGAGCAACTGGCAGAGCGCGTGGTCAATGCGGGTTCCGTATTCTTAGGACAGTATGCCTGTGAGAGTGCTGGCGACTATGCCAGCGGCACTAACCACACGCTGCCTACCCACGGCTATGCCACAGCATACAATGGCGTCAATCTGGACAGCTACTGTCGTAAGATTACCTTCCAACACCTCACCGAAGAGGGCATCCGCCACATCGGTCGTGCTGTAGAACTGATGGCAGAAGCTGAGCAGCTGGATGCGCATAAGAACGCGATGAGCGTTCGCATAGCGAAAGTGAATAGTGAAAAGTGAAAAGTGAATAATTTGCTACCGCATAGATAATTATGAAGCCCTTAGAGCAGTTAGTAAGAAAGAATATCTGGAGCCTGGCTCCATACAGTAGTGCCCGTGACGAATACTCTGGTAAGGAGGCGCACGTCTTCCTCGACGCCAACGAGAATCCGTACAATGCACCATACAACCGCTATCCAGACCCACTGCAACGCGACGTCAAGAAGTTGCTGGAGCGCGTAAAGGGTGTTCCTGCCGAGAACATCTTCTTAGGCAACGGTAGCGACGAGGCCATCGACCTGCCCTACCGCATCTTCTGCGAGCCTGGTCGAGACAATGTGGTGAGTATCGCTCCCACCTATGGCATGTATCAGGTATGTGCCGACATCAACGACATCGAGTGTCGCCAAGTTCTCCTTGACGAACACTTCCAGTTGCATGCCGACGCCGTTCTGAAGGCTTGCGACGAGCACACAAAGATTATCTGGCTCTGCTCGCCCAACAACCCAACAGGTAACTCGCTCAACCGTGAAGAGATACTGAAAGTGGTTGAGGGTTTTGAGGGTATCGTCATCGTTGACGAAGCCTACATCGACTTTGCACAGCAGCTGTCGCTGCGCCAGGAGTTGCCTACACATCCTAATCTTATTATTCTGCAGACGATGTCGAAGGCATGGGGCTCTGCAGCCATTCGTCTGGGTATGGCCTTTGCCTCGAAGGAGATTATCTCTATATATAATAAGGTAAAATATCCTTATAACGTGAACCAGCTGACACAGCAGCAGGCCATGGAGATGCTGAAAGACCCCTACGAGGTGGACAAGACAGTAAAGATACTCCTGCAGGAACGCAGCCGACTGATGCAGGCATTCCACGAACTGCCCATCTGCGAGCAGATATATCCTACAGATGCCAATTTCTTCCTGACGCGAGTGACCGATGCTAAGGGCATCTACGACTACTTAGTGGACAAGGGTATCATCGTGCGCAACCGCTCACGCATCCAACTGTGCCAGAACTGTCTGCGTATCACCATTGGTACACGTACAGAGAACAATGAGCTACTCAGTGCCCTTAGGCAATATTAGAGCGTCACTCATCGCGTTGTTGCTGATGGCGACACAAATGATATGGTGTGCAAACCGTATCTACTCACCTCGTGTCAAGACGCTGACAAGCATGGTGGGTGGCGACTGGAGAAACCGCCCTGTGATGACACTGAACAGCGATGATGTGCTGACCATCGGTTTCGACGAATTCTCACATAACTACCACCGTCTGACCTGTCACCTCGACCATTGTGAGGCAGACTGGAGCGTGTCGCAGGATATCTTTGAGAGCGACTGGCTGCAGGGCTTCAACGACTGGCAGATAGAAGACTATCAGAACTCTATCAACACCACCGTACTCTATACGCACTATCAGCTGACCATTCCCAACGACCGTTGTCAGTTGAAGGCGAGTGGCAACTACCGACTGACCATCTACGACGAGGACGATGCCGACGAGAAACTGCTGGAGGTGGAATTCTATGTTGTAGAACCGCTCATGACAGTGGGCGTAGAAGTCACCACCAACACAGACATCGACCACAACGACAGTCACCAACAGCTATCATTCAGTCTGAACTACAACGATCTGCGCGTGACAGACCTTGCAGAACAGTTGCAGACTGTCGTCATGCAAAACTGGCAGGAACGTGACGCCCGTCATAACATCCGACCAAACCATATCACTCCACGCGGTTTGCTATGGCAACACAATCGTGAACTTATCTTCAATGGTGGCAACGAATACCACAAATTCGAAGTGCTGGATGTCAGCCACCCTACCATGGGCATAGAACGTATTGCCTGGGACGGGACAAACTACCAAGTCTATCCTTTTCCTGCCTTCCCATACCGTAACTACCTCACCGATGTCGATGCTGACGGTGCCTTCTGTATCCGTAACAGCAACCGTTCGGAGTCAGACTACACCTGCGACTACGTTTGGGTGAACTACGAGTTACAAGCGCCTTATCAAGGAGAACTTTATATCGATGGACAATGGGCGACAGATATAGACAAGGAGCACTACCGCATGCGGTACAATGGAGAGAAGAAGGTCTACTATACCGCTCTGCTTCAGAAACAAGGCTACTACAACTATCGCTATATCACCGCCGACGGACAGATACCACCTTCGGAAGGAAACTTTTACCAGACAGAGAACTGCTATCAGGTATTGGTCTATTACAAAGAAGTGGGAGGTCGTACGTGGCGACTGGTAGGCTACAAGTCGTTAGCACTACGATAGGCTTGTGGCGTCGCGTGATAGCGATGATAGAATGACGTCACAAAGAAGTTGGGCGAGGCAAAGTGCAGACTGTCAGCAATATCTTCCACCGACATATCAGTAGTCTGCAACAACTCAGCAGCTTCCTGCAGGCGAAGCTTACTAATCAACATGCGCGGATTCTTGTCAATGTGATTAGCCAGCAAGACATACAGTTCACCCTTACTCATCCCCGCCTGGTCAGCAAGTGCCTGGAAACGAGAACGCTCTTTACGGTGTTTGCTGACATAAGGAACCAGTTTCAGCATGACCTCATCAAAGGCATGACTATCTGAAGTATCATCTGCCAAGAGTTCATTATGTTCTGTAGCTGTAGCTGGCGCCAACTCTTCGCTATGTAACTCAACACAACGGTCGGCAAAACCACGTACACGACGTATCATATCTTCCTCACCATCCTGACAGCGCATACGCAACTTCGTATTACGGTTGAAATAGAAGAAGTTAAGTGCTCCCAGAACCACCAATACTATGACAAACAGGATATAGAGTCCAGTGGTGCGCCACCATGGTTGCTCCACATGAACAATCCAAGTATAAGGTTCCACCGCCCACTTGTCTGGCCACATAGACGTCTGTAGCTCAATGACATAGTCGCCAGGTTTCATGGCCACTAACGGCAGATGGAGCATTCCGTTTTTATCAACCAGTCCTCCAGACTTTCCATAAGAAAGGATTCGCCAATTGTTATAGCCTGTCACGCCTTTCACTCTCACGCGGTAATAGGTCTGTACAGGGCGCAAATAATTAAGTCCGGAGAAGATCAACGACAATGAATTCTGATTATAGTTCACATGGAACTCATGAGTACGTGAAGCACTACGTTCCAAAATGACCTTACCATCAATTTGGGCACCAGCTTCCACATAGACACCATTGACCATTACCCTACACAGTTTAGGATAGAGCGCCATATCTCCGAAATGCTCACCCTGGAAATGGGCTGGATTAAACACGATGACATGGTCAATGGTCTGCATCACAATGGTACCATCATCCATTTTGACAGCCCGCCTGTCGAGGAAAGCATCGTTAGGGATGTTGTCTTTATTAATATAAACCTCCACATGTGAGACACCCTCATCTTTTACGTACAGACGAGCTACGCCATAGCTGGTAGAAATCCAAATGTGGTGTTCATCATCCTCGATAATCGCATGTATAACCTCGTTTATCAATCCGTCTTTACGATCGAAAACCTTCTCTGGTTTGCCTGGACGTTCCAGTACCAATCCTGTATAGGTACCCTTCCACAACCAACCACGACTATCAGACAGCACACAGTTTAGCTTATAGGGCAAAGCCTTGTCCAGCACACTCTTTTTGTCAAGCAACTTAAGGTAAGGCTTTGCCTCCGGAGACTGTATAGAGATGGAAGAGAACGGACTAGGATAAGCCTTGGCATAGAGCAAGCCACGCCTCTTGGTACCCATCCACAAACCACCCTGACGGTCGAACATCAAAGAGTTGATGTCAGGAATCATGGCACGCCCCTTAGAGAGCTTCACCGTCTCATAATGCTTCACCTCACCCGTCTGGTAGTAATAAACCAGATAGCCGCGCTCTGAAGCGATATACAGTCTATCCTCCTTCGGATACAGGTCTCTCATCTGGAAGGGAGTTTCCAAAACCTTTTTCCACTGACGTTCACTGATGTCATAGCACATCAACACAGCCGTTTCCTCACCATTACGAATCTGGTAATACTGGTTACCCACCAGACACAGAATCGACGACTTGGCATAGCGCTCTTTCTCTTCTGCAGTCTTGAAGGCATCATCTTTATAGAGATAGTGAGGATGTTTATAGTCATAGACGCCTACCGAACCGTCAGCATGGAACAACATCAGCAGACTATCAGCATAAAGGTCGACATCCTGCAGAGTGGCTTCTGCACGAATGGTAAACTCCTTGCCCATCTTAGGGTCAGACAGTTGTTTACCGCTACGGAACCACATGTTACACTCGCCATCTCCGTAGAGATCGTCAACAGGTTTCGTTACACCCATCTCTTGCAACACACCCCTCACATTGGGCATGAAACGCTCCGTCAGCAAGTCTACGCACACCAACACGCCCCGATTCTTTCCCCACAGGTGGTGATACTTGTCAAAAAACAACTGGTAGCCACCCTGATAACCTGGCAGTTTTATAACATCACGATTTGACGGATCAATATGGACAAAACTGTCACCATCGTAGAAGTTGATATGACCAATGGTAAAAATCAGTATTCTGCCGGTTTTGGTGCTACGTACAATCTGTACGCCATTATCCGCCAAACCATTAGATGCATCATAAGATATAAAGACTAAATTCTCATCACTAGCCAACACGTTGACACCCACCAACAGCATCAACAACATCAGCCAAAAGTATCTGATGAGGTTCTTAAACATGAGAGCTTCTTATTTTAATAGTTTTAGTGCGGGCAAAGATAAGCAAAAAAATGCTAATCTCCAAATATTTGTCAAAAAATATTTGGAGATTAACGAATAAAACTGACAGATTATGGAAGTATCTCGACAGATTTACATCTTTGGCAGATGAAACTGATAGTTCTGGTCGAACACTTCTTTTACCGTATTTATTTCAAGGAATTTCGTAGTACCACCAGCACCCATATTACCGCTGAGGTAAGCAATCTTGTCGTTGAGATCAACATAGCCTTTCTGGCGCAACATACGGACAGCAACAAGGAAGAGTTGCTGAGGGGCGATGTGCTCTTTCTGCAAGACAGGGATGACACCATACGAAAGGTTCAGCAAGCGCTGCAACTTATCGTTATAACAGATGGCCAACACAGGATTAGGGCCTCGGAAGGCAGCCAGATTGCGTGCCGTATCTCCTGTATTCGAATCGATGATGATACCTTTTACGCCCAGCTTCTCAGTAGCCTCAATAGCCGAGCGAGCCATAAACTCACGAACATCGCAATCAGGAGAGAGAGGTACTTCGATATCATTCTCACGCATCTTGTCACGTTCAGCCTGCTCAGCAATAGCAGCCATCGTCTGAACAGCCTCTACAGGATACTTACCACTGGCCGTCTCACCTGAAAGCATCAGGGCATCGGTGCGATAATAGATAGCATTGGCAATATCCGTTACCTCAGCACGAGTAGGACGAGGATTCTGAATCATCGAATGAAGCATCTGTGTAGCCACAATCACGGGTTTCTTCTTCTGCACACACTTACGGATAATCTGACGCTGAATACCAGGGATGCGCTCAATAGGTACCTCAATACCCAAGTCACCGCGTGCAATCATAATACCGTAAGAGGCATCGATAATCTCGTCAATATTGTCGACACCTTCCTGGTTCTCAATCTTCGAGATAATCTTGATGTCAGAATTGTATGCATCGAGAATGGCCTGTACAGCACGGACATCAGCAGCAGAGCGCACGAAGCTGTGAGCAATGAAGTCAATATCCTGTTCTATGGCCAGCATGATATTCTTACGATCCTTGGCGGTCAGGGCAGGCAGGTCGATATGGCGACCAGGAACATTGACACTCTTGTGAGAACCCAATACGCCGTCGTTCTGTACCTGTGCAATCACCGCAGGACCATTGATACCAATAACCAGCATGTCTAAAGCGCCATCGTCAAACAGCACATGGTCACCCTCCTGAATATCAGCAGCAAAATTCTCATACGAGAGATTGACGATATCATGAGTGGAATTGATATCCGGACGTCCAAAAAGTTTGACGACATCGCCCGTTTTGTACTCAATAGGCGCATCACAACCCGTAGTACGCACCTCTGGCCCCTTGGTATCAATCAGAATACCAATGTGAGGACTTACTTCGCGCACGTTCCTTATTATATTCTTTATACCCTCCGCTGACGCATGAGCTGTATTCATTCTCACCACATTAACACCGGCATTGAAAAGCTGGCGAATAAAATCTACATCACAGCGGCGGTCACTGACCGAAGCAACAATCTTTGTCTGTTTCATATCCTAATACCCTAAATTTGGTGCAAAGTTACGAAAAGTCGAGCGAAATACAAAACAATCGGGTTTGTTTTTATTTCCAAGACGGAGTAATTTCGCCTGTTTCATAGGCAAAGTTATGAAAAAAAGTAGATTTTTGAAAAAAAGTTAGTGGAAAATTTCCATATTACGTTGAAAAACAGTAACTTTGCAGTCCGAAAATTAAACACATAAGAAAATACAAAGATGACAAAAGCAGAAATCATCAACAAGATTGCTGAAGATACCGGCCTTCCCAAGAAGGATGTAGCCGCTACAGTAGAGGCTTTTATGGAAGAGATTCGTGACTGCATGAGTGTACGTAAGGAGAATGTCTACCTTCGTGGCTTCGGCACGTTCATTGTGAAGCACCGTGCAAAGAAGACCGCACGTAACATTTCGAAGAACACCACACTGGTTATCGACGCTCACGACATCCCCGCATTCAAGCCCGCTATTAGTATTATGCCAAACGGAAAGAAAAAGAAGGGCCACAAGATGGCTACTCACAAGCGTAAGAAGAGACTGCGCAAGAATCGTCATAAGAGCAAGTAAGCTCTGACGCTAAACAAGAGAGAAAATGAAAGGAGTGCGCCCGAGAGCATTTTGTTCGACGGAGCGCTCCTTTCCTGTAAAGAACACCAAACGACAAGAGAATGACAAGTGAAGTAATTATCGATGTCCAGCCGAAAGAGATTTCTATCGCCTTGCTCGAAGACAAGAATCTGGTAGAATACCAGAACGAGAAGCGCGAAGAGGCCAGCTATTCGGTCGGCAACATCTATCTGGGCAAGGTGCGCAAGCTCATGCCCGGCCTCAATGCCTGCTTCGTTGATGTAGGTTCTGAGCGCGATGCTTTCTTGCACTATCTTGACTTAGGTACTCAATTCAGCTCTTACGAGAAATACCTTAAACAGGTACAAAGCGACAAGAAGAATCTTTATCCCATTGCAAAGGCAACCCGTCAGCCCGACCTTCCCAAGGAAGGCAGCATCACTATGCTGAAACAGGGTCAGGAGATTTTGGTACAGGTTGTCAAGGAGCCCATCAACACCAAGGGTCCGCGTCTGTCGTGCGACATCAGTTTTGCAGGACGCTACATGGTGCTGATCCCCTTCGGAGATAAAGTATCGGTTTCGTCAAAAATCAAGAAAAGCGAGGAGAGAGCCCGTCTGAAGCAGCTCGTCCAGAGCATCCGCCCCAAGAACTTCGGCGTTATTGTACGCACCTCAGCCGAAGGCAAGCGCGTGGCAGAGCTTGACAACGAGTTGAAGACCCTCATGAAGCGCTGGGAAGACATGATTACCAAGGCCCAGAAAGCCACCAAGACTCCCCAGTTGTGCTTTGAAGAGACAGGACGCGCCGTAGCCATGCTACGCGACTTGTTTGACCCCACCTACGACGGTATCTATGTAAATGATGCCGACATCATGAATCAGGTGAAGGACTACGTCTCGATGATTGCTCCCGAGAAGAAAGACATCGTAAAGCTCTATACCGGCACGGTGCCCATCTTCGACAATTTCAACGTCACCAAGCAGATTAAGTCCAGCTTTGGCAAGACGGTGAACTACAAGCGTGGAGCCTATCTTATCATCCAGTCCACAGAGGCCATGCACGTCGTCGACGTCAACTCAGGCAACCGCACTCGCGCAGAAAACGGTCAGGAACAGAACGCGCTGGAGGTCAACCTCGGTGCTGCTGATGAGCTGGCACGTCAGTTGCGACTCAGGGATATGGGTGGCATCATCGTGGTAGACTTCATCGACATGAACCTCGCCGAAGACCGACAACTGCTCTATGAGCGCATGTGCAAGAACATGCAGAAAGACAGAGCACGCCACAACATCCTACCGCTGTCGAAGTTCGGACTGATGCAGATTACGCGTCAGCGCGTTCGTCCGGCAATGGATGTCAATGTAGAAGAAACCTGCCCTACCTGCTTTGGTAAGGGAAAAATCAAGTCGTCCATCCTGTTTACGGATCAGTTAGAGAGCAAGATTGACCGCCTGGTCAACAAGATTGGCATTCGGACATTCAGTCTGCACGTTCATCCTTATGTGGCCGCCTATATCAACAAAGGCTTATGGTCGCTGAAGCGCCAATGGCAGATGAAGTACGGCTGGGGCATCCGAATCGTTCCCTCGCAGAAACTGGCATTCCTCCAGTATGAGTTTTACGACAAAGAACACCAGTTCATTGATATGCAGGAAGACATTGAGACAAATTCGTAGGGACCATTCCCTACCCGACAACACTAAAAAAATCTCCGAATCACTTGTTGGTTCGGAGATTTCTTTTTACCTTTGCAGAAGAAACAAATATTCTACGACCGTGACAATACTGAAGATATTTTTCTGGGCAAGCCTTATCATCTGCATATACACCTATGTAGGCTACGGCATTATACTCTACCTGCTGGTTCTTCTGAAACGCCTCATCAAGGGAGCGCCTAAACAGATGAAGCTGCCCGCTGACAGCGAACTGCCCGACGTTGCCTTCATGGTGTGTGCCTACAACGAGCAAGACGTAGTGGAGATGAAGATGCAGAACATCCACGACTTAGACTATCCCAAGGAGAAACTCCATATTATCTGGGTGACCGACGGTTCTACCGACGATACCAACGAACGCCTCAAGGCCTATCCCGACGTAGAGGTGATCTTTTCTCCTGAACGACGCGGAAAGACTGCCGCCCTGAACCACGGCATCAGTCACGTAAAGAGCGAGATTACCGTGATGACGGACGCCAACACGCTGGTAAATCGTGAGGCCATCCGCGAAATTGTGCGTTGCATGCAAGACCCCAAGGTAGCCTGTGTGGCTGGCGAGAAACGAGTGATGTCACGCCATGAAGGAGAGATTGCCGCAGAAGGAGAAGGTCTCTATTGGAAATATGAGAGCACACTGAAGCGTCTTGACAGCGAACTTTATTCCGCTATGGGTGCTGCTGGAGAACTCAACGCTATCCGCACAAAACTCTATGAGCCCATGCCAGAAAGGGCCCTGCTCGACGACTTCGTCATGTCAATGAAATTAGTTGAACAAGGTTACAGAATAGCTTATACATCAAAGGCTTATGCCATGGAATACGGTTCTGCAAACTTAGAGGAAGAGTCCAAGCGCAAGCGTCGCATTGCAGCAGGAGGACTACAGAGTTCATGGTGGTTGCGTGACATGATGAATCCCTTCAATACCTCCAAGAGAGTAGCCTTCCAATTCGTTTCCCACCGCGTACTCCGTTGGAGCATTACCCCCATCGCGCTGATAGCCCTCATACCGCTCAACGTGGCGCTGGTCATGATGAAAGCCGGAACAGTTTACACCATCGTTTGGATATTCCAGATTCTGTTCTATCTGGCCGCTTTCGGTGGCTATCTGCTGGAGCAACGCGGTAAGAAGAACAAGCTGCTCTACGTGCCCTATTATTTCCTCTTCATGAACATCAATGTCTTTCGTGGTATGCGCTATCTGAAGACTCATCGAGGCGGTGGAACATGGGAGAAAGCAAAAAGAGGATAAAAAATTGTGAAAAAATGATGGTTGTTTGAAAGATTTGTAGTACCTTTGCAAGGTATAATACGAATTGAAGAAAATGGGCCAGAACGAAAGAGAGATGCTTCTAAAGGATATAGCAGAAGCGAACGCACAATTGCAGACTACTCAGCAGGAGTTAGACGCTGCTAAAAAACGAATCAACGAATTTGAAGAGAAAGCTCAGAAAGCTGAGCAGGCAAGTCGTATGAAGTCACTCTTCCTTGCCAACATGAGCCATGAAATCCGCACCCCACTGAACGCCATTGAGGGTTTTGCCCGCGTGATGGCAGAGACCGACTCTGCCGAAGAGCGCATGAAGTACATGGAGATTATTGAGAGCAATAATGGTCGTGTACTGGCGTTGATCAATGAAATTCTCGATCTGTCGCGTGTGGAAGCCGGTGAGATTACTATCAACAAGAGCATGACCGACCTCAGCGAACTCTGTAAGAATATCCAACTGATCTTCAAGTTCCGCTGTTCAGAGAATGTGCGTCTGACGTGGTCTAATCCCACCATGAACATCACGCTCAACACCGATGCCAACCGTCTTACCCAGATTTTCTCCAATCTTATCAGCAACGCCCTGAAACACACTTCAGAAGGCAGCATCACCTATGGCTATCGTCTGATTAACGATGGTCAGGAGGTGGAATTCTATGTCACCGACACCGGTTCCGGTATTGCCGAGGAAGACCTGAAGCATATTTTCACCACCTATATGTCTCGCGATGCAGAGCAGCAGAACGGCTACGGCCTGGGCTTAGCGCTCTGTAAGATTATCGTTGAAAAGATGGGTGGTAGCATCAATGTCAGCTCCAAGATAGGAGAAGGTTCTACGTTTACCTTCATCCTGCCGTTCGAGGGTACTATCGGTGGTCTGAGAAAGGACAGCCGTATCACTACCAACTCACGCACTATCCGCGTCAGCACCAAGACCGACGTCAAGAATGCTCCGCTGATTCTGGTGGCAGAAGACGAGGACAGCAACTTCGAACTTGTCAAGATTGTGCTATCAAAGCGTTATCGCCTGGTACGCGCTGTGAATGGTATCGAGGCTGTAACCTTCTGCGAAGACGACCGTCCCGACCTGATTCTGATGGATATCCGCATGCCAGACATGAACGGACTGGATGCCACCCGCATCATCAAGGAAGTCAACCACGACATCCCCATTGTGGCCCTCAGCGCCTATGCTTTCGACGAGAATATCCGCGAAGCCAAGGCTGCTGGCTGTGACGAATTCATGGCTAAGCCGTTCCGCGTGGAAGACTTGCTGGATGTTGTACAGAAATACGTTAAGGAATAAACCCGCACTACACTTATTATGGGAAAATTAGCTGTTTACAAGTATGTTGCCACCATGTTTCTGGTCCTTCAGATTGTGGTAAGCATCTTTACCTTTGTAGGTCTCTTTGGAGGCGACGTAACCCCCGTAGGCAATACCGCTCGCGCCCTTGGCGTCTACATTCTTCCCATACTGATTGTAGCCAATTTCCTGCTCATCTTCTACTGGCTGATACGTCGCCGCTGGCTGTTGTCACTCATCCCCGTATTCACCATTGCCTGCTGCATTCCTTATATCGGCACCATCTACCAGTTCAGCCTTGACGACCCGCAGCACAACACGCAGAGCGGTCTGAAGATTGCCTCATACAACGTGGCCATGTTCGGTCGTGAGACATCTGGCTTCATGGCTCAGGATATTCTGGCAGAGATGCGTCGTCAGAAGGTCGATATCCTCTGTATCCAGGAGTATAACGAGATTAGTGGCGACAAGAAGAATTCCGACAGCTACAAGGAGTATTTCCCTTATATGCAGGTAGGTCGCGAAGATATGGTCATCTACAGTCGCTATCCTATCACCGCCAACAAGACTATCCTCTTTGATGAGACCAACAATAGCGCCATGTGGGCAGACATCGACGTCAAGGGCACGGAGTTCCGCGTCTTCAATATCCACCTGGAGACAACGGGTATCAACCGCACACTCCGCAAGGCTGGCAAGACGATGCTCCAGCAACATCAGGAACTCGACAAGAACCGCCTGCTCAACGCTATCTACGGCAACTACATGATGGGTATGATGTTCCGTTCAGGACAGGCTATTACCATTGCCAACGAGAAGCGCGAGTCTGACAAGCCCATCATTCTCTGTGGCGACTTCAACGACATCCCCTACTCATACGTCTATAACACCGTCAAGGGCGATATGGTGGATGGTTTCAAAGAGTGCGGAGCTGGCTGGATGTACACCTACCGCAGCAAGAACAAGCCCGTGCGCATCGACTACATCTTCCACGACCAGAGCATCAAGGGCATCTCTTACTACAAGACGGAGCTGACCTATTCAGACCACTTCCCTGTCTTCATGAAGATCGCATTATAAAACATAAATCCTCGCTGTTTGGCGAGGATTTATATTTTACACAATCTTGAATCTTACGCGGAACGAGTGTTCCTGTTCGTCCCAGTTCGTTCCCAAGAGTTCAAAGCGACCAATCTGTGAGGTAGAGCGAACATGCTTGCCAATACACGGACAGACATCGTAGTCGCCAATGCGAACTAGTCGGATGGTCTCAGAGGCATCATCAGGCAGACGCTCCAGCGAGACCTCGTCAGGCAGATTATCGCGCGTAACGAATTCGAAAGTTACAGGCAGGTCTTCTTCTATCAGCTCATTCATCCGTCGCTCAATCTCCTTCTCTTCCTGTCGTGAGGGTTTCTGACTGAGGTGGAAGCTCATCTTACTCTTCTTACGCTCCACGTGGGCATTGAATGAACGTCCGCAATCAAACATGCGAATCATCGTCTGATTCAGCAGATGCTCGGCAGTATGTGCAGGTGGAAACTCCTCCTTGTTGTGCTCGTTAAGTATATAATCGGCCATTATTTTTACATTTTGGGCACAAAAATACGAATTAAATTGAAAAAAAACAAGAAAGTTTGCAACTTTTCCACAACAGGCGACGTCTAATAGGCAAAAGATCCAATTAAACAACCAACAAAAAAACAGATAAGAATATGAAAAAAGTATTGCTTCTCATCGCTTGTGTAATGGCGTTCAGTTCATGTACGTTTGGAGAATGGAGTCTTGCTCCCAGTGAAAACATCGTGACCAAGGACTATCAGCTATCGTCTTTCGAGGAAATTGCCATGCATTGTGTGGGCAACGTGGAAGTGATACAAGACAAGTCCAAGAACGGACTGGTACAACTGACGGCTCCTGACAACTTCGTTGAGTACATCACCTTTGAAAGCAAGAACAGCAGGCTGGACATCAGGTCTACTCTAAAGAGACTGAACATGGACGGCGGCCAGATTAAGATTAAGGTCTATACAACCGACCTGATCAAGCTGACCAACAGCGGTGTATCGAGAATAGCTATGGACAGCCTGGATACCGACCGACTGGACATTAACAACTCTGGTGCCGGAAGCATAGAAATCAACAAGATCATTGCCGACGACGTCAATGCAGCCTGTAGCGGTGTGGGTAGCATCTCTATCAACGGACAGACCATCAATGCCGATCTGACTTGCAGCGGTGTAGGCAGCATAGAGGCCAACGACCTGAAGGCCAAGAATGTGAAGGCGCTGGTATCAGGTGTGGGTAGCATCAACTGCCATGCCAAGGAGAGCATCGAGGGCAGCGTGACAGGTGTCGGTTCGCTGAACTATAGCGGCAAGCCCCAACACAAAAACACCCATCGCCCAGGCGTTGGAAGCATCAATGAGATGTAAGTATAATAAGGTAAAAAGACAGGATAACAAAAGGGAGACCGTCAAAAGTCTCCCTTTTTATTATGCCTTGAATTTCAGCACGATAGCACTAAGCGGTTCAAGTACTAAAGGAATGCCAGCATCTCGCTTCAAGGAGAGTCTGACTTTCTGTTCTGTCAGCAAATCAGTAGCTACAGCATTCTTCTCTTTCATGTTGAGATAGTCGAAGGCGTGAGCCGGAATATTCACCGTCAGCGTCACAGGCAGCGCGTCGAAGTTTGCCACCACGAGCAACACCTCAGCACCCGCTTTACGCAGGAAGACGTACTGGCGCTGCAGGTGACCGTTCACGTACATCAGGTCAAAGAAGACACCCTCCTTCACGGCCTTCTCCTTACCAGCTATCTGCAACGTCTTCTTGTGAATATTAAACAGCTGTTCCTCGTCATACTTCAACTTTTTGTTAGCAGCACGACAGAGCGTGTCGATGCTCCAATAGTCGAAGATGGTGGTGCGACCGTCCCGTCCGCTGAATCCCTCCTTATCCATACCACGCTCGCCATATTCCTCGCCAGCGTAGAGCATGAAGGGGTTCTGTTGCATCAGCACAGAGGCCACCATGGCAGGCACGCCCTTTCGGGCATCACCAGCAAAGAAGTCGCTGGCTATGCGCTGTTCGTCGTGGTTCTCCAGGAAGTAGAGCATGTGCTGACGGATGTCGTCCGTCTGTTGCCAGGCTGCCGTGATGGCGTGCGCAGACTGATGGCCACACATCACGGCACGCATGGTGTCGTACATGCCCACCTTATCATAGAGATAGTCAAAGCCTGCACCAATGTAGTTGTGGTATTCGGCAGGATTATACACCTCGCCGATGAAGACGATATTCGGATAGCGATACTTCACTTTGTCGGTAGCCCAATGCCAGAAGGCGGCAGGCACCATCTCGGCCATATCGCAGCGGAAACCGTCAACTCCCTTCTGCGCCCAGAACAAGAGGATTTCCGTCATCTTGTCCCAAGTGTTGGGAATAGGATTGAAGTACCCTACTCTGCCTGCATAGTAGTCGAGGCCGTAGTTCAGCTTCACCGTCTCATACCAGTCGTTCATGCCTGGCGCATTATGGAAGCAGTCGTTACCTGTAGCCTTGGCAGGCGCTTCGTAGTAAGCCTCCTTCTCTCCCTGATACAGGTCGAGGTAAGGCGCGAAATGCTGACCGGGACAGTAGTAGAAGTTGTTCTGCGGGTCGAAACCGTGGTCGGTATTGTCCTCCTCGCCCAAGTCCTTCACGCCCTGAGGCTTGCAGATAGAGTGGTACTGGCGAGCCACATGGTTGGGCACGAAGTCGATAATCACCTTCATGCCAGCTTGGTGCGTGCGCGCTACAAGAGCCTCAAACTCCGCCATGCGTTCGTCCACATTAACCGCCAAGTCAGGGTCGATGTCGTAGTAGTCGGCAATGGCATAGGGCGAGCCTGCCTTTCCCTTTACCACAGCAGGATGCTGACGGGGAATGCCGTGCTGGCTGTAGTCCGTCTGCGTGGCGTGACGGATGACGCCCGTGTACCAAATATGGCTCACGCCCATTTCCCTGATTTTCTTCAGGGTCGTGGGCGTGAAGTCGTTCAGTTTTCCACATCCATTCTCTTCTATCGTACCATTCTCTTTGCGAGTAGTGTTACGATTGCCGTAGAGACGGGTGAATACTTGATAAACTATTACCTTTGAACTTTGAACTTTGAACTTTGAACTTTGATTGTCGAGCATAGGGCTTTTATTTTATTATCAGTTTAACTTATTGTTTTGTGGCTTTTACTATTTTTGTCAATATTGCAATAAGCTTATTGCAATCGTCATTCATAGAGTCAAATAGGCTATCGTCAAGACACTCTACTTCATGAAGCAAATCAAGCCAATAACCTGTTTCCGTCGCCTCTTTCAAGGCAATGTTCATCTTACTGGTAAAATCTGCTCTACTCTGAGCATTTTTCCCTTCGAAGACATTTGCTCCAATACTTGTCCCAGATCTAAGGACTTGTTTGGACATAACGAACTCCTTTTTCTCATTGACCAAGAACTTATACATCCTGACTACACGAAGTGCAAAACTTCGTGCAACCTCATAGACGTCATTCTCCACATTGCCCTTTCTTAACATACAGTTCAAAGTTCAATGTTCAAAGTTCAATGTTCAAAGTTCAAAGTTCAAAGATTAAATTTCGATGCCATGAGCAGCAACTTCCTTGTTGATCTTAGCAATCATACCCTGCAGGGCCTTACCAGGTCCACACTCTGTGAAGTCGTCAGCACCATCAGCAATCATGTTCTGTACGCTCTGAGTCCAGCGAACAGAGCTTGTCAGCTGAGCAATCAGGTTAGCCTTGATCTCAGCGGGATCAGTATGAGGCTTACCATCTACATTCTGATAAACGGGGCACTTCGGAGCCTTAATCTCGGTAGCCTCGATAGCTGCCTGCAACTCGTCCTTGGCGGGCTGCATCAGTGGAGAGTGGAAAGCACCACCCACCTTCAGAGGCAGGGCACGCTTAGCACCAGCGGCCTTCAACTGCTCGCAAGCCTCGTTGATGGCGTCGATGTTACCAGAGATAACCAGCTGACCAGGGTTGTTGTAGTTGGCAGCTACGCAAACGCCCTTGCCCATCTTGCTGACCTCAGCGCAAACCTCCTCGACCTTCTCGTCGGGCAGACCGATGATGGCAGCCATGGTTGAGGGAGCAGCCTCGCAGGCCTTCTGCATAGCCATAGCACGAGCATAAACCAGCTTCAGACCGTCCTCGAACGACAGCGCACCAGCAGCAACCAGTGCAGAGAACTCGCCCAGTGAGTGACCGGCAGTCATCTCAGGCTGGAACTTGTCGCCCATACAGAAGGCAGAAATCACACTATGCAGGAAAACGGCAGGCTGGGTAACCTTGGTCTGCTTCAGATCCTCGTCAGTACCAGCAAACATAATGTCGGTAATGCGGTAGCCGAGAATCTCGTTAGCCTTTTCAAACAATTCCTTTGCAGTCTCGTTGTTGTCATACAGGTCCTTACCCATACCAACAAACTGTGCCCCCTGTCCGGGGAAAACAAATGCTTTCATTTTTTCCTTTTTATATTTAAATATAAGTATACGTTTTCTTAAACGCCTGCAAAGATACTCATTTTCCGTGACATAGCCAAATATATTCATTTATTTGCAAATTAATTTGGTCGTTTCAGAATAATATAGTACCTTTGCATTCGCTAATTCGGAGAGTTCAATTTCCAATTGACTCTCCTCGCGCTCAGCCAATCGAGTGTTACTCGTTGGCGTTCGCTTACTCGGAGAGTTGGCAGAGTGATCGATCGCGCTGGACTCGAAATCCGGTATACCCTTTTCGGGTATCGGGGGTTTGAATCCCTCACTCTCCGCCCTGAACAGGAGGGTGTGTTATTAATAAGCACATCCTCCTGTTTCTTTAAAGTGTGCAACCTAAACAACAAAACGACTCCAAAACCTCCAATTCAAATGAAATACGGAAAGAGCTCCATCATTGCCATCATGCTTGTCCTTCTGACAGGTTTCGTCATGACGCTGCCGCTTCACAACTAAGTACACTATTAATTACAGCTAAGTTATACTCTTATGAACATAGAACAAGTACGAGAATACACCCTGTCTCTCAATGGCGTAACAGAAGACCAACCATTTGATGATGACATTATCACCTTCCGACTGGAAGGAAAAATATTCGTTTGCCTATGGCTGGGTGGTGGCGAGCATGACATGAAGGATTCAGAGCCAAGGCTCGCATTGAAGTTGTCACCAGACAGGAATGAGGAACTTAGAGCTCAGTTCTCGGCAGTAACTCCTGCTTTCCATTGGAACAAAAAGCATTGGAGCGACATGTACTACGAGCAGTTAGAAGACTCACAAATCATGGAATGGATCAAAGAGTCTTACAAACTAATAGTATCGAAACTCCCTAAAGCCCTTCGGCAGAAATATGCCTAATACAGAGCTGGCTTAGCCTAATACAGAACTGTAATAGCTGTATACGAAAGATGCTGCAATTCCATAATTAATTTGTCACAGGGAAAGCAGCAGATGCCGAAATAGCGTTTTTTCTTAAGGCTCCGCTGCTATCATTGGTTCAAACTCATAGGCAGGCGAATGATACACCTCAACAATGGGGGCATCAAGGGCTTCCTCAATAGATACAAGTGTATCTATCGTGAAGTTGTGTGTACCACGCATCCATTTACTGATTTCGGCTTCGCTCTTTCCCAATTTCAGAGCAAGATCCTTCTGTTTCAGTCCTTTTTCTTCCAGAATATCATGTATTCTGTCAACAATACGGAAAGACAAGGCTACTGACTCACGAATCTCAGGATTAACCCGTTTACGCCTTTCTTCTAACACTCTACTCCTCCTCATATCTCGTAAAATTTAAATTTCCAACTATTTCTTTATCCACAAGCACCATCGTGCCATCCTTGATTCTTGACGATATGAAACGGCTTGTATCTACCAATAGCTTCACGTATGGAGCCAACGTTTCACTTTCCTGCCAAGTCCTCGCATCCTTCACGCCTCCATTGCCAAAGACAAGTATCTTATCTGAGAGGCGCAAACAATATAATCTGAGTTTATTACCCACATCAATGGGAATGACTCCTACGCCATCACCATAATTTCCCTCAGGACGAAAGTAGCGTTCCAAAGCCCCACGTTCTGCAATCTGATCTATCCATGAAATAATGACATCTATCTCATCATCATATTCGCAGCCCTCCGGGAATTTCTCGAAGAAAGCCTCCAGCTCTGTCAACTCCTCCCCAGCCATTCTAATACTGTAGAAGTTGACATTTTCATACTCTTCCAGTAATTCTATACTGTATTCCTGCTTCATGCCAGATCTTAACTTTTAAGTTATCTGCGGCAAAGATACAAACTTTAAATGAAACGGCCAAATAATTAACTTAAAAATTAAGAATTTCCCTTCGAAACGGTCACATGGTCACAACTGTGACCGTGACCGTCTGAGCTGTCTTTTCACGCATAAAGCTTCGCCATCTTCATAATGCTCTCTTTAATAACCTTTCTGAGCGAGGCGGGTTCTAAGACTTCCACGTCTTCACGATGGGAAAGGATTTCCTGCTCAAAGTCATAGGTTGGCTTTAGCCTATATTCAAAGATGGAGTATTCAGCAGTCGTTTCAACCTCCTTTTGGGTGGGGTGTAAAGGCAACGAACGGAAATAATCGGCTTGATGGTTCATTACCTTTATCCTTATTAGTTCACATTTCTTTGTATCGTCAATGATTATTCCAAACGAGTCACGATAATACTCATGAACGTTGAACTGCTTGGGATACTTAAACTTCCCGTCTGTCTGTTCTATATGCTTGATACGGTCCATGGCATATATCCGAATGCCGTCTTTATCCTTTACCTTTCCTATAACATACCATCTCAGACGGAACAGCTTGATAGCATAAGGCATTAATTCGTGTTGGGTAAGAGCATCGCGCTCAAAACTCTGATAGTTCATGTTAAGTACTTTCTGCTCACGAATAGCCTGAATAATCGTTGAGAGATATGGCTCAGCAGAAGGGATCTGCTCCAGGGAGATTCTATCGTCAAGGTCTCTGGCTTCACGAATGGCATTGGTCATAGCAAACGTATTAATGAGCCAGCGTCTTACCTCACCATTTTTAAAACCCTCGTCATCTTCTATGCGGTAGGTATTGTCGTGCTTGTCGCAGACAATGTTTACGTCGAAGAGCATTTCTATCTCTTTCCGATGGTAGTCGAACGTACGCCTTGGTATATCCTTACCATCATAGTATGGAGAATCACACCATTTATCGTTGATTTCCTTCAATGTGATGCGCTTTGCTCTGTAGATGGTGGAAACCTCCCAGATATAGCGTGCTAAAAGATTTTTGGCCATAAACACAGATTTTTGTGCAAATATAGCAAAAGATTTTGAGACTGTGCAATGTTTTTGCCATAAAAATAGTATCTTTGCATGCAACTAATAACTTTTAAATGTATGAATATTACTAACAACATGCCTGTATGGCTTTTCAGATGTAACTATATTGATTTAGGAAGCAAAATGCCACAATATAAAGATGTAACATCTTTGTATGAACATAATCGTTGCCCTATAACAATTCTATACACAGAAACATGGGACAAGCATTGTTACGAAACTCTACTTAAAGGAGAAAAGGTTTCACATGCCCCAAGCTACGTTGACAGATTTATAAAACTAGCCCATTTAGCAAAGGAACAAGATGTCTTAATTATACTAGAATATAAAGACGACGGTAAAGGAACTGGGAATAAACCAGAAAAGAAAATAGGTATTATCAGAAAAGGTAGTTCAATAGAATCAAAGAAAGATAGTATTTATGAGTTGTTCTATTTAGAATTAGATGCAGATTCTGTTATAACAATACCTAAAAACCAATATACCATTCTAAATGGATTAATTCCTTCAAATGTAACGTTAGGGCCTGTCCTTAACAGAGCTACTGCAGTCAACGAATTATATCATTTCATAAAAGACAAAACACCTATTACACTTACATTACAAAACTTCCCCAACGAAAGAATTGAAGATTTGTGTACTCTTTGGCTAAAATCAAAATATGCAGACGAGATTATTCGGTTGGAAAAAGTATACATAGAAAACGGTCAATTAAATTTTCCTGTCTTAGACATATTAGGGAAAACCAGCAGTAACAACGTACTGGCTGCTCAGGTATCTTATACAGAAAACGAAAATACAATTCTGTCTAAAATGAAGATGCTTAATATGATAAAGACAGAGCTACATCTCATGTTTACAAAACTATCAGACGAGAAATACATAAAATTATCTACGAAGGGAGATTTCAGAGATATCATGCATGTTTCTTTGGATAAGGTATGGACGGATTTATATAATGATTGCACATTAAGAGAAAAGGTTGAAGAACTTTTTATAAATAAAAACATATAGACTGTGCAACGTTCTTGCCACATCTACTCTTACTTTTGTACTGTCAAACTAAAAGGAATGAAGTATGAAAGTAAGAGTTTTAAGTTTGGAGAATTTGAAGCTGATGTGCAACGAGTTTCTGGAGAAATGTGCCATGGGAGATGATGTCGAGCACTTTGGTGAAGATGTCGAAGTCAGATTTATTAATGATGACGGAAGTTTCGGCTATACCAGCGTCTGCGATTTGTTCTTTTACCACGACAAAATGTACTATTGGACACAGCGGAGCACACAGAAAGAGCATCTGACGTTAGACGATTTCAAACTCTATGGTGCATTAAAGAATCTAGAGATATTTGAAGACATCAAGATATTCCCTGTTATCTTTGCTGGCATTTATACAGGTTATCTTGATGACAGAGGCAAGATAATTTATACTGGCGACGTAGTCAAAGCAAACGTCATCATGAATACGAGCCTCATCTCTAATGGCGGCATGGGAAGAGCCAGACATCCCAATAAAAACTACAAGGGATCTGTCTTTATTGCAGGAGTAAACAACTTTGCTGAGAGAGGCGATGACTATTACTATATTCTTGATAATTGCCCTATTCAGATGTACTATACGAGTAAGGTTGTCGTCATTGGTAATGTGTTCTATGACTTGGATCGTGACGAAATGAAGGTGGATATTGGTGAGCGTTGCGCCATGTTGGCATATCCATACCACATCAATGTGCGTAACCTTCACATCAAGATGGCTCATGCACCTTATTTCAAATGCAAGACGTGGCAAGATGTAGCACTCAAAGTGCTAAAGGATGAACCTCGTTACAATGATTTGCCCATATACATTAGTGAAGATTAATTAGTTTTTTGTATCTTTGCAAGCAGATATCGAATTTTCTAGCTATAATATTATAATAAGGTAAATGGCTGAGCAGGAGAAATGGGAATGGCAGAAGTCTGGGACTGCATGGAGGGGCATCGGAGTGTATCATATCACGCTGACGGTTCCATCGCGTGAGCCGTTGTTGGGGACATTGGTGATTCCTGAGAATAACCCCACGAATGCAAGGATAGAGCGGACGGTCTTGGGCAATGCGGTCGTAGATGAGCTTTACGTAATGTGCAGGCACTATCCTGCAATCCGCATTCTGCAATTCTGCTTGATGCCCGACCACCTGCATGCCGTAATCCATGTAACGAAGGTAATGGAGACAAGCATCCGCAGCGTAGTTCGCGGTTATTGGCAGGGGGTGAAGAAGCTTGGCAGGGCTTATACTTTGTCTGTTGCTCGCGAATGGCTGAAGAAATATGCCAAGACCTCAATGGAAATGACTCAAAGGGGCAAGAGTCCCAATGAGTCATTTATAATCTAAACAATATGGACGATTATTTGAAAATCAGCTGGGCAAAGCTGTAGAGGCCGTACTTCCAGACGACGAAGTTGTGGCCTTGGTCAGGATAGTTGATGAAGGTGCAGGGAATGCCATTCTCATCGCAGAAGGCCTTGAGCTGTGCGCTATTGTTGATCAGGCCGTCGGCACCACCGCAGACCATCCACAGCAGCTTGTTCTCCTTCTTCACCTTGTCCACATCGGGAATGAGTTGGGCAGCACGCATGGTGTTGGGAGCTGAAGAGAAGCCACCGACATAAGCGAAGACATCCATGTGGCCCAGTCCGAAGTTGAGCGACTGGCCGCCACCCATCGACAGACCAGCGATGGCACGATGGTCCTTGTCGGTATAGACGCTGTAGTTCTTCTCGATATAAGGAATGAGGCTGCCGATAAGGTCTTTGTCGAACTCACCAAAAGCAGCGAAAGAGCCAAAACCTCCTCTGCGTGAGTCATCCTTCTGTGCACGACCGTTAGGCATAACGACAATCATGTCGGCTACCTTGCCGTCAGCATAGAGGTTGTCCATAATGATGTTGGGCACACCACCATCCTTGTACCACTCGTTCTCGTCGCCACCAATGCCATGCAGCAGGTAGAGCACGCTGTACTTCTTCTTAGCGTCGTACTTGGGAGGCAGATAGACATTGGCCTTGCGGGTGGTGCCTACTGATGCAGACTGGTACTCGATGAGCTGAACGGTACCTTTGGCGATGCCCTCGCGCTCTTGGTCAAAGCCCTGAGGAGCAGCCTTGTACTCATCGTACTTGACATCGATTTTCTGCTGATTACCAAACATGGGGATGTTTGGCTCTTGTGCATTGGCAGTCATCATCGTGATGGAGAGCAATGCTGCGAAATAAACTTTCTTCATTTGTCTTATGGGTTAATGAGTTGATAATAATTGTTATTAGTATAGACGAAGATTAGTCAGGATGGTTTAAGCGACTTTTGACGGAATTACGCAAGAAACGAAACGAAAACTATCGTTTATCGAAAAAATATTGTAAATTTGCAGACAATTTACTGACTACCCTTGTAATAATAGATAATGATTAGCATGAAAAGAATAGCTCCTTTTTGTTTATGCCTTGCCCTGTTGGCAGTATGTTCTTGTGTGAAACACGACAATTTTTTCACCAAGGAAATGGAAGGGGAAGGTAATGGTAACGGCAGTAGCGAGACTTACACTCCCACGGAATTTGAGGTAAAAGGCCAAGTGGAGAAGGGTCCGTTTATTAGTGGCTCCGTCATCAGCATGCAGCCGTTGAACGAGAAGATGCATGCCGTAGGCAGCACCTATTCGGCAACGATTACCGACGATATGGGCTCGTTCTCGTTTAATGCGGAGAAATTCGCTGAACCCTTTGCACGTCTCAGCGTGAACGGCTATTTCTATAATGAGTACAAGGGTGCCTTGTCGAACGGACAGATTACGTTGCAGAGCGTGGTCGACCTGCGTGACAAGAGTAGCGTGAACGTAAACCTGCTGACGCATCTGAAGTATCAGCGTGTACTCAATCTGATTAAGGACGGTGCCTCTTTTGCTGATGCCAACGCTCAGGCGCAGGAAGAACTGCTCAAAGCGTTTGGTCTGCAGAACCTGAATACTGCTGACGTCTCGCAATTCTCTGTGGCTGCAGGTACTGACGAGGCTGCTGCACTCATTGTCACCTCTGCCCTACTGTTGGGCGAGCGCAGCGAGGCTCAGTTTACTGAATACCTGGCCAAACTCTGTAAAGACTTTGCTGCCAGCGGAGAGTTCAGCAAAGCCAACAAGGAACAGATTAACAAAGACAAGGAGAAACTGACAAACAAGCTGAAGGATATTCGCCAGCATCTGATTGACCGCTACAAGGAGTTGAACCATGATATCACAGTCAAAGATTTGGTGTATTATGTTGACTGGGACAACAACGGCACAGCAGGCGATGAGTCTCATGACCCCGACAAACCTGTAACGCTCAGCCAGACAAGCATAGAGGCTCCTGCTGAAGGCGGTACTTTCACGATTACCTATAACAGCGATGTCAAGCTGTATCTGACACCACAGATGGGGGTTAATACCAACCCTTCAATTGGATATCTCATACTCACGGGCCAAGATATTTCCTGCCACAAAGAACTGACTGACGATAATACCCTCATCGTTACGGTTGACCCTGCATCTTATCAGGATGTAAGGGGCGAAACCATTTGGCTTTATGACTATTTGGGCACCTTAGTGGCTAAAATTCCTGTCAAGCAAACTGGTGACCCCAACGGAAAGTTGCTGACAGCAATGGGAGAACAAAAGTTTAAGATGATTAAAGAAGGACTGCTCTGGGATCGTGGGAGCCTCAATCTGTTAATACAAGATGCACATCAACTGAACCCCTCTTCTCCTGACGTTACCGTCTATCACCTGGATGATGTACTAATAGGCTATTGGGCTTTGGGAAAGGTGCTGGATAATAGATATGCTAATATTGAGAATATAGAGACTGCCTTGCAGCAGGCTATAGAAAACCTCAACGAGCAGCAACCCATGGGAAATTGTGAGACACCTGAGCAATTGGCAAAAATGTCTGCCGATGTCATCCGATATGTGCTGGCTAAATACTATATTGAAAGAGCTGACCGTTATCAAGATGCCAAGACCCTGCTCGAAGCCATTCTTAATAAGAATGTTTATTCTAACTCCTATCCTATCTTTGCAATAACTGCGTCTGCCATCATATCGTATCAAGATGTTAATAACCTATATCAAATGGTGAGAAATTATTAACGATGAAGAAGACTGTACTATTACTAATGAGCATCGTGCTGCTGACGGCCTGTCAGGAGTCGCTGGAAGACCGCTGTGCCCGCGAGGCTAAGGAGTTCACAGAGAAGAACTGTCCGCGCGCGGTAGCTCAGGATATCGTCTTGGATAGCATGACGTTTGAGAAGTCGACGCATACCATCAGCTATATGTACACGCTGAACGGAGCGCTGGACGATACTGCAAGGATTGACAGCGCACACTTCCGCGAAATGCTACTGTTGGAGGTAAAGAACTCGACGAACCTGAAGCTGTACAAGGATGCTGGCTACTCGTTCCGCTACGCCTACTATTCAGAAAAAGAAAACGGAACGAAGCTCTTTGAAGCTACGTTCCGTAAGTCGGATTATCGTTAACCGATAACCGTTATTACTCTTCAACGCCCTCGGGCTTCATGTTGGTGTACACAGTCTGTACATCGTCGAAGTCTTCGAGCTTCTCAATCATCTTGTCGATGGTCTCACGCTCTTCAGGAGTAACGTCCTTCAGGTCGTTAGGAATGCGAGTGAACTCAGCACCGGTTACCTCGAAGCCGTTCTCCTCCAGGTGCTTCTGGATGGCACCAAAGCTTGAGGGATCGCCATAGATGGTGATGCTGTTCTCCTCCTCGTCCTCGTCGTACTCATCCTCTACTCCGTAGTCAATCAGGTCGAGAATCATCTCGTCCATATCCAGACCGTCCTTCTTCTTGAAGGTGAATACGCACTTGTGGTCGAACAGGAACGACAGAGAACCCTGAGTACCCAGATTACCATTGAACTTGTTGAATACTGAGCGAACGTCACCCACGGTACGGGTGGTGTTGTCGGTCAGGGTGTCAACGAAGATAGCTACTCCGTGAGGGCCATATCCCTCGTAGGTTACCTCCTTATAGTCGCTCTGGTCTTTACCCATAGCGTTCTTGATGGCACGCTCGATGTTGTCCTTCGGCATGTTCTCGCGCTTGGCGTTAGCAATGCAGGCGCGCAGTGCAGGGTTCATGTCGGGCTCTGGACCGCCAGCCTTTACGGCAATGGCAATCTGCTTGCCAATCTTGGTAAATGTCTTGGCCATGTGGCCCCATCTCTTCAGTTTCGCAGCTTTGCGATATTCAAATGCTCTTCCCATATTTTAAATGCTTAATTCTTAATGCTTAATTTTTAATTAGCGCAGCTCGGCATTAAGCTGCTTCTTCAGGTTCTGAATCAGTTTGCTCATGATGGCTTCGATCTGCTTGTCGCCCATGGTCTTCTCAGCATCCTGGAGGATGAAGTTGACGGCATACGACTTCTTGCCAGCAGGCAGCTTGTCGCCCTCGTAGACGTCGAAGAGCTCGACCTTCTTGAGGAACTTCTTCTCGGTCTGACGGGCTATCTGCTCAATCTGGGCGAACTCTACGTTCTTGTCGATGAGCAGGGCGAGGTCGCGGCTAACAGCAGGATACTTGGCAATCTCTGTGTAGAGCACCTTCTGCTTGCGGATGACCTTCATCAGCGCAGTCCAGTTGAGCTCAGCATAATAAACTGGAGTATCGATGTCGAACTGCTTCTGCAGCTTCTTGGCCAGCACACCCATCTCGATGAGTTTCTTGCCACCACGGTTCTCGATGGTCAGACCAGCAGAGAAGATAGCATTCTCTGACTTCTTGCTAACCAGCATACCAGACTGTACACCGATACGTGCCAAAATATTCTTCACGTAGGCATCCAACTCAGCATAAGAGGTATCCTCGTTCTGGTGAGCCCAAGAGCCCTCGACGCGCTTACCTGTCAGCCACAGAGCCATGTGATTCTGCTCCTTGTAGGCCTGCATGGGGTCGTCCTGATTCTCTTTCTCAGGGTCGAAGCTATACACATTTCCGAACTCGAAGAAACGGCAGTTGCCATTCTTACGCTTGGCATTGTGCTCGATGCTCTCCAAACCGCCATACAACAGGGTGCCACGCATTACGTTGAGGTCGCTTGACAGCGGGTTCATAATCTTCACCAACTGAGCCTGCTGCTCTTCTGTATAGTAGGCAGCCTTGGTCAACGAGTTGTTCAGAATCTCGTTGAAGCCAGCACCCACCAGCTGCTCGCTAACGAGGTTAGCCAACTTGTGCTTCTGGTCTTCGTCGCCCTTGATGACAAGGCTTGACTTCAGCTGGGTAGGAATCTCTACATTGTTATAGCCATAGATGCGCAGGATATCCTCTACTACGTCGCAAGGACGCTGAACATCCACACGATAGGCAGGAATCTCCAACTCCAAAGCCTCAGCAGTCTCGCTGAGCACTTTCATCTCTAGGCTCTCGCAGATGCTCTTGATGGTCTCTACGGGAATCTCCTTACCAATGAGTGAGTGAACATAGTTGAAGTTGAGGGTAACCTTGGCATTCTCCATCTTCTCGGGATAGACGTCCTTGATCTCCATCGACACCTTACCGCCAGCCAACTCCTTGCAGAGCTGAGCAGCATATTTTAGGGCGTCAATAGTACCATTGGGATCTACACCACGCTCAAAGCGGAATGAAGCATCGGTGCTGAGTCCGTGACGACGGGCAGACTTACGAATCCATGTGGGATGGAAGTAAGCCGACTCCAGCACCACGTTCTTGGTAGTCTCGTAGGTACCACTACCCTTACCGCCGAATACGCCAGCGATACACATTGGCTCCTCGGCATTGCAGATAGCCAGATCGCGGTCAGAGAGCTTGTGCTCCTCACCATCGAGTGTCTGGAATGGTGTGCCCTCAGGCATAGTCTTAACGACAATCTTATGACCCTTTACCATATCAGCATCGAAGCAATGCAGGGGCTGACCCAGTGCCATCATCACGTAGTTGGTGATATCGACGATATTGTTGATAGGACGCAGACCAATGGTGGTCAACTTGTTCTTCAGCCACTCAGGCGACTCCTTGACCTCACAGTCAGTAACGCTGACACAAGCATAGCGCTTGCAGGCCTCGGTATTCTCGATGACGACATCGATGGGGAGGCTGTTGTCATCAACGGTGAACGTCGATGCACAAGGCTTGTGGGTAGCGGTCTTATAGCCGTTCTGCTTCAGCCAGGCATACAGGTCGCGCGCTACACCCCAATGGCTCAGCGCATCAGCACGGTTGGCGGTGATGTCAACCTCGATGAGCCAGTCGCTCTCTAGATGGTAGTATTCTGCTGCTGGGGTACCAACGACTGCATCCTCAGGCAGTACGATGATGCCATCGTGGCTGGTGCCAACACCAATCTCGTCTTCGGCACAAATCATACCAAAAGACTCTACGCCACGCAGCTTAGACTTCTTGATGACAAACTCCTTGTCACCATCGTAGAGCACACAGCCCAAATCAGCCACAATGACATTCTGACCTGCTGCTACGTTGGGAGCACCACAGACAATCTGCTGGGGTTCGCCCTTACCTAAATCTACTGTTGTTACATGCAGGTGATCTGAGTCGGGATGCATCTCGCAGGTCAGCACCTTGCCGACATAAAGTCCCTTCAGACCGCCCTTGATACTCTGTACTTCTTCGAGTGCGTCAACTTCCAGACCTGTAGATGTCAAAGCATCACACACCTGCTGCGGTGTGAGGTCGAAATCCACGTACTCTTTCAACCATTTATAAGATATATTCATTGCAATGAAAATTGTTTTTCGAAAATCGCCTGCAAAGGTACAAAAAAACGGGCAAAAGACAAAGCAATTACCCGATTTTCTTTATATCCATGTAATGATAGCCGCTCGCACCAGCGCAAAGACGATTGTCAGACAAAGCACCGCGATGGGAACATAGAGATATTTCATCTGATAGCGGGCAGGAATCGTGATGCGACAATAGAGGCGATAGACGCTGTAGCCAACGATGGTTCCCCAGAT
>OMXL01000016.1 GCA_900314985.1 uncultured Prevotellaceae bacterium | reverse complement strand
CAAGATCGGCATCAGCTCGAAGGGTGCCCGCTCGGCGAAGGCGTTCACCGTGGCCGACAACATCAAGGGCATGCACATCGTGTTCACCCCCGAGCGCTCGACCGACGCTGCCGGCAACCGCGTGAAGCAGTTCCTGCAGGGAGCGAAGTGCGAGGAGCTGCCTGAGAACAAGGTGGAGAAGGACGTGCAGGGGGAGTAGACTCACCCCCGACCCCTCCCTGTGAGGGAGGGGAGTAATTAGAACAGAGAGAACTAAAAGTAAGTTTAACGATTAAAAGAAATGGAGCCCCCGAGGTATCTACGCCCCTCCCTCACAGGGAGGGGATGGGGGTGAGTCTCTATGCGAAACAAGGAATTTTGGAAGACACTGATTCAGATTGTCATTTCGGTGCTGACCGCACTGACGACTACGCTGGGAGTGAGCGCTTGCGCTCTGTAGCGCAAGCTAGTGAATAGTTAATAGTGAATAACGAATAACGAATAGTGAATAGTGAATAGTGAATAGTGAATAGTTAATAGTGAATAACGATTGCGAAGCCACACTTTGACCTTCAGGTCAAAGAATAGTGAGTAGAGTGAAACGAAAATTTGCTGTTGAACACACTCAAAAACGAAGTGCTGCAAACAATATGTCTGCAGCACTTTTTTGTCATATCTTACTTCAGTTTTGTTTTACTTGACCATCACCTTTTTGCCATTAATGATGTAGAGACCCTTCTGTGGGTTTTGCACCTTGCGGCCAGCGAGGTCATAGACGGAAGGAACTGTTGAGGGTTGAACTGCTTGCTCAATGTTGCGGATGGCGGTCGGATCTCCGCCACCGCCTACGCCTACTGCCTTCCAAGCCTCATCGACGGCCATCACCTCAGCGGCATTCTCGCCAAAGAGATCCTCAGCGGCCTGGAGGGAGGCCAGGCGGATGTCGGCGTACTGCGACTCCTGAGTGGCATACTCTGTCAGGGTGCGGTAGGCAATTTGCTGAGACTTCTCTATGCCGATGCCATTGACTTGGTAGCTGTAGCCATTGTCGTTAGTGCCGGAATCACCGTCAGTGAGCAGGTAGTACCATTTGTTCTGCACGCCACTGTTCCTGTGTACGCCGCCGTGGTCATCTTGGCTCTTAGTATCTATCCAGTACTCTCCCTGATAGGTGTCGGGACTGGGGTCCTTGCCATCCATGCCCATCTTGGGGAACGACATGGAGCGCATGCTTGAGAAATTAGCCATTACGCCATCGCCAATGGTCCACGGAGCGTCGTTGCCTTGCACATGCTTCTTGATGCTGACACCAAACACGTCAGAGAACGACTCGTTCAGTGCGCCCGACTCTCCCTGATAGACTAAATCGGCAGTGGTGTGAGTCACCATATGGGTGAACTCATGGGCCATGACACTCAGTTCCACGACAGGATACATGTTGTAGTAACCATAGTCACGTGACCCCATGCCATAAACCATCTGGGATGTGCCGGCGTTAAGGGCCATAGCGTTGTTGGGGTCGGTGCGAAGAATGTATGACAGACTGCGTTTGTCGTCAGGCAGATAGAAGAGGTTGTAGATAGGGGCACCATTGTCGTCGTAGCTGTTGCGACCAAAGTAGTTCATGTAGAAGTCGTAGGTATGCTGCATGCCCCAGTGGATGTCGGCAGCCGACCACGGTCCCTTCTCGTAGGTAGCCGATGCCTTCAGCAGTTCCGCGTTCCACTCCTTATAGCCGCTGGCGTCGGGTACAAGTCTTATGTTGTTCAGAAGCGTTTTCGTCGTAGGGTTCTGCTGGTTGTTTTCATTCGTGGTAACGGCATACAAGGTGATGTCGATGCCCGCAGTGGGCACTTCGTCGAAATAGCCCTTCAGGTTGAGCGTAAACGGAAATTTGGTAATGGTGTTTTGGCTTCGATCTATGATACCATCGGTACCCGCATACTGGATTTCCGTGTAGAGGGTGAGTGGATTGAACTTCGATGGCACGATTTCCGTAACTGTTTTGTCCTCGTCGACTGTGGCCAGGCGGTCGATGGTGAGCGTATTGAGGACATAGCTGTCAAAATGGGGCTCGGTGCTGGCGGCATAGAGCGCATTGCGAGCGATGTAGGTCGTCAGCTCCAGCGTGTTCAAGTCAAGGGTTAGATTACTAAACCACTCTGTCCATAATTGGTCCGTCATCTCTTCGATGGGAACCGGCAACGTCTCTGCATATTGGGGGAAGTTTTCTACAAAGACCTCTTTAGGCATCATCTGAAACGAGGGCAGGGTGGCACCTATCATGGTGTGGATGTTACGCTGCTGATCCCAGAGCATATAGGCACCGCTCTCTGTGTCGTGGGTGGCATCCATCTGAACTTCACCGCTGTAGATGGTGCTGCCGGTGACTGTCACGGGTTCTGCTGTCAAGTTGTAGCGTGTGGGGATGCGCTTTAGGACTTCACCGGAGTCAGCGTCGCTGTATATCCACTCGCTCTTGTCAGCCGAGAGCACCTTTGTGGCATAGCGGTAGCCATCATTAGTGCTAACCAGATAGAGTGTCCGGCCCAGCTGGTCGGTGGGTGTGCCGTTGCGATAGATCTTGGCGTAGTGGCGAATCTTAGAGGGTGCCTGGCGAACTTCCATCACGGTGCCGTTGGCGGTTTGCACGCGACCGTCCTTAATATGCAGCAGCACCTGCGAGTGCTCCACTTCCACACCGCTCACATACTGGCGGTATTCCACGCGGGTCATGCCCAGCCTGTCGGTGCGCTCGCCCACTCGTTGCCACTCGGTTTCCTGAGGCAGGGCGAACCACTGATTGAAGTACTCTACGGCTCTCTGTTCCGTAAGATTTTCACTTCGCAGCGACTTGAAGAAGTGTCCGCTGCCCAACTGTGCCCATGCAGTCAGCTGCACAAGCAATGTACACAAAAGGATAATTGTCTTTCTCATCTGTTCATGTTTGATTTGAGTTTATTTGTTTATTGTATCATTTATTTTCCTTGGCGTGATGTTTTCTGTGATTTTCGACTGCAAAGATACGGTGGACTGACAAAACAGATGTTTCAAAATAGGAAAATGATATCTCAAAATAGGAATTTCTTGCTTTTCCCCCCCTTTTAGATGAGGACGACCTGAATTACCTCGAACCAGTTAACAAATAAAAGGCAGCAGAAAAGCATGATGACTACAAATGGCCGCTGAAGTCCCGCATTTCACAGAACTTCGGCGGCCATTCTTTTTCTGGTCCAGCCGTCCCCACGATTCATTGAAAGACGTGTCAGTCTTTGCCCAAAATCTCCCTTGCCAGCGAGTTCAGTGCGGTGGTGTCAATGGGTTCCAACACAAGTTCTTCTGGCTCCAAATCCAACAGGAACTGCATATAGGTAGGAAGCGTCAGCAGGTCGCCATCACGACCGATATTGTAGTCACCGAATTTGATGAAGTGTTTCACACCATATTTCTCAGGATGTTTCCTAACGGTGGAGATACTTTTGGCCTGTGCTGTACGAGCCTTCACCTCTACGGGAACACATTCACCCTTGTATCGGATGAGGAAGTCTAGTTCCATGCCGGAATCCTTTTGGAGGTAATACAGGCTCTGTCCCTTCTTGATGAGCGTGTCAGCCATCAGATTCTCATAGATAGCCCCCTTGCAGCCACCAAGATTACCCAGAAGAATATCCGCCCTTGTAGTACCACCAAGCATGGCAACCAGCATTCCAATGTCAGCGGTATAAACCTTGAAAACATTATCTATTGCATTGCCTTCCAACGGCAGTCCTGTAATATTGGAATTATAGCACCGACGAATGATATCGGCATCTTCCAACCACTGTAGCGAGTCTTTGTAAAGCACGCCACGACCGCCACTCTCCACTTTTGACCACTGGTATTTCTTGTTCTCCTTGGCCAGTTGCTTGGGAATGGCATTGAAACAGGCTCGGATGTGAGGCTTGTCCTTGTCGTCCGCATACTTCACCATGTCTGAACGGTATTCCTTCAGAATAGATTGCCACACTGTATTCACCTCATTCATGTTGCCCGTCTCAAGTAGGGCATTCACAGCAGCAGGAAGTCCTCCAACGGCAATATATCGGTACAACAATGTCTTCATAGCCACATGGATACCTTCTGGTACGGGGGTCTCCTCGACTAAGCATTTTCTCAACACCTTGATGATTTCCTCGCTCATGTTGTTTGCCCAGAGGAACTCCTCAAAATCGAGCGGGTACATCTCAACAATCTCTTCATAGCCCACAGGAATAGAATTGCTGCCCTTCTCTTGCTTGACTGCTCCCCTCTTGCGTCTCTTCTTTTTCTCTTGTCCATATCCCTGAACACCCAGTAACGACCCTGTGGCAATGATGTCGTATCGACCATCCTCCTTAAAAAACTTCAAGCAGGTACGTGCTTCTGGGCACTCCTGTATTTCATCTAAGATAAGACAAGTCTCACCTGGGACGAACTTCGCAGTTCTCATCTGGGCTGACAGGAGCATAATGATTGTGTCCACATCCTTAGAGCCATAAAAAGCTTTCTTCCTTTCCTCTTCTTTAAAAAAGTTGATATAGGCAACGTGCTTATAGTTGTCATTCGCAAACTGTTGTGCGATATACGTCTTCCCACATTGGCGAATGCCCATAATGACCAATGGCAGATGGTTTGGCTTGGCCTTCCATTGTCTGAGTGTTTCTGTAATTCTTCGCTTTAACATCATACTTTGCGCGGTTTTATGCCGCAAAGATACATTTTTCCAGTGAGTTTGCCAAATATTTTGCCATTTTTCCAGTGACTTTTTGTGTTTTTAATGTCATTTTTTGCACGACTTAATATTGTGATGATGCACTTTCCCGAGCGCAACTCCTTGAGAATGCCACGGGGACAGGCGAGTGGCATACTATTCTGATAGAGGATATCAAGCAAGCACTTTAATAAAGGATATAAAAGAGGAAAGAGGGCATGACGGCCCTCTTTCTTCTTTTTATATATGTCGATGCTATTATGCGTCGATGTTGGCGTAGGTAGCATTCTTCTCGATGAACTGGCGGCGAGGCTCTACATCGTCACCCATCAGCATAGAGAAGATCTCGTCAGCCTCAGCGGCATTCTCGATAGTTACCTGCTTGAGCAAGCGGTTCTCAGGATTCATAGTCGTCTCCCACAACTGCTCAGGGTTCATCTCACCAAGACCTTTGTAGCGCTGTGTGTGGAGTGCGGTAGCGTTCTCGTCACCAGCGACATACTTGTCGATGAAGGCCTGACGCTGCTGCTCGGTATAGCAGTACTCAGAGAACTTCTTGAAGGTACACTTATAAAGAGGTGGCGTAGCGATGTAGAGGTGTCCCTCCTGGATGACCTTCGGCATGAAGCGATAGAAGAGTGTCATGATCAGTGTGTCGATGTGAGAACCATCGACGTCGGCGTCGGTCATGATGATAATCTTGTCGTAGCGCAGCTTGTCGACATTGGCCTCACGGTCGCCCTCGCCATCTACGCCGAAGCGTACACCAATAGACTGGATGATGTTCATGACTGACTCAGCCTCGAAGACACGATGCCACTGTACCTTCTCCACGTTCAGAATCTTACCACGCAGCGGCAGGATAGCCTGGAAGTGACGGTCGCGACCCTGCTTGGCAGAACCACCAGCGGAGTCACCCTCGACGAGGAAGATTTCGCAGACCTTGGGGTCTTTCTCTGAGCAGTCGGCGAGCTTACCAGGCAGACCACCACCCGTCATGGGGTTCTTGCGCTGTACGCTCTCACGGGCCTTGCGGGCGGCGATACGGGCAGTAGCAGCCAGCACCACCTTCTCACAGATCTGCTTAGCCTCCTTCGGATGCTCCTCCAGATAGTTGCTCAGCGCCTCACCAACAGCCTGCTGTACGGCACCAGCGACCTCGCTGTTACCCAGCTTGGTCTTGGTCTGTCCCTCGAACTGGGGCTCAGCGACCTTGATAGAGATAACGGCTGTCAGACCCTCGCGGAAGTCGTCACCAGCCAACTCAATCTTAGCCTTCTCAATCTGCTTAGAGATATTGGGGTCCTCATCGGCATACTTCTTCAGCGTACGGGTCAGTGCCATACGGAAGCCCTGCAGGTGGGTACCACCCTCGATGGTGTTGATATTGTTGACGTAAGAGTGGATATTCTCCGAGTAGTCGGTGTTGTACATCACAGCGACCTCGATGGGTACACCCTGCTTCTCGGTCTTCAGATAGATAACGTCGTCGAAGAGATGCGTGCGGTGACGATCGACGTAGCGCACAAACTCCTTCAGACCTTCCTTGGCGTGGAAGACCTCCTTCTTGAGGTTACCCTCCTCGTCAGGACGCATATCCTGCAGCGTGATGGTGATGCCGGCATTCAGGTAGGCCAGCTCGCGCATACGCTTAGCAATGATGTCGTACTTATATTCTGTGGTGGTGAAGATGCTGCCATCAGGCCAGAACTGCTGACGGGTACCTGTCTGATCGGTGTCGCCTACAATCTTTACGTCGTAGAGGGGCTTACCCTTCTCGTACTCCTGCTGGTAGATGTGACCGTTGCGGAATACCTGCGACATCATGTGCGTTGACAGGGCGTTCACACAACTCACACCCACACCGTGCAGACCACCAGAGACCTTGTAGGAACCCTTGTCGAACTTACCACCAGCGTGCAGCACTGTCATAACGACCTCCAAGGCCGACTTGTGCATCTTCTCGTGTTCGTCAACAGGAATACCACGACCGTTGTCCTGTACGGTGATAGAGCCATCTTCGTTAATCGTTACTTCAATATGCGTGCAGTAGCCCGCCATAGCCTCGTCGATAGAGTTATCGACAGTTTCGTTTACAAGGTGATGGAGACCCTTTTCACTGATGTCTCCGATATACATGGCCGGACGCTTACGTACGGCCTCCAGTCCCTCGAGCACCTGAATGTTACTCGCGGAATAGTTGCTTTCTTTGTTTAATTCTTCTGCCATTGTGATTTATTTGCAATTTGGATGCAAAGATACGAAATTTCTCGCAAAGACACGAAAGAAAAAGAGAAAAAAGCTATGCTTTTAATGCTAAAAAACTACAAAAAATGTACATTTCCAAGCAACAAAAAAGCCGCAAACCATTTGGTTCGCGACTTTTTATGCTTTTCAGTCTTGTCAGGTGCTTCTTACAGCTGGCTGATGTGAGCACACAGGCTTGACTTGATGTTGGCAGCCTTGTTCTTGTGGATGATGTTGTTCTTAGCCAACTTATCCAGCATCTTCTGTACAGCGGGGTACAGCTTTGTAGCCTCGTCCTTATCGGTCATAGCGCGGAGCTTACGCACTGCGTTACGCATGGTCTTGGCATAATAGTGGTTGTGTTCTGCCTTTTTCTTGTCCTGACGAATTCTCTTCAGGCTTGACTTGTGGTTTGCCATTTTTGTTTTTGTTGTTTAAAAGTTAATAAAGCTTGTGGGTCTTGCGTCTCTATTGGACTGCCCTGGGCGGACTTCTTTAATTTCTAAATTTTGCAATTCTTCCATTTTCCAAAGCCCTCTGACACCGTGTCCCCATGACTGGTAGCACTTGGCTGTGCAGATGCCAGATTTTGTAGTCCCTAGGAGAGTCGAACTCCTCTTTAGAGAATGAAAATCTCTCGTCCTAACCGATAGACGAAGGGACCAAAACCATTTACTATTTGACAATTTGCGATTTACGAATCGTCAAAAGCGGGTGCAAAGGTACAAATAAAAGTGAAAAGTGGAAAGTGAAAAGTGAATAATTTACTTTCATTATCAATTATTTAACCTTAATTAACTACATAGGCGCTCAAAATTCTCCATTCTGCATTCTCCATTCTCAATTTTTCCCATTACCTTTGTCCTCGTGTTAGTGAAGTCAGAAGCTATAGTACTACATGCTTTCAAGTATGGCGAGTCACGCTTGATAGTCGATATGTTTACCCGCGAGGTGGGTAGACTGTCGTTTGCCGTACCCATTCCGAAGACGTCGAAGGGTAGGTTGAAGAAGCAGTATTTCCAACCCATGACACTCTTGGAGGTTGAGTGCGATGTGCGTCAGCGCGTGCAACTGCAGAAGTTGAAAGACGCCCGTCTGTTGACACCTTATTCCTCCATTCCGTTCTCGCCCGACAAGTTGGCTATCTCGCTGTTTGTCGCTGAGTTTCTGTATCATGCACTACGCTCCCAACAGCAGGACCAACTGCTCTTTGCCTATATCTGCAGTTCTATGCAGTGGTTGGATGCCGCCTCTACGGGCTATGCCAATTTCCACTTGACCTTCTTGATGAGGATGAGCCGTTTCTTAGGGTTCTATCCGAACCTAAGCCTCACCCCCATCCCCTCTCCAAATGGAGAGGAGGGTACTGTCTATTTCGACCTGCGCGAAGGACGCTTCTGCAGCTTAGCTCCTACGCATAGTGACTTTCTGCAACCCGATGAGGCACGGCTGATACACCTGCTGATGCGCATGGACTTCCCGACGATGCACCTCTTCCAGTTGTCGCGCCACGAGCGCAACCGCATCACTGAGGTGTTGCTGCAGTATTATCAGTTGCACATACCTCAATTCCCGGCGTTGAAGAGTCTCAGCGTACTCCAGGAATTATGGGCGTAAGGGTGGCAGCCTATTTGCCCACCAGTTTCAGCATGCGTTTGGCATCGTCGTCACCTTCTGCCGCCTTCTTGCGTATCTTGGCCAAGATCTCTGGTCCTTTGTTTTCATGGGCAAGGGCTCTCTTCAGCCATAGACGAGCCTTCTTCTCGTCGGCAGCAGTCCCCTTGCCCTTCAGATAGGCCTTTGCCACCTCATATTCTGCCTTGGCATAGCCTTGCTGGGCAGCCTTCATGAACAGCTGGGTAGCCTTCTTGCGGTCTTTCTCCACGCCATGGCCCTCTTTGTAGCACTTGCCCAACTTGTATTGCGCCTTCTTATACCCCTTGTTGGCCGCAGCATTCAACTTTGGGATGGCCTGCTCGTATTTCTTGGCTTCATATAGTGCATCGCCCTCCTTGTAGAGGTCTTCCGCACTTTGTGCACTTGCTACCAGACACAGGATAGCAAGCAGCAGGGTTGTCATGACTTTCTTCATGTTCTTGTCTTTAATGAATAATGTGGGGGCAAAGATAGACTTTTTCCGTAAAACAGACAAGTAATTTCAGCGAATTTCAGAAAAAAGCGTGTAAAAAGTCCACTTAAAAGTGAAAAAAGCATAAATAACCGCCTTGTTTGCTGATAAATGGGCGCTGTTCGTTGAGAAAATTTGCTGCATTTCTCTCTTTTGCTTATCTTTGCACGGCTTTTTAACCAGAACAGAAACAAGATAGAATGACTGACCTAATAAACTCTTTTCCTCCTATCTCGCTGGAACAGATGAGTGGGGTGAAGCTGATGAACCGTACGGACACGAAGTTTGTCACGACGATGGAACAGCTGTGCCGACTGCTGAAGATGGCGCGTCAGGACTATTACATACAAGAGATTGATGGTGAGCGTAATCTGGAATACGACACCACCTATTTTGATACGCAGGCGTTTGACATGTATAACCAGCACCAGTGGAACCATGCCAACCGCCAGAAGATTCGTTTTCGCACCTATTGCATCAGTGGTCTGCAGTTTATGGAGGTGAAGACGAAGAATAACCACGGACGTACCAAGAAGAAACGCATGGAGGTGAGCGACATGGATGTGTGCGAGCAGGAGAAGCGCACCTTCCTGGCTAAGCATCTGCGCTATGGTGCCGACACGCTACGCCCTGTGCTGAACAACCACTTCCATCGCATCACGCTGGTCAACAAGGCCAAGACCGAGCGACTGACCATCGACTCAGAGCTGCACTTCCACAACCTGGTGAGTGGGGCAGACAAGGATATGGGTAATCTGGTGATTATCGAACTGAAACGCGACGGACTCTGCTACTCGCCTGTGTTGGAGATGCTGCGTCAGTTGCACATCCATCCGCATGGCTTCTCCAAATATTGCATGGGGTCGGCACTGACCAATCAGCATCTGCCCATTCATCGTTTTAAGAGCAAGCTGAGAGAGATTAATAACATTATGGAACGCAAACACTAAAATAAAATAATGAATATGCAAGACTTTTTTTCATCCGGTTTCGGAGGTGCTTTACTGAGATTTTTCATCTGCCTGGTGGTTAACTGGGTTATCGTTCACCTCCTGTATTTTAGGAAAGCCAAGCGCCGTGACTTCTATTTCACCTTCATGATCATATCGGTGGCCATTTATTTCCTGGTTTATCTGATGATGGGCATGGATCGTGGCAAGGCTACGATGGGTGTAGGTCTCGGTCTCTTCGGCATCTTTTCTATTATGCGTTACCGCACCGACACGATGCCTGTGCGTGAGATGACGTATCTCTTCGTCGTGGTTTGTCTGTCTGTTGTTCATGCCATGGCTTCTTCGCTGGGCATCGACGACGATGGTCTGATGATTGGCACGCCGCTGCCCGAACTCCTTGTCATCGACCTGATTACCATTGCAGTTATCATCTTGTTCGAGCGTCACCTGAAGATGGATGCTTCTAAGCTGGTGCAGTACGACCGCATCGAACTCATCAAGCCAGAACGTCGTCAGGAGCTTATTGCTGACCTCCGTGAGCGCACAGGTCTGAAGGTGCTCAACATAGAGGTTGGTGCCATCGACTTCTTGCGCGATATGGTAATGCTACGTGTCTATTATGATTCAGAGGCCAACAAGCGCGACAAGAATCTGGACAACATGCTCAAGATTAAAAACTCGGATTATGAAAAGGTTTAATGGTCAGCAGACGGTACGCTACGCCCTCGCCCTACTATTCACCGTTCACTGTTCGCTATTCACTGCGTCAGCACAGACTGAGGGAGGCCTGATAGCTGGTGCTGAGGTCGAGAAGAAGGTCAACAAGCAGTTGTCTGTCGGTGTGGAGGCTGAACTGCGTACCCGTAACGACTTCAAAACAATGGAGCGCTGGAGCCTGGGTCTTGGTGCTACTTACAAGTTCAACAAGTGGCTGAAGGCCGATGCGGGCTATACACTGTTGAACACCAACTTTCGTGAGGATATCAGCTATAAGTCGTCAGGCGCTTACAACAACTGGCGTCCTTCGTACTGGGGCTTGCGTCATCGTGTACATGCCTCGCTGACGGGTTCGTATAAGTTCCAGAACGGCCTGCGCGTCTCACTGCGCGAGCGTTGGCAATACACCTACCGTCCTGAGAAGACTGTAGAGCGTTGGGACTTCGACAACGCTTGCTGGGAAGACAAGGCGCGTTCGGGCAAGGCCAAGAACCAGTTGCGTTCTCGCCTGCAGGTGGAATACGACAAGAAGCACGCCCTGCTGACGCCCTACGCCAGCGTGGAGCTGTATAACACTGACGAGGTTGAGAAGATCCGTTATACGCTGGGTGCGGACATCAATCTGACCAAGCAGCACTCGCTCGACGTGTTCTACCGCTATGAGAATAAGAAGAATGTCGAGGCAGGTGTTTACGACCCCGATATGCACTATATCGGTGTAGGCTATAAGTTTAAATTCTAAAACAGGAGTATGATGAAGAAGATTTTCTATCTTTTGGCTCTGGCCAGCTGTATGGTGGCCTGCCAGAACGACGATACAGATTTCAGCGCCTATACGGATGGCGCCACCTCGACGACGCACGTCATCTACCTTATTTATAATGGTAACAGCGTAGCCGTAACGGGCGACGACAAGGGTTATGTGAGCACTACAGGTGCTGATGTAACCGTGAATGCTGTGGACAACGATTCCCTGTTGCTGGTGCTCAGTGGTTCTACGACCGACGGCTCGCTGCTGGTGTTCCGTGAGAAGAAGTACGGCATTCAGCTGAAGGGCGTATCTATCACCAACAGTGACGGACCAGCTATCAACAACCAGTGTGGCAAGTCGCTCTATCTGGAGGTTGTCGACGGTACTGTCAATACGCTGGCTGACGGAACGGCCTACGACGAGTCGGTCAACTACCAGCAGAAGGGTGCCCTCTTCAGCGAGGGACAGATATTCTTCAGTGGCAAGGGAGCACTCACCGTGACGGGCAACTGCAAGAATGCCATTGCCAGCGACGACTATATTGTGGTTGACGGTGAGCCCAGCATCACGGCCTGTTCATCGACGGGTCACGGCATCAAGGTCAACGATGGCCTCTGGATCAATGGTGGTACGCTGAAAATCGATGTTACTGGTGATGCAGCCCGTGGCATCAAGTCAGACACGGAGGTTGTCATCGCGGGCGGCGACATCACAATCAGTACTACGGGCGACTGCGTCTACGACGAGGCAGAGAGCGATTATAGCTCTGCAGCGTGCATCAAGTGCGAAGCAGGCTTTACCATGACGGGTGGTAAGCTGACAATGACGAGCAGCGGCGACGGCGGCAAGGGTGTCAACTGCGCCGATGTGGTTACTATCAAGGGTGGCACCTTCAGCGCCATCACTACGGGCAGTGGCGACGACGGCAAACCCAAGGCCGTCAAGGGCGACAAGGGCATCGTGCTCAGTGGCGGCTCGTTCTATGCCAAGGTCGATAAGAGCTGGGCGTGCGACAACGGTACCGACAGCGAAGTGGCTTCAGAGCGTGTCACCGTGGTGGGTACACCCTCTGAAGCTGTTTATGCGAAAAAGGAAGTAAAGGTAGTATTCTAATGTTACAACAGCTCAGGCAACTGATAGAGCTTAACGCTGTTTGAACCCTTTATCAAGATATACTTATGCTGCGGTTGCTGCTTGGCAATCGCAGCTTTTACTTCTTCTACGTCCTTAAAAAGTTGAAAGTTGAAAGTTGAAAGTTGACAGTTTTTGTACTCGTCACCTACCAGCCATACCTCGTCGAAGCTGGCATCGGCCAGCATCTTGACGACCTTCTGGTGCTCCTCAGCGCTGACATCGCCCAGCTCGCCCATCTTACCTAGGATAGCCATCTTGGGCGACACCTCCATACGCTTGAAGTTGTCGATGGCGGCAGCCATCGAGGTGGGGTTGGCATTGTAGGCATCCACGATGAGGTGGTTGGTCTTGGTTTCTGTCAGCTGCGAGCGGTTGTTGGTGGGCACGTAGTTCTCCAGGGCGTGGTTAATCTGCTCGAAGGGTATGTTGTTGACGTAGCCAATAGTGATGGCTGCCAACATATTGTCGAGGTTATAGGCACCAATCAGGTGAGTCTGTACCTCCATCCAGTCAGAGGTGTAGCCTGCATCATGGTCTTGCTCGCGCCAGCGGAACTTGAGGAACGGCGCACAGCTGATGACCTCGCCACGAATCAGGATGTCCTCGTTGTCGCTCTGACCATAGTAGTAAACATCTGGTGAGTGGTGAGTGGTGAGAGGTGAGAGGTGAGAGGATAGCATCTTCATCAGATATTCGTTGTCGCGATTGACAAAGAGGGGACAGTCATGAGCAATCAGGAAATCATACAGCTCGCCCTTGGTCTTGCAGACACCCTCGAAGGAGCCGAAGCCCTGCAGGTGGGCACGACCCACATTGGTGATGAGGCCACAGGTAGGCTCGGCCGTCTCTACCAGCGTCTTGATGTCGCCAGGATGCGAAGCACCCATCTCTACAACGGCAATGTCGTGGTCGTCACTGAGGCGGAACAGCGTCTTGGGAACACCCACGTCGTTGTTGAAGTTACCCTCGGTAGCCATCACGCTATAGCACTCTGCCAGCACGGCACGAATCAACTCCTTGGTAGTGGTCTTGCCATTCGTTCCCGTAATGCCAATGACAGGTATATCAAATTGGCGACGATGCTCGCGCGCTAAGTCCTTGAAGGTCTGCAGGCAATCCTCGACTTTAATAATTGCCTCCCCTTTTTGGGGGAGGTTGGAGGGGGCCTCATCTACAATAGCATAGGCGCAACCTTTCTCCAATGCCTGGAGTGCGAACTGGTTGCCATTGAACGACTCACCCTTCAAGGCCAGGAAGATGCTGCCCTCAGGACAGTTGCGCGAGTCTGTCGTAATACACGGATGCTGCTGGTACAGCTTATAGAGCTCTTTTATATCCATCATGTTTGTGAATTTTGGCGCAAAAATACAAAATAATTATGAATTAAGCATGATACATTATAAAATATTTCGTAACTTTGCACCTAATATGAATTATACGCTGAATTGTAACGGAAAGTTGCTGGAGTTGAAGACACCACAGGTGATGGGAATCCTGAACGCTACGCCCGACTCGTTCTATGCTGGCAGCAGAATGCAGACAGAGCAGGAGATAGCTGAGCGTACGCACCAGATACTGGACGAAGGGGCTAGCATCATCGATGTGGGCGCCTGCTCGACGCGTCCTGACAGCGAGCCTGCCACGGAAGCCGAGGAGATGGAGCGTCTTCGCTTTGCCTTGGCCATCGTCAGGCGTGAGGCCCCTGAGGCCATTGTCTCTATTGATACCTATCGTCCTGACGTGGCCCGCATGACCGTCGAGGAGTTTGGTGCCGACATCATCAACGACGTGGCAGGCCCCGTGAATGTTCAATGTTCAACGTTCAACGTTCAACGTGACATGTTCCGCATGGTGAGCCGTCTGGGCGTACCTTATATCTATATGTCGCGCAAGGCCACGATGAAGGAGGTGATGATAGACTGTGCAGAGGTGGTTGACACGCTGCGCTCTATGGGTCAGAAGGACATCATCCTGGACCCTGGCTTCGGCTTTGGCAAGACGGTGGAACAGAACTATGCCTGCATGCAGGAACTGGAGCGCATGCAGATGCTGCACCTGCCTGTGCTGGTAGGTATCTCGCGCAAGTCGATGATATACCGACTGCTGGGCACTACTCCTGAGGAGTCTCTGAATGGCACGACCATGCTGAACACCATCTCGCTGCAGAAAGGTGCCGACATCCTGCGCGTTCACGACGTGAAGCAGGCCGTGGAGGTGGTGAAGATGTGGACTGCGATGAAGGCGCTGCGAAATAACTGCGACGATGTCGCAGCATATAAAACGCGAAATAGGTAATTAATAAATAGACACGGTGTTTTTCGAATTTGGTATCAAGGACATTATTGACATCGTACTCGTCGCCCTGACGTTGTTCTATGTCTATCGCCTCATGAAGGAGTCGCGCTCGCTGAACGTCTTCATGGGTATCCTGGTGTTCGTCGTCTTCTGGCTGGTTGTCTCGCAGGTGCTGGAGATGAAGCTGTTGGGTAGCATCCTTGACAAATTGGTGTCTGTGGGTGTCATCGGCCTTATCATCCTCTTCCAGGAAGACATCCGTAAGTTCCTCTATAACTTAGGTGGTCATCAGCGTATGCGTGCACTGCGCCGCCTGTTCTCGAGTACCGAGAAGAAGCAAGACCCTGAACAGCTGAAGCAGATCATTATGCCCATCGTGATGGCTTGTATGTCGATGAGCAAGAAGAAGGTAGGTGCCCTGATTGTGATTCAGCGTGCCACACCCCTTGACGACATCGTGGCCACGGGCGAACTGATTGATGCTAAGATCAGTCAGCAGCTGATAGAAAACATCTTCTTCAAGAACTCACCCCTGCACGACGGTGCATTGATTATAGCCCGTCAGCGCATCAAGGCAGCGGGCTGTATCCTGCCCGTCAGCCATAGTCTCGATATTCCCAAGGAGTTGGGTCTGCGCCATCGTGCCGCACTGGGCATCACCCACGAGAGCGACTGTATCACCATTGTGGTGAGCGAGGAAACGGGTAGCATCTCGGTGGCTATCCGCAGCGACTTCCAGCTGCGCCTGTCGGCAGAGAAGCTGGAGAGCATCCTGACACAGGAGTTGGCGTAAACGTAAACGCAAATAAATTGAGAATTGAGAATTGAAAATTGAGAATTAATTTGTACCTTTGCAGACAAGAATACATTAATATATTTAAAACAAACAACTATGGATTTATTAAGTCAAATCGTTGCGCGTGCTAAGAGTGACAAGCAGCGCATCGTGCTCCCTGAAGCAGAAGAGGAGCGTACTCTGTGTGCAGCCGACAAGGCGCTGGCTGATGACCTTGCAGACATCATCCTGATTGGTAACCCTGAGAAGGTAGCTGCCTTGGCAAAGGAGAAAGGACTGACAAACATCGGTAAGGCTACCCTCATCGACCCCGAGAACTATGACAAGAGCGAAGAGCTGGCTGAGAAGCTGGCAGAGATTCGCAAGTCAAAGGGTATGACCATCGAGGAGGCTCGCAAGCTCATCAAGAACCCCCTGTATCTGGGTTGTATGATTATCAAGACTGAGGGTGCTGACGGTCAGATCAGTGGTGCACTGTCAACTACTGGCGACACGCTGCGTCCTGCTCTGCAGATTATCAAGTGCCAGCCTGGCATTACCTGCGTGAGTGGTGGTCTGCTGCTCATCTCTAAGCAGAAGCAGTATGGTGAGGATGGTGTACTCGTCGTTGCTGACGTGGCTGTAACACCTATGCCCGATGCTAACCAGCTGTCTCAGATTGCTGTTTGTACCGCACAGATGGCTAAGGCTGTGGCTGGTTTCAAGGAGCCTCGCGTAGCTATGCTGAGCTTCTCTACCAAGGGTTCTGCTAAGCACGAGGTAGTCGATAAGGTTGTTGAGGCTACCCGTCTGGCTAAGGAGCTTGATCCCACACTGAAGATTGACGGTGAACTGCAGGCTGATGCTGCCCTCGTTCCCTCTGTAGGTGCCAAGAAGGCTCCTGGTTCTGACATCGCCGGTAAGGCTAATGTACTCGTATTCCCCAACCTCGAGGTTGGTAACATCGGTTATAAGATGGTACAGCGCTTAGGTGATGCTATCGCCATCGGTCCTGTGCTGCAGGGTATTGCACGTCCTGTGAATGACCTCAGCCGTGGCTGCTCTGTAGATGACATCTACTACATGATTGCCATTACTGCTTGTCAGGCAATGGACGCCAAGAAGTAAAACCCCACCCGACCTCCCCAAAGGGGAGGAGGGCCTGCGGGCAACAATATTACAAAATAAACAATTAGGAAGTCTGGTTTTCCCCCTGAAATCCGCCAGGCACTCCCCTCCTTGGGAGGGGTCGGGGGAGGTACTATGAAGATATTAGTATTGAATTGTGGCTCATCGTCTATCAAGTACGCCCTGTATAATATGGACGACAAGAGCGTGATGACCAGTGGTGGCGCAGAACGCGTAGGTTTGGACAATGCCTTTGTCAAGGTGAAATTGGCCAATGGTGAGAAGAAGCAGATTATGCACGACATCCCTGAACATACAGAGGGTGTGAAGTTCATCTTCTCATTGCTCACCGATCCTGAGATTGGTGTCATCAAAGACCTGAAGGAGATTGACGCTGTGGGTCACCGTATGGTGCATGGCGGCGAGAAGTTCAACAAGTCGGTACTGCTGACTGACGAGGTGCTGAAGGCCTTCGAGGAGTGCTCTGACCTGGCTCCGCTGCACAACCCTGCCAACCTGAAGGGCGTCAATGCTGTGAAGGAACTGATGCCTGGTCTGCCACAGGTCGGTGTATTTGACACTGCCTTCCATCAGACCATGCCTGCCAAGGCTTATATGTATGCCATCCCTTACGAGTTGTACGAGAAGTACGGTGTACGTCGCTATGGCTTCCACGGCACCTCTCACCGCTATGTATCAGCCCGTGCACTGGAGTTCTTAGGCATGAAGGCTGAGGGTACGAAGATGATTACCTGCCACATCGGTAATGGTGGTTCTGTAGCTGCTGTTGTTGATGGCAAGTGCGTAGACACCTCTATGGGTCTTACCCCACTGGAGGGTCTCGTAATGGGTACCCGCTCTGGTGATATCGACGGTGGTGCTGTCACCTTCCTCCAGAAGAAGCTTGGCTTGGATGCTGACGGCATGTCAAACCTGCTGAACAAGAAGAGCGGTGTGGCTGGTATCACTGGTGGTTCCAGCGATATGCGTGATGTAGAGAATGCTGCCAAGGCTGGTGAACCTCGTGCCGTACTGGCTCAGGAGATGTATTTCTATCGCATCAAGAAGTATATCGGTGCCTATGCTGCCGCTATGGGTGGCGTTGACGTCATCGTCTTCACTGCCGGTGTTGGTGAGAACCAGATTGGCATGCGCTCAGAGGTCTGCAAGGGCCTGGAGTTCTTGGGTGTCAAGTTCGACGACTCGAAGAACAACGTTCGTGGCGAAGAGGTTGTCATCTCTGCTGACGACTCTAAGGTGAAGGTGGTTGTAATCCCCACCGACGAGGAGCTGATGATTGCTACCGACACCATGAATCTGCTGTAAGCGACAAGCGGGCTGTAAGCGGTTCACCCCGCTTACACCTATTTATATAATAAGCGAGGCTCAACGGCCTCGCTTATTGTTATTCTATTGTCTTGTATAGCGTGGAGATGTTGTGGCGTTCTTCCATCACATCCAGTATCTCACTTTCTGTGGACAGGTTGAAGTCACCAGGGATGGTGTTCTTCAGCGCCGCTGCCGCCAGCGAGTAGTTCAGCTGTTTCTGCATGTCGTCAGGGTAGAGGTTGACAGCATGTAGCCAACCGCCTACAAAGGCGTCGCCCACACCTACGGGGTCTACCACGTCAGGGATATCCATGATGGGCGCCTGTAGCAGCTGGCCTTCAGTCCATAGCATGGCTGTCAGCGTGTGGTGGTTAGAGTTGACAATATTGCGCATACCCATCATCCAGTGTTTCAGGCGTGGATACTGTGCGTGCAACTCATCGAACCACTCGCCATACTCCTTCATCTGCATCTCGAAATGGGAGTCGGTAGCCGTGAAGGGTGGCTGTGGGTGTTGTGACAGCCAGTCGAATTCGATGGCATCGCCAAACATCATGTCGCAGCGCGACAGCATACGGCTCAGCGTCCTGCGAGGCTCTGCGCCCTCATATTTCCACAGATTCTTGCGGTAGTTGATATCGAAACAAATGGTGACACCTAACTCATCGGCAATGTCGAGGGCCTCGAAGGTAGCTTCGGCAGCCTGTGGAGAGATGGCAGCAGTGATGCCCGACACATGGAAGTAGGCACAGTCTTTCAGAATTTCGCGCCAGGGAATCATACCTGGCTGCAGGTCGTAGTAGGCAGAGCCTGAGCGGTCGTAGATAACCTTGGCGGCACGCATGCCTGCAGCGGGCTCGAAATAATAGGTGCCAATGCGCTGTCCGCCATAAAGCACGTGACTGACATCGACGCCCAACTGGGCCAGATTCATCGCACCAGCACGACCCACGGGTGTTTCTGGCAGACGGGTAATGTAGGTTACGTCTTCGCCCTGTGTAGCTAATGACACGGCTACATTCGCCTCGCTACCACCATACTTGCTTGTAAACAGGTCGCCCTGTGTCAGTCGCAGCTGTCCCGGTTTCGAGAACCTCAGCAACAGCTCACCAAAAGTAACTATCTTCTTTCCCATTCTCTCTTCTCTCTTCACTATTCACTAATCACTCTTCACTAGGGCGAAGCCCGCTTATTCATGGCTGACTCTCACCCTCCACATATTCCTCTAAGAACATGTGTTCACCATCATAGACAGCATAGGTAAACTGGCTAATCCAGTCGCCTAAGATCATCAGACGGGTATTGCGTGCCAGTTTGATGTCTAACTCAATATGACGATGGCCAAAGATGAAGTAGTCGATATTCGGATGGCCCTTAATATACTCCTTGGCATAGAGCACCAAGTGTTCCTTGTCCTCACCCAGATAGACGGGTTCGTCGCTCTCCTTATGCTTGATATAGCTGTGCTTGGCCCATGTCAGTCCAAAACTCACACCCCAACGCGGATGCAGACCAGAGAAGAGCCACTGGCATACCTTGTTATGGAAAATGGCACGGATGAACTTAAACGACTTGTTGGGGTCGCCCATGCCGTCACCGTGAGCCAAGAAGAACTCATGGCCATAGATCTCGGTGGTCTCAGGCTGCTTGTGCAGGATGACACCACACTCCTTCTCCAGATAGTCGTAGGCCCAGATGTCATGGTTGCCCGTAAAGTAGTGCACCTCGACACCCATATCCGTCAGTTCCGACAGCTTACCCAGGAAGCGGGTAAAGCCCTTCGGTACCACATATTTATATTCGTACCAGAAGTCGAACATATCGCCCAACAGGTAGATAGCCGCAGCCTTCTCCTTGATGCTGTCAAGGAAACGTACCAAGCGGCGCTCTTGCGTGCGCTGGTGGGGCACTGCCAACGAGCCAAGGTGGGCATCGGAAAGGAAATAGACGTTCTTCATTTTTTCACTATTCACTGTTCACTATTCACTAGTCGAACCCCAGTTCGACGCGTGCTTCTTCACTCATCATGCTTTGATCCCAGGCAGGCTCAAAGACGAGGTTGACATTGGCACCCTTGATGCCATCAACACTCTCTACCTTGGTGCGAACATCCTCGAGGATGAAGTCGGCCGCAGGACAGTTAGGAGCAGTAAACGTCATGTCCATATCCACAGAACCATCGTCCTGCACGTCAATCTTGTAGATCATGCCAAGATCATAGATGTTGACGGGAATCTCTGGGTCATAGACGGTCTTCAGCACATCAACAATGCGCTCTTCCAGTTGTGTTCTCTCTTCTTGTGTCATAATATTATCAGTCTTCTGTTGCAAAGGTACGAAAAATTTTTGTATCTTTGCAGTCGAAAGCAAAAAAATTATGATGGCACACCTCGACATATCCGACGAACAGATTCTTGACAATGCGGGCATACGCCTTACGGCAGTACGTCTGCTTATCTGGCGCAAGGTGCGGCATGGGTTCAGCGACGCTTTCAGCTTAGCTGATTTGGAGGCCGCGCTGCCCACCGTCGATCGCTCTACTATCTTCCGTACGCTGACCCTGCTCTCTGAGGCACATCTGCTGCACGATATCGATGACGGCTCAGGTTCACAGAAATACTGTGTCTGTCATTTGGACGATACGCGCCAGTGTTTTGGTCATGTACACCTGACGTGTCGCTGTTGCCATCGCACCTTCTGTCTGAAGGACGTCCATATTCCTTCTGTACCATTGCCTAATGGTTTCCAGATGGAAGAGGCAGAATATGTGGTAAAGGGCATCTGTCCGCAGTGTATTGATAAGGGGACACACCTGAAATAACAAATGAGGGAATATGGATTTCAATGAACTCATCACTTCCGTGAACGATGCCGTATGGGGCTATGTACTCATCTTTGCCTTGGTGGGTTGTGGACTGTGGTTCACACTGAAGACGCGTTTTGTTCAGTTTCGTATGGTAGGCGAGATGTTGCGCCTGCTGACCGACTCTGCTGTAGATACGGTCGGAGATCAGGTCAAGGAAGGTAAGCAGCGGCATATCTCCTCGTTCCAGGCCTTTGCCGTCAGTGTGGCTACCCGTGTGGGAACAGGTAACTTGGCAGGTGTGGCGTCGGCTATTGCTATTGGTGGTCCTGGTGCCGTCTTCTGGATGTGGATTATCGCCTTCATCGGCTCGGCAACGGCTTTCGTAGAGTCCACATTAGCACAGCTGTTCAAGCAGAAACATAAAGACTCGTTCATTGGTGGTCCTGCCTACTATATCCAAAAAGGACTGCACCAGCGCTGGATGGCTGTCACCTTTGCCATACTGATAACCTGTCAGTTTGGTCTTTCCAACAACTCCATACAAGCCAATACCATTTGTGGCGCCATGCAGGAGGCCTTTGGTTGGTCGCCCATGTGGGTAGGCATTGCATTGGCTATGATGGGTCTGTTCATAGTCTTCGGAGGCATTCAACGTATTGCCCAGGTCAGTTCTGTACTGGTGCCATTGATGGCTATCGGTTATGTAGTGCTGGCTATTGTCATCATTGTCATGAACATCGGGTTGATACCTCATGTGTTCAAAGTGATTGTGGAGGATGCTTTCGGTATTCAGCAGATTGCTGGCGGCGGCATCGGAGCCACCATTATGAATGGTGTCAAGCGTGGGCTGTTCTCTAACGAGGCGGGCGAGGGTAGTGCACCAAACGTGGCAGCGACGGCATCGGTAACGCATCCTGTCAAGCAGGGACTCATCCAGGCGTTGGGTGTCTTCACGGATACGCTGCTGGTCTGCTCGTGTACGGCATTCATCATTCTGATTAGTGGACTCTACAGTGTTCCAGAACTGAACGGTATCGCCCTCACCCAGTCAGCACTGCAGTCTGAGGTAGGTGCCATCGGTCCTATCTTCATTGCCATTGCCATCTTCCTCTTTGCCTTTTCCAGCATCATCGGCAACTACTATTATGGCGAGGCCAATATCCGCTTTATTACGCCCAATACAACGGTGATGACCGTCTACCGTATCTTTTCGGCAGGTGTGATGGTGGTCTTCGGAGCTGTGGCCAGCTTTGAACTCGTCTGGAACATCGTCGACTTCTTTATGGCGTTCCTTACAGCCTGCAATCTCATCGCCATCGTTATCTTAGGGCGCTATGCCTTCCGGTTGTTGGACGACTATCGTCAGCAGAAGCGACAGGGCATCAAAGAACCCGTCTTCCACCGCAGGCAGTTGCCTGAGATAGAAGACGAGATAGAGTGTTGGGAATAAGTATCCCTTAGTTCATGGCAAAGAAAGTGCCGTTGGCTGCCATGCGGGCGTCATACAGACCAGCCTCGTTCAGCGTGAAGTTGCGGGTCTCGCCATTGACGTTAGCCTGGATGGTACCGTCAGCATTGAAACGGAACAGCTCCTTAACAACACCATTCTGCTCAACGCTCCAAGAGTCGTTCTCGTCGTTGTGGATGAAGTTAGTAATCTCACCGGTAGGAGACTTTACCTCGTAGCCGTTCTTCAGGGTGGTTACTGCATAGTAGCGACCGTCCTGACCCATTACCTGCTGTGTCTTACCTACATTAGAGGCTACGGGGTTGCTGCCAGACCAGAACTCGATGGTGTTGAGGACGATGATGTCAACAAACTGAGCGATACCACCAACAATGGGTACGAGGAAGAAACCTACGATGGCGTTAACGAACTTGTTGCTGGTCATGGTGTTCTGCCAGTTGATGTACTTGTTCCAAAGAGCATACTTACCTACGAAACAAGAACTGAACAGGAAGTTTGCTGCTAGGAAGCAGACTGCTACTTTCAAACTAATTTTCTTCATAATTGTTAAGTTTTAAAGGGTTTATAAATAAAAAATAGCTTCGTTTCCCATATTAAATAAGAGGTCGAGAATCGAGAGATTGGCTTGGAAGCCATGCTTGCCCTCGAACACCTGCCAGTAGCGACGAGGCTGAAAGTCTGCATCAGCCTGTGGATGCTTGACATTGATGACTTCTCGGAAGTCATCAAGAGGTGAGAGGTGAGAGGTGAGAGGTGAGAGGAATGATGAGGTGTACTCTACCTTGGGCTGTATATCCAACAGGTCGCACACGGTCTGTCGGATAGCCTCGTTGAAATCGACCAAAAACTCATATTTCTTTTCAAAGAACGGACGGATATCGTCAGCATAGTAGTCAAAGAATGGACTCTCGCTATAAGCGCTCTGCAAGGCATTCCAGTGTACACGTCGCCACTGGTTGTGGTCACTGATGCGGAGGTCCTTACATTGAACATTGAACATTGAACGTTGAACGTTATGTTCTACGGGTACCGTCAGTGCCTGCAAGCCGTTGGCTGTAGCTATCACGCAGCGGTTACGGTAGGTCTGCTTCTGGTAGGTGTCATACTGTTCTATCAGCGTCTGGTCATAGCGATACAATTTCTGGTACCATTGGATGGGACCAAAATAGGTAGTCTGTAACAACGCTGTACTCATTGCAGTCTGAGATTTTTACGGTTATATATGACGGTGATGACTTCTCCGATGATGTTACTCTCTGGGATAAACCCCAGGTGGCGCGAGTCGGCAGGGTTCTGTTGGTTCAGTGCCTCCAGCCAGTAGTAGTCGGCCTTGGCACAGGTGTTCAGTCCTGGCACGACAAGCTTTCCCTTCAGTGTGTTGATGGTGTCACCGGGGACAGCCTTGCAGCGGGCGATGCAGATTCCTGCGACAGAGTCGCTGGGCATGGTGAAGGCAACGATGTCGCCTCTCTTAACGGGTTGGCGCAACAGACGACTGTAGGGTAGGAGTCCATGTCCCTCGATACGCAGTCCATAGCTGCACCGATTCACCAGTAGGCAGTCGCCATGTTTGTATAGTGGTTCCAATCCGTTGCCCGTCACGTTGTGAATGGAAAAGACCAAAGCACGAAAGCCTAGCATCAGTGCGAACGCTGATGCCAGTACTATCACGTTCTTCAGCCATTTAACCATATCTCTTACATCTTACATCTTCCCTCTTACATCAAACATCTACTTGATATTATCAACAAAGCGGAACAGTCGATTCCAGCGGATGCCGGAGAAACCATTTCTGTCAGGATCACTACTCCACCAGATGAAGATGGGCTTGCCGACGATGTGGTCTTCAGGTACGAAGCCCCAGTAGCGGGAGTCGAGCGAGTTGTGACGGTTGTCACCCTGCATCCAGTAGTAGTCCATCTTAAAGGTGTACTTCGTGGTCTCCTTATCGTTGATGTATATCTTTCCGTCTTTTACTTCCAACTTGTTACCTTCATAGGTGCGGATAGGACGCTCGTAGATGGGCAGATTCTTCAGTGTCAGGTCGATGGTCTCGCCCTTGGCAGGAATCCAGATGGGTCCGTAGTTGTCGCGTGTCCAGTGCATGTTACCATTCAATGGATAGATGTCCAGGTCGCTGGCATCGGTATTCAGCGTAATACTTTCTACGATGTCTGAGCGCTTCTTCAAGATGTCGGCCGTCTTGTTGGTCATCGGCATATAACCATAGTTGTTCAGATCTTTCAGCTCCTCCATGGTGATGCCCCATTCTTTCATCTCTTCATCGGTGAAGTGGCGCTTCAGCTTAATCTTATAGGTATATTGCACATTGTCAGGCTCCTTGTTGGCCTTACCATTGATATAGATGGTGCGGTCTTTGATTTGCAGTGTCTGACCAGGCAGTCCCACGCAGCGCTTCACATAGTTCTCACGACGGTCTGCAGGACGGGTGTCGATGAGGCCATACTCCTGGGGATTGGCTTCGATGGTCTGCTTTCCTGCCTGATAGATGGTGTTGAAGTAGATGGGCAACTGCTCCTGAGACAAAGAGTCTGGGTTAGGACGCTGCGGATATACCTGATAGCCAATCTGATAGCACAGCTGATAGTAGTCGTAAGCCTGATATTGCGGTGCCGAGCAGATGGTGTCGCCGGCAGGGAAGTTGAAGACGACGATGTCGTTCAGCTGAATCTTACCCAAACCCTTCACACGACGATAGTCCCAATGGGGCCATTCGATATACGACTTACAGTTGTAGATAGGCATGGTATGCTGTGTCAGTGGCATTGTCAACGGGGTCTCAGGGATACGGGGACCGTAGCTGACCTTGCTGACAAACAGGTAGTCGCCCGTCAAGAGTGATTTCTCCAGTGAACTGGATGGAATGACGTAGTTCTGGAAGAAGAATAGGTTGATGAAGTAGACGGCCACCAGCGCGAAGACCAGGGCGTCCACCCACGACATCACAAAGCGCACAGGACCTTCTGAGTCCTTCCACCACTGCCAGTTAATCTTCTTCGTGATATAGATGTCATAGATAAAGGGCACTACCAATAGTCCCATCCATGACTCTACCCAATAGAGGAACAACAGATAACAGAGCAGTACGGCGATGAACTTCGTCCACTGCACCTTTATATTCAGCTTTTTCTTTTCTCTTTTTTCCATTATGATTAATTTCTTGGTTTACACGCCTTTGACGCCCTCTTACATCGTATCAGTTGCGTCAGGCCTGTAGATTTAATCTCCCTTAATGCTTCTTATCAGAATTTAAACATGTCTGAAATGGTCAGCAGTCCTTGATGCTCCTTGGTATATTCGGCAGCAAGCACGGCTCCAAGGGCAAAGCCCTGGCGTGAGTGGGCATCGTGGGTGATGGTAATAATGTCTGCTTCTGAATCGTAGCGGATAGTATGGATGCCAGGCACCTCTCCGCGACGGATATGGTCAATACGCAGATATTTTTTATCGGTGGTATCTTCTTTCCAGGCTTCCTTACGATCGATGTTCTCCACAATCTGCTCAGCCAGCGTGATAGCGGTGCCACTGGGATGGTCGAGCTTGTGGACGTGGTGGGTTTCTTCCATCTCCACGTCATATTGAGGGAACTGGTTCATAATCTTGGCCAAGTATTTGTTGACAGCCGAGAAGATGGCGACACCAATGGAGAAGTTCGATGCCCAGAAGAGCGTCTTACCCTCTTCACTGCATGCTTTACGAACCTCATCGCCATGTTCTTTCATCCAGCCAGTAGAGCCAGAAACCACCTTTACACCTGCTTTCCATGCCTTCAGGTAGTTGCCGTAAGCAGCCTGCGGGGCGGTAAACTCAATGGCGACGTCGGCACTCTTGAAGGCCTCGCTGTCGAAGTCCTGTTGATTATCAATATCAATGATACTTACAATCTCGTGACCACGGCTGATGGCTATCTGTTCAATCATCTTACCCATCTTGCCGTAGCCGATTAATGCTATTTTCATGTTCCTTAATGTATTAATACCGTGCAAAGATACAATATTTAATTGAAAATGGAGAATTGAGAATTAAGAATTATTGATAATTTAAACTTTATTTGTATCTTTGTGCCATGATTAATGAACAGACATGGGACTTCATCCGCCAGCATGCTGCTGACGATGTGCGCAAACTGGCACTACAGGGCACGAAAGATGCTGCTGTTGATTTGTCGATGGCATTGCAACAGATTGCGGGTCGACAGACGGCGCTGAAGAAGTTGCCGTCGTGGGCTGCTGTAGAGCGTGTACTCTATCCGCCTCATCTGAATATGGAACAGTGTTCCAGCGAACAGACGGCACGCTACAAGGCCCGACTGGCAGGCAGCGGTGATACGTATGTGGACCTGACGGGTGGCTTGGGCGTTGACTTCTACTGGATGTCGCAGGGCTTCAAGCAGCGCTACTATGTAGAGCGGAATGCCGAGCTTTGCGAGTTGGTTGAGCATAACTTCCGCACGTTGGGGCATAGCTGCTCCGTCTGTTGTTGTGACACAGCAACATACCTACCAACTGTTCCTCACGCTGATGTCGTCTTCTTAGACCCTGCCCGTCGCAACGAACATGGCGGTCGCACCTATGACATCAAGGACTGCACGCCCAACATCCTGGAACTGCTACCACTCCTGATGGAGAAAGCGGACAAGGTGATTCTCAAGCTGTCGCCCATGCTGGACTGGCGCAAGGCCGTCGATGACCTGCAATACGTCAGAGAGGTACACATTGTCAGTGTGGATAACGAGTGCAAGGAACTGCTTCTGGTGCTGGAACAGGCTGAGCGCCCCTTGCGTCTGGTCTGTGTCAACAACAACCAGATTTTCGAAGTGTCCTCTCACCCCTCACCCCTCACCCCTCACCCCTCACCTCTCACCTCTGAACAATTCCTCTACGAACCCAACGCCAGCATCATGAAGGCAGGGTGCTTTGACGCTTTGCCACAACAGTATCCCGTCTGTCAGGTGTCTGCCAACTCGCACCTCTTCCTGTCTTCCGTTGAAATCGAGGATTTCCCAGGCCGTCGCTTTCAAATTTGCGCCATTTCATCGACAAATAAGCAGACTCTAAAGGAGACACTGGCGGGCGTCAGTCGTGCCAATATCAGCGTACGGAACTTCCCGTTGTCTGTCGAACAGTTGCGTAAGAAACTGCGTCTAAAGGATGGTGGTGACACTTACATCTTTGCTACTACCGAGGCAGACGGAGCACACAGTCTGTACATTTGCCGTAAAATTGGTTAAATATTTTGGGAGTCTCAGGCTTTTTCGTTACCTTTGCATGATATTAAATCATGAATTGAAAAATGCCATCAGTAGAGATTCGGAAAGTAACCAACAGGAAGGAGCTTGACGCTTTCATCCAACTCCACTACGACTTGTACAAGGGCAATGAGTATGATGCTCCCAACTTGTACAGCGACGAGGTTCATACGTTAAGTAAGGATCGCAATGCAGCCTTTGAATTCTGTGAGGCTGAGTATTTCTTAGCCTATCGCGACAACAAGGTGGTGGGGCGTATCGCTGCCATCATCAACCATCGTGCCAACGACAAGTGGGAACGCAAGAGCGTGCGCTTCGGTTGGGTAGACTTCATTGACGACATTGAGGTGTCATCAGCCTTGTTCCAGGCTGTAGAGCAGTGGGGACGTGAGAAAGGCATGACCGAGATGGTCGGTCCGTTGGGCTTCACCGATATGGATCCTGAGGGAATGCTCATCGAGGGTTTCGATAAGTTGGGCACCATGGCTACCATCTACAACTATCCCTACTACCCTAAGCACATCGAGCAATTGGGTGGCTTCGAGAAGGACAACGACTATGTGGAGTATCGCATCTTCGTACCGAAAGAGGGCATGCCTGAGAAGTTCCGTAAGGTCTCTGAGATGGTGATGAAGCGCTACAACCTGCACCCCGTACACCCCAAGCGCAGTCAGGTGTTTGGCAAGGAACAGATTGGTCGTAAGGTGCTCGATGTGGTCAACAAGACCTTTGGCCACCTCTATGGCTACTCGCAGATGACCGAGCGCCAGATTGACGAGTACCTGAAGATGTATTTCCCCATGCTCGACATGAACCTGCTCTGTCTGATAGAAGACTGGAACACCCCCGACCATGACGTGATTGGCGTGGGTATCTCCATCACCAATATGACGCGCGCCCTGCAGAAATGTAAGAACGGTCGCCTGTGGCCTTTCGGCTGGTGGCACTGTCTGCGCGCCCTGAAGTTCCATAAGGCGGAGTGTGTCGACCTGATGTTGGTAGGCATCCTGCCTGAATATCAGCAGAAGGGTGCCAATGCCCTGCTCTTCTACGACCTCATCCCCATCTATCAGAAGTACGGCTTCAAGTGGGGCGAGACCAATGTAGAGATGGAGACTAACGAGAAGGTACAGAGCCAGTGGCAGTATCTGGAGCGCGAGCAGCATAAGCGTAGAAGATGTTTCAAAAAGGCTCTTTAGAAGTGAAAGGTAAACAATAATATGGCTGAAGAGAATATCATCATTCCCCAAGAAGAGGTCGTCACGTATGACGATAGCAACATCCGACATCTTTCGGATATGGAACACGTCCGCACCCGTCCCGGTATGTATATCGGACGTCTGGGTGACGGTTCGCTGCCTGAAGACGGCATCTACGTGCTGTTGAAAGAGGTCATCGACAACTCTATCGACGAGTTCAAGATGAAGGCTGGCGACCGCCTGGAGATTACCATTGACGACAATTTGCGCGTCTCGGTGCGCGACTATGGCCGCGGCATTCCGCAGGGCAAGCTCATCGAGGCTGTCAGCGTGCTGAATACCGGCGGTAAGTACGACTCCAAGGCTTTCAAGAAGTCGGTAGGTCTGAATGGTGTCGGTGTGAAGGCTGTCAATGCGCTGAGTACTCATTTCGAGGTGGCCAGCTATCGCGACGGTAAGGTGCGTCGTGCTACCTTCGAACGCGGTATCCTGCAGACCGATACGACAGACGACACACAGGACGAGAACGGTACCTATATCTATTTCGAACCCGATAATACGCTGTTCAAAGAGTACAGTTTCCACGACGACATCGTGGAGAATATGCTGCGCAACTATACCTACCTGAATACGGGTCTGGCTATCATGTACAACGGTCGCCGCATCCTGTCGCGTCACGGTTTGGAAGACTTGCTGAAAGACCGTATGACCAACGACCCGCTGTATCCCATTATCCACCTGAAGGGTGACGACATTGAGGTGGCTTTCACCCATGCCAACCAGTATGGTGAGGAATACTACTCCTTCGTCAATGGTCAGCACACCACGCAGGGCGGTACCCACCAGAGTGCTTTCAAGGAGCATATCGCAAAGACCATCAAGGAGTTCTTTGGTAAGTATGAATATGGTGACATCCGTACAGGTATTGTGGCTGCCATTGCCATCAATGTTGAAGAGCCCGTCTTTGAGAGTCAGACGAAGATTAAGTTAGGCTCTACGCAGATGGCTCCCGATGGTGACACCATCAATAAGTATGTGGGCGACTTCATCAAGCAGCAGGTGGACAACTTCCTGCACATCCATCAGGATGTGGCCGAAGTCCTTGAGAATAAGATTAAGGAGACCGAGCGTGAGCGTAAGGCCATGGCGGGTGTGACCAAGCTGGCTCGCGACCGCGCCAAGAAGGCTAACCTGCACAACCGCAAATTGCGCGACTGCCGTATCCACTTCTCTGATGTCAAGAACGACCGCAAGGAAGAGTCGTGCATCTTTATCACCGAGGGTGACTCGGCCAGCGGTTCCATCACCAAGAGTCGTGATGTCAATACGCAGGCCGTCTTCTCGCTGAGAGGAAAGCCGCTGAACTCCTTCGGACTGACCAAGAAGGTGGTCTATGAGAACGAGGAGTTCAACCTGTTGCAGGCAGCCCTCGACATCGAGGAGGGTCTCGATACGCTACGATATAATAAGGTGATTGTGGCCACCGATGCTGATGTCGATGGCATGCACATCCGCCTGCTCATCATCACCTTCTTCCTGCAGTTCTTCCCTGAACTCATCAAGAAGGGTCACGTCTATGTGCTGCAGACCCCACTGTTCCGTGTTCGCAACAAGCGCACGAAGATTAAGAACAAGCAGGTGTTGGCTGATGAAGACGCTAAGAAGGCTAACAGCCAATCGCCAAAAGCCAAGAGCGATTTCGTCACCCGCTACTGCTATAGCGACGAAGAGCGCCAGAAGGCTATTCAGGAGCTGGGCCCTGATCCGGAGATTACACGATTCAAAGGTCTTGGTGAGATCAGCCCTGAAGAATTTGCCGGTTTCATCGGTCCTGATATGCGTCTGGAACAGGTGACGCTCCACAAGAACGACCAGGTACAGAAGCTGTTGGAGTACTATATGGGCAAGAATACGATGGAGCGCCAGAACTTCATCATCGACAACCTCGTCATCGAGGAAGACAAACCGGAAGACTACGATTATGAATAGGATACTATTATGTGCAGCGATTCTGTCGCTGCACTTTATGACCGCCAGTGCACAGCTCAGGGTAAAGGCCGGCAACGACTCGCCGCTTCGTAAGTTACAGATAGCAGAGTTGGCGGTGAACGGCCTGTATGTGGATAGTGTCGATGAGAACAAGCTGGTAGAGGATGCTATCCGTGGCATGCTGGAGAAGCTGGACCCACACTCCACCTATTCCACACCCAAGGAAGTCAAGGAGATGAACGAGCCCCTGCAGGGTAACTTCGAAGGCATCGGTGTACAGTTTAATATGGTGGAAGACACGCTGCTCGTTATCCAGACCGTCAGCGGTGGTCCTTCTGAGAAGATGGGTATTCTGGCTGGCGACCGCATCGTTTCCGTTAACGATACCGCCATTGCTGGTGTCAAGATGTCGAAAGAGGAGATTATGAAGCGCCTGCGTGGTCCTAAGGGTACTAAGGTGCTGCTGGGCATTGTGCGTCCAGGCATCCGCGACCGCCTCTCCTTTACCATCACCCGCGACAAGATTCCCGTCCATTCCATCGATGCTACCTATATGATTCGTCCCGGTGTGGGCTATATCCGCATCGGCAATTTCGGTGCTACCACACCTAATGAGTTCCACGAGAGTCTGAAGAAGCTTCAGGCAGAGGGTATGGAGACCCTTGTCCTCGACCTTCAGGAGAATGGTGGCGGCTATCTGCAGGCAGCTGTAGAGGTGGCCAACGAACTGCTGGAGCGTGGCAGTCTCATCGTCTATACCGAGGGTCGTCGCGTGGATCGTAACGAATATGCGGCTCGTGGCGGTGGCCTGTTCAGAGAGGGAAAGGTCATCGTGCTGGTCGATAGCTATACCGCTTCGGCAGCAGAGATCGTCTCTGGTGCCATCCAAGACCACGACCGTGGCATCATCGTAGGTCGTCGCACCTTTGGCAAGGGCTTGGTACAGCGTCCCATCGACCTGCCCGACGGTTCTATGATTCGTCTGACCATTGCCCACTACTACACTCCCGCAGGGCGTTGCATCCAGAAACCTTACGAGAAGGGCAAGCAGAAAGACTATGCTGAGGATATGCTGGCTCGACTGAAGAGTGGCGAACTGATGAGTGCCGATAGTGTCCATTTCAACGACTCCTTGAAGTACTATACGCTGCGCGAACACCGCGTGGTCTATGGCGGCGGAGGCATCATGCCCGACGAGTTTGTACCCCTCGACACCACCAAATATACCCGATTCCATCGGGAACTGGCGGCTAAGTCTATACTGATTAATCAGAATCTGCGCTATGTCGATAGCTATCGCAAACAGCTCAAACAGCAGTATCCCACCTTTGCTGACTTCCAGGCCAATTATACGGTACCTAAGAAAGTCATCGATGGCATCATCGCCGAGGGCAAGAAACAGAAGATTACGCCCAAGGACGATGCTGAATTGCAGCGCACCCTGCCTTACCTGAGCCAGCAGTTGAAAGCCTTGGTGGCTCGCGACCTGTGGTCAATGAACGAGTACTTTGCCGTGATGAACGAGCAGAGCGACATCGTACAGCGCGCCCTGCAGCTGATAGAGAAATAAGAATACGTTAACTTAAAGAACATACAAATGATGAAACTAAAGGACATCTTAAACGGTCAGTTAAATGCTGCCGAATGGGAAAGCAAGGGTTACGAGCTTCCCAAGTATGATATCAAGGCTGTACGCGAGAAGACTGCCAAAGAGCCTACATGGGTGCACTTCGGTGGCGGTAACATCTTCCGCGCCTTCCCCGCTGCCATCCTCAACGATGCGCTGAATACGGGTAAATACGACCGTGGTGTCATCGTAGCAGAGACCTTCGACTTCGAAGTCATCGACAAGGCCTATGCTCCTTACGACAACCTGTCGCTCTGCGTCAACCTCTGCTCTGACGGTTCTATCGAGAAGAAAGTCATTGCCTCTGTGACAGAAGCTCTGAAGGCTGACCCACAGTTCCCCGACTGGAACCGACTGGTGGAAATCTTCAAGAACCCCAGTCTGCAGATGATCTCGTTCACCATCACCGAGAAGGGCTATACCTATAATGAGGCCGACCTGCAAACCTCCCCCTTCCCCTCCCAAGGAGGGGAGACAAACGGTCCCAGATTTGCCATGGGTAAGGTGTGTGCCCTGCTCTATGAGCGCTGGAAAGCGGGTGTTGAGGCTTCTCCCCTTGGGGGAGATAGAGAGGGGTATCCCCTCACCATTCAGTCTATGGACAACTGCTCGCACAATGGCGACAAGGTGAAGGCTGGCGTCTTCGCCTATGCTGAGCGCTGGGTGAAGGATGGACTCGTTCCCGCTGCCTTCCTCGACTACTTGAAGGATGAGACGAAGATTACTTTCCCTTGGTCAATGATTGACAAGATTACTCCTCGTCCCCACGAGAAGGTAAAGGAACTGTTGGCTGCCGATGGATTCGAGGATAATGACTATATCGAGACCGAGAAGCACACCTTCACCGCGCCCTTCGTCAATGCCGAGGAGGTGCAGTATCTGGTCATCGAAGACCACTACACCAACGGTCGTCCGCCCCTCGATTTAGGTGGTGCCCTCTATACTACTCGCGAGACCGTCGACAAGGTAGAGACCATGAAGGTGACCACCTGTCTGAACCCGCTGCATACCGCCATGTCTATCTATGGCTGCATGCTCGACTATACGCTTATCTCTGCCGAGATGAAGGATGACGACCTGCGTGCCTTCATCCAGAAGATTGGCTATATGGAGGCCATGCCCGTGGTCGTTGACCCAGGCGTGCTGAACCCCTACGAGTTCATTGGTGCCGTGCTCAACAAGCGTCTGCCCAACCCCTTCATGCCCGACGCTCCCCAGCGTATTGCCTGCGACACCTCGCAGAAGCTGCCCATCCGCTTCGGCGAGACGCTGAAGAAGTATATTGCCCGTGGTCTCGACAAGTCTAACCTGGTACTCATCCCCCTCACGCTGGCTGGTTACGCCCGCTATCTGAAGGGACTGAAAGACGACCTTACCACCTTCGAGCCCTCTCCCGACCCCATGTTGGCAGAACTGCAGGCCATCGTCGCTCCTCTCGAGATTGGCAAGCCCGATCAGGATTGGAGCCCGCTGAAGCAGCTCTACAGCCGCAAGGACGTCTTTGGTCTCGACCTCTACGAGGCAGGTCTTGGTGACCAGATTGAGGGCATGGTCAAGGAGCTCTACGCTGGCAAGGGTGCCGTTCGTGCTACCCTGCACAAGTATGTTGCCGCAAGATAATCCAACTCATTATCTACATACAAGCGCTAAGGGCTCGCAATTATTGCGAGCCCTTAGTGTCTATACACCTTTCGTTGAAAGATTGTCCACCATCTGTTGATGCCCAGATTAAGAAATCAGGATAAAACGGCTGCCACCAGTGTATTGGGTGTCAAGCGTCAAACTGCCTCCCATGAGCTCGACGACGCGGCGACAAAGGAAGAGCCCAAGGCCAAGTCCATCGGTAAACATGTCGAGCTTGGTAAATTTTTCAAATACGAAGTCAGTCTTGTCGGAAGGAATGCCAGATCCTGTGTCTTCGACAGTGAAACGCACGGTGTCGTCGACGGCATCAATGCGCAGGGTGACACTGCCCTCACGGGTAAAGTGGAGGGCGTTGAAAAGAAGCTCCGTGAGAACAATGAGCAAATGATGGCGGTTGGTTTTAACTGTGACCGTATCAGCGACATGACTGTCCAAATGCATCTTGACAGCAGGTGTAATGAGGCTGCTGGCATTGTCAAAGGCCTCACGGGCCAGCTCATTGCAACTGACTGTATCATCGGTGCTGATGGACTGATGGCTTTCGATGAGTGAGGCGGTGAGCAACTTACTTACCATATAGTCGAGGGCATTGGTTTGTACGTACATGGTCTCGACAATCTGCTGTTTCTCATCATCAGTAATTTCCTCACTGTCACGCAGAATCTGTGAGAAGCCGTGAACGATGTTGAGCGGTGTTCGTATCTGGTGCGACATGTCCTGCATGAACTGCGTCTTCTGTTCGCTGGCCTCACGTGCCAACAGAGTGGCCTGTTCCAGTTCCTTGGTACGCTGTTCGGTTTCCTGTTTCGTCTGTTCTGCATCTCTGATGTGCTGGCTAATGCTACGGCGCATCTGGCAGAAACTGTTTTGCAGCTGACCTATCAAGTCGGTACGTTCGCTGTGCGGCAGTGTTTTCTCATAGTTACCGTCGCCTATCTGCCGTAACTCGGCAGCCAGCAGGCCCAACGGCTGTACGACATGTCGCACAATACGTTGGCACCCCAGAGCGAGCAGTAGGAGTCCTATCAAGAGTAAGGGTAGCAGGATGTAGTTCAGCCTGTTGTATCCACGCAACATCTCGTTGGAGGGACATACCAATGCCACACTCCACTGCGTTCCCTCCAAGGGGCGATAGAGTACGATGAACTGACGGCCGTCAAGGTTGACATCCATGTGACCAGTACGTCCATTGGTCATCTCGTAGCCCAATGTCACGACGTCGGGATTCTCTCTGGGGTCGGTACCTGTGAAGATGGACTGTTTCAGCACCTTTGTGGTGTCAGGGTGTACAAAGTAATGGCCATCGGCACCCAGCATCATAAAGTAGGAATTCTCGTAGGGATGCTCGGCGGTGATTGTCTCCGTCAGTTTCCTCAGCGACAGGTCGGTGGAGATGACGCCGATGAACTTGCCCTTTCCGTCGTACAGCGGCACACAGTAAGAGGCTATCATCTCAGGACTGGACAGTGTACCTGCGTTGTAGTCATCAAATGGGTCCACCCAGCAGGCGGCATTCTTTTGGCGTGGTGTCTTGTACCATACCTTGTTATAATAGTCATAGTCAGCCTCACGCACCGTAGCCACTGAATCCTTCTGTGATTCCTTCTTGTTGTCGATGCGTACGGAATAGGCCGAGAATCCATAGTCCTCACCGGGATAGTAGTCGGGTTCCATGGTGATGGAACAGCCATTGACATGTGGATGGTTGGCGACGATGCGGTGTGAATACCACAGCAGGGAGTCCTGCTGGTGGTTGAGGTTGACGAGCCACAGGATATTTCGCGTGGCCGTCTCTAACTCTAGCATTTGTCCCTTTACACGCAGAGCTGTGTTGTCCAACACATGCGAAGCCTCGTCGATGGCCTCCTGACGGATGATGCCACGCGACTGCCAGTACAGGAATCCAAGCGACAGCGTGAATATCAGCATGACGACGAAGAGAATGTCCAGACAGAGCTTAATCGCCAGCGACTTTCGTATGTGTTTTCGCATCTCTAACATGGGCGTCCCTCCTCTTCCATATTTTTCCTGTCGGCAATGTCGAGCAGGTTGCCCAGCAATTCGGTGGTCGTCTCGGTATATCGGCCAATCTTATCGGCCATATGGCTACATTCCTCAGCATCCATGTCGGCAATATGCTGACGGAATTCACCCACGGTGCCGTGGATACCCTTGACCGCCTGTTCCATGCGGTCACTCATGTTCAGGATGACAGCATCTTTCATACGATCAGCCTCACGGGCTTGTTCGTAGGCCAGTTTCAAATCTTCGTTGCGCTGACGTAGCGCATCGGTCAGTTGGGTAATATGGGCGATGTGCAGTCCTATCTTCTCCTGCATCTGCCGGAAGGTGTTCTGCACGTAGCCCACCTCATCGGTGCGGTGACTCTTCTCCACAGGAACATCAAGCTGGCCTTCAGCCATGCTATGGGCTTCGTCCACCAAACGCTGCAAGGGGCGTAGTTGTCGGTGACTAATGAACAGGCAGAACAATGCCAAGAGCACCAGACCTGTCAGGCTGATAATAATGGTATAGCGTAACAGCGAATTGTAGGAATTGAAGATGTCGCTCTCCGGACAGACGATGGCTACGCTCCATCCGGCATTCTCAAAGGGGTGATAGAAGATGAAGTTCGGCGTGCCGTCAACGCACATTTCGCTATGGCCAGCATGGCCCGTCATCATCGATATGGCTGCCAGATGGGCATCGTTGGTCACGTCGGTGTAGGCCTCGTTGAAGTGTGCCTCATGTTCTTTCAGCGTGTTCTCGGGGTGGATGATGAGGTGACCATCGGTGCTCATTACCGTAGCGTGCGAGTTGGGGAACGGTCGCAGCGAGAGTATAAGGTCAGAAAACCACTTCATTGAGATGTCTGTTGACAGTACACCGACGAGCTCACCACTGCTGTTGTGCAGTGGCATGCCGTATGACGTGATGATGGATGTCTCACCCTGGTCGCCATCTATGTATGGGTCTATCCATATAGGTTTGTTAAGGTGCAGCGGTGCGAAGTACCATTTCTCCCGTGTGTATGGCTGTCGTCCGCTGTTTATCGCCACACGAATCACTGAGGAGTCGGCATGGGTGCGATAGGCATATACCTCATGGTAAGTACCATACTGAGGATAGACACCTGGCTCGAAGGCGACGGCACAGCCCTGAATATGGGGATTGGTAGCTACCAGCTGCCGACAGAGGCTATCCATGATTTCCGGCTGGTTCAGGCGCTTCTCAATGGTCCAGTGCATGCTGCGCGTTGCCGTCTCCACCTCACTCAGCGTATTGTCGATGCGAAGCTCAGTGGTGCGCAGCGTCTGACGCGCTTTTTCCATTGCCTCATGATAGATGGATTGACGGGCATGGTGGAACATGATAAAGAGAGCCGTGACGAAAAGCAAAGAGACGAATCCGACAACCCATACAACGAGTTGTGTGGTCAGCGAATGTCGTGATTGTTTCTCGGTCAGTCTCCTCATCAGTTGCAAAGTTACAACATTTTTTGAAACAACTAAATGTTTTCACTTATTTTTTCAAAAAGAATTGCAATAAATTTATGTCCATGAAAAACAAGGTTTACGCCTAACGCTCTGTGATAGTGAACGTTAGGCGTGAACGTAAAGGCAATTTTCTATGTAATTACTTGCAAAGGCGGATTTCGTGGATGCGTGGCGTCTGTTTGCCCTGCTCGGCAGCGAGGGTGAGGGTGATGCTCTCCTTCTGCAGGGTGGCAGGCAAGTTGATGACAGCAAGACCCCGACCATCCAGGCGGACGGTGTCGAGCTGTTGGCCATCAATGCTGACAATGACACGGTCGTAGGCGGCAAAGCCTTTCAGGCGCAGCACGTTAGCACCCTGTGCCTTCAGCTGGTAAGAGAAGTTGCCACGAGCGGTACGCCAGTGCATGCCTTCGTCGTAGCCGTTCCAGGCACCGACAGACTTGAAGAAGTGGTCGCTCTCTGACTGCTGCTCACCGCAGAACACCTTGTCGACGGTTTTGGCCTCCATCTCCATATTAGCCTTCTCGGCAGCAGCCATCTCTGCCTGCTTGGCAGCCCACTCTGACTCTGAATAGAGGGGGAAGTATATCTGATAACGGCACTCGTAGAGCTGATAGAAAGGTACCAGCTGGATGCCCTCGTAGGCGGGAGTGGTAAGACCCGTGAGTTTAAAGGTGAGAGGCTTTCCCTCGACGGGAGTGACGTGAGATAGCACATCGGCGGCACTACCTACCATGCCAGGCATCTGAGCCTGTGGCACCTTCGGACCGTTAGCAGTGTGTCCGCCGCGGCTGTCATCAGCAAAGAGGCCGTCCTGACGGTCGGTGCCCGTCTTAGCAGCCAGCACCAGGGGACCATAGAGGAATGAGTACTGAGGCTTGCCGTCAGGGGTAGTCATTGCAGTCAGGTGCATAGGCATCTCCACACGCAGCTGGTCGCCATTCTGCCAACGACGGTTAACGACGAGGTAGCCCTCGCTGATGCGATAGTCAACGGCTTCTCCATTGACAGTAAGCTGCACGGCATCTGCCCATGCTGGCTTGCGGACCTTGATGGCAAACTGGCGCGCCTTCTTCAGTTCGACGGTCAGCGTGGTGGCTTCCTCCTGTGGGAAGCGGTTCTGCTGCTTAACGGTCAGGCCGTCCCATGTCAGCGTAGAGGGGATGAAGAGGTTGACGATGAGGTCGTTGCCTTCGTGAGCATAGATCATCTCGCCATAGCGGCCAGGGTTCTCGATACCTGTACCCACACAGCACCACATAGAGGTCTGGGGCTGCGAATAGACGCGGTAGTGACCTGCACGCATGGGGGTGAAGTAGACGAAGCCGCCCTGTACGGGATTCATCGTAGAGAGGATGTGGTTATAGAGGGCACGCTCGTAATAATCCATATAGTTTTTGTCGGCAGTGGTCTGATAGAGCATCTTGCTCAGTCGCAGCATGTTATAGGTATTACAGCTCTCAGGACCCTGTTCTGAAGCCAGCAGACTGCTGAAGTTGTCGGTGGGGTTGAAGTGCTCGCGCTCAGAGTTACCACCGATGCTGACACTACGATGATTGACCACCACGTCCCAGAAGAACTTGACGGCCTGGTCCCAGTCGCTACGGCCTTCCAGGTCGGCAATGCGCTTGTAGCCGATAATCTTTGGAATCTGTGTGTTGGCATGCATACCCGTCAGTTTGTCCTCGCCCTTCATCAGCGGCTGCAGGATGCGCTGGTCGCTAAACTGGTGAGCCAGCTTGAGGTACTTCTTATCGCCTGTCAGCTCAGCGACATCGGCAAACGACTCGTTCAATCCGCCATGCTCGCTAATCAGCATCTGCTGAATCTGCTCGTCACTCAACTTGCTGACCTCGTTGACCATCCAGTCGGTCAACTTGACAAGCATCTCCTTGGCCTGCTGACGACCTGCAATGAGGTAGGCGTCGCGCAGACCGGCATAGATTTTATGGATATTATAAAGAGGTACCCAGCGGTTGTTCAGTCCGAAAGAGTTGGCACGGATATCACCCTTGGCAATCTGTCCCCATATCTCATTGGGATTGGGTACACCACCCAGATAGCCGTCCTGACGAGCGTCCTGGCAGCGCTTCAACTCGCTGAGCACATAGTCCAGACGGGCACTAATCTCCTGATTGCCTGTGGCAGCCACCATATAGCTCAGTGCCGACACATAGTGACCACCGATATGGCCGTCCAAACCCGTATTCTCCCAGTTGGTGTAGTTCTCGGCCTTAGGCGTCAGACCAGCACCTTTCAGATAGGGTGCCAACAGTCGGTCAGCATCCAACGCCAAGAGGTAGTGGATGTCTGCCTGCTGATTTTTCTGAAACTGACTATCGGTCAGTCTCACACTCTTGATGGGGAAAGTCTCGATGCGCTTTGTCTGTGCTGCACTTGCCGTCAAAGCAATGGCTGTCAAGCCAATAAGGAATAGTTGTCTCATAGAATTGTTCTGTTAGTTCTGCCTGCAAGGCTGCGGTTAAGCGAGGGCAATCAAACAAGTTTGAATTGCCGAGCGAAAGCAGGCTCGCATCGTTTCACGATGCAAAGGTACGAAAAAAAGTGAGAATAATACACTTTATTCTCACTTTTTTTCTTAACTCTTAACTATTAATTCTCAACTTTTTTGTAACTTTGCACTCAGGACTAAAAACTTAATACTACATGAAACGCTGGATAGTATATCTTCTGCCGCTGTTACTCTGCGCTTGTCAGGGCGACAAGATGCGTCGTGAGTTGCAGCGCGTCGATTCTCTAAATAGTTGCGACGCCCTGCTGGATACTATCACCACCATGCCTGAAGTGGTTGACTATTTCGACCTGTGGGGCTCAGACAATGAACGCATGACGGCCCATTATCTGTTAGGCTGTGTCTTCCGCGACCAGAACAATACACCGATGGCGCTACGCTGTTACCGCGATGCCGTCAGCTATGCCGACACCACGGCTAACGATTGTGACTACCGACGCCTCAGCCGTATCTATGGACAGATGGCCGACCTCTTTAACCGCCAACGTGCCCCTCGCTTAGAAATTGAGGCAGGGCGCAAGGCCGTCGAGTATGCGTGGAAGGCCAAAGACACACTTTCAGCAGTCATCTTCTATTATTATATGGGAGACTCCTATCATATGTTAGATCAAATGGATTCTGTCTTATTGATTAATAAACAGTCAAGAATCTGGTTTAAACGTATTGGCTATGATGATTTAGCATTGACCACCTTGATGATTGATGCCGAAATCTATCTACGCAAAAAGAATCTCAAAGAAGCCAAAAGAGTTTTGGATATTTTCAGTTGTAATAGTCAAGCAAATAGACTCTACAAGAAAAATCTAGCTAATTATTATTTAAATACAGAAAAATTAGATTCTGCAGAATATCTTTACAGAACTCTTTTATATAGTAGTGAGAGTGAGAACGGGAAAGAAACCATTTATCAAGGTTTATTATCTATTTTTCAACTATCGAATAATGCAGACTCCGTTGCCAAGTATGCTAAGCTCTATTGCCAGGCCAACGACTCCGCCAGTTTCCAGCACTCAGCAGACGAACTGACGCGTACCCAGGCCCTCTATAACTATGAGGAACACGAGCGCATAGCAGCTAAGAAGACGCAGGAGGCCGAACGATATAGGCAAGCGGTCTTTTTATTGATAGTAATTCTTAGTGTAGCAGGATATGCAAGTTATCGCTATTTTAAAAGGCAGAAGCAAAAACAGCGCGAAGAATTAAGAAAGGTCAATTCGACTTACTCTACCTTGTTGTCACGATATCATCAGGTGAATATGGACCTTACGAACTCACAGCAAAACTGGGAAGTCTACCGTGAGGAAAAAGAGCGTGAACTCAAAACTTTAAAAGACCGTCTGACGGATTATCAGGTTAAATCAACTATTGCGGAACGATGGAGCACAGAACAAGCCATGCTTCAAAGTCCTATTGTCAGTCAACTACACCACCTTGCCAGTCAAGTTGTCGTACCCACTCGCGCACAATGGCAGGAGTTCCGCAAGTTTGCCGAAGAACACCTCTCTACTTTTTACCAACATATCAATCGTCGCGACATAGGGCTGACAAATCAAGAAATACTCATCAGCATCCTCATACGTTTACAATTCATCCCAACCGAGCAAGCGGCTCTGTTAGATGTCAGTAAACAACGTATTACTAATCTTCGTAGCAGCATCAATCAGAAACTTTTTGGTGAAAAGAGTTCCAAAACTCTGGAAGAGAATATTGCAAAGCTTTCGACGAAGATTCTGTAATCTCTTGTTTCTCATTGCCTTAAATATTCGGTGTACAAAGTGTACTCCGAAAAACTTGCATAATTGACGAAAAAGGTATAACTTTGCCCACAAATCAGTAAAATGCAATACATAAGGCTACGACATATCATATTGTTTCTCCTGATGGCAGTGTTCGTCTGTCCCATCAGGGCAAGCATTCATACCGATTACCTGCTGGGTGGTAGTCTTATCGTAAAGGAGGACCAGACGGACAGGCTGCTCTTTGACGGCGGCTATGCCAAGGCCGAGAGGATTGGCGATACGACCTATGGCTATACGCTGTTCTACTACAACAAAGACCACTTGGGCAACATCCGCGAGGTGGTGAATGCCAGCGGTAGTCTCCAGCAGAGAACAAACTATTACCCCTTCGGAGCACCATATGCAGACCCGGACATGGTAACGAATGCCAGCCTGCAGCCGTACAAGTACAACGGCAAGGAGCTGGACCTGATGCATGGACTGAACACCTATGACTATGGGGCACGACAGTATAATCCTGTTACAGGCAGATGGGATAGAGTGGACCCGCTGTGTGAGAAAGACTATCCGACTTCACCATATGTTTTTTGTGGCAACAATCCTGTGAATAGAATTGATCCGGATGGAAAAGTAATTGTTATAGAATATAAAGCAAGTGATAACAACTATTATTCATTACCTTTTAATGGCTCTGGGAAATATGTCTATCCTAAAAGCCAATTTGTTAAAGATTTTTTTGCTGCATATAATTATAACATTAATAATGGAGGGGGTAAATATATGAAAAAAGCAGCAGAAGATCCTAACAATATATATTATCTGCGTGATGCAACTGATCCCAACGCTGTCGAAACACAAGAAACTGGATTTAATCCTCAAGAAGGGAAATCATATATAACATGGGAATCAAGGATGGGATTGAAAACAACTGAAGGAGGACATCAATCTGCAGCGACTAGATTAGAACATGAATTTTATCATGCAGTAGACAATGCCCAAAACCCATCATTGAGGCGGACAAAATCTACAACACCAGATCCTCAATATGATTACTTGGAAGAAAGAGAAGCTATTAATGCTGAGAATGACACTGCAATTCACAATAATGAAGATCCGAGAAATGACCATAAAGGAACTCCATATCCGACTGTTAGTCCAACCTCCATTCAACCTAAATAATAAAACAAAATGAATCACAAAAATCAAATTGCATATTACAGCTTGATTACTATTTTATTTTTAAATGCCTTTTCTTGTAAGAGTAACTCTTGTGAGGGCACAAATAGCACGGACTCCATCGTCGTATTTTATTATACAGGATGGAGGGAATCTCCCATTAGGAAGAGCTTGACGGAAGTGTCAGAAAAAGCCATGGAGAAAAACACAGATACAGTATTATACTTAAAAGACAGCGAATACAATAGAGTTTTGTCTATTATTAATAATAAGAAACATATTGATAACCAAGATATAGATTGCAGGATGTTTGTTCAATATGATTCTGTCAAAATTGCATTAGGATATCCAGACATCTTCATACCAGAGAGTAATGATACTTGTATTTATGGTTATGATCATCATTTGAAAAGAATTCAAGTAAATGCTAATAATATTTATTATCTAAGGTGTATTTGCGGTTATTATAATTTCTTTTCTAAAGAAGAACTAATGTATGACAAATTGATACACAAATGGGGAATGCCAAATAATTATTGTAACAGATTAGAAAACAATACCATTATAAAATCAAATGCTGATAATAATAAAGACAAATCGAATATAGTTGTTACTGCAACTAAACTTTCTAATAACAGTATTCTAAAGATTGTAAATTCTAGAAAGGTAGTAATAAAGAAAAAAAACAGTAGAAATCAGAAATCATTCAATCAAAGGGACAGTTTTGATTCCTTCAATGACACAAACAGGCACTCTGAAAAGAAAGAATAAAAGTAATGCTACCAAATAGTTCCATAATAAATAAATTACTATATCTATTAGTTGTTCAGCTTATTCCCATCTGTGCAACAGCCCAAAGCTCTGGCATGAACTATATCCAGACTAAGACCTTTCTTGACGAGGACGGCCTGACGTTCTTGCGCCATATCGACTACTACGACGAGCTGGGTGTGGTATCTGAGACTGTGGATGTTGGCGGCAACACTACACAGACTCCAATCTTAACCAGAACTGAGTATACTACGCAACTTAAGCCAGAGTGTCAGCGGTCTCCTATTCCTGTTGAAGGTTTGGATTACCTTAAAGATGTGGATGTATCAAGGATAGGGAAAAGAACCTATGGTGAGTATCTAACATACTTTGAGAGTGAGTATGATGATTTCCAGCAGTTGATAAGTAGCAGAAAGCCCGGCGATGCCTGGGAAGAGCACCTAGTTACAATGAATCGGTTGGCGGTGCCCGCAGAGGTGGTAAAGAAATACTCTGTGGACTCCAATGGTGGACTGGTTTGTGACGGCACGTATCCATACGGTATGCTGATGAGTTGCGCAACTACCGATGAGGATGATCGGAGCATGACAGTATATACTAATGTGCATGAGAATACCATTCTCGAGCGCAGAGGTACGGATAATGACACCTATTATGTATATGACACCTATGGTCGTCTGAGCTATGTGCTCCCTCCCATGTGTCAGAACGACTCGTTGATGATGTCTAAATACTGGTATCGGTACAAATACGACGACAGAGGGCGTTGCATAGAGAAACAGCTGCCAGGCTGTGAGCCAGTAAAGTACTGGTACGACAATGCCAACCGCCTGCAGTCGGAACAGGACGGGCACTTGCGTAGCCAGTCACTCTACCGCAACTACCGCTATGACGCTATCGGGCGCCTGACGCTGCAGACCATCAGCGGCACACGTGGCGTGGCCAGCGAGAACAATGCCAAGGCAGTAGAGGTAAAGAACTACTACGATGACTATACAGCCTGCCGTCAGGATCTTGTATCATTGTTTAATATATGGGCCGACTCCATCTATGCCAAGCAGCCGTCATTATCGGTGGCAAGGGGCAAGCCTACTGCAACAATCCTCTCTACTGGCGACGGTAAAAGATACTTTGAATTATATAACTATGACGCAAAAGGCCGTTTGGCTTACAAGCTCAGTGCCTATGGTGACAAGTGGCTGAAGTCTGTATATACGTCATACAACTTCGCGGGCGATGTGTCGTCTGTACTGGAAAGCGTGTATAAGCACATTGACTATCCCAAATATCTCATAGCCAGGCGGAGAATAATCAACACCTACCACCCTGGCACGCGTCTGTTGGCCAGTACCACCGTAACCCATACAGACAAGAACGGCAATACGAGTAGCCAGGTCGTCAGCCATCCCGGGTATGATGTCTTCGGCAATGTTGTTGCCAACGACCGCCCAGGTACAGCCGCTGACATGACATATACCTACGACACGCTGCATGGATGGCTGAAGGGCATATCCTCGCCAAGTGGCTTCAGCGAACAGTTGCTACGCGAGGATGCTACGTTTCCTCTGTTCAGCGGAAATATCGGCAGCATGCGGTGGCGGAATACCAGTAACGGCGAATTGCACGGATATGATTATACTTATGACGACCTCGGACGAATGACCGATGCTCGCTACACATCCTTCACCAAGATGATTTCAGGGTATTATGATGAGATTGTCTCATACGATGCCAATGGCTCCATCACATCCTTGCAGCGTAGGGGCATGAAGAACGACGGCACATTCGGGCTCATTGACGACCTGTCCATCAGCTATGACGGCAACCGCCTGTTGAAGGTCACAGACGATGCTGAGGTCTTGAACTACAACGGTGCGCTCGATTTCCATGACGCTTCAGATGCCGACGTGGAGTATGCGTACGACAGCAACGGTGCCCTGACCAAAGACAGCAACCGGGGCATTAACAGCATTACATATGACTACGGGCACCACGCATACATGATAAACCAGAATGTGAACAACAGGCCGAAGTACATCCGAAACGACTACACCTCAGACGGCAGGAAGCTGTCAAGCCGCCATGTAATGTCCATTCCCAAGACAAACGGCTATATCAGAAAGACCACTACAGACCTGTACATTGACGGTCTGATTCTGCGAGATGGCGAACCTTTCATGTGGCAGTTCGACGGAGGTTATGTGGACTTGGACGCCAATGGCGCTCCGACCAGCTGGAACTACTACGTCACCGACCACTTGGGTAGTACGAGGATGGTGGTAGATAGTAAGAATAACGTTAAGGAAACCATCAACTACTATCCCTATGGCAGCGAGATGAGGATACAGGATCCTGCCCTCATACAGCAGACCGACAACAATTGGCATCCTTTCCGTTTCACAGGTAAGGAGCTGGACAAGCAGAATGGTCTGAACATGTACGATTTCGGTGCCAGATTGTTTGACGTTGCTGGTGTACCGATGTGGACAAGTATGGACCCGCTGGCAGAGAAGTACTATCCTTTTTCTCCATACTCGTATTGCGCAGGAGATCCTGTGAATAAGTTCGACCCGGATGGAAGGGATTGGTATTCTTCTTTAGATTCTGTTGGCTGTAATAATGGCCAAACAACATGGCAAACACAAATACATTATACAGATTGTACATCACAAGAACAACTGGCTAATAATAATATTAATGGTACTTATCTGGGAGAAACAGTTGTTTCTTTCGATGGCTATTATGATGAACAATTAGGAAAAGACTACACCCTTGATGGTCCAGGATCCAAGCATGCGACTGCAACCGTGTATGGAGCAAAAGGGGCTGACGACATAACTCATTATACAGCATTTACAATGACCTCAAACTTTGATAAATATGGGGCTATACAAGATGGTGTATATGATGGTTCTTGGAGGGCTAGTAATGGTACGGGGGTGATTCCCAAACATTATATGTTGGAAAATGGTGGTCCAATAAATACGGTTGATGGGAATAGAAATAAAAATGGGTATTCGAAGAGTCAAAAGAATGGAATTTTCATTCATAGAACAAATAATAGTGGAACTGCAAATGGTGCTGTTTCCACAGGTTGCCTTCTTATTAAGGCGCAACAGATGGAAAATTTTGAGAAACATGTCGGAAGAAATCCATTTAAGGTAATATTAAGAAGAAAATGAAAAAGACAGTTGCCATCTTATTTTTTGTCATTGTGAAGTGCCAGGTGTTATTTTCACAAAAAGATAACCTCGTAGTCTTTTTTACAGACGCAATAACTAACAGTGTTCCTGTTTATGCTGATGACACAACTATAGTTAGTTATACAAGTGTCAAAGAAGATACTGAGAAAGAAAACTGGCACGATGTAGAAATATTAGAACAGTCAAACAACAGGTATAAGGTATGCATAACTGCAATCAATGAAGAAAATATTGCTCCTATAACTGGATGGGTAGATAAAGAACAATGCGGAGTCTGGTTTTGGGGAAGATGGACAAAGCCTGAGAACTGCATAGTTAGTCTATATCATATGCCAGGTCTATTATGTTCATTTATAAAGATAACAGGCAAGTATCCTGACTGTTTTGATAACTATTCCACAACGAATAACAAGGCATTCCCAGTACTTGATTATAAACTTTATAAAGGAGAATATTGGATAAAAACGGTAATAGTTAAAGACGAAAAGAAAATTGTTGGATGGACAAAAGATTATTGTCCAAATGTATATGGTTCATGCAACTGACAATCATAAACACGGAGGGACAGCCGGATGAAGTGAACCCCAAAGTTTGGACGGTTAAACAATTGAAGCTGGGAATCATAGGGAGGTTTTTGATTCCTGCGGCAATAAATAGCAGCGTTTCCCGTTTTTTGGTAGAAGAAAAGTAGTAGAAATAACTATGCCAAGGATTGGAAGAGAGCAAAGCAGTCCCTTCTTCAAAATCATCAGAATTTGTAAAGATTTGTTTCTCAGAGCCTTAGAACGGATAGCAGTCAGGCCTATTATGAACCTTATTCAAACAAAAAGAATGGCAAACAGATCAGTTTGCCATTCTTTTTGTATTGTTGCTTAGCACCTCAGAACAAGCAAGAGTCTATGCACAGAATTTTTTTGCTCACAAAAATGTCAAAAAGTGGTCTAAGCCTACATAAAGCATGTTAACTTATTGATATACTGCATTTTAAACCAGCCTAGTTACTATCTGTTACCAGCTTAGTTACAGCGAGTTACCAGCCTAGTTACAATGAGTTACCAGCCTGGTAATTATCAGTAACCAGTCTGATAACATCCTAAAAACGGCCAAAATCGCCATTTTATGTACCCTTTATGTAGGCTCAAAAGGCAAGCCTACATACATCAAACACCTATCTATCAGTTACTTAACATATATCATGTAGGCTTAAGCCACTTTTTATTATCTTTAATAGCAAAAAAATTGCAATCAGAGTTACAGGTTTTTGATTGAAAAATCAGATTTCGCACAATAAGCAATAAGTCTATAACGTTATTGGATTAAACAATCAATGTATGCCAAGGGTTGGAAGAGAGCAAAGCGGGACAGATTCAATCAAAGGGTCCCTCTGATTGATTGGTCTATACTGCAAAGACAAGCATTATTTCCGAATATGCAAGCACAATGAAGGAAATAATTGCAAAATGAGCTGTACTAGCATGCCAAATACAGCTAAGCCAGCGCTGGCTTAGCTGTATTTTTTCGCAAAACACTTAACATACATTTAATTCGTTAAAAAATGCCAAATAAAAGCAGAGAAGGTATTTTATTATGGATATAATTATTATATTTGCAATAAAATTTAGAAGACATGAGCGAGAAAGAAGTAAATAATCCTTTTGTTGTGGGTAAATACCAGTCTGACAAGTACTTCTGCGATAGAGTTGTAGAGACTGCATTTCTGCACAAACAGATAGAAAACGGCAGGGATGTTGCTCTTATTTCTCCACGACGCATAGGGAAGTCGGGGTTGATTCAGCATTTCTTCAATCAACAAGATGTCAAAAATCAGTATTATGTCTTCTTCGTTGACATCTATGCTACTACGTCATTAGCAGAGTTTGTCTATACCTTCGGAAAAGAGATATATACACAACTGAAACCCCTGAGTACACAATGGAAAGAGAAGTTCTTCCAGGTTATTTCTTCTTTCCGCGTCGGATTCAAATTGGATGCAATGACCGGAGCCCCGTCGTTTGACTTAGGGTTAGGCGACATTCAGGCTCCACAGATGACCCTCGACGAGATTTTTACCTATATAGAAGAGGCTGACAAACCTTGTATCATTGCCATTGACGAGTTTCAACAAATCGGTGAGTACACAGAGAAAAATGTTGAATCGCTGTTGCGTACCAAGATACAAAGATGCAACCGCGCTCAATTTATTTTTTCTGGCAGCAAACGCCATGTCATGAGCAACATGTTCAACTCGCCCTCCAAACCATTCTACCAAAGTGCCATCAGTATGAGCCTTGACCCCATACCCATTGACACCTACAAGCAGTTTGCAATCAGTCTGTTTGACGAGCGGAGCAAACATGTGGAAACAGAGGTCATAGAGCATGTATGGCAGCAATACGAGGGATACACATGGTTTGTCCAAATGATGATGAACGAGCTTTATGCGCTGACCCCAGAAGGAGGAACTTGCAAAACATCCATGATAGAAGATGCTCGTAACAATGTAATCATGTCACAAGAGCAGAGCTATAAGGATCTGCTATCTAATCTGCCTCCGAAGCAGAAAACCGTATTGCAGGCTATTGCTAAGGAAGGTGTAGCACAGAACATTACCTCTGTAAAGTTCATCAAGAAGTATAATCTAAACTCGGCCAGTTCCGTCCAGTCTGCAGTCAAATTACTATTAAAGAACGACCTTATCACCCAGTCTGACAACAGGTATCGTGTCTACGACTTCTTCTTGTCGGAGTGGTTGGCAACATATTATTAATGCAATCAAAGGGTCGGAACCATCCCGTGATTCGCATCACATGTAGCCTACCCCGTAAGTCCAAGTACAAAATTTTTCCCCATTATTCTTTTGAGTATCGGGATTTTTTTGTATTTTTGCAGCAGAAACAAAACGACGCACAATATGAATGCCGTATCAATGAATAACCTTTGGAGTTATCTTCAGGGACTCTCGCTGACAGCCAGCAATCGTAAGTGGTTGGCAGAGAAGCTCATCGAGCCCCTTGAAGAGAAAACCGCAACTCCACCTGTTTTACAGACTTGGGAAGAGGCACTGTCCGATCTCGATGAGTCTGAGAAGGAATTTGAGCGTGGTGATGTTATTTCTGGTGACGAATTCAATGTTCAATGCCAGGCATTAATAGACAGTTTCGCAACTAGGTAAATGCAAGTAGAAGTCTCCAAACGGGCTCAACATCAGTGGCTCCGCATTCTCGTCTATTATAATGAGATGGGAGGAGAAAGAGCTGCAGCAAATCTTCACCAGAAGTATCTGCAAAAGCAGAAACGCCTGTTAAAGTATCCTGAGAGTGGTACGCCTGAACCATTGCTGAGTGACAGGAAGATACGTTATCGTTCACTTATTATCAACGATTACTATAAATTGGTATATTATGTTCAAGGCGACATCTTGCGTATTGCAGCTTTCTGGGATATGCGTATGCATCCTGACAAATTGCGCAAGTCTATTTAAGATAAAAGCGGATCAAGGAATGTCCCTCTGATTGATGTCCCTCTGATTGCGGTTCGCGTGCGCGGGATGGGCGTTCCTGGCAACGGGAATAGCTGATACGGCGATGGGAACAGCTAATATGGGAAAAAGTGGTAGGACTTTCTGAAAAGTCGTACCACTTTCTGACGGGAACAGCTAATACGCACAAAATTCTCTAGAGAATTTACTGCGTATACAGCT
>OMXL01000008.1 GCA_900314985.1 uncultured Prevotellaceae bacterium | reverse complement strand
TCCCTGATGCTGTGACATTAGCTGATGTATCTACTGCTTTGTTATCACCAGAGCCTGCTTCATATATGGAGCAACAGAAACAACTTCATGCAAACGCTTATGCACATTGGGATGACGAAGATGACAAGAAACTCACCAAATTCTATAGGCAAGGGCTTAGTATATCTGAGATTGCATCTCTAATGAATCGAAATACAGGAGGAATTTCCTCACGTATCAAAAAACTGGGTCTCAGAGATAATGTGTCAACAAGCACAGTAGTAGATTCAGCTGAGAAGAAAGAAAAAGCCGAAGATTATAAGCAGGAATTGGACAAGCTTATTCAGATGCAAGCGGACATAAATAGGCAAATTGATGAGCTGCGAAAGAAAATGAAGTAATGGCATGGCAACATTAAGATATAAGAATATATTGAGAAAGATACAAGCATACAGCCCAAGAACGCTAGGAACTAGTACCTATTTCACATAACAGCAGATGTAAGATGACTGATGTTAGAAGTCTGATGTTACTTTTTTGCAGAATAATTTGCTTTTATCAGAAATTATCCGTAAATTTGCCACCGAAATGATGGCATAATGCCGTCATATTGCTAACAAAAGGTGAGATATTATGGCACAATCGGCAGTTACAGTCAGAATGGACTCTGAAATGAAAACGCAGTTCGATGCACTCTGCGAGCAGTTTGGAATGAGTGCCAACACAGCGTTCAACATCTTCGTAAAAGCGGTGATAAGAAGTCGCAGTATTCCCTTTACAATCAAGGGTTCGCCAAGTGCGCTGGACTTGTTTATGCAGCAAAGGAACGCTGCGGAGTTGAGTAAGGAACCGGAACTCTCGCTTGATGAAATAAACGCAGAGATTCGTGAGGTAAGGGAAGAAATGCGTAAAAGGAAGAGTGCAAAGATATGATTTACGCTGTTATAGATACCAACGTACTGGTATCGGCTCTTATCACTCACAACTCGTTATCGGCAACGGCAAAGGTTGTAAGGCTTTTGCTTGATGGTGAATTTACGCCTTTGTACGAAAGCAGCATCATTGAGGAATATCAGGAAGTGCTGCATCGTGCGAAGTTCAAGCTCGTGCCTGGTGTTGCCGATGCACTGATTTCGTTTATCAAGGAACATGGAATAGAAACTTCTAGAACAGCCTTTTTAGATTCTATGCCCGACGAGGATGATCGCGTATTCTATGAAGTTTCATTGAGCGTTGAGGATTCTTTCATGGTGACTGGCAATTTGAAGCATTATCCTCAGACACCTAAGGTCGTCAGTCCTGCTGACTTTTTAGATGTGATGATCAAATCGAAAGAAGAATGACATGTTGATGCTGATGGTAGGGCACAAAGGGGTCTGACCCTATTGTGCTCTTCCGTTCGAGAAAACCTAAAAAGAAAAGAGAAATATGAAAGACAGGTCTTTGAACTTTAGAGTGGTTAAGGCGATTTTGGCATTGCCCGTCACTGTATGTGTTTTGATCCCCGCAATCCTATTGTACCTTTCTGGTTGGCAGTGGGGCGATGGCTGCCTTTGGAGATTGATGGTAGGGACGATCTGTCTTCTTGCCGGTTTGACGTTGGCAATATGGACTATCAGACTATTCCAGAATAAGGGTAAAGGAACGCTGGCTCCATGGGACGCCACAAGACATCTAATCACTTCCGGTCCCTATGCCTATGTCAGAAATCCTATGATTACTGGAATCTTCCTGATTTTAACTGGCGAGGCGTGCTTGCTGGGCTCTTATGCAATCGGCATCTGGACTGTCCTATTTCTTGTTATCAACATGATTTATTTCCCTTTGTCGGAGGAGCCGGGGCTGCGTGCACGCTTCGGAAAGGAGTATGACACGTATTGCCAGAACGTGCCTCGATACATTCCACGCCTAACACCATGGAAACGGATAGAAGTAGTTGCAGCGATTATTCGCAAAGACAATAAGATATTCGCCACGCAGCGTGGTTATGGTGACTGGAAAGACTGGTGGGAGTTCCCTGGTGGGAAGATGGAAGTAGGGGAGACTCCGGAGGGGGCGCTGGTGAGGGAGATTAGTGAAGAGCTGTCTGCCGACATCAGCGTGGACAAGTTCCTTTGTACGGTGGAGTATGATTACCCCCAATTTCATCTCACCATGCATTGCTATCTCTGCTCGCTGCTTACAGAGGCACTACATCTGAATGAACATGAGGCGGCGAAGTGGCTTACAAAAGATGAACTGGATAGCGTGAAGTGGTTGCCAGCAGATTTACTGGTTATCGATGCGCTGAACGGGACGAAGAGATAGGATTCTATTCTTTCACGAAGCCTTTGGCGCGCCATTTCCCTGACCGCCAGCGACGCACGAGGATAATGCCACGGATATTTTCGTCGAGGGCAAAACCTATCCACATTCCGACAAGTCCGAAGCCGAGTGGAATACCGATGACATAACTCACGCCGACGGCTATGCTCCACTGGAAGATAACACCGACAACGAAGGGGTAGACGACATCGCCTGTGGCGCGCAATGTGCTGCCAGCAAAGATGTTGGCTGTGCGTCCAACCTCGAGGAAGATGTCGACAAAGAGTACCCAAACGCCCATCTTAATAATTTCCTGATTGTCGGTAAAGGCACTGAGGATGCCTTTTCCCGTCAGTGCAAGGACGATAGAGCCAGTGATGGTGATAATCATCGACCAACGGAAGAAGTAGTTGCCAAGAATATAGGCTGCCTGATGACGTCGTTGTCCGACGAGGTGACCAACGAGGATGTCGCCGCCTTGCGTGATGCTCAGACAGAACAGATAGACAAACATAATCATGTTGTGGCAGTAGGTTCTGGCTGCCAATGCCTCGTTGCTGATCTGGTTGATGAAATAGGTTATGACCACCTGTGAGAGGCAGTATGAGATGTTCTCGCTCATGGCGGGTATGCCGATATAGAACAGGTTCTTGAGTTCCTGCCAGGGCATTGGACGGAAATACTTCAGGGGGAAGCGTGGGATATGTACCTTGAAATGGATAGCGCAGAGCAACACCATAGCGATGCCACGACAGGTGGCGGTAGAGATGGCGGCCCCCTCAACACCTAACTGTGGACAGCCCCAGTGTCCGAAGATAAGGGCGTAGTTGCCAAGGATGTTCACCACATTGACAATACCCGTCACCACCATCGGATAAATCACCTTATCGGCACTACGCAAAGAGGCAGAGAAGGTGAGTGATAGTGCCTGGAAGAACGACAGCGCTCCCGTCAGGCGCAGATACACCAAGCCATCGCCCATCAGTTCCGGACGAAGTCCCATTACCTGCAGTAGCTCTTCTGCATAGAAATAGAGTAGGGCACTGACGGCCATGCCCAGCATCAGGTTGACGGTCAGCGCCATGCCAACCACTTGTACCAGTCGCTTCCTAAGTCCTGCTCCGATGTATTGCGCACAAAGAATGGCGGCACCCATGGAGAAGAACTGATAGACGAGAAAGACCAGCGAGATGAGCTGGTTGTCGAGACCCACCGCTGCTACGCTGTTGTCACTATAACGGCTCAGCATTACCGTATCGACGGCTCCCAGCATCATAACAAGGGCCATCTCGATAAATACCGGAATGGTGAGCACTTTCAGTTGGCGTTTCAGCGATGTATCGGACATGTGTTTGTTTTGTGTTTAAAAGGAAAGTAATAGAAAAGATAAGGAGCATCCTTGTTGGGTGCTCCTTATTATCAATTGTCAATATCAATTGTTGTTATCGAAGCGCTTTGCTAAGCATGTAGTACATCTCGTTGTTCTGCAGCTGCTGCTTGAACTCGTAGGTCTTCGTGTCTTTGTTGATCTTGACGTATTCGATGCCCACCATCTCAGCGAAGTCTTCCCAGTACTCTTCGGTGATGTCGTAAGAGAAGGCGCTGTGGTGAGTACCACCTGCAAGAATCCAGGCACCAGCACCAATCTCGAAGGTGGGCTGGGGTACCCAGAGGGCACTGGCCACAGGCAGATGAGGCATGGGCTTTGGCTCGATGCATTCAACCTCCTGAGAGATGAGGCGGAAGCGGTTGCCAAGGTCAACGACAGTAGCCTTGATACCACGACCAGTCTTAGAGGTGAAGACGAGACGAGCGGTCTGCTGCTTGCGGATGCCGATGCCGAGGAAGTGAACCTCGAGCTTGGGCTTGTCGCTGGCAATGAGCGGACAAACTTCGAGCATGTGGCTCTGCAGGCAAGATGACTGGCTGCCAGCGAAGTTCAAGGTGTAGTCCTCGAGGAATGAGCAACCAGTGGGCATGCCCTGCTGGATGACATAGAGCGTGCGGTAGAGGCAGGCTGTCTTCCAGTCGCCCTCAGCACCGAAACCGATACCCTCAGCCATGAGACGCTGTGAGGCGAGACCAGGAATCTGGTCGAAACCACAGAAGTTGGGATCGTCGATGTTGGCATCGCCAAGGTCATCGAAGTTGGTGGTGAAGGCAGTAGCACCCTCGTCCTTCAAGACACGGCGCAGGGCAATCTCTGCCTTGGCAGCATTCTTGACTTTCTCCCAATATACGGCTTCGCCGCTTTCGTCTATCTTGATGGTATAAAGCTTCTTATACTCTTCTACAAGCTCGTCGGCTTCTGCGTCGGTAACCTTCTTGAAATACTCCATCAGTGAAGAGACGGGGTAGTAGTCAACATGGTAACCCAGACGCTGCTCGAACTCTACGCGGTCGCCATCGGTAACGGCTACGTTGTTCATGTTCATACCGAACATCAGACAGCGAACGTTCTTGGCATCAGCCACACCAGCAGCTACACGCGCCCATACGGCAATCTTCTGCTGAGCTTCCTGGTCTTTCCAGTAGCCGCAAATCACCTTGCGGGCAATGCGCATACGGGTACAGATATGTCCGAACTCGATGTCACCGTGAGCCGACTGGTTCAGGTTCATGAAGTCCATGTCGATGCTGTCCCAGGGAATCTCGGCGTTGTACTGTGTGTGGAAGTGGAGCAGAGGCTTCTGCAGTGCCTGCAGACCCTTGATCCACATCTTGGCGGGTGAGAAGGTGTGCATCCAAGTGATGACACCTACGCACTTCTCGTCGTTATTGGCGGCGAGCATCACTTGCTCTACTTCCTTCGAGCTGTTAGCTGTACCTTTATATACTATCTTTACGGGGATGTTGCCAGAGGCGTTCAGTCCCTCTACCATCTCCTTTGAGTGGCCGTCAACAGCAACAACAGCATCGCCTCCGTAGAGGAGCTGTGCGCCAGTGACCCACCAAAGTTCTAAATTTTCAAATGCTTTCATTGTTAATCCAATAAAAATGATTAGTGCTTTTGTCCTTTCTGTCCATAATAAGCATTGGGGCCATGCTTACGCATGTAGTGCTTCTCGATGAGCAGTGGATTCATGGTCAATGCGGGATTGACGCTGAAGGCTACGAAAGCCATCTTGGCACACTGCTCCATAACCTTGGCATTGTAGACGGCATTGTCAGGAGAAGTACCCCATGAGAATGGACCGTGGTTCTTAACCAATACGGCAGGAGTGTGGTCGGGATTAATTTTGCGGATGTTGAGAATTTCGTCAACGATGACATTACCCGTTTCCAGCTCATATTGCCCCTTTACCTCTGCTTCTGTCATGTCGCGCGTGCAAGGAATGTCCTTGTAGAAATAGTCGGCATGAGTGGTGCCGATGTTGGGGATATCCTTACCAGCCTGTGCAAATGCGGTGGCATAGGTAGAGTGAGTGTGTACCACGCCCTGAATGTTGGGGAATGCCTTGTACAATACAAGGTGGGTAGGGGTGTCAGATGACGGATTGAGGTCGCCCTCTACTACTTTACCACTTTCCAGGTCTACTACTACCATGTCTTCGGCCTTCATCTCGTCGTAGCTTACGCCAGAAGGCTTGATGACGACAAGACCTTTCTCGCGGTCGATACCTGAGACGTTGCCCCAAGTAAAGATGACCAGTCCCTGCTTAACCAGGTCGAGGTTGGCCTTAAATACTTTTTGCTTAAGTTCTTCTAACATTGTGATTATAATTTGAAGTTTGAATCTTCGTTGAACGCATTCTTGTTGAAGCGATAGAGATAGGCACCACGCTTGGAGCCAGTCTTGTCTATCAGGTCGGTCTTCTCAATGAAGTCCATTTCTTTGATGCGCTTGCGGAAGTTACGCTTGTCAACCTCTTCACCATTGACAGCCTCATAGAGACGCTGTAACTGGGTGAGGGTAAACAGACCAGGAAGCAGCTGGAAACTGATGGGCTCTGTGCGAATCTTCTGCTGCATCAGCTTACGTGCTTTCTTAATCATCTGCTTGTGGTCAGAGAACATCTCAGGGAGTTCCTCGATGTTTACCCATTCCACATCATGCTCCGTCAGCAGCTTACTGTCATAGTCCTTCACATTGATGAGCGCATAATAGGCAACACTCACCACGCGAGCACCGGGGTCGCGATCGACACTACCGAAAGCGCCCACCTGTCGCATATAGACGTTGCGCAGACCCGTCAGCTCAAAGAGCGTACGGTCTGCAGCCTCGTCCACACTTTCCTCGTTGCGTACGAAACCTCCGTAGAGACTCCATAAGCCTTTCCCAGGGTCGATGGGTCGGTGGCCCAGCAACACCTTCAGCTTGTTTTGTTCAAAGCCGAAGATGATGCAGTCCACCGATACAAGGATCTTTTGATGTTCAATATAATACTGGGTCATGGTTGTTTGCAATTGGGTATTACCACAGAGCAATGTACAGGATTGTCAGGATGATAATCACACCAAAGGCACCGATGTTGAAAATCTTGTCGGTGTGGAAAATCTTCAGGTCGATGGCAACCAGCTTGGGATCCTGAACCTTATCGAGTGCGTTAGAACGCAGGTAGATACCGATAGTAGCTGTGATAGCAGCGAAGAAGATCATAGCACCCTCGAAACCGTGGATGTGCATTGTGGTGTTGAAGAAACCACCAATGAACAGTACGAACGATACGGCTGCAATGACAAACATGATGTTACTCCAGCGCAGCTGGGTCTTAATGGTGTGCTCGTCAAGCTCGTCAGCAGGAACAGCCTTCTTGCTCTTCAGCGAAATCCATACAAACAGGATGATCAGTGAGATGAATACGACACCAGAACGTACGAGGAATGGCATTTCGGGGAAGGCAAACTTATAGATGATAGAGAAGGCGAAGGTACCGATGGCGCAGACCACAGCAGCAGTACCGCTGGCACGCTTCCACAACAGACCAAGACCGAAGATAACTACCACACCGGGATATACGAAGGCGGAGTACTCCTGGATGAACTGGAAGGCCTGGTCGATACCACCCATCAATGGGTAAACAGCAATCAGGGCGATAATCAGTGCACTAACAGAAGTCATACGACCTACGTTCACCAGACGCTTCTCAGAGGCGTTCTTGTTGATGAACTGCTTGTAGATATCCATTGTGAAGAGGGTAGAGGTAGAGTTGAACATAGATGCCAGTGAAGAGATAACAGCGGCAGCCAGTGCAGCAAAGCTCAGACCCTTAACAACGGTAGGAGTGAAGTTACGAATCAGGAAAGGATATGCATCGTCAGAACGAGTGATAGAGCCAGCCAGCGTCTCGCGCAGACCGTCGCACTCAGGAGCGTTCATAATATAGAATGCACATACGCCAGGGATACAAACGATGAATGGAATCAAAATCTTCAGGAAGGCAGCGAATACCATACCCTTCTTAGCCTCGTCGAGTGATTTAGCAGCCAGACCCTTCTGAATGATGTACTGGTTGAAGCCCCAGTAACCGAGGTTGGTCAGCCACAGAGCACCGAAGATCAGTACGATACCAGGATTGGTGAAGAAGGGGTCTTCCTTCTGAATGATGTTGCCAGCGCTATCAGCAACACCATTGATGACGGGATAGAGCTCTTCGTTACGAGTAACCACGAGGTTGAAGTGCTTGTCGCCATCAATAGATGCCAGATAGTCTTTGATATGTGCCAGTGCATCCCATGCACCGCCTAAGCCCATCTCGTTACCAATAACTGACAGGGCAGCGTAAGCGGTAATCAGACCACCACCAACAAGGAAGGTAACCTGCATTACGTCAGTCCATGCTACAGATGCCAGACCACCATAGATAGAGTAGATACCGGCAATGAGGAACAGGGCGAGAATGATGCACATACGAACCTGGTCAATCTCCATGCCACCAACGTTGATGATCATGTCGGTTGGCAAGCCTAGAATCTGCTGAATAGCCAGCGCACCAAGCCATGCTACAGAGGTCAGGTTGACGAAGATGTAAAGGAACAGCCACAGCAGTGAGAATGCGAAACCTACACCCCAGTTGTAGCGCTCGCGCAGGAACTGAGGAATGGTGAAAATTTTCTTCTCAATCATCAGTGGCAGCAGGAACTTACCTACTACGAGCAGCGTAGCAGCAGCCATCAGCTCATAGGCAGCCTGTGCAATACCAGATGCGAATGCTGAACCTGACATACCGATAAACTGCTCGGCAGAAATGTTGGCAGCGATGAGTGATGCACCCACAGCCCACCATGTCAGGGTGTTACCGGCCAGGAAGTAGTCGGTTGACGATTTCTCTTCTCCTTTCTTGCTGCGCGACAGGAACAGTCCCATGCCAACAAGAATAATAATGTAAATGATAAATACCAGATAGTCGGCAGGAGCAAATCCGTTGTTGCTCAGTGCCTCAATAATTTTGTTCATAAATTAATTATAGTTGTGTTAGTTTTCTTTACTTGACAGAGAACTTGTAAGCAGCGTGGCTGAAATACTTCTCGCCTGGCTTCAGTACGGGACTTGCCCACTCAGGATGGTTGGGGCTGTCGGGATACTTCTGGCTCTCCAGACATACGCTGACATGCTTTGGATACTTCAGACCGTGCTTGCGGATGATGTCGGCATCCTTGCCAACACCCTGGAAGTTGCCGCTATAAACCTGTACACCTGGCTCGTTGGTGAACATCTCCATGAAGATACCAGTCTTCGGAGAGTACAGCGAAGCACAAACCTGTGTGTCGTCACCAGCGGTGTTCAGACAGTAGTTGTGGTCGTAACCGGTAGCGTTCTGCACCTGATCGTACTGGCTGTTGATAGAGTCGCCAACAGCGTGGGGAGTACGGAAGTCCATAGCGGTACCCTCTACGTCGCGAATCTCGCCAGTAGGAATGTACAGCTTGTCAGAAGCAGTGAATTTGTCGGCATTGACATACAGCACCTGATCATAAGCAGCCTGTGTGAAGTCACCACTCAAGTTGTAATAGTTGTGGTTGGTCTGGTTGATGATGGTCTCTTTGTCTGTTGTTGCCTCCCAAGTCATGTCGAGCACGTTGTCGGCAGTAACCTTGTAGGTTGTAACGGCTGTTACCTTACCGGGGAAACCGTTCTCACCATCTTCAGCGACAATGGTCAGCTTCAGGATTGAGTCGCCAATCTGCTCAGCGTCATAGACCTGGTTCATCCAGCCGGTCGTACCACCACCGTGCAGACAGTTAGGACCGTCGTTTTGCTTCAGCTGATATTCAGCGTCGCCCAGCTTGAACTGACCGTTCTTGATGCGGTTGGCATAACGACCTACGCTTGAACCGTAGTCAGAGGGAGAATTCAACGTGTCAGCATACTGTGCGATGTTGTCGAAACCCAGTACGACATCGGTGGGCTTGCCATCCTTGTCGGGAACTACCAACGACACGATGCGAGCACCATAGTTAGTGATGCACACCTCCATGCCGTTCTGGTTCTTCAACGTGTAGAGCTTGACGGGCTTCTCGTTGATGAGGATGTCGAACTTTGCAGGATCGAGTCCTGACACTGTCAGTGTCTGCTCAGGGGCAGAACTACAAGCTGTAAGCATTGCTGCTGCAACGCCTACGAGACAAAATGTTGCTTTTAAGCCTTTCATTTCTTTTGTGTTTTAAGTTGGATAGTCAAATTTGGGTGTAAAATTACAATTTATATTTGACATAGCAAAATAAAACACAAAAAAAATGTCGGAATTAATAAATATTATTAATCTTCTTTCGGCTCTTCTGCAGACTGGCGGTTGTCTGGTAGTGACTGGCTGTTGGCATTAGACTCAGCGGGACGACTGACGATGTTGCCCATCTCGTCGATGACCTCAACAGTACGTTCGCCATCCAGTGCCAAGCTATCAACGGCCAGTGAGTCTGAATCAGAAGGTGCCTTGAAGTAGCCACCACAGTTGTAATCGTTGGGTGACAGACCATCGAACTTATCGAACTTAGCATGATATTTCTGGAAGGTCTTGTCTGCCAATACGCTCTGCAGGAAGTAGCCACAGATAGGCAATGCCGTACGGTTGCCCTGACCCAGTTCACCTGTGCGGAAGTGAATGCAACGATATTCGCCACCTACCCAGGCACCAACGACCAACTTTGGTGTGGTACCGATGAACCATGCATCGGAGTGGTTGTTTGATGTACCCGTCTTGCCACCGAAGTCGGTATCGGTATCGTAGCCCACGAAGCCACGCAGACGTGACGAGGTACCACTCATACCGCCCATCAGTAACTGCTGAACCATAAAGGCAGACTTACGGGAGATGACCTGTTCGTCGTCGTCAGGAGCTGTATAGATTACATTGCCGTCTCGGTCAAGGATGCGGGTTACGAGAACGGGATCACGATGTACACCATTGTTACAGGGTGTACAATAAGCGTTGACCAGTTCCTCCAGTGTGACGTCACTTGAACCCAGCGCCAGTGCTGGAGTGGGGTCGAGATGACTGTTGATACCCATATCATGAGCTGTCTTGGCAATACGCTCAATGCCACACTCCTGTCCCAAACGTACAGCCACCGAGTTGATACTCATGGCGAAAGCTTGCTTCAGCGTAATATTCGCACCCGAGAAGCGACCATCGGCATTGGTAGGAGCCCAAGTTACTTCCTTCTTCTGCTTGGCATCATAGACCTGCATGGAGAAGTATTCGTCTTTACGAGTGTCACAAGGTGTGATACCCTGATTCATAGCCTCGGTATATACAAAGAGTTTGAAGGTTGAGCCTGGCTGACGCATAGCCGTCACCTTGTCATACTTCCACGTCTTGAAATCGATGTCGCCCACCCAAGCCTTTACATGGCCTGTCTGAGGTTCCATGGCAATGAAGCCGCAGTGCATGAAATGCTCCATATAGCGGATAGAGTCCATCGTAGACATCTCTTTCTCAATGGTTCCCTGTTCATAGTCGAAGAGCTTTACCTTGTGCGGCAGATTCAGGTAGTAGTCGATGCTATCCTGATTGTTGTCGTACTTCTGGGCCAACATCTTGTAGTAGGACGTCTTCTTGGCCAAGTCCTCGATGAAGTGGGGGATTTCTACGTGACGCTCATCCTGCCAGGGGTTAGTAGAACCCCAGTGAGCGTTGAAGGTCTTCTGCACCTGCTTCATCTGCTTGACGGCAGCTTCCTCAGCATACTTTTGCATACGCGTGTCGATGGTGGTGTAGATCTTTAGACCGTCCTTGTAGAGGTCGTATCCGTTTTCTGAACACCACTTCTGCAGGTGGTTCTTCACAGCTTCGCGGAAGTAGAGCGCCTGACCATCGTAGTTGTTTTCCACGCTGAAGTCCAGCTTGACAGGCTTGAGTGTCAGTGTGTCGTAAGCCTCCTGCGTCAGGTGGTTGTGCTTCATCATATTGTTAAGCACTACGTTACGACGGTTCATGGAGTTCTTTGGATTGATGCGGGGATTATAGTAGGTGGTAGCTTTCAGCAGTCCCACAAGAACAGCTGCCTGGTCGGCGGTCAGATTCTTGGGTGTTGTGCCGAAGTAGGTCTTGGCGGCAGTCTTGATGCCGAAAGCGTTTGAACCGAAGTCTACGGTATTGGCATACATCGTGAGGATTTCCTTCTTATTAAAGAAGAGCTCAATCTTCACAGCTGTAATCCACTCTTTGCTCTTCATGATGAGCATCTTGACACCAGGAATGTTGCCCAACAAACCTGTAGAATACTCTGTACGAACACGGAACATGTTCTTGACCAGCTGTTGAGTGATGGTCGATGCACCACGAGCGTCGTGGTGTACCACATAGTCTTTGAAAGCAGCGAAGACACCTTGGAAGTCTATGCCGAAATGGTGGTAGAAACGTTCGTCTTCAGTATCTACCAGTGCCTCCCAGAATACGGGGTTGATATCTTCGTACTCTACAGGAGTACGGTTCTCGCTAAAGTACTTGCCAATGAGTACGCCATCGGCACTATACAGCTCTGAGGCTTGTACCGTTTTGGGGTGCATGATAGAACTCAAACCCGGTGAGCGTCCAAAGAGCCAGAGGAAGTTGATGTCTACCATGAAGAGGTAGAGCATGAAGGCAACGATAAATGACGCGAAACCGATACCTGTCTTGGTGTACCATTTACGGCCTGTATAGAGTCCTTTATACCATGTCCATGACTTGTTCCAACCATTACGGATGGCGTTCCAGCATATGTCAATGTACTTTTTCATATTGCGTTAGATAGTTCAGTATTTCTTCTATATTATCTGGATGAAACCATCGCATGTCTGCATCGCGCTTGTACCAAGTGAGTTGTTTGCGGGCATAGCGACGGGTATTTCCTTTGATGCGTTCTATTGCTTCGTCGAGCGACCAGCGTCCGTCAAGATAGTCGAACAGTTCTTTGTATCCTACTGTATTTAAGGCGTTTGTGTTTCTTTTGCTAATGAGACTCTTTACCTCGTCCAACAATCCGTCTTCCATCATTTGGTCGACACGTTGGTTGATGCGATTGTAGAGTTCTTCTCGATCACGATTCAGTCCAATTTTCACGATACGGAATGGACGTTCTTTCTTCTGCTGTGTACGGAAAGAGGTGTAGGTGCGTCCCGTCTGGTAGCAAATTTCCAATGCATGAATCACGCGACGATGGTTTTGGCGGTCTACGATGGCGTAGTGCTCTGGATCTAGTCGGCGCAGGTCTTCACAGAGTGCTTCCAATCCCTCTTCGGCATAGCGTCGCTTCATCTCCTCACGGATATCGTCGCGCACAGTAGGGATGTCGTCAATGCCATTGCATACGGCGTCGATATACATCATAGAGCCTCCGCTTAAAACATGGAAAGTTGAACGCTCAGCGTCCAACAGTTCCAGTACCTCTTGCTCATACATGGAGGCGTTATAGTAATCGTCGATGCTCTTCGTGCCTACAAAGTAGTGCTTCACCAGCTGTTGCTGTTCGGCAGTAGGTGCCGCTGTCCCGATTTTCAGTTCGCGGTATATTTGTCGCGAGTCGGCATTGATGACAGGTACGCCGTAGTGCTGTGCCAACTGCATTGTCAGCGCCGTCTTCCCTACCGCCGTAGGACCTGTAATCACAACGAGCGTATCCATAGTTCAACGTTCAATGTTCAACGTTCAACGTTCAATGTTCAACGTTCAATGTTCAACGTTCAATGTTCAACGTATCACACCACGCTTTGAACTCTCAATAAATGAGCAGATGTATTCTACCTCCTTAGAGTCGGGATATTTAGCACGAGCTTCTGCCACACCATCCTTCATGATACCCTTAGAGTAGATGATGCGATAGGCATCGTGGATAGCGTCGATGACCTCGTTAGAGAATCCTCTACGGCGCAGTCCAATCAGGTTGACACCTGCATAGCGTACAGGTTCTTTACCAGCCAGTACGTAGGGAGGAATATCCTGAGAGGTACGGGTACCACCCTGGAACATGATATATCCACCCACGCGAGTAAATTGGTGGAACAGACAGGTAGCAGAGATGATGGCGCAGTCGTCGACTTCCACCTCACCGGCAAACTTCGTAGAGTTGCCGATGATGCAGCCGTTACCGATAACACAGTCGTGACCGATGTGCATGTTCTCCATCAATAGGTTACCGTTGCCCACAACAGTCTTGCCTCTTGAAGCAGTACCACGGCTGATGGTGACATTCTCGCGGATAGAGTTGTTGTCGCCAATCTCGCAGGTGGTTTCCTCGCCCTTGAATTTCAAATCTTGGGGCTTGGTAGAGATGCTGGCACCTGGGAAAAACTCGTTGTTGTTACCAATACGAGCACCATAGTGAATGGTTACGTTATTCAGGAACTTGTTGTTGTTGCCAATAACGACATTCTTGTCAATCACGCAGAAAGGCCCAATGACGTTGTTGTCACCAATTTTGGCTTCTGGGTCTACTACTGCCAATGGATGTATTTGATTCATAGTATTATCCGTTAATCCTTATTATTTATTCTTAACAATCTGTGCAGTAAAGGTTGCTTCGGCTACTACGTGGTCGCCAACGAAGATGTATCCCTTCATTGAAGAGATTCCGTGGCGTACAGGAGCCAGCAGGTCAACCTTGAAAATCAGTGTGTCACCAGGAACTACCTTCTGACGGAATTTTACGTCGTCAATCTTCATGAAATAGGTTGACCAGCTTGAAGGATTCTCCAGTGTGTTCAGTACCAACAATCCACCGCACTGCGCCATAGCCTCAATCTGCAGTACGCCAGGCATGACGGGCTCTTCAGGGAAGTGCCCTTGGAAGAACGGCTCGTTAGAGGTGACGTTCTTGATACCTACGATGGTGTTAGCACCCAGTGCCGTCACCTTGTCAACCAACTGCATGGGATAGCGGTGGGGAAGCAGTTCGCGGATGCGGTTCACATCCATGATGGGCTCTTCATTGGGATCGTAGACGGGAGCTTGAATCTCGTGCTTACGAATCTCCTTGCGCATCTGTCGCGCGAACTTATTATTAATAGTATGACCTGGACGGGTGGCAATGATACGACCCTTGATGGGTTTACCAATCAGTGCCATATCGCCGATGATGTCAAGCAGCTTATGACGCGTACACTCATTCTCCCAAACCAGTGGTTTGTGCTGGATATATCCCAGCTCAGTGGCGTCTCGGTGCTCTACGCCCAGCATATCTGCCAGCATATCGAGACGCTCCTGTGTGGTCTGACGCTCGTAGATGACGATGGCATTGTCCATGTCGCCACCCTTGATGAGGTTAGCCTGCAACAGGGGCTCGATGTCGCGCACGAAAACGAAGGTGCGGGCAGCAGCAATCTCTGTGACAAACTGTTCAGTACTATCGAGTGTAGCAAACTGCGAATTGATGAACTTTGACTCAAAGGAGCACATCGCAGTCAGTGAGAACTCGTCGTCAGGCAGGATGGTAATGCACGAACCTGTGTTCTCGTCTTTTACTTCAATCTTCTTGCGGATAATGTACCAGTCCTTGGGAGCGTTCTGCTCTTCGGTACCAATCTCCTGGATCTTCTCTACATACTGGATAGAAGAACCATCGAGAATAGGGAACTCAGGTCCGTTTACCTGCATCAGACAGTTATCGATGCCCATGGCATAGAGTGCAGCCAGTGCGTGTTCAACAGTAGAGACGCGAGCGTCGCCCTTAGCCAGTACGGTACCACGCTGAGTATCAATAACATTCTCGGCAATACCATCAATGATGGGTTCGCCTTCAAGGTCGATACGCTGTATCTTGTAACCAGTATTTTCTGGAGCAGGATTAAATGTTACTGTGAGATTCAAACCCGTATGCAGTCCCTTACCAAAGAGAGAGAAACTGCCTTTGAGTGTCTTCTGTTTCATAGTATCTTATTTTGTTTTCTTGAGTTCTTCGATTTCCTTGCGCAACATACCCAATTCCTTATACATATCGGGCAGACGCTTCATGACAGCTTGAGCCTTGAAGAAAATCTTTGGGTCGATGGCGGGGGCACCAATCAGTTGTTCACCATTGCCCTTGGTATTGCTGATGACACCAGACTGAGCACCTACGAAGGTCTTGTCGGCAATCTTGATATGACCAGAGAAACCAGCTTGTCCGCCAACCATACACCAGGCACCAATCTTCGTAGAGCCTGCCATGCCGACCTGTGCCGACATAACCGTATTCTCACCAATCTCACAGTTGTGAGCCACCTGAATCAGGTTGTCCAGCTTCACACCCTTGTGGATGATAGTCTGTCCCATGGTAGAGCGGTCTACACAGGTGTTGGCACCGATCTCTACATCGTCTTCAATGACTACGATACCAATCTGTGGAATCTTGTCATAGCCCTCTTGGTTGGGAGCAAAGCCGAAACCATCGGCACCAATGACACTACCAGCATGAATGGTGACATTCTTACCAATCTTACAACCCTCATAAATGGTAACATGAGGGAAGATGCGCGAACCATCGCCAATGGTTACATTGTCACCAATATAGGCAAATGGAGCGATATATACGTTCTCACCAATCTTAGCTGACTTCGAAACGAATGCCAATGGGTCGATGCCTGTCTTTTTAGGCATCATTGAGGCATACAATTGCAGCAACTTAGCTACACTCTCGTAGGCATTTTTAACACGAATCAGTGTACAACTGACTGGCTGGGTGAGTTCTACATCTTCGTTGATGAGTACTACGCTCGACTCAGTCTCGTAGATATAAGACGTATATTTGGGATTAGACAGGAAAGAAATGGCTCCTTTCTTGCCTTCTTCAATCTTCGCAAAAGTGTTGATTTTTGCTTGCTCATCGCCTTCAACACGACCGCCAATCATATCGGCAATTTGCTTGGCTGTAAATTCCATATTCTAACGAAAAGTTTTAATAAACGCTGCAAAGTTACAAATAAACGAGCAAAAATCCAAATTTTTTGGCTTAAACTCGCTGATAACAAAGGTAATATTTGCGTATTTTCTTAGAAAGCAGTTGCACATTAAGGATTTCCGAGGCCTCTGCGATGTCTCTAACGGTACCATCTTTATACAAAATTCCGATGCTGTCATCCTCAGGATTGTACATATCTTTTCCAATCTCTGTCAGCGACATCATATAGCTGGCATCCTCGTTGCTGATGCCCATGGCGTCGACGATGCGAGAGCGAATCGCTGCGAGATATTCCTCTGTAGGAGGCTCTTCCGTCACTTCTACCTTAAACAGACGTCGATCTACCAAATCGGTGGCCAGCGTAGCAAGTATCTTGTCGTCGTGATGGCGCCATACCTTCAGTGCACTCCAAATATCTGAGTCGTCTAACTCGGCATAGTTACTGAGCGCCTCTTCGTGGCTGTCAAACCACGCTGCATCGATGTCGTTCTTTAGGAAGTAGGCAAGGGCAGGAGAGGCAAAAATCTCGCGACCTTCACGCGCCAGCAGTTTTGCTCTCTTTAGGGCATTGACAAGAATTTTCTCATAGCCTACGGTGGTCTTATGCAGATACACCTGCCAATACATCAGTCGACGCGTCGTTAGGTAGTTCTCTACCGAATAGATGCCTTTTGCATCCACCACTAAACGGTCATCTGCCACGTTAAGCATCTTGATGATTCGTGCTGATCCGATATTGCCCTCTGTCACTCCTGTATAGAATGAGTCGCGACGCAGATAGTCCAGGCGGTCCATGTCCAGCTGCGACGAGATGAGCTGGTGGAAAATCTTGTTGGGATATTCGTCTTTGAAGATGCTGATGGCCAGATTCAGTTGTCCTTTCAGATCGCGATTAATCTGCTCCATCATCATTAGTGATATTTCTTCGTGCGAGATACCGCTAATCAGTGTATTCTCAAGTACATGCGAGAATGGTCCGTGACCAATATCGTGCATCAGGATGGCAGCCTGTACGGCTTCTTCCTCCATATCAAAAATATAGATACCCTTTTCTGTCAGTGACTTGACTGCTTCCGACATCAGGTGCAAGGCACCCAGCGAGTGCTGGAAGCGTGTGTGACGGGCACCAGGGTAAACCACCGATGCCAATCCCAACTGTACGATACGGTTCAGACGCTGAAACAGTGGGTGCTGAACAATGTCGTAGAGAAGTCCCCTTCTGATCTTGATAAATCCGAATACGGGGTCATTAATAATCTTGTGTTCGTTCATAACTCTTTGCAAAGGTACGAAAAAAACAGCTCTCATTTCACTTTTTTCAAAAAAAAATGCATTGTCGATTAATCTTTTCCTGTTGAGCATCGTCTAACAACTGATGACTAACTTAAATTAACCAATTAAAAAAATCACAAAGTATGAAAAAAGTATTGATGATGTTCGCTTTGCTGGCAATTCCATTTGCTATGCAGGCTCAGTCTGTTTTCCACGATGTAGAGGCTAACGAAGCCCAGGGTGCCGTGAAGAAAATCAGTCAGAACATGATGGGTCGTGATCAGGTGACCAACTTCACCAAGGATGGCAAGATGCAGCGTGAAGGAGTTACCAAGGCTGTCTATGATGCCGATGGTTTCCTGCAGTCTATGACGATGTCTATGCAGGGTCAGGAAGTGACCGTTAAGTACACATGGAAGGATGGCAAACTGGCCACTCAGTCTTTGGACATGATGGGAAATGCTATGACCTTTACCTTTGCCTATAATGACAAGGGTGCTGTTGCCTCACAGTCAATGAATATGGGTGGACAGGAGATGAAGATGGAGTACACCGATTATAAATATGATGCTAAGGGCAACTGGATTAGTCGCAAGACCAACATGATGGGTCAGGAGATGGAACAGACCCGTACTATTGAGTATTTCGAGTAATTAATAAATAAAAAGAATGGGGGCGGCTAACACATTGTTAACCGCCCCTTATTATTTTCTATAACTGCCAATCAACTAATCTTGGCCAGCTCTGCAGCCATCTGCTGCTGCAGCTCTTGTGCTTTCTTGGCTGCAACATCGGCAAAGTCGTCACCATTGGAGGCGAAGATGATTCCGCGTGAAGAGTTGACTAACAGACCGCAGTCTTTTGTCATGCCGTATTTGCAGACCTCTTCGAGCGAGCCACCCTGTGCGCCTACGCCAGGAACCAGCAGGAAGTGATCGGGTACAATCTTGCGGATATCCTCAAACATCTGTCCCTGCGTAGCACCAACGACATACATCATGTTGTCTTTTGAACCCCATTGCTGTGAAGTCTTCAGTACCTTTTCAAAGAGACGCTCACCATTGGTGTCCTCCATCAGCTGGAAGTCGTGCGAACCCTTATTGCTGGTCAGTGCCAAAAGGATGACCCACTTGCCGTCGTAACCAAGGAATGGTGTCACACTGTCTTCACCCATATAAGGCGCAACAGTGACGGCATCAGCCTGAGCATCGCCTTCGAAGAATGAACGGGCATACATGGCAGAAGTGTTGCCGATATCGCCACGTTTTGCGTCGGCAATAATGAAGTGGTTAGGGTAGTTCTCGCGGATATAGTTGACTGTCTCCTCGTATGCCATCAGTCCGTTTGCACCCAATGACTCGTAGAAGGCTAAGTTGGGTTTGTATGCCACGCAGTAGGGAGCTGTAGCGTCGATGATATACTCGTTGAAGAGAATAAGAGCCAGTGATTCGTCATACTCCTCGTCGTCAGCTTCCAGTTCAGCCTTGCACTCGTCAATAACACACTGGGGAATTTTCTTTACGTCTGGGTCAAGACCCACGCAGAGGAAGCTTTGCTTCTCGAAAATCTGCTTGATTAACTCTTGTCTGGTCATAATCATTATGTTTATTGTCGCGACAGAATCGCGACACACACTAAAGTTCAGTTTCTTTCATGCGCTCGGCATTCTCAGCCACGGTGAGCGCATCAATCATGGGTTGGATGTCGCCACCAAGGAAACCCTGCAGGTCGTGCGTGGTATAGCCGATACGATGGTCGGTCACGCGACCTTGTGGGAAGTTGTAGGTGCGAATCTTGGCTGAACGGTCGCCCGTAGAGACGAGGCTCTTACGACGACTGGCGATGTCGTCCATATATTTCTGGTGCTCCTTATCGTAGATGAAGGTGTAGAGTCGACTGAGGGCACGCTCCTTGTTCTTGGGCTGGTCACGCGTCTCTGTACACTCGATGAGAATCTCCTCCGTCTCGCCTGTATTAGGATTCTTCCACATATAGCGCAGACGAACACCCGATTCTACCTTGTTCACATTCTGACCACCGGCACCACTGGAGCGGAAGGTGTCCCACTTGATTTCGCCCTCGTTGACGTGTACCTCAAACTTGTCAGCTTCAGGCAGTACGGCAACAGTAGCGGCAGAGGTGTGCATACGGCCCTGTGTCTCTGTGGCAGGTACGCGCTGTACACGGTGAACGCCCGACTCGTATTTCAGCGTGCCATAGACGTCGGCACCAGAGACGGCAAAGTCAATCTCCTTGAAACCACCGACAGCACCCTCGCTGACGCTGGTGATACTGAGCTGCCAACCCTTAGAGTCGCAGTAGCTCTTGTACATCTTAAAGAGGTCACCAGCAAAGAGGGCAGCCTCGTCGCCACCTGTTCCTGCACGAATCTCCATCTGTACGTTCTTTGCGTCTTCAGGGTCCTTCGGAATCAGTGCAATCTTGATCTCCTCCTCTAACTTAGGCTGCAAAGCCTCGTTCTCCGACAGCTCCTCACGAGCCATCTCTTTCATCTCTGGGTCTGTCTCGTTGGCCAAGATGTCCTTAGCCTCACGGATGCTGTTCAGACAGGCGATATAGCGCTTGCGAGCATCCATGATGTCACCCAGGTCTTTGTATTCCTTGGTAAGTTTCACGAAACGGTTCTGGTCGGCAATCACATCGGGGTCGGTAATTAGCGTAGATACCTCCTCGAAACGAGCTTCTAAACCGTCAAGTTTCTGTAAGATACTGTTATTTTCCATATTCGGCTGCAAAGGTACGAATTTTTAAGTGAATAGTGAATAGTGAATAGTGAAAAATTTGCTACCGCCTTTGTTGTTTTCACTTTATTTTGTAACTTTGCATCGTGAAAACGAAAGAAATACATATTAGCGAATACAATTACGAGTTGCCTGACGAGCGCATTGCCAAGTTTCCAATGGCTGAGCGCGACCACTCGAAGCTACTCGTTTACGAGAAGGGACAGGTGAGTGAGGACATCTTCTACAACCTGCCCAACCATCTGCCACAGGGTGCGCTGATGGTGTACAACAATACCAAAGTGATTCAGGCTCGTCTGCACTTCCGCAAAGATACGGGAGCGCTCATTGAGATATTTCTGTTAGAACCTGCTGAGCCTGCCGACTATGAGCAGATGTTCCAGCAGACGGAACGCTGTTCGTGGCTCTGTCTGGTGGGAAACCAGAAGAAATGGAAAGAAGGTACGCTGACACGAGAGATTGATGCATCGAACTTCAAACATCAGACCTCAAACGTCATTGTTAAGGCTACCCGTCGTGGTGAACATGGCACCAGCCAGTGGATTGACTTCGAGTGGAGTGGGGGCGTATCCTTTGCTGAGATCCTCGATGTGATGGGCGAGTTGCCTATTCCACCGTATCTGAATCGTGAGACACAGGAGAGCGACAAGACGACCTATCAGACTGTCTATTCCAAGATTAAAGGTAGTGTGGCTGCTCCTACGGCAGGCCTTCACTTTACCGACCGCGTCCTCAAGGATATTGACGCTCACGGTATCGAGCGTGAGGAGGTGACGTTGCACGTTGGTGCAGGTACCTTTAAACCTGTTAAGAGCGATACCATCGGTGAGCACTCGATGCATACCGAGTATATCGCTGTACGCCGTCACACTTTGGAGCGACTGATAGCCCACGAGGGTAAGGCCATTGCCGTGGGTACTACGAGTGTACGCACGCTGGAGAGTCTCTATTATATGGGCTTGAAAGTGATGCAGAACCCTGACATCAAGGAAGAGGAGTTGCACGTCAACCAGTGGGAGCCTTATGAAGAGGAAAGTGGAAAGTGGAAAGTTCAAAGTTCAAAGGCCCTGCAGGCTTTGCTCGACTGGATGGTACGTAATGAACTCACCGTGCTGCATTCCTCTACGCAGATCATCATTGCACCAGGCTATGAGTATCATATCGTGAAGATGCTCATTACCAATTTCCATCAGCCACAATCAACGCTGTTGTTGTTGGTTAGTGCCTTTGTCAAGGGCGACTGGCACAAGATATACGACTATGCCTTGGCTCACGACTTCCGTTTCTTGAGCTATGGCGACTCATCATTGTTAATACCTTAAAGATTATGAAATACGGATTTATCAAGGTGGCTGCCGCAGTGCCCGCTGTACGTGTAGCCGATGTGGAATACAACGTACAAGAAATCGAGAAGCTTATTGCTATGGCCGATGGTGATGGCGTTGAGTTGATATGCTTTCCAGAATTGTCATTGACGGGTTATACGTGTCAAGACCTCTTTAAGGAGAAACTGTTGCTCGAAAAGTCCGAGGTAGGATTGCTCCGGTTGTTGGATTTCACGCGTCAGCTTGATATAGTCTGTGTGGTAGGTCTGCCCGTGCAGGCTGGTGGCTTACTGCTCAATTGTGCTGCTGTCATACAAGGTGGTGCGCTGTTGGGTGTTGTGCCAAAGACCTATCTGCCTAACTACAATGAGTTTTATGAGAAACGTTGGTTTGCATCGTCACAGGATTTGAACGATACTGACATCTACTTGGCAGGAACGCCTGTCGCACTGTCGGCAGAGCCCAAACTCTTCCAGATGGGCGATGTGAAGTTTGGCGTAGAAATCTGCGAGGATGTCTGGGCACCCATTCCGCCCAGCAACAACCTTACGATGGCTGGTGCTGACATCATCGTTAATCTGTCTGCCAGCGACGAACTCATCGGCAAGCACAACTACCTGCGCTCGCTGGTAGCCCAGCAGAGTGCCCGTACCATGAGTGGCTACGTCTATGCGTCGAGTGGTTTTGGTGAATCGACACAGGATGTAGTATATGGTGGCAATGCCATGATTTTCGAAAATGGTCAACTGTTGGTCGAAGGCGATCGTTTCTCGTTCCAGCCACAGTTACAGACAGCCCAGATTGATGTGGAGCGCCTGCGTACCGATCGCCATACTAATTCTACGTTCATCAATGCCCAGCGTGGTGCCCATGCTGTCATCGTCTCTGCTAAGACACCAATCGGCAAATCGTTTGAACTGACACGCGCCATTGATCCGCATCCGTTTATCCCTGCCGAGGATATGATGGCTGAAACCTGCGAGGAGATACTGAACATTCAGACTGCCGCATTGGCAAAACGTCTGATACACACCCACATGGAACATGTGGTGCTGGGTATAAGTGGAGGACTGGACTCTACGTTGGCGTTGCTGGTCTGCGTGCGCACTTTCGACAAACTTGGACTGGATCGTAAGGGCATTATTGGTGTTACGATGCCAGGTTTTGGCACTACTGACCGCACGCACGACAATGCCTCATCGCTCATGCAGTCGTTGGGCATTTCACAGATGGAGATTTCCATTGCCAAGGCTGTTCAGCAGCATTTCGAGGATATTGGTCACGATTCCACAATCCACGATGCTACCTATGAGAATTCGCAGGCTCGCGAGCGTACGCAGATTCTGATGGATTTGGCCAATAAGTGCAATGCTATTGTAGTAGGCACGGGTGACCTCTCTGAGTTGGCACTGGGTTGGGCCACGTATAATGGCGACCACATGTCGATGTATGGTGTCAATGGCGGTATTCCTAAGACGCTCATCCAGTACTTGGTACGTTACATTGCCAGTCTCGACGCTTTTGCTGCTGTCTGCGAGACGTTGATAGATATCATCGACACCCCCATCTCACCCGAGTTAACTCCTGCCGACGAGGAGGGTAATATCAAGCAAAAGACGGAAGACCTCGTGGGGCCTTACGAGTTGCACGACTTCTTCCTCTACTATATGCTGCGCTTCGGTTTCCGTCCCGCCAAGATATTCATCATGGCACAGCGTGCTTTTGGTGATACTTACGACAAAGAGACTATCAAGAAGTGGTTGACCACATTCTGTCGTCGTTTCTTCTCGCAGCAGTTCAAACGCTCTTGTCTGCCCGACGGTCCTAAGGTGGGTAGTATCTCGTTGTCGCCTCGTGGCGACTGGCGCATGCCGAGTGATGCCTGTTCCACATTGTGGCTCAAAGAATGTGAAGAACTCTAATGTGGAAAGTGGAAAGTTCAATGTTCAAAGTTCAAAGTTCAATGATTAGCAGTGCCCAAAATCCAAAGGTAAAGCTACTTCTGGAGTTACAGCAGAAGTCTTCAGAGCGCCGCAAACACGGCCTGTTTGTCGTGGAGGGTAGGCGAGAGATAGAGCGTTGCATGAATCGTGGTTATCAGATTGATACCATCTTCTGGTGCCCAGAGATTTTTGGTTCTGAAGAACCCGCTGCCGATGGTGCCCGTGTGTTTCAGGTCTCTGCCGATATATATAATAAGGTGGCGTATCGTGGTGGTACCGAGGGTATCATCGCTGAGGTTGTCAGTCAGCAGCACACCCTCGAGAATCTGAAGTTACAGAAGCATCCGTTGATTGTTGTTCTCGAGAGTGTTGAGAAACCAGGCAATGTAGGCGCTATTCTACGCTCTGCTGATGCCGCCAATGTTGATGCCGTCATCGTTTGTGATCCACAGTGCGACCTCTATAATCCGAATATTATTCGTGCCTCTGTGGGAGCTTTCTTCAATGTGCCCACCGTGGCCTGCACCTCAGAAGAGTGCATTCAGTGGCTCAAGACCAACGGCATTCAGATTCTTACCGCACAGCTGCAAGATTCCTGTTACTATTATGAGACTGATATGGCTTCTCCTACCGCTATCGTGATGGGTACGGAGGCTACTGGACTTACCGATAAGTGGCGTCAGGCTGCCGATGCCCATATCAAGATACCCATGCTGGGCATTGGCGATTCGCTCAACGTCAGCGTCTCTGCCGCCATCCTCATGTTTGAGGCTGTGCGTCAGCGTCAGCAGTTACCTACATGATAACAAGATAAGAATTAATACAGGAATCCAAGAAGCCAGAGGGGAATCTGGTTGTCCTTACCAATCTCCGTATTATAGCGGGCATAGATGGTATCTGGAGCGTAGCGTATCTTGGCCTTACTATTTGCATCGCAGACACGGAACTTCAACTTTTCGTCGACCAAGTAGAATTGGTCACGTCCTTGTTGGTTAACCTTGTGGTCTTTCCACAGAGAATTGACAAAGAAGGTTTCCATAGCTGTCTGCTTGTCGACGTGAATGGGGTAGATGGCGTAGAGCAGATTGGAGTTATGGAGCATCACCTTCGACGGTTTCTTGGGGAAGCTTTCGCCAACGGGATAAATCATGTTTAGAAGACGAGCATCAGCGAGGTATTTGATGTAGTTCATCACGGTAGCTCGCGATGTCTCGATGTCCTGTGCCAGTTTGCTGACGTTAGGTGCTTTAGGACCTTCCTCGGCCAGCTGGTAGAACAGCTTTTTGATCTTGGTAAGATACTTCAGCTCTATTTGTTTGATGAGCAGGATGTCTACCTCAGTCATCATGTTCATCGTTTTCAGCAGGTTCTCCGAGTAGTTGCGCTGTTCCTTGAAGAAGGGATAGAAACCATGATGGATATAATCCTGGAAATAGCGGTTAGGCGACACCTTAGGCAGTATCTGCTTGATGATGTGCTCGTGGTTTTTCAATATTTCGTCCAGCGTGTAAGAGCGGAAGTTATTTCCTGTCTGCAAGTTGATGAACTCGCGAAAGGAGAAACCACGCAGGTTGTATGACTTCACGATACCGTTAAGCTCAGGGTTCTCATCCTTCAAACGCATTACACTACTACCCGTGAAGACAATCTTCAGATAAGGGTATGAATCATAACATTTACGCAATTCGGCACTCCAGTCGGGCTGTTTGAATACTTGGTCGATAAGCAGTACGCGACCACCATGATTGCAGAATTCTCCTGCAAACTCAGCAATGCCTCGTCCTTGGAAATAGAAGTTGTTCATGTTGACATACAGACACTGACGGTCGTTAACATCAAACCTCTCCTTGGCATACTGTAATAGGAAAGTCGTCTTGCCAACGCCACGAGTCCCCTTAATGCCTATCAGACGATCAGACCAATTGATCTCGTCCATCAGGGCACGACGTATGGGGGCGTTGACATGCTCTACCAAGTACTTGTGCGTACGGAAAAATGCTTCCATGAAACTACTACGCTGATTTTTAACTGTAAAACTGGCGCAAAGTTAGTAAAAAATCTCGAAATTGCAAAGCAGAGATTGCAAAATCTTGCAAAAATCGATTTTTTTGTTGTTTTCTTAATAAGCTGTTGGTCCTTACTGCGCCCCATGTTTCTTGATGATTTTCTCAATCAGAGACAAGTTTTCGGGGTCGAAGAAGTGGTAGTGATCGAGTGGAATCTTGTAATAAGACACCTTCGGAAAATACCGTTTCCAGTCTGCCTCATTGTTTTCCAGAAAGCGTTTCATCACTTGCTCTTCCTCCTCAGTAAAGAAGAACTCTTCGTATTCCGCATACTTGCGGTGAGGCGCGCAGGAAGGTGCTACAATAATCATCGGACCATCGTAAACGGGTGTGGGAAGAGTCTTAGTCAATATATCCGAGATGCGGTACTGTTCAAGGATAGCTTCATCAGGATTCATCTCGTAAGGAATATCATCGACTATATCCTTTCGGTTGTATATGGGGTCCATGGCTAACAGAAAGTAGGCAACGCCCGTGTCTTTCTTGATGCGATTGGCAAATGGTATAGCAAGGTCGGCACCATAGCATGTTCCCATGATGAGTGCCAGCGGCTTGCCCTCTACATCTTGGTGGAAGGCCTCCATATATTCATCCATGAGGATGTCGCACGAGATATGCTCTTTCCACATGAAACTCTCGTGAAAGGCTTCCAGGATATAGATAGAATAGGTATGTTTGAAATAGTCAATGAACGGGACATAATGCGGGTGTGCATAGCCATAACCACACACCAGGATGGCAACGGGCTTAGATGGGTCATACTTGCCGTCAGCCCAGTAATGGGCATTGCGCTTGCCAGTGTGCCGGAAAATGTCTCGAATGGTGCGACGCTCATAAAGTGTCGTCACATTGACATCTACACCTTTCGACTTAGCGATGAAAGCTAACTTAATAGCTTGCAAGGATGACAGTCCAATCTCGTCGAATAAGTCGTCAGTGACGCTGATATCCTTTGTACCAGTTATCTCGGAGACAATATCCATCAGGATACGCTCGCTGTTACTGCTGAGGGCGATAACCTGATGGCGGGCTGCTTCCGACTGCGGGGCTGGTAACGCGGCATAATCAATCTTTCCATTAGGTGTCAGAGGGAATTTCTCCAGATGGATGAAGACGTCGGGAATCATAAACTTAGGCAGTGACTGGCTGGCCTGTGAGCGGATATCCTTCACGGGAGTCCCATCGCTGGTGGTGTACCATGAACAAAGCACATCGTGACCGTTGAGGGGAATGATATGCGTTACCGACTGTATGATGCCAGAAATATGCGAGAGCGTGACGTCAATCTCGCCCAACTCGATGCGGAATCCTCGCAGTTTGACCTGCCTGTCATTACGGCCCACAAACTCTATCTGTTTGTCAGCATTCCAGCGCACCATATCGCCCGTAGCATACATGAGTTCATCGTCTTGATGAATGGAGTAGGGGTTGGCAATGAACTTCTCGCGTGTCATGACTTCATTATGCCAATAACCAGTGGCAATCTGAGGTCCCGATAAGTAGAGTTGGCCTGTGCAACCATTAGGCAACAAACGCAAATGGTCATCGAGCACATAGGCCTTGCAGTTGCAGGTGGGACGACCTATGGGGATGCTGCTGCCATCATAGCCTGCAGGCATCTCCCAGAACGTGGCGTCGACGGTAAACTCTGTAGGACCGTAGGAGTTGAAGAAACGACACGTCTGATTGGTGGGCAACTTATCCAGGCGCTCACCTCCCAGTGTGATATATCTGAGGGGCAAATGGGGACAGGCATCCATCAGCAGTTCTCCGAAGGCGGTAGTATAGTTGCCACCCGTGATATGATGGTCAACAATATACTGACGGATGGCAGCGACATCTTTTCTTAATGCCTCGTCGGGGATATGCAGTTCACCGCCACAGGTGAGGATGGGGAACAGGTCTTCAATAGACGCATCGAAACTGAAATTGGAATGACAGAAGATGCGGTCGTTGGCCGTTAGCCGATAGGTGTGCACGCAAGTCCGTACAAAGGCGTCAAGTGCTCTACGGGAAATCATAACACCTTTGGGATTTCCGGTAGACCCCGAAGTGTAAATCATATAGGCCGTTGCTAACGGATCGTCAGCAGGCTTGGAGAATACTGACTGTTGGGGCCCATTCAGCATATCGTTCATGAAGTCCTCAGTGATGAGTAGCTTGGCCTGTGCATCATGTAGGATATAGTCTTTACGACTTTGCGGATACTCCATATCGATAGGCAGGAAAGTGGCTCCTGCTTTCAGAATGCCCAACACGGCAGCGATATATGCTTTTGTGCGAGGCATTTGGATGGCGATGGTATCGTGGTGTCCCAAGTGGTGTGCTTGCAAATAGGCAGACACCGTGTTGGCAGCAGCATCTAGACGGGCATAGGTCAGTGTGCCGTGGGCATCAGCTACAGCAATGCTGTCGGGGCGTAGCTTTACCTGTTGCTCAAAGGCATCCATGAAACTGAAGTCACCGTCGAGGTGCTCTCCTTCACTTTGTTGCAAGACTGTTTCCTTACGATGGGGCGAGAGCAACTCTAATTGTGAGATAGTAGCCTCTGGATGGTTGATGATGTTGAGCACGATATCGACAATACTCTCGGCATACTGGCGTATCAGCCACTCCTGATAGCGAGCATCGTTATAATAGACGGTCACACGATATTGATCTGTCGCAGGATAAATCAGTAGCATTGTTGAGTCATCGGTACCTCCATCTTTCAGATACTCTGTCTCGGCAGTCTCGCCATTAATGGTGACGGGCTTATACCAGTTCTGGAAACTGAATGTATTGTTTGACGAAGTGTTGAGCTCCAGGTCTCTAGCCAGATGGGTAAAGGGATAGATGCCTTTATGCTGGATATGGAACTGTTGCTGGATGATGGCAGCCAGTTCGTTAACCGTGGCTGACGCATGCTGTTCGAAATCGAAGAGTACAATGATATTCTTCACAAACATACCCATCGTCTGAGCGGTATCCTTGTCCTGCCTACCATGATAAAGAGCATCGATGACGATTTTGCTTTCATGACAGAATGCTGACAGTGCTATCGCATTGGCTATCAGGAATAGCATGCTGGGCGTGAGGTTCTGCTGACGGCAGAAGGTATCTACCTGCTGTTGTGATATGACAGACGCCAACTCCTGGATAGAACCGATAGCGTGGGGCGACGTCGTAGGAATCTGTGTAATTTCCAGTCCGGCGAGAGTCTGACGGCAATGTTGGCAGGCTTCTTTGTATTCTGCTGAGCCAAAAGAAGCCTGTTCTCTCTCGATAGCCAGTTCGAGGTGGTCGTCAGTTTCAGGATGCTTCCCCTGGTAAGTGGCATCAACCTCATCCCAGAAGCGTGCCATCGTATATCCGTCGGCAATGCAGTGGGCCATATCTACCATCGCATATACAGCGCTTTCTGTCTCAACAATCTCCATACGGATTAAGACATCATTGAGCATGTCGAAGGGACGGACAAAAGTGCGCTGGTATGCAACAAACTCTGCGTCAGCCATTGTTGAGACCTTGACATCGAAGGTGATGGAGGAGTCGATGTATTGGCAGAACCCCTCCTCAGTATGTGCTATTCTTGTCTTGAAAGTATCGTGGCGTTCTGCTGTCAACAACATCGCATCGTGCAGGCGGTGTACATCGACAGTCTTACCAAACCGATGAGCAAATCCAATATTATGCTGCGTCAGTCGTGGATGTTGCATCCACGAAAGCACAATACCATTTTGTGCTTCTAATAGGGGAATTCTCTTTGTACTACTAGCTTGACGATGTTGTATCATTTCCTTTGTTCTTTTAGTTTTTGATGTTCAATGTGAGCGTGGCTAAGAAATTACGACCTTCCTGAAGCACAGGCACGCGGTCTCCACCATAACGGTATTTCTTGTTAAAAAGGTTTTTGCACTTGACAGACAGTTCAATGCCCTTCCACTGGTAGGCGGCACCTAAGTCAGCCACAAAACAGGCAGGAAATTCACGTTCAGTCTGTGCTGTGGGTTCTCCGTTCTGGAAGATAAACTCGGACACCTTGCATTTGCACTTCGACGTGTACGACAGATTGGTCATCAACCTGAGATGGTCGAAAAACATCTTCGATACTTGAACATGCGCTGTCCAATTGGGGATGGAGTATATCTCGTCGTCGTTGGCTGACACACCTTCCGACTTCAGAATCTTATGGGTGTACAACGAGCCGCGAGCCATCCAGTCCTTATAACGATAGGTAAGGATATTCTCGAAACCAATCGATTTGACGATGCCGGAATTCATGAAACTATTCGCCGCCAGATTGATAATATCCTGTACGTTGGTGTAGAAGATGTTGCTCTCGTATTCCAGATGGAGTGATGGAATTTTGAAAATGCCCGTCAACTGGATGTTGTCCAGATACTGAGGCGTTAAGTCGTCATTACCTTTATAAATACGCTCTGAGGCTCTGTAGAAATAAGGAGCATCCACGAATGAACGCGAATATGACAACTTGAAGGCTGTCTTTTTGTTGGGCTTCCATATCAAGGCGGCACGCGGTGAGAATACTCGCTTGGCCGATCCTGAGTATCGCTCCTTATTGTCAAAACGCAGACCGACATTCAGGATGAAATGATCGTTGAAGTTGTGCTTCAGCTGACTATAGATGGAGTAGTTGGTCTCGTGGTTGTTCTTAATCAGTGGGTCGTAGTCGTTGATAGCGGTATAGAGTACGCGGTCAAAGATGTCGCCCACGGACATGTCGTGATAGTACAGATTGAAATAGTCGTACTGTACGCCGGCGAGGAGGTCACCCTTGCCGAGGTTGCCGGCATCGTAGTTATACATGAGCTTCAGAACACCACTGATGTTATAGTTGCGCCAGCTTTGGGTCTGGAAAGAACCCTCCGTAATCTGCAGCTTCGGACCATCGTCATAGCCGCCCCATAAGGCCTCATAAACGATATCATCAGTAGGAAGAATGTCGCCAATGACGTTATAGAGCTCAGTCTGCTCGTAATTGGCAGAGAGACCGGTCTCTAAGGTCAGGTTGTTCCAGTTGTTCTGGTAGACAACACTTGCATTGGTTGACGTTACGCCACGTCCTGGCTTCATTTCGTCCACGGGACTGTATCGTTCGTAATCATAGACCGACGGCAGGAACAAGTTACAATAGGTATAGAGACGCTTGCCTGAGAAGTGGTTGAACTGGAACTTCAGATTGTGCCATTTATAAATCATGCCGAGGTTGTACGCAGGCTTGTTGTTATAGCCGTTCACGTAGATAGAGCCGTCGATGGGGATGATGCCGTAGCCATCGTCTGGATCGCTGGCGGGAATGTCATGTTTATAGCCGTTTGACTTGTAAACAGATCCCCAGAGTAGCAGGTCGGAATTCAGATAATGTTTGCCCAGCAGGAAATCTCCCTTGACAGCATGCTCATTGCCTGCACCAATCGACGCTTTCAAACCATCGACTTCAGCCCCCTGCTTCGTAATGATGTTGACCACAGCACTCAGTGCTACATTACCATACAGTGAAGAAGCAGCACCGCGAAGCACCTCAATCTGCTTGATATTATTCAGCGCAATGCGATAGTCGGGGGCGATAGAGTTGGTGCAATAGCTGTTGAGACGTTCGCCATTGAGCATAATGAGCACATCCTCTTGAGAATAGGAAAACATGCCACGCATGCTGAAATTGGGCTCCTCACCTTCAACAATATTTACGCCAGGCACATAGTCAGACAGGAGTTCCAAAAGCGTGCGTGCCGTGCTGGCCTGAATCATTTCTTCCGTGATTAGCGTCACAGGTACGGGAGCATCCTCTACGTTTTCAGCCAGTCGGGAGGCAGTGGTAATAGTTGCCGTGACGCCTCCTTTCAGGCGGGATATCATCTCTTGGAAACGGACAGGATCCTGAACGGAAGTGTAGTAGGGGTTTTCATCCAGCAACAGCATGGCATAGTGCTCGGTCTGTTTCTCATCATCTAAAGCCAGATAGCAGAGTGCCATCAGTCGGTAGACATTTTGCTTGATGTTACCTTGAAAAGCTTTCTGGTTGCTATTGAGCAGTTCGATGGCCTGTTCCAGTTGTCCTACTTTATAGTCGTTTTCCGCCTGGACATAGATGTCTTGTATGTTGCGTGACTCCTGGGCACAAATGTTGACAGGGAGCCATAGTAGTACACTATATAATATAAGGTAAAGGTGACGTCTCATATTTTCTTGGCTGGTAGGGTGATGGTGAATGTTGTACCGATGCCTTCCTGTGATTCAAAAGAGATGGTGCCGTGATGTCTGTTCTCGATGATATCACGGGTGATGGCCATACCCAGGCCAGTACCTTGTCCTACGGGCTTGGTGGTGAAGAAATTCTCGTAGAGATGCTGCTTGACTTCTTCGTTCATGCCTTCGCCATTGTCTGTCAGCGAGATGATGATGTTGTTGTCAGCCTGTTTGACGGAGACGGCAACCTCGGGCTTATAGTCGTCGCCTGCCGTTTGTGACTTGTTCCAGACGGCATAGCTGGCATTGTTCATCAGGTTGAGGATGGCGCGACTCATGTCTTGCGGAATAACCATCATCCTCGGCAGTCCCTCTTGGTACTCCTCGTGAATGGTGAGGTTAAACCCTTTGTGGTTGGCGCGCATGGCGTGATACGACAACCAAACATATTCTTTTACCAATTTGCAGATGTCGGTGGGCAGCATTTCGCCTTCCTTGCCTCGCGATACTAATAGGATACCTTGTATGATGCTGATGGCTCGTTCGCCATGCTCTACGATTTTTCCCATGTTCTCCTTCAGGTCGGCAATGATATCTTCCACTTCCTCACGATCGTCGTCAGAGAGTTTATCTTCATTGTCTTCCATGATGTCGTTCAGGTCGCTAAGCAACTTGGTAGACATCTTGCTGAAGTTAATGACAAAGTTCAGCGGGTTCTGTATCTCATGGGCAATACCTGCACTCAGCATGCCGAGAGAAGCCAGTTTCTCCTGTTGTTTCAACCGCTGTTGTAATATTTCTGTCTCCTGTTCCATAACTATGCTATTGGTAGTGTGATGATAAATTCTGTATATTCGTCCTTCGTAGATTCCACCGTGATGTCTCCATCGTGGTTCTGTATGATTTCACGACTAAGGTAGAGGCCCACACCAGAGGCTTCTCCTGTTGGTTTGGTGGTGAAGAAGGGGTCAAAGACTTTGTCGATGATGGTCGACTCTATGCCGATACCATTGTCTCGAATAGTAATGGTAATGGCGTTGGGGTGTTGCTCCACCTTGAGTGAGATGACGGGTTCGTAGGCTGCGCGAGTAGCCTTCTTGACGATAGCATATACCGCATTGCCCAACATACTCATGAAGGTCTTGCTCAGCATTTCGGGGTTGGCATTGATGAGCAACTCCTGACTGGGCACGTCGAAGTCCACCTTGATATGGTGAGTGGCAATCTCCTGAGCATAATATTTCTCCAGCATTTCCTTGTCCTGCTGCAGCAGCGAGGTCAGATTCATGCTGACACGTCCGCCGGAGCGGTCTTTCAGCATTTCCTCCATCGCTTTCAGTGTGCGGGTAGTGTTGGCACCATGTTCACCAACCTTCTCCAGATTGCCTTTCAGCATATCTAGCACGTCCATAGTGTCCTCGTAGTTGTCCTGGTCCATGTGTTCCTTCTCGTCTTCGATGTTAGCCGTAGCGTCTTTAACCAGTCCTTGCGACAGTTTGGCGAAGTTGTTGATGTAGTTCAGCGGGTTCAAGATACGGTCTATCAAACCCTGCGTCAACTTACCCACCGTAGCCATCTTCTCCAGTCTTACAACCTGTTGCGTGCGTTCTTGCACTAGTGTCTCCAGTCTTTGCTTGTCGCGCTCCAGACGATAGAGGCGCCAACGCATCAATGCATAGATGAAGAAACCCAGCATCACGAGGTAGAGCAGTATCATATACCACCGCATATAGATGGGTGGCGTGATGGAGAATGCGATGCTTACGGGTTCTGTGACTCTACCAAAGGCATCGCGAGCCTGAACCTCGAAGACGTGGCTTCCTACCGATAGGTTGGGGTACTCCTCGTGGGTGTCGTTGTCCCATGTGCTCCAACTTCCCTTGTCCAAACGTGTGCGATACTGAGTCTTCAGAAGCAATGAGTGAATGTTGGTAGAGAAAGTGAAGGTGATGTGTCTATCTTTGCTTGACAACGAGGGCAACTTAGCCGGCATTTTCCCATAGCCGCCCCACAGAATACTGTCGCCACCATGTAGATAGATGGAACGTATAGAAAGGGTTGGCTTGACATCCCTCACGGGATCCTTGTGTATCAGACTAACCACGTTTACACCCTTGTCGCCACCCATCCATAGCAGGTCGTTCTCGTTGATCATTGCTCGAACAGAGAAGTTCATCAGCGGGTATGTCACGTCAGACAGTAGTTTCTGCTTGTTGCCGTCCTTCATGGCGTATAGATTTCTACCTTTGTCGTCAGTCAACCAGAGATTGTTGCTGTTGTCTGCATAGCTGAATGCAGGGTAGGGGAATGGTTCTGTTGCCGTTGACTTAACCAACAATACCTCACCTTTATATAATACCTGCGTAGCTATCTCGTCTTCGAGATTCTTGATTTGCTTAAACAGGTGGCCGTCTGTACTCTGCCAGATGTGTCCATAAAGGTTCTGCGCCCAAATGGTGTGATTATTGTCACAATACATCTTGACGACTTTCTCAATGTCGCTAATCTTCTTGTGCTGACGGGTGCTATTGTTATAGAAGTAGATGCCGTCAGCCTCGCCACTATAGAATCCGTTACCGTCAACCAGTAGCGATAGCGTGTTGTTGGTGGTTAACTGGCTTACCTGATGGTTAGCATTGATGCGGTATATACCGTCAGCAGTTGCTGCCAACAGGTCGTCGCCTTGTTTGTCCAACTGCCAGCAGGCATAGGAGATGCCATGTACCTGCTCGAAGGCCTTACCTTTCATTCGGAACAGTCCATACTGTGTGCCGGCATACAACTCCCCTTGGTGTTTCAGCAGCGACAATACCTCGCCACGCAGTCCTTCATGAGCGGTCAGATGGGTATATACCGAGGGGAAACCAATGCAGAAAACGCCATTGTCCGTAGCACCCCAGATGAGTCCATGACCATCGTAGGTGATGTATTTCACGTTGTTGGAACACAGACCGTTGTCCTCCGTAATGCGGAAAATTTCCTTGCCGTCTTTATATTGGAAGACAACACCCTCGCCGTCTGTAGCCAATGCTTTTAGGTTGTAGCTGCCCAATTGCTGGACTTGATTGACATGAGCCTTTCCGACAAATGTTGAGGGACCCGTTGTTGGTAGCTGAGCTCCCTGTGCCCAAATTACATTATTTTTGTAGATGGTGTAAATCTCCTTATCGCTGACCAGGAAGTACACTTTTCCATTACGTTCCCATATCCACTGCACTTCGCCGTGAAAAGAGTTCTTCTTGCTGATGCTATGCAACTGTGGACAGCCGTTGTCTTTGAAGTCCACATAGCCTATGTAGTTATAACCGCCCGTCCAGATGGTACCTTTCGAGTCGCGAAAGAGAGCCGTTACGCGCGACACACCTGGAGTATGTAGCATGTGCCACTCTGCGTGGTCGTAGTACAGCAGACCTTCGAAGTTGGCTACATAGACTGTTCCGTCGTCGCCCGTCATGATGTCGAAGTTCTGGTTGTGGCCAGCATATTCTGTAGCAGGGTAGTTGCGTATAAAGGGTATACCCTGACTCCAGCCGGCAGTGGTCATCAGTGTCAACAGGATGCTAAGCAGGAGTGTTCTCATAGTTTTGCCTCCTTTCCTATGAATGGTTCGTAGGGAATATTTCGTCCTATGTAGTAGTCCCACTCCTCTTGTGTCAGGTTTCTTTTAATCTTCTTTTTCAGCATCTGGCGCATCATGGGCACAGAGATGAGCGACTCGGTGAGTGTGCCATTTTGGTCGCCACACCAGAGATACTCTTTCTTCTCGTCGAAGGTAAAGTTTAGAATCCAACTATTAGTAGTAATAATGGTCATGGGCTCTATCTTTGGCTGGTCGGCCAACCAAAGGTTGATTCTGCCATCGTAGCTGGCAGAGAAGATTCGATAGTTGATAATCTTAATTTTTGTGACGCGCGAGCGGTGACCTACCATCTTCTGTATCTGTCCCTTGGGATTGACGTAATAGATAGTACCATCACTCATACCGTAAGTTTTTATTTTACTGCTCTTGCTGCTGGCATAAGCAGTGACTTGTCCTTTGAAAGGTAGTTTCTTTGTTTCTATCTGGTCGTAACTTTTCACGATGTGCATGCGCCCTTGATTGTCGAAGATGCAAGGAAAGTTGTCAGCACGACTGATTGAGACGCTTTTAAATGAAAACAGACGCGAACGGGCAATGGTGCGGTGCTCGGTATCTACCTCTGCTATACCTTGCTCGCCCAATAGCAAAACCTGCTTTCCGGCAACCTCCATCTTCTGTAAGGGTCCGATGCTGTTGACCTGCAGTTCCATGTTGTTGTCTTTACCTTTGATAATAAAGTGGCCTGTTCGGCTGATGGCGTAGACAATACCTTTCTCACGGTCTATGTAAACGTCGCGGAAGTCGTAGGTGTTGTTGTTTATCAGCACTTCAGTAGATATCTTATTACTTTTCATGCTGTGTTTCATCAGTTCGCCATAGCCGCTGCATGTCACGAAATGGTTGTCTTTGTCGTTAAAGAACGCCAAGTCGTAGACGCCTCCCTTATGTATGGTCCATTGCTGTTTGCTCTGGCTGGCAATGAACAACGACTGATAGACTGATGATGTGTACACGTCGCCATTATAGCGCGTGTTGAAGAGTTGCGAGGCATAGGCCAACAGTTGGGACAATTCTTGGTTGCCCGATTCTGACTGTTTGATGGAGACGTCGCCCAACTGGCGTGCTAAGGTGATATAGCTTAACGTGTCGGCGACGCGCTTTTGGTATTCAGCTTTAGAACGCTGTTGTTCGGCAATGACACGCTCACTCTGAGCTACTTTTGATGCCTCTATGGCACGGTGCTCCGCTTCCAGGGCGTTCTGGCGCTCTTCTTCAGCGTTTCGGCGCATCTGCTCGGCTACGGCAGTCTGCTTCTCTGCCTTGATACGCTGCTCGTCACTGATGCGGCGCTCCTGGTTGGCAATCTCCTCCATTTGCTCGTTGACGCGCTGCATCACAGCAGAACGCTTCGTCTGTTGGGTGAGAAGGGCTATTTGCTCCTCCAATTGCTGCGTCTTCTCTTGTTCTGCCGCATACCATTGGTAGACAACCGCCACTCCTGCACCCATGATGAGGGCAACACAGACGGCTATGAGTGTGCTTGTCTTGCCGTAGAATTTCATGCTTTACGTGTTAGCGTCAGCAGCGTGATGTCGTCGCTTTGCGGAGCGTTTCCGACAAAGGTTTTGACGTCAGCCATTTGATTATCGATAATGGCTTGACAGCCCTGTCCTTTCTGTGTAGCCAAGAAAGCCATCATGCGGTCGTCGCCATATTCCTCGTTAGCTTCATTCATGGCTTCGTTAACGCCATCAGTGTACATCACCAAGGTGTCGCCAACACTCAATGTGAGTTTTTCGTTGGAGTAGGTAATGCCTGGTACAGCACCCACCATGCAACTAGTACTTGTTGGCAGCATCTCAATACGTCCATCGGCCTTGATAATGACTGGCGAGTTGTGGCCGCCATTGCTGTACTCTATCTCACCGGTCTTGACGTTGTAGATAGCATAGAATACGGTGACAAACATGCAGTCTACCGACTCCTTGCTGAGCAGATCGTTCGACTTTGTCAGACACTCACCAGGGGTGTAGCCCTGAAGTCCTATGGTGCGTATCAGTGTTCTGCTGACTGCCATGAAGATAGCTGCGGGAATGCCTTTTCCGCTAACGTCAGCCATCACAATTCCTATGCGGTCTTCGTCAATGCGGAAAAAGTCGTAGAAGTCGCCACCCACATCCTTGGCAGGTGTCATCTTAGCTGCCAAGTCCAACTCGTGGCTATTCTCAGGGAATGGTGGAAAGATGCGGGGCAGGATAGCCTGCTGAATCTCTGCGGCCACTGCAAGGTCGGTTTTCAGCGACTCCAGCTGGACATGTTCCTGTTGCGACATCTTGATATAGTTAATCTGTTCAATGGCTTTCTCGATGGTGATGCTCAGGTCGTCCAGGTCAATGGGCTTCGTAGCAAAGTCAAAGGCACCATTATTCATGGCCGATCTGATATTGCCCATATCACCGTAGGCTGACACCATGATGCACTTCATGGCGGGGTTCTGCATCTCGTTAATCTTGGTCAGCAGTGTCAGACCGTCCATCTCTGGCATATTGATATCGGAGAGAATAATATTGATGTCTTTCTCCTTCAGCATCAGTGTGAGGGCTTCTAGGCCATTATGTGCAAAGAAAAACTCATACTCTCCTTTGCGAATCTGACGTCTGAAATATTGCGTCAACAGCAGTTCGAGGTCCATCTCGTCGTCGACACTCAAAATTTTAACTGGCTTCATGTTATTTCGTTATATTTATAATTTAGCTGCAAATATACACATATTTTTATAAATGACAAAATAATAGATAAAAAAAGTATGGAACTCCATAATATCAGCTAAATGACATGTAGAAACACATACTACTGAAAATATTTCATAGATTTGGATGTTTCCTTATTTTTTCGTATTTTTGCAGTCGATAATGAAGACACTACATATTTTCAACCCCGAACATGAGATAGCTTTGGCAGCTAATCTGGCGCACTTTACACCACCTCATGCTGGTAGACAATTGAAGGCTGACCTTGGGTGGCTACCGGCTCTATGGGCCGACGCTGACGACTATGTGCTTGTTGACCACTCAGAGGCAGCACGCAAGTGTTACGAACGATTGCGCAGAAGACTGGGACGGCCTATCTGCCAGTTTGTAGACCGCAGTGACTTGCCCCATTTGGATGTGCAGCAAGTGAAGCCCTGGGGCTGGGATTCCGCATTAGTCACCGATCTGCACCGGTGGGGATTGTCTGTCAATCTTTTGCCAGAGTCTTCCCGTCTGGAGTGTTGGCGACAACTGGCACACCGCAGAACGTCCGCCCGCCTGTTGTCCTCGTTGCGCTTAGAAGGTACTGTTGGCGAGGCTGTAGAGTGCAGCGACGTTGAACAAGTGGAGGCATTCATGTCGCGCTGGCAACGAGTCGTAGTCAAGGCACCGTGGTCGTCGAGTGGGCGAGGAGTACGTTTCTACGACACCGAGCGTCTTGTTGATCAAGGGAAATTGATGGTTGACAACTGGATTCGCAATGTTATCAAACAGCAAGGTAGCGTCATGGTGGAACCCTACTACAACAAGGTCAAGGATTTCGGTATGGAGTTTGAGCGTGATGCTAACGGACAGGTGCATTATCTGGGACTGTCGCTATTCCATACTAAGAATGGCGCCTACATCGGCAACCTACTGGCCACAGAGGAGACGAAGCGTGCACAGATGGCGCGCTATTTGTCGTTAGATCTGTTGGACAGCGTCCGCCAGCGCATCATTGATAACATACTGTTAGCCGACTACCAGGGTCCCTTCGGCATTGATATGATGATAGTCAATGCTCCTTGCAACGCCACATTCTCAAAGAGAGAATTCTCTAATCTCAATTCTCATTTATTGTTACATCCTTGTGTGGAACTGAACCTGCGCCGTACAATGGGACATGTAGCGCTGAGCCTAGTGCCTACAGATGATGATATTCGGAAGGTGATGCATATAGAACTGACAGACCATTATAAAATACATATAAGAAAGGCTCAGTAGGAATTTCCACTGAGCCTTTATCTTTCTGTCTTGTTGGTCGCTTATTTTGCCAGTTCGCTCTCAATAAACTGTTTGAGCTCCTCGCCACGAAGTCCGCGACGCAGAATCTTTCCCTTCTGGTCGACGACGATGGTATGAGGAATAGAGGTGATATTGAACACCTTTGCCACCTCATTGTCCCAGTATTTCAGGTCACTCATCTGTGGCCAGGGCAACTGCAACTTCTTAATAGCTGCCACCCAAGAGTCATTGTCCTTGTCAAGCGACACACCGACAATACCTAAGCCACGGCCCTTGTTGCTCTCATAAAGCGATAGCATGAAGGGCATCTCCTGACGACAGGGACCACACCACGATGCCCAGAAGTCGATGATGGTAATCTTGTTCTTGGCAACCTCCGTCATGATGCGCATTTCTTCTCCGTCGGGCGTCAACTGTGAGAAGTTAGGAATGGTAGCTCCTTCAGCCGTCTTAGCAGTACGACGAATGCTCTCTTCTATATCCTTGATGGCAGGACGCTGGCGACGCTCGTCAGACAGTTTTTCAATGAGACGCAGACGCGTGGCATTGTCAATCAGCTCCTCAGGATAATAGGTCAACAGGAAGTAGCCGAACTCATTGTCGATGTTCTTCTCGGTGGTTTCCACAACTACCTTGGCAAAGCGCTTGTTGAGTTTCTCTATTTCGTCCATGCCACGCTGCTGTTCCTCCTGTGTGATGGTATTGCCGTAGATGTGCTCTGCAATGCGGTTGATCTCCTTACCAATGACCATGACAGAGTCGTTCAGACGTTGCCACTCATCGTTGCAAGGCGTACCACTCACGCGTGAAGCACCAGGAGTAGCTGACAGCTTGACGCTAATCTCGCCTGGCTCACGGATGAAGGCTGCATTAATCTCGTTGTTCTTAGCACTATAGATCATGCAGAGTGCTGCTTCCTTGTCTTCGCCAATAGTACCCTTGAAGGTGAAGGTGTTATCCTTCAGGATGATGGTATCGCTGGGTGTTCCATTGATCATGTCGTCTGTCAGCAACAACGTGTCGCCATCAGACAATCCCTCCACAGTACCCATCAACTTGTAGCTGTTCGACTGGCAGCTAACCATTGCGATGGCCAGCAGACTACACAATATACTGGTCTGAAATACTCTCATTATTAATTACTCTACGGATGGTTTCTGCAAACATGTCAGCTACGCTGAGCTGCTTAACTTTAGCACAACGTTGTGCGTAGGGGATAGAGTCAGTGAAGACAATCTCTTCCAGTGCAGAGTTCTGTACGCGCTCACTGGCAGGACCACTCATCACGCAGTGTGATGCACAGGCACGAACAGTCTTGGCGCCAGCCTCCTTCATGATGTCGGCGGCCTTGGTGATGGTACCTGCTGTGTCTACCATATCGTCGATGATGACCACGTTCTTGCCTTCTACATCACCGATAATCTGCATCGTGGCTACGACATTGGCACGAGCACGCGTCTTGTTGCACAGTACCAGCGGGCAACCCAGATACTTGGCATAGGTATTGGCACGCTTCGAACCACCTACGTCAGGCGAAGCAATCACCAGGTCTTCCAGGTGCAGGCTCTGCAGGTAGGGCAGGATAACGCCCGAAGCATACAGATGATCTACGGGAACGTCGAAGAATCCCTGAATCTGGTCGGCATGCAGGTCCATCGTGATGACACGGTTGACACCAGCCACACTCAGCAGGTCGGCCACCAGTTTGGCACCAATCGAGACGCGTGGTTTGTCCTTGCGGTCTTGACGAGCCCAGCCAAAGTAAGGAATGACGGCATTGATGGTACGAGCCGATGCACGCTTGGCAGCGTCAATCATCAGGAGCAGTTCCATGAGATTGTCAGAATTGGGGAATGTACTCTGTACCAGGAAGATATCCTGTCCACGAATACTCTCTTCGTAGGATACGGCAAATTCGCCATCAGAGAACTTCGTCATCTGAAGTTTTCCCAATGGACATCCTAGACTTTGACAGATTTTCTCAGCCAGGTACTTAGTGGCAGTACCTGAAAACACCATGTAGTTTTTATTTGAGCTCATCTTTTGGGGTTATGATTTGTAGATTAACACTAACGTTTTATCCTATTGCTTTTCTGATTTTGCAGAAGTGGTCTATCAGCGCCTGATATTCCAGCTCCTGATGAATGTTGAAACGATTCCAGAGGTCGCCACTGATGACGATACCACCGAAGCCCAAGTCTTTGACAGCCTTGATGGTGTCCAGATTCATACCGCCCAAGGCATAGACGTGGCGGTCGATGAGTCCTTGGCGCGAGGCTTCTTTCAGTTCGTCAATCGTAAAGGTGGCTTTCTGATCAGGCTCCGTCTGACTGTCGAAGATATACTTCAGCATCACGTAGTCAGCATTCTTCTTGGCCTCTTTCAGCAGGTCCAGATGCGTACAGTATCTGCTGATGTGTCCCTTATAACCTTTAGGAGCTGGCGTGGTCTCATCATTGATGTGGATGCCATGCAACTTATACTCCTCTTTTAAATAATAGTTATCATGGACGGTGATGCGCTTTCTGTATTCGTCGGGCAACAGCGTGAGCAGTCGCTCTGAATACATGGGCGACGAGTCGGGCTTGAAAAGATGCAAGTCGTCCAGTCCCGCGTCGAAGAGTGACGAGAGTATTTTGTCTTCCTCCACGAAAAACGTGGGTTGAGTCATCAATACGAGTTTCATCAGTTGGCTGCTTCAAATTCTTTCAGGAAGCGCACGTCGTTTTCAGAGAACATGCGCAGGTCGCTCACCTGATATTTCAGGTTGGTGATGCGCTCTACACCCATACCGAAGGCGTAGCCGCTATAAATCTTAGAGTCGATGCCGCACTCTTCCAGCACGTTGGGGTCTACCATACCGCATCCCAGAATTTCTACCCAGCCGGTATGCTTGCAGAAGCCACAGCCTTCGCCGCCACAGATGAAGCAAGAGATGTCCATCTCGGCAGAGGGCTCAGTGAATGGGAAGTACGACGGACGCAGGCGAATCTTTGTGTCGGCACCAAACATCTCGCGGGCAAACGACAGCAAGACTTGCTTCAGATCGGTAAAGCTGACATTCTTGTCGATATACAGTCCTTCCACCTGGTGGAAGAAACAGTGGGCACGGGCGGTGATAGCCTCGTTACGATATACTCGTCCAGGACAGATAACGCGGATAGGAGCGGTCAACTTGCCGTCCTCGGTATGCATCTGTTCCATCACGCGGGCCTGCACACTGGAGGTGTGCGAGCGCAGCAGGATATTCTTGGTGACGTCGTTGGGATGCTGCGAAACGAAGAAAGTATCCTGCATATCGCGGGCAGGGTGGTCGGCAGCAAAGTTCATCTTAGTGAAAACGTGCAGGTCGTCCTCTACTTCAGGACCGTCGGCCAGCACAAAACCCATACGTGAGAAAATATCGATAATCTCGTTAGTGACGATGGTGAGTGGATGGCGTGTACCCAGCTCCACAGGGTAGGGAGTACGTGTCAGGTCGATGGTCTCGTCGCCCGTTTCCTGCTCTGCACACTGCTCGCGCAACTCGTTGATGCGCTCTGTTGCCAGGGTCTTCAGCTCGTTAATCTTCATACCTACCGTTTTCTTCTGGTCGGCTGCCACATTGCGGAAGTCGTTCATCAGAGCGGTAATCTCACCTTTCTTGCTGAGGAATCTCAGTCGCAACTTTTCTACTTCTTCAGCATTTTTCGCACTAAGTGTCTGTACTTCTTTCAGAAGTTCGTCTATCTTATCAATTATCATAGCCTTTTTTGATGTATTTCTCAAATTTTGATGCAAAGGTATAAAATAATTATGAATTATGCACTATTAATTATGAATTTTTGGTAACTTTGCACCAAATTTTGAGAGAAGATAGAAAAATGAGTTCACTCATGAGACTTTATGGTATTATTTCGGTTGTGTTGTTAGCATCGCTAACATCGTGTGGTAACAAAGGTGGACAGGCTACAGAGGAAGTCCCTGCCGACTCTGTTCTCACAGACTCCCTCCGTAACGACTCCCTGCAGGCTATCGTCGAAGATTATCCGATGCCTAAGGCTGCCGATGAGTTGTTCGACGACTTCGTCTATAATTTCGTTGTCAACCGCAAGTTGCAGATGGAGCGCACGCGTTTCCCCCTGCCTTGCGAGAAAGACGGTAAGACAGTGCAGCTGACGAAAGAGCAATGGAAACCTGAACGTTTCTTTATGCGTCAGGGTTACTATACACTGCTCTTTGATAGCGAGAAGCACATGGAGGTGGTCAAGGACACCTCTATTAATCATGCTGTGGTCGAGAAGATTCACTTCACTACCAATCTGATTGATCAGTTTGTCTTCAACCGTATGCGTGGTGCATGGATGCTTACTCAGAAACGTACCATTCCTATCAAGCAGGATATCAATGCATCGTTCCTCGCGTTCTATCACAAGTTTGTTACTGACAAGACTTTCCAGGCTGGCAGTTTGGCAGAGACTGTTCAGTTTGTGGGCCCCGATCCTGACGACGACTTCAACATGATGGAGGGTATTATTACGCCCGATACGTGGGAGGCCTTTGCTCCACAGTTGCCAGCGAAGATGATCTACAACATCATCTACGGACAGCCTAAGAAGGAAGGAAACTCCAAGATTTTCGTGCTGCGTGGCATTGCCAATGGTTTGGAGTTGGAGATGACCTTCAAACGTAAGGGCCATGACTGGAAACTCACAAAACTCACAACCTAACGGTTAATGGTTATTGGTTAATGGTTAACAAAGTTAATTATAGTTTGCTTTCGCACAACACCTTTGGCATCGATGCCAAGTGTTGTCGCTTCATGGAATACAGCACTGTGGAGGAGGCTCAGGAGATAGCCCGCCAGCTCCAACAACCCTATCTGCTGATAGGTGCCGGTAGCAACCTGTTGCTTACAGATGACTTTGATGGAACTGTGGTACACTCTGCATTAAAAGGTATTGAGACCCAGTCTGATAGCTGTATTTGTTGCGGTAGTGGTGAGACGTGGGACGAGGTCGTTGCCTGGTGCGTAGGCCATGGACTCTATGGTGCTGAAAACCTGTCGCTCATTCCTGGTGAGGTAGGTGCCAGTGCCGTACAGAATATCGGTGCTTATGGTGCAGAGGTGAAGGATCTGATAGCATCTGTCGAGGCTGTAGAGATAGGTACTGGCAAGCTGTGCGTCTTCTCTCGCGAGGAGTGTCAGTATGGTTATCGTGACAGCCGTTTCAAGCATGAGTGGAAGAACAAATACCTCATTACGCATGTTGTCTATCAACTGTCTACTGATGAAAGTCATCAGTCTACCGAATATGGCAATATCCGTAGCGAACTGGACCGCCGTGGCATTCAGATGCCCACTGCCGCCCAGTTGCGCCAGGTGGTCATCGACATCCGCAATGCCAAGCTCCCTGACCCCAAGGTGACAGGGAATGCGGGCAGCTTCTTTATGAATCCCGTCGTCGAGCGTAGCAAATACGAAGAGCTGCAGGCCCAGTATCCCGACATGCCACATTATTATATAGATGCCGACCACGAGAAGATTCCCGCAGGTTGGATGATTGACCAGTGTGGCTGGAAGGGTCGCTCCTTAGGGCGTGCCGGTGTGCACGATAAGCAGGCTCTGGTACTCGTCAATCGTGGCGGAGCTACAGGTCAGGAGATTGTCGACCTCTGCGAGACCATCCGCAAAGATGTCCGCGAGCGTTTCGGTATCGATATACACCCTGAAGTCAATATTATTTAGTGAATAGTGAATAACGAATAGTGAATAGTGAAATGCGTCTGACATTCTTAGGAACGGGAACATCGTGTGGCGTGCCTACCATTGGCTGCCAGTGCTATACCTGTAGCAGTACCGACCCGCACGACAAGCGCTTGCGCTGTTCGGCACTCATCGAGACCGCCCAGACGCGCCTGCTTATCGACTGTGGTCCTGACTTCCGTCAGCAAATCATGCCTCAGCCCTTCCGCAAGATTGATGGCATCCTCATCACCCACGCCCACTACGACCACATGGGCGGCATGGACGATATCCGTCCCTATTGTCAGTTTGGCGAAATCAATGTCTATGCTGACCCCATTGCTCGTCAGGGCATGCTTCAGATGCTGCCATACTGCTTTGCCGAGCATCGCTATCCTGGTGTTCCTGCCATCCAGCTCCACGAGATTTATCCTCACGAAGCCTTCCGCATTGGCGACCTCGAGATTGTTCCCTTCCAGGTGATGCACCACGACCTGCCCATCCTCGGCTATCGCATCGGCTCGCTGACTTACATTACTGATATGAAGACCATTGCTCCTGAGGAACTTCCCTACATTGAGGGTTGCGATACCTTGGTTGTCAATGCCCTGCGCCAGAAGCCCCACCATTCTCATCAGACGCTCGACGAGGCCGTGGCCTTTGCCAAAAGGGTAGGGGCACGCCAAACGTGGCTCATCCATTCCAGTCACGACATCGGTCGCCACGCAGAGGTCAATGCGTCGCTACCCGCCAATATTCAGATGGCCTACGATGGTCAGGTAATAGAAATTAAGTAAATCGGTGTGACGTATGGATGCAATAATGACTTGGGCAAAAGAGAATTTTGATTTAATCACCCTGCTTGTTGGCATGGTAGGTGTCATCGTGGCAGTTATCTCTTTGTTCTATGAAATAAAGAGAAGGAAGGCTATCGATAACAAAAAGAAAAAGTAGCCGACTAACGATAATACAATCACGCCTAACATACAAGTTCATTGCATGTTAGGCGTGATAATCATCCTTTTCTTACTTAATCACGACTGTTTTGCCATTACGGAGGTAAACGCCTTTTGGGGCGGGCTTTCCTTGTAACTTGCGGCCCTTCAAGTCGTACCACGTAGCATTCATATCATCGCTTGCGATGCTGATGCTGTCGATGCCTGTTGGGTCAGCGGTGACAGTCAGCATATAGTGTGCCGTCTTTGTGGGATAGGTGTAGTTCGTACCGTCTGCAACGGTGGCAGTAATCTTCGCCTCACCAATACCAGTAATGGTTACTTCGCCCGTCTTTGAATCAACGGTAGCTACTGTCGCATTATCGGAAGAATAAGTCACGGTGTCGTCACCTGTCATGGTCAACTCGTTAATGAAAGGAATATCAGTATCTATCTTGTCGACCTCAGTCATTGCATTCTGATTTCTGATTTCTGACTTCTGACTTCTGACGTTTTCCTAATATTTTAGTGGAAAACGATAAAAAAAGAAAAATACATAGATTAATTCAATAATAATATAATATTATAATATTATATTATTATTGTTGATTGTCATCAGCATAAAAAATCGCCAAAACGTCAGAAGTCAGAAATCAGAACGTCAGGTATTACATTGTCTTTTACTGAATCTGTTAGAAAGAACAGCTAAGCCGTACACAGGACAGTCTAATACGCGCGCAAGACAGCCTAATACGGAACTGTATCAGCCTGATACAAAGAGGAAAGGGACAAGAGAAAAAAGGAAAGGAACAAGAGGAAAGAGGATAGATGGCATGCCCTGAAAAAACACGGACCGTTCTAAGGGCGGGCCACAGCCCAATCTAAATTAAAACAGAGAGACTTGCCATCGCGGCAAATCTCTCTGCTCTTTATTACTAAACTAAACAAATACTTTATGATCTCTATCGTTATGGCTGAAGTAATCTATTTTCTGGGTGCAAAGTTACGGCATTTCCACCAGCCACGCAATACCTAAAACATGGTAAATTGATAAAAAAGAGTGTCTTCACCCTGTAACTTTTGTTATTTCCAAATTATTGATTACCTTTGCAGAGGTAATTAATAGACGAACAATGAATAAGGAAGAGAGATACAAACTGCTGACAGCGCAGATAGGTAGTCTGATAGCCGGCGAGACAGACAGTGTAGCAATGATGGCCAATGTATGTGCTGCCATCCAGGAGACGATGGGATTCTTTTGGACGGGATTCTATCGAGTGGTAGGCGACGAGCTGTTACTGGGGCCGTTTCAGGGTCCCGTGGCCTGCATGCATATTGGCTTTGGACGAGGTGTGTGTGGTACAGCATGGAAACAGCGTGAGACCATCGTGGTGCCCGATGTAGAGCAGTTTCCGGGACATATTGCCTGTAGCAGTCTCTCTCGTTCAGAGATTGTGGTCCCTGTGTTTAACAAGGCAGGAGAGGTTGTTGCCGTTCTCGATATCGACAGCAAGGAACTTGCCACCTTCGACGATACCGACCGTGAGTATCTGGAAAAGATAGTCAACTTATTCGCTCGATAATAAAAATAAAAAATACTTTTTATTTTGTATTGTCCTCGCTTATTCGTACCTTTGTAGGCGATTATGAAAGAAGTAACAATCAGTGATGCGGTATTGCGTCAGGCAGCAGGCGAGGGCATGGATGCCTTCGTGGGTGCTTTCGTAACAGCTATCAAAGAGGCTATCGGTGGCCAGCTTACCGCTGAGACGTTAGGCGAGTTGAATAGCGACCAGATTACGCTCTTGGCGTGGGATGTGTTGCACGAAGAGGTGATGGATGGCGGTTTTGTACAGCTGATCCATAATGGCTATGGCCCCTTCATCTTCAAGAATCCGTTTGCCAAGGCCCTGAAGCTATGGGGCATGCGCGAACTGTCGAAGCTGATATACGATGCTCATACGCTCTACGTCAAGTATCACGAGAAGATAGAGAAAGACTGCACGGACGATGAGTTTATGGCATTGTTTGAGCAGTTCCCAGAGTTCGACGATATGGACGACGAGTTCGTGGAACGCGAAGAGGAATGGACGAATGATATAGCACATTTTATCGATGAACACATAGAGCGCTTTGCGCTAGTGAAAAGTGAATAGTGAAAAGTGAATAAGGAACAAGAACAAATAAGGAAGAAGAGTCCTATACAGATAAAGAATAGGAAGGCCTCATTTGAGTATTTCTTCATTGAGGAATATACGGCAGGCATCGTGCTTACGGGTACGGAGATTAAGAGTATCCGTCTGGGTAAGGCGAGTCTGGTAGATACCTATTGCACCATCATCAATGGTGAGCTGTGGGTGAAGGGCATGAATATTTCGCCCTATTTCTATGGCTCGTACAACAACCACGAGATGAAGCGCGACCGCAAGTTGCTGTTGACCAAGCGCGAAATCCAGAAGCTGGCATCGGCCACTAAACAGACGGGTTACACCATTGTGCCACTGTTGGTATTTATCGACGAGAAAGGTCGTGCCAAGATGGATATCGCATTGTGTAAGGGTAAGAAGGAGTTTGACAAGCGTCAGACACTGAAGGAGAAGGAAGACAAGCGCGAGATGGATCGCGCCATGAAGGTATATAAATGAACACACTATACGACTTAGCTAAACAGCGCGTACTGATTCTGGATGGTGCTATGGGCACCATGATAGGAAAGGTGCTGGGCAAGACGGGCAACTCTGACGAGCTGAACCTGACGCGCCCAGAAATCATTACGGATATCCACCGCAAATATTTGATAGCAGGAGCGGATATCATTACTACCAACACTTTTAGTTCACAACGCATCTCACAAGCCGATTACCACTTAGAGGAGAAGGCTCGCGAGATGGCACTGGTGGGTGCCCAACTGGCTCGCCAATGTGCCGACGAATTCAGTACACTAGACAAGCCCCGCTTTGTGGCTGGCTCTATCGGTCCTACCAACAAGACGTGCTCTATGTCGCCCGATGTCAGCAACCCCGCCTTGCGTGAATTGACCTATGACCAGCTGTTTGACGCTTATTTTGAACAGGCTGACGGCTTGCTGGAGGGTGGTGTAGATGCACTGTTGATAGAGACCATCTTCGACAGTCTGAATGCAAAGGTGGCCATCGATGCCTCGCTGATAGCCATGCAACAGCATGGTCGCGAGGTGCCCATCATGCTGAGTGCTACCGTTAGCGATTTGGCTGGTCGTACGCTGAGTGGACAGACACTCGACGCCTTTTTGGCGAGCATCAGCGGCTATCCCATCTTCTCCGTGGGCTTGAACTGCTCGTTTGGTGCACGCCAGATGTTGCCTTTCCTGCGCCAGTTGGCTCGTAAGGCACCTTATTATATTAGTGCCTATCCGAATGCAGGCTTGCCCAATGCCATGGGACTCTACGACGAGACTGCTGAGTCGATGGCTCCTCAGATTGGCGAGATGATTGACGAGGGACTGGTGAACATTGTGGGTGGCTGTTGTGGTACCACCGACGAATTCATCGCTAAATATGTTCCTTTGGCTGAGGGCAAGGCACCCCACAAGCCTGCTGCCAAACCTGACACCATGTGGTTGAGTGGTTTGGAACTGCTCGACGTCACCCCGGAAGTACACTTCGTCAATGTGGGTGAGCGTTGTAATGTCGCTGGTTCTCGCAAATTCCTCAGACTGATTCAGGAAAAACAATATGACGAGGCTATCGCCATCGCCCGCAAACAGGTAGCTGACGGAGCACTAGTCATCGATGTGAATATGGACGACGGACTGCTGGATGCCAAGGTGGAGATGGTAAATTTTCTGAACACTATTGCTGCCGAGCCCGACATCGCCTCCGTACCCGTCATGATTGACTCGTCCGACTGGAACGTCATCCTTGCGGGCTTGAAATGTCTGCAGGGTAAGGGTATTGTTAACAGTATCTCGCTGAAAGAAGGTGAAGAGGTCTTCATTCGCCATGCACAAGACATCAAGCGCTATGGTGCTGCTGTCGTTGTGATGTGCTTCGACGAACAGGGACAAGCCACAACCTATGAGCGCCGCATTGAGATAGTAGAGCGTGCATATCGCATTCTAACCCAGCAGGTTGGTATAAATCCGTTAGATATTATCTTCGACCCTAACATATTGGCTGTTGCTACAGGTATGGAGGAGCACGACGCCTATGCGGCCGACTTCATCCGTGCTACGGAGTGGATCAAGAAGAACCTGCCTGGCGCCCACGTCAGTGGTGGTGTTAGCAACCTGTCGTTCTCGTTCCGTGGCAACAACTACATCCGTGAGGCGATGCATGCCGTATTCCTCTACCACGCTATTCAGGCTGGTATGGACTTCGGTATCGTGAATCCTGCTACAAAAGTTCTTTACAGCGATATTCCTGCCGACCAGTTGGAAGTTATAGAGGATGTCATTCTCTATCGTCGTAAGGATGCCAGCGAACGACTGATTGCTCTTGCTGCAGAATTAGCCGCAGCAAAGGAGGCCGTAAACCCTACGTTAGCCCCCGCCGTCCGTCAGGAGGCGAGGCCTGAATCAGTAGACGAGCGCTTGCAGCAAGCATTAATAAAAGGAGTGGGCGACTATCTGAAAGAGGACTTGGAGGAAGCCCTGCAGAAATATCCTAAGGCCGTCAGCATCATAGAAGGTCCGCTGATGGCTGGCATGAACCAGGTGGGTGAACTGTTTGGTGCCGGTAAGATGTTCTTGCCACAGGTGGTAAAGACGGCGCGCACCATGAAACAGGCCGTATCCATCCTGCAACCCTATATCGAACAGCAGCGTGGCGAAGCGCAAGAGGAGAAGGCCGGCAAGATACTGCTGGCAACGGTCAAGGGCGACGTGCACGACATTGGAAAGAACATCGTGGGCGTCATTATGACGTGTAACAACTACGAAGTCATCGATATGGGTGTGATGGTGCCTGCCGAACAGATAGTGCGCAAGGCCATTGAGGAGAAGGTGGATATGATTGGACTCTCAGGACTGATTACTCCCAGTCTCGAAGAAATGGTCAACGTAGCTAACGAGATGCAACGTGCAGGACTCGACATACCTATTATGATTGGTGGTGCCACGACCAGCGAACTGCATGTAGCGCTGAAGATAGCACCCGTCTATGGAGGTCCTGTGCTGTGGATGAAGGATGCCTCGCAGAATGCGTTGGTGGCAGCCCGACTGATGAATAGTGAACAAGAAAAACAGATAGAACAAGAACTAGACGAAAAATACGAAAAACTGCGCGACAACTACCAGCAGCAACAACAAGAACTGCTGTCGCTGGAGGAAGCCAGAAAGAACAAACCGAATTTATGGAAATAAAAGCAGTCATATTTGACTTAGGAGGCGTCATCATTACGCTGGACCAGTCACAAGCCATACAGCGTTTCAAGGATTTAGGATTGGCAGATGCCGAACAGCGTCTGGACCCTTACCAGCAGAGCGGCATCTTTGGCGATTTGGAAGAAGGAAAGATAACGGCTGAGGATTTCCGTCGCGAACTCTCTAAGCTGGTGGGCTATGAGGTAACGATGGACCAGTGCGAATACGCCTGGCAGGGCTATGCCAAGGCATTGCCCAAGCGCAACCTCGACGCCTTGAAGCGTCTGCGTGAAGAGGGCTATCGCGTCCTGCTGCTCTCCAACACCAATCCATGTATGATGGCCTGGGCAGAGAGCGACCAGTTTGATGGTCACGGGCATCCCGTATCGCACTATTTCGACGCCTGCTATCTGAGTTATCAGATGAAGATGATGAAACCCTCTGAGATGATATTCCGCGAAGTGTTGCGTAGAGAAAAGATATTTGCCTCAGAAGCACTCTTTGTTGACGACGGTCCACGAAATGTGATGGTGGCCAGTCAGTTGGGCATGCGAACATATTGTCCTGAGAATGGGGCAGACTGGACAGAGAAAATCTATGATATCCTAAACGAACAATAAATTATGAGACAAGACATACAGCGATATGTACGATGGATGGTGTTAGCATTACTCTTCACTATTCACTCTTCACTATTCACTAGCCCCGCAGGGGCGCAACCCAAGCGCGAGTTCCGTGGTGCCTGGATACAGTGTGTCAACGGACAGTTTAAGGGTATGCCCACACAACAGATGCAGAAGACGCTGAGCTACCAGTTGGACGAACTGAAGAAGGATGGTTGTAATGCCATCATCTTCCAGGTGCGCCCTGAGTGCGATGCACTCTATGAGAGTCAGCTGGAGCCTTGGAGCTACTATTTGACGGGCCAACAGGGTAGGGCGCCCCAGCCTTATTGGGACCCTCTGCAGTGGATGATAGAGCAGTGTCATCAGCGCGATATGGAGTTGCACGCATGGATTAATCCCTATCGTGCCAAAACCAAGACGGCACACACGCTGGCCAGCAATCATGTGGCCAACCGCTATCCGGAGCGTTGCTTCGACTACGATGGTCTGACACTGCTGAATCCTGCCATCAAGGAGAATCGCGACTTCATCTGCGAGGTAGTCAGCGATATTCTGACACGTTATGACGTGGACGGACTGCATATCGACGACTATTTCTATCCCTATCCTGTAGCTGGTGTCGATATCCCCGATGCAGCTTTCTTCAGAGTTGACAATGGAGGCTATAATAATATAGGTGACTGGCGTCGCCATAATGTTGACCTCTTCGTGGAACAGCTCTACAAGACTGTTCACGACATCAAACCATGGGTCAAGGTGGGCATCTCGCCTTTTGGCATCTATCGCAACCAAAAGAGCGACCCTAAGGGTAGTCGCACCAATGGTCTGCAGAACTACGACCAGCTCTATGCCGACATCTTGTTGTGGGACGAGCAGGAATGGATGGACTATTGCGTGCCCCAGCTGTATTGGGAGATAGGCAACAAGGCTGCTGACTACGACGAGTTGATACACTGGTGGAACGACCATTGCACCAAGTCGAACCTATATATTGGTGAGGATGTGGAACGCACGGTGAAATACCCTGATGTCAACAATCCTAAGCGCCACCAGTTGGCTGCCAAGAGAGCACTTCACAATCAGTTGCCCAACGTGAAGGGTACGGTGCTGTGGTATGCAAAGGCGGCTGTCGACAATGTGGGCAACTACGGTACTTCCCTGCGAAACAACTACTGGAAGTATCCGGTCCTGATGCCAGAAATGCCGTGGATTGACGATGATGCACCCCGCAAGCCTCGCAAGGTGAAGGTGATGGACATTGAGGGCAAGAAGGTGCTCTTCTGGACAGCTCCCAAGGGTGATAAGTGGTACGATGTGGCTACGAAATATGTGGTCTATCGCTTTGACAAGGGCGAAGACCTGAATACTGACGACCCAACAAAGATTATCGCCATCACTCGTGATACACATTGTGAGTTGCCCGACATGCCTCACAAGACACGCGCTGTCTATGTCGTTACGGCTCTTGACCGTATGCAGAACGAGAGTGACATCGTGAAGAAGAAAGTGAAATACTAATGGTTATTGGTTATTGTTTATTGGTCAATGGTTAACATAAAGCGTTTTGAAGTGAATCCGCTGCAGGAGAACTGCTATGTGGTGAGTGACGACAGCAAGGAGTGTGTCATCATCGACTGTGGTGCCCTTTATCCAGAGGAGTGTGAGGCTATCGACCAGTATCTCCGTGAACAACAGCTGAAGCCTGTTCACCTGTTGGCTACCCATGGTCATTTGGATCATAACTTTGGCAATGCCCACCTCTTTCAGCAGTATGGTCTGAAGGTAGAAATCTGCGCTGACGACCAGCAACTGGTAGAGCATCTGCCCCAGCAGGCTGCCGCTCTCTTTGGTCTGGAGATTAGCGACGACCAGCCACCCGTAGGAACGCTCTTGAAGCAGGATGACGTCATCCGTTTTGGCCATCATGAGCTGCAAGTAATTCAGACGCCCGGCCACTCGCATGGCTCGTGTCTGTTCTATATAAAAGAGGAAAATACGGTATTCTCTGGCGATACCTTATTTCGCATGAGCATTGGTCGTACCGACTTTCCTGAAGGCTCTTGGCAACAGATGGAGCAGAGCCTCTATAAGATTGCAACCACACTGCCTGCAGAGACGGTGGTCTATCCTGGACACGGTTCTAAGACTTCGATTGCCGACGAGCTGCAATACAATCCTTATCTCAGACGCTGAATGGCTAACTCTGCTCATCCGACTATCAGCATCTTCCAACGCCACGTTTGGGTGGCGCTGTTGGCTTTTACTGCCGCCTTCAGTTGGGGATGGGCATTCCCACTAGTCAAACTGGGTTTTGCGGAATATGGCATCACGCAGGATATGACGGCCAGCAAGATGCTGTTTGCCGGACTGCGCTTCGGACTGGCAGGCATTATCATTCTACTGATTGCGGCAACAACAGGTCGCTCGTTTTCCTATAAGAACACAGCACCTAAAGGCTCTTTCTCCAATGCCTTGTTTCTGTTGTTATTCGCCCTGATGAATACCACGCTCCACTATGCCTGCTTCTATATCGGACTGTCGTATAGCCAGGGAGCCAGAGCGGCCATTCTCAACTCGATGAGCGTGTTTACGTTAGTGATTCTGGCATGCATCTTCTTTAAGAGCGACAAGATGACTTATCGGAAAATGTTGGGATGCGTAGTCGGTTTTGCGGGTATCCTGACGTTGAATATGGGAAATCAAGAGAGTGGGGCATTCACCCTGTTGGGCGACGGACTGATTATTCTGAATGCACTGTGTGGCGCCTTTGCCGGACTGCTGACGCGTGGTGTCAATAAGCGTATCGATGTCTTTGTGGGTACGGGTTACAGCCTGGCTGTTGGTGGTGCATTACTTATTATTCCCAGCCTGCTGATGGGAGCCACACTGCCACAGATCACCCTCTGGGGCGTCTGTATTCTGGCCTTGTTAGTGGGCATCTCTACCATCGGTTTTGCGCTCTACAACAAACTGCTCACCTGCAATCCTATTGGCAAGGTAGCCATTTGGAATTCGCTTATTCCCGTGGTCGGTGCCCTCACCTCGTGCATCTGTCTGCATGAGACTTTCTACGCCAAGTATATCTGGGCGGCAGGGTTGGCAACGATGGGAATATACATTATTAATAAAGGCAAGAAGTAAGAACTACTCCTTGCCTTTTATCATCGTAAAAACCGTATCGTTTTACTTCTGAGCCTTTAGTGCAGCGATTGACTCGCGCAGTGCAGCAATCTTCTCTTCTGAGTCGCTCTGCTTCTTACGCTCCATCGCAACGACAGCCTCTGGTGCATTGGCCACGAAGCGCTCGTTAGAGAGCTTCTTCATGACACCCTGCAGGAATCCTTCGAGGTGCTTCAACTGAGCTTCCATCTTCTCGATTTCAGCATCCACGTCAATCATGTTGCCCAGAGGTACGGCGAATTCGTCGGTACCAATCATAAAGGCACTGGCGGTAGCATCCTTCTCAGTTACCACATTGATTGCGCTCACGTTGGCCATCTTGGTGATAACGGCATTGTAGGTCTCGTAGTGGTTCTGACCTACGGCCTGCAGTTCCAGAGCCTCCTTAGGAGCTATGTTCTTCTGGTTGCGAACCATACGGATGCCAGAAACAATCTGCTTCACCTGTTCGATGTCGGCCAGCAGCTTCTCGTCCTCAGCAGTAATCTTGTTCAGCTTAAGACTCTCGCGCATGATGCTCTCGCCAGCGTTACGCTCGTAGAGTGCCTGCCACAACTCCTCAGTGATGAATGGCATGAAGGGGTGCAGCATCTTCAGCAGAATATCGAAGAAGCGCAGGGTAGCCTCGTAGGTGGTACGGTCGATAGGCTGAGCCTCACCATTGATATAGGCGGGCTTCACCATCTCCAGATACCAGCTTGAGAACTCGTCCCAGAACAGCTTATAGACAGCCATCAGAGCCTCAGAAATACGGTACTTAGAGAAGAGGTCTTGCATCTCCTCGCCAACGGCCTTCAGCTTAGCGTCAAACCAAGCGGTAGCAATCTTACCAGCCTCAGGCTGTTCGATATCAGCTACCTGCCAGCCTTTAACCAGACGGAAGGCATTCCAAATCTTATTGTTGAAGTTACGTCCCTGCTCGCACAGTGCCTCGTCGAAGAGGATATCGTTACCAGCAGGAGCAGAGAGCATCATACCCATTCGCACACCGTCAGCACCGAACTTGTCAATCAGGTCGATGGGGTCAGGAGAGTTGCCTAATGACTTAGACATCTTACGACCCAGCTTGTCGCGAACGATACCGGTGAAGTAAACGTTCTTGAAGGGGAACTTGCCCATATACTCCTCACCAGCCATAATCATGCGGGCTACCCAGAAGAAGATGATGTCGGGAGCCGTTACGAGGTCTGAGGTGGGGTAGTAGTAGTTGATTTCCTCATTGCCAGGATTGTTGATGCCGTCGAACAGTGAGATAGGCCACAACCATGAAGAGAACCATGTGTCGAGGGCATCCTCGTCCTGACGCAGGTCGGCATCCTTCACGTTGGCATCCTTCTGCTGAGCCAGTTTCAGAGCCTCCTCGTGAGTCTCGGCAACAACATAGTCGTCGTTGTCGTTGTAGTAGTAGGCAGGAATACGATGACCCCACCACAGCTGACGAGAGATACACCAGTCCTGAATGTTCTCCAGCCAGTTCTTGTAGGTGTTCACATACTTCTGTGGATAGAAGTGCATCTCACCGTCCATGACAGGCTTCAGGGCAATCTCTGCGAAGTGTTCCATCTTAAGGAACCACTGCAGTGAGAGACGTGGCTCGATGGCGGTATCAGGGTTACGCTCAGAGTAACCAACCTTATTAGTATAGTCCTCAATGCGCTCCATCAGTCCAGCAGCCTCCAGATCTTTGGCAATCTGCTTACGACAAGCAAAGCGGTCCATACCTACATAGAGAGGCGACTGCTCAGAGATGGTACCATCGGCATTAAAGATGTCGATAGTCTCCAAATTATGCGTCTTACCCAGCATATAGTCGTTGGTATCGTGCGCTGGAGTAACCTTCAGACAGCCCGTACCAAACTCGATATCTACATAACGGTCTTCGATAACAGGAATTACGCGACCTACCAGCGGAACAATCACCTTCTTGCCCTTCAGCCACTGGTTCTTCTGGTCCTTCGGGTTGATACACATTGCGGTATCGCCCATGATGGTCTCAGGACGTGTGGTAGCAACCACAGCGTAGTAGCCTTTCTCGTCCTTGTGGATGATGTTGCCCTCAGCCTTCAGAGCCTCCTCGTTGTCGAGATTAGCAAGGTCAGCTACATAATATTTCAGGTGATACAGCTTTGACTTCTCTTCCTTGTAGATAACCTCCTCGGTAGAAAGAGCGGTCAGCGCCTTGGGGTCCCAGTTGACCATACGCAGACCACGATAGATATAACCCTTGTTATACAGGTCTACGAACACCTTGATAACGCTCTCAGAGCGCTTCTCGTCCATGGTGAATGCGGTGCGATCCCAGTCGCATGATGCACCCAGATGACGCAGCTGCTTCAGAATGATGCCACCGTGTTCGTCAGTCCAGTCCCATGCATGCTTCAAGAACTCGTCGCGTGTCAGGTCGTGCTTCTTGATGCCCTGCTCAGCGAGCTTCTTCACCACCTTAGCCTCGGTAGCGATTGAAGCGTGGTCGGTGCCAGGCACCCAGCAGGCGTTCTTGCCTTCCATGCGGGCACGACGAATTAGAATATCCTGAATAGTGTTGTTCAGCATGTGACCCATGTGCAACACACCCGTCACGTTGGGTGGCGGAATAACGATGGTGTAGGGTTCACGTCCGTCTGGCTTTGAGGCAAACAGTTTGTTGTCCAGCCAGTACTGATACCATTTTGATTCGACCTCTTTTGGGTCGTATTTACTTGCTAATTCCATATACCTTATTTAATAACAGGATGCAAAGGTACAAATAAGTGAGCAAAAAACAAAAGGAAAATGTTTTTTTCTTTGTTTTTTCGAACGAAAGTACTTTCGAACGGTTAGTTCAAAGGTACAAAGAAAAAGTGAAAAGTGAATAGTGAAAAGTGAAAAATTTGCTACCGCCAACAAAAAAGTTCAACGTTCAATGTTCAATGTTCAATGTTTTTTTGTAATTTTGCACGCTGAAAGCAGTGCCTCGGTCTGTCGCTGGTGTTCATCAGAGCACGAGAGGAAAGTCCGGGCAGCATAGGACACTCCACTGGTGAAAGTGCCAGCAGTTGGTGACAGCTGGATATGGGAGAAGAAAATTACCGCCCCACGGGGTAAGGGTGAGAAGGTGGGGTAAGAGCCCACCAGCCGACGGGTGATCGTCGGGCTGTTCCATCTGGAGGCTGCAAGTTCGCGTATACCATCGTCTGAGGGCTGTCCGTCCGAAGCGCAAGCTACGATGGAGGGTAGAATGCTGGAAGCGTAGGGTAACCTGCGAAGTAGATAAATGACAGACACCTCGCAAGAGGTACAGAACCCGGCTTATAGGGGCAGTGCTTTCTTTTCTTTTAAAAACTAAGAACTTAAAAATCATGCCACAACGGATAGGTCACATCATCCAGTTCTTCCAGACAGACATCTGGAGAATCAATCAGGGCGACGTATCGCCAGTGAAATTCCTCTTTCTGGAAATCCTGAAAAAACTCATTCTGGCCGTTCGTTTCTTTACTGCCAAGCGAGCCATGCAGAAAGCCTCTGCCTTGACCTATTCCACGCTACTGGCCATCGTGCCCATCACGGCTGTGGTCTTCGCCATTGCCCGTGGCTTCGGCTATAGCAAGTATATTGAGGTGTGGTTCCGTGGCGCTTTCGAGTCGCAACCGCAAGTGGCAGAGGTTATTATCGGCTTTGTCAACAGCTATTTGGTACATACCAAGAGTGGCGTCTTCCTGGGTATCGGCCTGATATTCATGCTCTATACCGTGCTTATGCTTGTCAGCAATATTGAGGACGCTTTCAACGAGATATGGCAGGTGAAGAAGCCGCGCAGCATCTTCCGCACCTTCACCGACTACCTCGCCATGTTCTTCCTTTTTCCCATCATCATCGTCATCACGTCGGGTCTCTCCATCTTCATGGCCAACATTGCCGACCTGATGCCCGATTTCCTGCTGCTCGGTCCCACTATGCGATTCCTCATCGACCTGATACCTTATACGCTGATGTCAGGCATGTTCATTGCCCTCTATATCTTCATGCCCAACACCCATGTCAAACCCATCAATGCCGTATTCCCAGGCATCCTCGCGGGTTTCGCCATGCAGGGCTTGCAGATAGTCTATATCCATTCTCAGATATTCCTCTCCAGCTACAACGCCATCTACGGTTCTTTCGCTGCCCTGCCGTTATTCATGCTCTGGCTGCAGATTTCGTGGACCATCTGCCTCTTTGGTGCCGAACTCAGCTATACCAATCAGAATCTCGACTACTACGACTACGATGCCAATACAGGCGAGATTAGTCATCGTTACCAAATACTACTCAATGCCCTGCTACTGAGCCGCATCTGCAAGCGCTTCGCTAACGGACAGAAACCGCTCACGGCCTTTGAACTGAGCAAGCAGACCACTATACCCATCCGCATAGTCAATGATTTGCTATACCAGCAGATGCAGGCAGGTCTTGTCATTGAGATTACAGCCGACGAGAAAGGTGAGACCTCGTGCTATATGCCTGCCGAAGATATCAAGAATATCACTTTGGGTGCAATGATAGACCGCATGGAGTCTTATGGTCAATGGAAGATAGATCTCGACGTCAGTGAACTCTTCTCTGAACAGTGGAGTAGGGCAATGGAACTGCGCAGTACCTATCTGCGTGATGCACGCCAAATTCTGGTGCAAGACCTCTAACGAACAAGAAAACTGACTAATAAATATCCTATTTCCAACCAAAACCAAAGAAAAATCCACTTTTTTCGAAAAAAGTTTGGAATTTATTTGGTGGTTACGCAAAAAGTCCGTACCTTTGCACTCGCTTTCAAGGATATGACACTTGAATAGCTGGAACAGAGGTTCCGTAGCTCAACTGAATAGAGCATCTGACTACGGATCAGAAGGTTGTGGGTTTGAATCCCGCCGGAATCACAAAGAGAGACTTTTAGTCTCTCTTTTTCTTTTTTATACTAAGGATTCGAACCTTAGCAGATTGCTGCTTCAAATGATTTCTGTCGATAAACATAACAAGTCTTTAAATGCAAAAATATTGCGATTAAAATGATATTATTCGAGAAATTGTTGTAACTTTGCAGCAGATTTAAAGAAAGGAATAAGAAATATGGCAACAGCAATTAAGGCAATCCCAACGCTCAAAGGCAAGGAAGCACGTGAGTTTTTACATCGTGCTGAGGAAGCTGAGCGTAACTATAAGGGAACGGAAAATAGAGACAACCATTCTTTTTGTCAGATGGCTCATGTCATTCTGAGCAAAGCTGGTATGCTTTAATCTTTGGGATTAGAAATGGCATTTATCACAGATAACTGCACCTTTTACGAGCTGACAGACGACATACTTGCCGCCTGTCAGCCTTTCGTTTGTGGCAATGATGACCTTGACGATTTCTTTTGTAATGATGCCACACGCTATGCCCATTATCTTATGGGAAAGAGTTATTGCTTTCGTCTGAACAATGACCCAACAAAGATAGTATGTGCTCTTACCATATCCAATGATAGTATTCGTATTTATGACCTCCCACGCAGTCGTCGTGACTATATGAAGAGCTTAACTCACCACGAGAAGCCTCTACGACGATACTCTGGCGTATTGATTGGACGTCTTGGCGTAAATAGTGAGTTCGCAGGAAAAGGTATCGGTAGTGAGACACTCGACTTTATTAAGGGTTGGTTTTTCTCAAGCACCAACAAGACAGGTTGCCGATTTGTGATTGTTGATGCAGTCAACAAACCAAAGGTCATAACTTTCTACGAGAAAAATGGTTTTCATAGCCTATTCTCTACCGAAGAACAAGAATTCCTATATACAGGTGGAAAGAAGGGGCAGCTAGTAGAGCTTACCACGCGACTTATGTATTTCGATTTGCTTGAATTGCGAAGATAATGAACTGTCACCATCGTTTTTCTTATGCAGACAAACAATCACAAAATCGTTGACTACGATCTCGTACTTGACGCTAAGTTCGGCAAGGAGGGCACACCTGAGCGTATTCAGGCAGAAGAAGCTGCTTATTCTTTCTATTCTGGTCAGATACTCCAGGATGCAAGAAAAGAGGCTAAGGTAACTCAGGAGGAGTTAGCACGTCGTACCAACACCACAAAGTCTTATATCTCTAAGATAGAGAATGGTGTCATTGTTCCTAGTGTCGGAGTGTTCTATCGCATCATCAATGCTCTCGGATTGAGAGTGGAGGTAGTACGACCAATTTATTAAGAGCTTACCAATCCATAGACCATAACTAATGATGAGACGAGAAGATTAATAATTGAGAGACTTTCTTTGCTTTCGGGCAGAGGAAGTCTCATTGTTTTAAGCCATTTAGAAATAATTAACAACCATATGCGCCATATTTTAGCAATTTTGAGCGTATATATAAATAAAGGTACTACAACTTAGATAAACCAAATATGAAGAAAACCATTACAACTATTCTGCTGGCCGTTGTCGCCATGACGGGCTGGGCACAGACGAAAGTGTTTACTCCTGAAAAGTCAGACTCTATTGATTTCGTAATAACAGGTAAGACGGCCCCATCTGCTGAAAGCGTGATGCTTTTTACCGTTGCACCTATACGAGGCAATCAGACAAAAGCCGAGGTTGGACACAGGCTTCCTTATGGAACGTTTGTACAGTTGGGCGACGGTTTAGGCAACGACCAACGCTTCATCATCGACGAGACACCTATCCACTTCGATATGCTCAAAGGTGTTATCACGGGGTCTCCGCTCAATAACAAAATGAACCTGTACCAGCGTAGTGAATGGGAAATCGAGAAGCAAACAGATGCCATTCTTGACAGTCTGCCCGAAGAAGCCAGAACCATTGTTGAGAAAGGTGCATTCGGAGAATCGTCGCCAGCTGAGTATGAGCCTTATAAGAAAGCAGTAGAACAGTTAAAGGGCTACCTATCACAGTACGAAGAGACAAAGGCGGCTGCCATCAACGACAACCTCGATAATATCATTCCTGCCTATTATCTTCATATCAACTATGGAGATATGACATATGATGAGCTTTCAAAATACCTGAAAGAAGAGCGCGCCTATGCCCACCATCCGGCCATGGAGAAAGTCTGGAAAAAACGCGCTGTAGGTCTTCAGTATCATGACTTGGAGTTGCCTGACACAACGGGTATATCTCACCGCCTTTCGGAATACGTTGGAAAAGGTCATTATGCCTTGCTTGACTTCTGGGCATCGTGGTGCGGACCCTGCATGAAAGAAATGCCGACGATGAAAGAGATTTACAACACATATGCTGCCCGAGGTCTGCAGATGATTGGCATCTCCTTAGATTCTAAACGTGACGCATGGCTCAATGCTATCCGACGTCTTGAACTATCTTGGGTTCATCTCTCCGACCTGAAAGGCTGGAAATCTATTGCATCCGAAACCTATGGTGTTCGTGCTATTCCTGAAACAGTCCTCATCACACCTGATGGAAAGATTCTCGCCATAGGACTACGAGGCCAAGAACTGAAGGAAAAGCTTGCAGAGATATTTCCAGAATAATGAATAATTACGCTTCAATATTTTTATATATCACAAATAATTCGTACCTTTGCAGTATCTAAACAACTAACTAAGTTAGTAGTTGCAAGGGTATGGAGATGCCCATTGAGACTGGAAATGTTGAAGAGAGAAATGTCATTTTTGCTACCGCTGTCCAACAAGTAGCAATTGGGCTTCTAAGTAATTGATAATCAAGGTTGGTGTCAATCCCGCCGGAATCACAAAGAGAGACTTTTAGTCTCTCTTTTTTCATTTTCTTTCTTGATTATTTGGAGAATTCAATAATTCATCGTACCTTTGCATCACTAGAATCCGCCAAGCCTCTCGATGAAGCTCAAATGTGCGGGTCGTTTTCTAAAAGAGATCCCGGCACACTTCCCGTAAGATCAGTGCAACACGCCGGGCCGTTTTTTATTTGTTGCAGAATAAAAGAATAAAGAGGTGTCTTATGTTGACAAACAATCACAAAATCGTTGACTACGAGAATCAAAATAATTGCGTACTTTTGCAAATGCTATCTAATTTAAATACTACAACATATAAACCAAATATGAAGAAAACTATTACGACTATTCTGCTTGCCCTCGTCGCCATGATGAGCCAAGCACAGACAAAAGTCAACATTCAGGGCATAGCAGCCGCTGATGCCAAGACCATTTATTTTTGCAATGATATAGGCATGGGTAAGCCAATTGACAGCACGACGGTAAATAACGGGAAGTGGAGTTATGAAGCAGAGCTGCCTGTCGGACGCAGCATGCTGTCCATCATAGCCGATGCCAAACGTATACAGTCGCCCCAGGATTTACTTAATAGCATGGTTGCCGTGATGGTTGATGATACGCCAACGAAGGTTGACCTGACAACTGGCACCGTGAAGGGTTCTAAGGCGTCTATGGCAATGAACGAAGCTGTCCGAGGACTCTATACCTGTATGATGAAAGACTCAAAAGAGGAGGCGTATAAGGTGATGCACAAGGCTGTGATGGAGAATCTGGATTCAAAAATTCCTGAGCATTTCGTGCCGATGATTGCTGATGCACTCTCCGTTGGCGACCTTCAGAAGTTTTTCGATGCTCATCCTGAATACGCTGACGATATTTCGATGAGACAGGCAAAGCAACGTCTGAATAAACTCACAGGTAAGTCGCCGCGCTCTATTGGAAAGCCGTATATCGACCTGACGATGAACGACACCGAGGGTAAGGCACACAAGCTGAGCGAATACGTGGGACGTGGAAAGTATGTGCTCGTCGATTTCTGGGCATCGTGGTGTGGTCCCTGTCGTGCTGAGATGCCCAATGTGACTGCATGCTACGAGAAGTATCACGACAAAGGTCTCGACATTGTGGCAATCTCTTTTGACAACAAGAAGGAGGCTTGGCTGAACGCTATTAAGAACATGAAGATGCCTTGGATACACCTGAGCGACCTGGCAGGATGGAAGAGCATCGGCTCATCTATTTACGAAATCAATTCTATTCCCAGCAACATCCTCTTCGATGGTGAGGGCAAAGTGGTAGATATAGACCTGCGTGGTGAACAGCTCGAGGCTAAGCTTGCGGAGATATTTCCTGAATAAAGAATAATTACACTTCAATGTTTATCTAGAAGTATTTCTATCTTTGCATGCGAAAGTTGTTTGAATGCGTATGAAAACAGAACAGGTACTCATCATCAATCATGCTGTAAGAAGCCATGCGACTGATATAGCTAAGCTGATTATGATGGCCATGACGGATGAATGCTGTCTTCATTTCTGTGGCGAGGGTTATGGTCTCGACGACTTCTTGAAGATGATGACGCTGCTGGTAGAACGGGAAGATTCGCAATACAGCTACAAAAATACTTTGGTAGCCATGGATGACGAGAAGGTTGTTGGAATAGCTGTCAGCTATGACGGCGGCAAGCTACATGAACTTCGCCAGACGTTTATTCAGGCGGCCAAAGAATATATCGGAAAAGATCATTCTCGCATGGACGATGAAACAAAAGCTGGTGAACTTTATCTTGATTCACTGGCCGTTCTCCCTGAATATCGTCGCCAGGGTATCGCTCAGCGGCTGCTCAAAGCTACTAAAGAGAAAGCCAATGCCATCGGTCTGCCTTATGTCGGTTTGCTCGTGGATAAAGGAAATTCTGCTGGCGAAGCGCTGTATGCCTCCGCAGGATTCCGTTATGTGAACGACAGTCAATGGGGTGGTCATCCGATGAAGCATTTAGTATTGTAGCTTGTATAAATTTGAAAAAACTGGCTGACCAACCGAAAGAAATCATGGAAGAGGGAAGGTGTTTTCTTCATACATGCTTTCATACTCCTTGGCCGACTCGTGAATGGCGTCTTCATAGCCAGTGAGGGCAGCAAAGGGAGCAAACTGGGCGGCACGGTTCCACATCGACATCTGGGGATGGCGCTTCGACACATGATGTGGCAGGTGAATGATATCGTCGTAATTTCCCATATTATTCATTTCTCATTTTTCATTTCTTATTTTGGGCATCGCCCGCTCTGTGTCCTCCTATCTGTGCATTGCGCTCCTTGGCAGTGGCTCCCTCTGAGTAGTTCAGTCCACGAAGGATGGCGTTCTTGCCAAAGCGCTGCTTGATTTTTAACTGCGCCTCCTGCAAACGGCGTTCCTTGTCGAGGCGGGCCTGCTCCTCCTGCTGCTGTCGTTCCAAGGTCTCATAGTCGGTGAAGAGGTCGAGCTGCTGGGGCTGTGCTGGCTGTTGGGCGAGGGTAGACTCGGACACGACATGATTAACGCAGAGGTTCAGACGACGGATAAGCAAATTGGGATTGACATGGCGGTCGAACAGCTCGGCAGCACCATTCATCAAGAGGCGCGACGAGGACGTGGGCTTGTCGAAGCGCAACGACCCGTGAGCATGCTTGGGCACCAGCTTGCCGTAGTAGTTGGTGGTAATCTCACCATGATAGAGGTCGCGAATGTCGGGGCGTGTCAGACACTCGGCATCATAGCCCACGGTGAGCACGAGTTGGTCGGTGACCATACGTTTAGCCACCAAGTCGAGGGCCATACCCTCGGCCATCTCCTGAATGACGACACGGGCTTTCTGGAATGTGTAGGGCTCTTGTAACACCTGGCCGCTGCTGAATGAGTTGGTCTCAGGGCGATAGGCCTTGACGTCGGCTATCATACAGGGTTCCCAGCCCCAGGCATGGTCGATGAGTAGTTCGGCATTGACGCCAAATAGCTTATAGAGCAGTTCTTCGTTCTGTTCAGACATGCGGGCCAGTCTGCCCATGGTATCGATACCGTAGAATGCCAGTTTGTTGGCGATGCCTCGCCCTACGCGCCAGAACTTGGTGATAGGACGATAGTCCCAAAGTTCACGACGGTAGGTCTGCTCGTCGAGTTCGGCAATGCGCACGCCGTCCTTGTCGGCAGGTGCTTTCTTTGCCATGATATCCATCGCCACCTTACAGAGATATAAATTGGTGCCGATGCCGGCGGTGGCCGTGATGCCCGTCTGCGAAAGCACGTCGCGTATCATGGTCATGGCCAGTTGGTGGGCTGTCATTTTGTAAGTGGCGAGATAGTTGGTGACATCCATAAACACCTCATCGATGGAATAAACGTGGATATCCTCAGGGGCAATGTACTTCAGATACACGCTATAGACCCGGCTGCTGACCTCGATATAGTGGGCCATGCGTGGCGGGGCAATGATAAAGTCGATGCCACGTGCCTTCTGCTTTACTTCAAACAGGCGGGCACGACCAGGAATGCCGTAGGCTTTCAACGACGGTGTTACAGCCAGACAGATGGTCTTGTCGGTACGCGATTCATCGGCCACCACAAGGTTGGTGGTCAGAGGGTCGAGTCCTCTGTCCACGCACTCCACTGAAGCGTAAAATGACTTCAGGTCGATGGCTATGTATGTGCGTTGTGCCTCCTGCATCTACACCTTATTTTAATGATGTCATATCCAGTTTATAATCCACACATTCTGCATCGCGGTAAAACTCTTTTGCACCCAAACGTTGCCAGTATTGATGGGTCTGGAGGCGATGCAGCACAGGAATGAAGATGAAGTCGTAGTTGGCCTTCAACTCGGGCATGATGGACATCAGCATGTCGTAGTTTAATCGGGTACCACGATATTCTTCAGCCACAATGAACGAGAAGACAGCGATATAACGCTGGGCGTTCAGACTTTTTATCAGCTCCGGCTCGTCTTTCAGTATTTGTGGCGTCTCCTCCTCAATGCGATAATCGCTCATATTGAGTAGACCAACGACTTGGTCGTTTTTATCTAAGGCCTTGACACTCAGCGGCCAGTTGAAATGCAGGTTCTTCACCCATGACTCCACTTCAGTACGGTCGAAACCGTACTGTCGCACCATCCAGCGGGCGGTCAACGGCGCGTCATGTTCAGTCATTCTTTGTAATATGCACGACATTGTAGGTCAACAGTATTTCAGGGTGATACGACAATTTAGCTTGGCGAAGACCAGGGATTCCCATATCTTCTTCGCGGTTCAGATAGATATATTGCTCGGGCAGATGCTCGGCGAACTGCTGGTTGATAATGGCAAAAGCACCCTCCACATGACGATCGGCTTTCTCTACGCAGACGTCGAAGGTGTCGGTAGTAACAGCAGAGCCGTATGTGAAAGCAACCATACGACCGTCCACAAGGATGCTTCCGCCTATCATGCCAAGAGCATCCCAATTTGAAAAGATAGTCTCCATCACGCGATGCTCGGCATCGATGATCTCAATTTTATTATCGTTTTGGTTCGGGGTTTGTTTCTTCTCCTCCTGCCATGTTGCAGTAAGTCGGCGACATTCATCAAAGAATTCTGGTGTCAGGGGATGATATTCAAAATCGGGATGCTCCGCACGGAAACGATGGATATGATTGCGCTTGGCATTCAGGTGTCTGCCACGAAGCGTTGCAAGATCTGTACGACGATAGATGTAATCGTATTGGTTGCGAACAGGCTCGGATGTAATTGAGAATTCTCTCTGTGAGAGTGTGGCGTTGCGAGGAGAATTGAAAATTGAGAGTTGTGCAACTTGCGAGTCTTCGAGCCCCATCAATGTAAGATTCCCATTGCTATCATCAAGTAGTGCGTCAATCAATTTCAACGACAACGCTTCTGAAGTACATACCATATATGCTCGCTTACCATTGAAGGTATAGCGTAGTACCACTTCGTTTTCAAGCACACACACCTCAGTGCCGAACAAGAATTTCCATCCCACAAGGTTGGTAAAGGTGTAGTTGCAGTTACGCCGCCCTGCGGGAAGCGTTACTGCCTGCATCGCCTCGCGGTCGCACAGCGTCAGAGAATGAAAAGTGAGTGCCATATAAAAATTATTTTATTTGCAAAGGTACGAATAAGCGAGCATAATACAAAATAAATATTATTCTTCTATGTTGCTTTCCAAATAATTGGAAAATATTTATTGTTTATTAACTGTTTATTATCAATCACTTAGCGTGAAGTCCATTAGTACGATGACTT
>OMXL01000017.1 GCA_900314985.1 uncultured Prevotellaceae bacterium | reverse complement strand
AGCAAGGCCCTCATCGACGCAGCACGCACGGCCTACGACGCGCTGACCGCCGCCCAGCAGGCACTCGTGACAAACTACTCGACGCTGACCGATGCCGAGACCACCTACGCCACCGCTGAGGAGACCGCCTACACCGAGGGCGTAGAGCTGACCAAGAACCCCGACGGCACATGGTCGCTCGCCGCAACTCCCGCCTTCGACGTGGAGCTGGAGGTGGAGTATGAGACCGAATTGGCCCTCTCCGAGACAACGGACAACAGCGCTGCACTGACAGAGTGGGACGGCTACGAGGCCGACGTGACCCTGACGCGCACGCTCAGCGCCGGTTCGTGGAATACATTTGCTGCTCCGTTCAGCACCGCCATCCCTGAGGGCTGGACCGTGAAGGAACTCAGCAGCGCAACGTTCGCAGACGGAACGCTGACCCTGAACTTCGCCAATGCTGCCAGCATCGAGGCCGGCAAACCCTATCTGGTGAAGGTCACTGCCAACACCGACCTCTCCGCAGCACCCTTCACGGAAGCCATCGTGAGCAAGGATGCACAGCCCTTCACCTCGACCGACGTCGATTTCATCCCCACATTGGGCGCTACGACCATTCCCGCCGGCGACCCGAAGAGCGTGCTGTTCATGACCGCAGGCAACACGCTGAAGAGTCCTTCTGCACTGCCTGCCAACATCAAGGGCTTCCGTGCGTACTTCCAACTGAAGGGCGACGCTGTGAATGCTGCCAGATTCAACCTTGACCTGGGCGAGGGAGAAACCACTTCAATCAGTGAAGAGTTAAGAGTGAAGAATGAAGAATTTGCTCCCGCAGCAGCTGCGTACGACCTGCAGGGTCGCCGTGTGGCTCAGCCTAAGAAAGGCGTGTATATTCAGAATGGTAAAAAGTTAATCATCAAGTAAAAGTATGGAGGACAGAGATATGAAGAAAGAATATATGCAGCCCGCCATGCAGGTGGTTGAAATGAACGTGAACGTACAGATGCTGGCCGGTTCGGTAACAAGCGTTGTCACCACAGGACTTGGCGATGACATCACTCCCGACCCGGAGCCTACTGACGACCCGTGGGGTGACGCCATGACTCGCGAGTTTGAAGTGGAAGACGAGTGGGACTTAAGTGAAGAGTAAACCCTCGCTGAGGACCGCTGTGCTCTCAGCGTTCCCCTCATGATAACAACGCGCGAAGCTCTCTGACTCACAGGGAGCTTCGCTATTCTTCACCGATGCCACCGACCCAATCTACGACGGCAACAGGATTAATCAAAGGGACAGTCCCCCTGATTGATTTTCTAAAAAAATAGTTTTTTGCAAAAGACCTCCCCAGGTACCCTAATCGCTGAAGATGCCTTTATTTAAAGGCACTTCAGAGTGGTACCTCTTTTTGCAAGAGGTACCCCACAGGTACCCAAGACCTACCCTTTTTCTCTTTCGTTTCTGAAAATCCCTACCACGATTTAGGAAAAGTCCTCTATACCTTTAGGAAGAATCCCTTTGATTGTTTACGAAAAGACCCTACCTTTGCCGATGAAAAAAGATACGAAATGTTTCACTTTTAAAGTATAGGAGACACTATTATGAAGAAGTTCTTTACACTGGCCATGATGATGATAACAATGACTATCTCAGCCAACGCAATGAGTTATAAGACAGCTAAGAGCGAGGCACTGTCCTTGAGTAAGAAGATGGCCTCAGAGCTGAAGTTGACAAGGTCGCAGTATGATGATGTCTACAAGATCAATCTGGACTACCTCATCAATGCAGACAGCCGCAACGATGTCAACGGCTCTTGCTGGAAGCGTCGTAACGATGATTTAAAGCACGTGCTCACGGCCTATCAGTACGAGAAATACACCAAGCACAACAGCTTCTATCATCCACTGACTTTGAACAAGCATGGCAAGGGTACTGCCTGGATGAATGCGAACAAGAAGAGCCACACCCTGGCTCACAATACAAAACCCGCCAAGCCCAGCAGCCATAGCAACAGCTCAGGTCACTTCGGCAACCGCCGCTAACTGATGGTTGTTCATAAATACCACTATATGCCTCTTACGAGGACCCAGGGAATCTCATTGCTGAGGTTCCCCTTTTTTGTAGTTCCAAACTTCTATGTAGGCACGAAATCGCAACAAGACCTCCCCAGGTACCCCAATCGCTGGAGATACCTTTATTTAAAGGCACTTCAAAGGGGTACCTCTGTACTACCTCTAGGGTACCTCTTCAAACAAGAGGTACCCTCCCAGAACCCCTATCTACAGAGGCAGTTTGGGAGATTGGGGTACCTGGGGGAGGTCTATTTAAAAACTTCGCGTGCCAGACTTCGACCTTAAGGTTGAAGAACAGCTAATACGGACACGGGAACAGCTAAGCCTGTCGCATATTAGCTACAGTTGAGGGCTACTACAGCTGTCTCTGAGCTGTATTAGTTGTTCTCGTAGAGAATGTACGCAAAAGTCCCTTCTGTGTACTTCTGTGTCAAATGATGTGAAAAAGGCACGTTATCCTTTGGGAGTTCCGGATTTCTTTGTATCTTTGTTGTGTTTTTAACTATGAACCAACCAGACAATATTGTTAAGTTTTATTAAAGTAAGTTTGACTTTGGGCACTTGATGTGTTATATAGGTGAACAACAAGATCAAGCATGAACAGAGATGCATTTGAACAACAAGCCCGCTCGTGGCGACAGAAGGCGCTTTGCGTGAGCATGAGCTACGGAGCGGGCAGAGACGAGGCAGAAGACATCGCACAAGATGTCATGCTCCGCTTGTGGCAGATGCATAACGAACTGGAGCGCTACGACTCTGTTGAAAGTCTGACGGCACTAATGGCCAGACACCTGCTGATGAACCACCAGCGACGACGGAAGCCAGAATCGTTGGAAGAGACGATGATAGTCGGCATAAGTCCCAGTCCCCACGAACAGTTGGAGATGAAGGAAAACAACCAATGGCTGACTCATCGCTTAGAACAACTACCTACCACGCAACGCACCTTAATATATATGCGACAAGTGGAACGGAGAAGTCATGAGGAGATAGCCCAACTGCTTGGCATCGAGACCACATCGGTAAGCACGCTGTTGGCAAGGGCAAGAAGAGCATTATTAGAAGATGTAAAACGCAGAAACAACTTATGATACAATACACAAAAGAATACATAGCCAACTTGCTCGACAAGTATATGGACGGCTCTTCAACGATTGAGGAGGAAGACATCCTGGCTCAGTACTTCAAGGGAAAGAACATCCCTGAAGAATGGATTTGCTATCAGCAGATGTTTCAGGAGATTGAAGCGATGACCCCACAGGCAAAACCCCGCAACCGTTGGGCTATTTGGGGTGTGGCCGCAGCTGCTGTGGTAGCAGGAGCGTTATATCTCGCCATTCCGTCTCGTCAAGTCGAACTGGCGACATCAACACCTCTTATAGCTCAGGTTGATACTGTAGCTCAACAAATAGCAAGCCCCACAGATACTGTCACAGCCCAGCCAGTAACACCAGCGGAAACACCTAAGCAACCCGTCAAGCCTAAGAAGCGTAGTCTTCGTAAATCAGAGCCAACGATTCACGACATCGACAAGGCCTACGCACTCTTGGCACAAGCTGAGCAAGAGAAAGCTAAAGCAGAGTATGTCAAGGCACAGATAGAACTGTTTGATGCGCAGATGGCTGCTTATGGCTACATACCAGTAATGCAAGAAGATGGTACCATAAACTATATTAATGAACAAGAAAATTTAATTGCATATGAAGAGTAAATATTTTTTCCTCGCAGCCATGTTGTTGGCCATGCCATCAACCATAATGGCACAGCAGAACATCCAGAAAGCATTTGATGCCCTGCTTAGTGACAAGATTACTGAGAACAAGACGCGCCACGTGCTTGATCGTGACCCTCAGACTGGTCGTATGACGGCTTTGGCTGATGTGTACGACTTTACGATTAATTCCAACTCAGCACTCGAGCGACTGAAAGAGGTCCGCAAGGCCTTCGAAAAAGATAAGAAGGATGCTTACTCAGTCAATTCCGGCCTTCGTGAAAAGGAGGGTGATGATGTTGATTACTCCAGTTTCTCTAATCTTTTTGAGTCAATGGGTTTTTCACCTATCTCACTCTTTGTTGGCGATGGCAGACACCAGTCAGTGTCTATTGGCTCTATGAATGGCTCAGAGTATATCTATGCCTGCTTTGCCGATAAGGACGATCCAGATCATCGTTATCGCTATGCCTACGCTTTGGAGTGGGTCGAGAAGGCTAAGAAGACCAAGGTTCGTCTGGCTGTTACTTACGCCCTGCGCCCTGAAGCACGCGACGGAAAAACGAAGAAAACGAATGTGAGTCGCGTTATCGTGAATGGCAAGGAAGTAACTAACGAGAGCGCTACAATCGGCTCTGGCGAAGGCAAAGTGCTGAATCGCGTATTTATCAATGGTAAGGAGTATAATGCCAGCGATTTTAATAGTGGTAACATTTCTGACCTGATTAAAGAGAGCCTGAATGGTGTTTCTGCTGAGATCAACGTTGATTCATTGATGGCCAATCGTGCTAAGACTCCTGAGTCGTGGCTTAGCGAGTTCAATACTTACAAACGCCTGTTCCTAAAGAATCCTGACAGCGCCACAGCCACTCATTACGCCACATCAATCTACAGCCTCTGCAAAAGATCGGCCATGCTCGAACCTGAAGAAAAGAAGATTGTGATCAACGAACTCAGCAAACTAAAAGAAAAAAGCACCGATGAACTCATCCAGAATGTGTTCGTAATGAGTATCAAAAAGCTAAAAGAATAGATGTTCCTGCTATGCTACTACAGCTGACTCTAAGCTGTAGTAGCATATCTCGTAGAGAAAAGCAGAAATAAATTTGGCATTTCGCTCACTTATTCGAACTTTGACTTCGTCGAAAGTAGGCTGCACCTCGGAAATAAAAACAAAAAAGTCGTTTTTTGTTTTGTATTTCACTCGGTTTGCACTACCTTTGCAGGCAAAAAGCTAAGAGTATGCGAAAAGTGATTGGAATCGGAGAGACGGTGCTTGACATCATCTTCCGTAACGAACAGCCTATCAGTGCAGTACCTGGAGGCTCTACTTTCAATGCCATCATCTCTCTGGGACGCTCTGGTGTAGAGACGGGATTTATCAGTGAGACGGGCAACGACCGTGTGGGTCGTAATATCATCCAGTTCCTGCGTGACAATGGTTGTCAGGCAGATAGCGTCAATGTTTATCCTGACTCCAAGTCACCCCTGTCGCTGGCCTTCCTCAACGAGCAGAACGATGCGGAATATATATTCTACAAAGATCATCCCCACGATCGCCTCGACTTCAACTATCCAGAGATACAGCCCAATGATTTGGTGCTTTTCGGTTCCTATTATCCGCTGAACGACGTTATCCGTCCGCAAGTCAAGGGCTTCCTCGACTATGCCCATGAGCATGGCGCCATTCTCTACTACGACGTCAACTTCAGAGCATCGCACCAGCATGAGGTGATGAAGATTACCCCCAACCTGCTGGAGAATTTCGAGTTGGCAGACATCATTCGTGGCTCGTCAGAAGACTTCGAGGTGCTGTTTAAAAAGAACGACCCCGAGGCTATCTATCGTTCGCAGATAGACTTCTATACCAAGAACTTCATCTATACTCAGGGTGCTGACAATATCCATCTCTTTGCTAAAGGTGGACTGCACAAGGAGTATCCTGTAGCACCCATAGAGACGGTGAGTACCATTGGTGCTGGCGATAACTTCAATGCCGGTATCGTCTATGGACTCATCAAGAACAACATTAAGCGCAACGACCTGGAAAGTGGACTGACTGAAGAGCAGTGGGATGCTATCATCTCTACTGCCCAGCAATTCTCTGCCGAAGCCTGCAAAACGCTCTTTAACTATGTATCGCCAGAATTTGGTGCCCAGCGTCGTAAGGAGTTGCAGGAAGCCCTTGCACAGGAAGAAGAACAATAACTAAAACGATTATACTATGCAGAAAATTACTGAAAACATTTACTACGTTGGTGTTAACGATCGTAACAAGTCGCTCTTTGAAGGTCTGTGGCCATTGCCTAATGGCGTGAGCTACAACTCATATCTCATCGACGACGAGAAGGTGTGCCTCATCGATACAGTAGAGGTAGACTTCTTTACACAGTTTATCGAACATATCCACGAGGTGATTGGTGACCGCAAGGTGGACTACCTGGTGATTAACCACATGGAGCCCGACCACAGTGGTTCTATCGCCCTTATCAAGAAATATTACCCTGAGATACAGATAGTTGGCAACAAGAAGACCTTCCAGATGATGGAGGGATTCTATGGCATTACGGAGGGTACCGTAGAGGTGAAGAATGGCGACAGCATTGCTCTTGGCAAGCAGACGCTCAACTTCGTGCTGACACCTATGGTACACTGGCCAGAGACAATGGTGACGCTGTGTGGCACTACCCTATTCAGTGGCGATGCCTTTGGTTGCTTTGGTGCCTTGAATGGTGGCATCATCGACGCCCAGATTAACTGCGACACCTACTGGCTGGAGATGGAGCGCTACTACTCGAATATCGTAGGCAAATACGGCACGCCCGTACAGAATGCGCTGAAGAAGTTGGCTGACGTCAAGCTCGACTATATCTGTGCCACTCACGGACCTGTATGGCATGAGTATATCAATAAGGTGATTGCCATCTACGACCGCCTGTCGAAGTATGAGACAGAGCCTGGCTTGGTCATCTGCTATGGCACGATGTATGGCAATACCGAGCGTGCTGCTGAGGTGATAGCCCGTGCTGCATCAGAGGCTGGCGTGAAGAATATCGTGGTGTATAATGTCTCAAAGACGCACCACTCTTACATCATCCGCGACGTGTTCCGCTACAAAGGCCTCATCGTGGGTGCTCCCACCTATAACACCGCCCTCTATCACGAGATGGATGTGCTGCTCAGCGAGCTGGCTGGCAAGGACATCAAGAACCACCTGTTAGGTTGGTTTGGCTCTTACGGCTGGGCATCGAAAGCTGTCAGCGAGATAGCCCGCTGGAATGAAGAGAAGCTGCACTACGAACAAGTGGGCGAACCTGTAGAAATCAAACAGAGTCTGACGCCTGAGACCAAGGCACAGTGCGAGGCACTGGGTAGAGCAATGGCAGAGAGACTGCTTAGATAAATTGAGAATTGAGAATTAAGAATTGAGAATTTAGAATGTCATTAAAATGTGGTATTGTAGGACTGCCTAACGTGGGCAAGTCCACCCTGTTCAACTGTCTGTCGAGTGCTAAGGCACAGGCAGCCAACTTTCCTTTCTGTACGATAGAACCCAACGTCGGCGTGATTACCGTGCCCGATGAGCGTCTTACCAAGCTTGCTGAGCTGGTTCATCCAGGACGTATCGTGCCTGCCACCTGTGAGATAGTAGATATCGCTGGCCTTGTGAAAGGCGCTTCCAAGGGCGAGGGTCTTGGCAATAAGTTCCTTGGAAATATCCGTGAGACGGACGCTATCATCCATGTGCTCCGCTGCTTCGAGGACGAGAACATCACGCACGTCGATGGCACCATCGATCCTATCCGCGACAAGGAAATCATCGATACTGAGCTGCAGCTGAAAGACCTGGAGACCATTGAGAGTCGCCTGGCTAAGACGGAGAAGGCCGCTGCTGCTGGCAACAAAGACGCTAAGGTAGAGGTGACCGTGCTGAAGGTCTATAAAGAGGTGTTGGAGCAAGGCAAGAACGCCCGTATCGTGGAGTTCGAAAGCAAGGACGAGCAGGACTGTGCCAAGAACCTCTTCCTACTTACTGCCAAGCCCGTGCTGTATGTCTGCAATGTGGGCGAGGCTGATGCCAAGAGTGGTAACGACTTCACTAAGAAGGTAGAGGCACTGGCTAAGGAAGAAGGTGCAGAGGCAATGATTATCGCTGCCAAGACAGAAGAGGATATCGCTGAACTGGAGAGCTATGAAGATAAGCAGCTGTTCTTGGAAGAGCTGGGCTTGGAGGAGAGTGGTGTCAACCGCCTCATCAAGAAGGCCTACGCCCTGCTGAACCTCGAAACCTTCATCACCGCTGGTGAGATGGAGGTGAAAGCTTGGACCTACAAGAAGGGTTGGAAGGCTCCCCAGTGTGCTGGTGTCATCCATACCGACTTCGAAAAGGGCTTCATCCGTGCTGAGGTCATCAAGTACGACGACTACATCCAGTATGGCTCTGAGGCTGCTGTCCGTGAGGCAGGTAAGATGGGCATCGAGGGCAAGGAGTATGTCGTGCAGGATGGCGACATCATGCACTTCCGCTTTAACGTATAAATTAGTTCATAGTTCACAGTTCATAGTTCATAGTTATGAAAGATAGTATTGTTAAAGACAAGAGCAAGGAATTTGCTCTTAGAATTATTAAACTATACAAATACTTGACAACTACGGCTGTAAACAAAGAATATGTACTATCAAAACAAGCATTAAGAAGTGGAACCAGCATTGGTGCCAACATTAAAGAAGCTTTACGTGGTCAAAGTCGGCCAGATTTTAGGGCTAAAATGAATATAGCATTAAAAGAAGCTTGTGAAACAGAATACTGGTTAGAACTTCTATTTGAATCTGAATATATTGACGAATCGTCTTATGCTTCCATTATTAACGACAATAGAGAACTTATTAAAATATTAACTATGATAGTTAAGAATACCGAATAAGGTGTTTTAACTATGAACTATGAACTATGAACTATGAACTCTTTATAATCTGGAATCCCTCGCTGAGCATCGGCCCTTTCCGCTGGTACTCCCTGTGCTGGCTGATTGGTTTGGCACTGGCCTATATGGTCGTGAAGCGCCTGTATAAGGAGCAGAAAATCAAGGATGAGTTGTTTGACCCGCTCTTCATCTACTGCTTCTTAGGCATCCTGATAGGTGCCCGTCTGGGACATTGCATCTTCTATCAGCCCGACTACTTCCTGACCTCAGGAAAGGGCATTGTAGAGATGTTGTTGCCTATCCACTTCTTAGCTGATGGTGGTTGGAAGTTTACTGGTTATGAGGGACTGGCATCGCATGGAGGTACGTTAGGCTTGATGATTGCCCTGTGGCTGTATGTCAAGAAGAGCAAGCTGAGCATCTGGCGCGTACTGGACAATATTGCCATTGCCACTGGTATTACGGCCTGCTTTATCCGTTTGGGCAACCTGATGAACTCAGAGATTATCGGTAAGATAACAGATGTTCCCTGGGCATTTATCTTTGAGCGTGTTGACACGATGCCACGCCATCCAGGCCAGCTCTATGAGGCTATTGCCTATGCCATTCTGTTTGGCATTATGTGGACCATCTATAAGAAACGCTCAACGTTCAATGTTCAACGTTCAACGTTCAATGTTCAACGTTCAACGTTCAATGTTCAACGTTCAACGTTCAATGTAGGTAGTGGCTGGTATTTTGGCTTCTGTCTGACCTATATCTTCACCTTCCGCTTCTTCATCGAGTACACCAAGGAGATTCAGGAAGCCTTTGAAGCTTCTCTGCCCATTGATATGGGACAGATACTCTCTATTCCATTCATTATTATCGGAGTGGTCTGCATGCTGAGGAGTCGTCGAAACATCGAAGCATCGAAATAAAAAAAGCAATCGCCTCAGGATTATTTTCCTGAGACGATTTTTTTGATGTCATTAAGTTTGTTGAGCGCATCCATAGGTGTCAGATTATTGATGTCAAGACCAAGTATCTCATCGCGAATCTGACTCAGCACTGGGTCATCCAACTGGAAGAACGACAGTTGCATGCCCTCACGACTCTGGGCAATCTCTGTGGTTGGCTTACCAACGCTGCCTACCTGCGCATTGTCGCTCTCCAGCTGCTTCAGAATGACGTTGGCACGCTTGACGATGCTCTTAGGCATACCCGATATCTCTGCCACATGGATACCAAACGAGTGCTCTGAGCCTCCACGCTCCAACTTACGCAGGAAGATAACCTTGCCATCAGCCTCTTTGACGCTGACATTGTAGTTCTTGATGCGCTTGAAGTTCTTCTCCATCTCGTTGAGCTCGTGATAGTGGGTAGCAAAAAGCGTACGGGCCTGTGCCTTAGGATGCTCATGCAGATACTCCACAATAGCCCATGCAATAGAGATACCGTCGTAGGTAGAGGTGCCTCGTCCCAACTCGTCAAAGAGTACCAGCGAGCGAGGAGTCACGTTATTCAGGATGTTGGAAGCCTCTGTCATCTCCACCATAAAGGTAGATTCGCCCAGGGAAATATTGTCGCTGGCACCTACACGAGTGAATATCTTATCCACCAACCCGATTCTTGCGCTCTCTGCGGGCACGAACGAGCCTATCTGGGCCAACAGCACAATGAGCGCCGTTTGACGCAACAGCGCCGATTTACCAGCCATATTAGGACCCGTAATCACGATAATCTGCTGGTGCTCCTGGTCGAGCAGGATATCGTTGGGCACATAACGCTCCCCTACTGGCAACTGCGTCTCGATAACAGGGTGACGACCCTGTTTGATATCTATCACGTCGCTGCTGTCTATGACAGGACGTACATAATGGTTCTCTTCAGCCGTCTTGGCAGCACTCAGCAGACAGTCGAGCAGAGCAATGACGTTGGCATTCTGCTGTATCTGTGGGATAAACTCCTGGGCAGCAACGATGAGTTCGTTGAACAGGCGTTGCTCCAGCGACAGAATCTTATCCTCAGCACCTAAAATCTTCTCTTCGTATTCCTTCAGCTCCTGCGTAATATAACGCTCAGCCTGTGCCAGCGTCTGCTTGCGCACCCACTCCTGTGGCACCTTATCTTTATAGGTGTTGCGCACCTCTAAGTAGTAGCCAAAGACGTTGTTGTAGCCTATCTTCAGCGAGGCAATGCCCGTCTCCTGCGATTCACGCTCCTGAATCTGCAACAAATAGTCCTTACCGCTATAGGCAATATGACGAAGTTCGTCGAGTTCTGTATTGACACCATCACGGATGACGCCACCTTTTGCCACCAACTGTGGTGGGTCGTTCTGTATCTCGCGAGCTATACGATCGCGCAACTGCTCACAGAGACTCAGGCGCTCTCCTACCCTTTTCAGGGCTTCGTTGTCTGTATGCAGACAAGCGTTCTTGATGGGTTCGATGGCCTGCAACGCTACCTTCATCTGCACCATTTCACGAGGTGACACACGACCAGTAGCTACCTTCGAGACGATACGCTCCAAGTCGCCAATATGGTGCAACTGCTCGTCGATACACTCGCGGAAGTTAGGCTCACGGAAGAAGTAGTCGACCACATCAAGGCGCTGGTTGATAGGCTTCTCGTCTTTCAATGGGAATACCAGCCAACGACGCAGCAGACGGCTACCCATTGGCGACACTGTGCGGTCAATGACGTCGAGCAGCGACTTGCCGTCTTCCTGCATGGTGCTTACCAGCTCCAAGGAACGCACGGTAAACTTATCCAGACGAACGTATTTGTCTTCCTCGATGCGTGCCAGTGTGGTGATATGGCTAATCTGCGAGTGCAGCGTCTGCTCCAGGTATTGCAGGATGGCTCCTGCGGCGATGACACCATTCTTCAAGTGGTCTACGCCAAAGCCCTTCAGCGACTTCACATTGAAGTGGCGATAGAGCTTCTGGTGGGCTGTCTGCTCTGTGAATACCCAGTCATCCATCTCGAAGGTACACAGGCGTGTGCCGAAGTAGCGCTCAAAGTCGTGGCGGTGCTCACGATTGTAGAGCACCTCTTTGGGTTGGAACGAACCAATAAGCTTCTCCACGTAGTCGTAGGTACCCTCGCCTGTCAGGAACTCACCTGTCGAGATGTCCAGGAAGGCCACACCACAAGCACCCTTGCCGAAGTGTACAGATGCCAAGAAGTTGTTCTCCTTGTAGTTCAGCACCGTATCGCTCATCGTGACACCAGGCGTCACCAATTCAGTGATGCCTCGTTTCACGAGCTTCTTCGTCAGCTTAGGGTCTTCCAGCTGGTCGCAGATGGCTACACGCTTGCCAGCACGAATCAGCTTAGGCAAATAAGTATCCAGGGCGTGATGAGGAAATCCTGCCATCTCGTCGCCCTTGTTATAGCCATTGTTGCGGTGGGTCAGCGTGATGCCCAGTATCTGTGAAGCAATGACAGCATCGTCGCAGTATGTCTCGTAGAAGTCACCGCAACGAAACAGCAACAGAGCCTCAGGGTGCTTCGCCTTGAGGTCGAAAAACTGCTTCATCATGGGTGTCAATTCCTTTGCCATCGTGCTTTCTCTTTTTGCCCTGCAAAGTTACAAAAAACGGGCGAAACTGCCAAGAGTTCCGCCCGAATTATCATGTTTTAAAGTTTCGTTTACTTGTTCAGCATCTTGAGCTAAAGCTCGAGCTCGTTCACGTTCGGAAGTGTGAGCAAGCTCTCACTTCTCTCACTTAACCACGACCTTCTTACCGTTCTCGATTACAACACCCTTGTAGTCGTTGCTAACCTTCTGACCAGCGAGGTTGTAGCGAACAGCGTTCTCAGCCTTAGCAGCGTTGACGTTGTTGATACCAGTACCTTCTACCTCATACAACTCAACCTTGTAGATTTTGATAGTACCTACGAAAGCACCACACTGGAAGAGGATGTGAGCATCGTTACCACTTGTAGCGAAGGTAGCATTCTCAATGGTGCAAACACTCCAACCTCTTGCTGCAGGAGCCTTAATGCCATACAAAGGCATGCTGCTTCCCCATGTACCGAAGTTGATATTATAAGTAACTTCGTCTGTAGCCTCCATGTAGATGGCAATATTGTAATTGGCACCCTCCTTCACATTGAACCAGTCAAGAACGAAGGGCTGCAGGTTCCACCACTCTTCCAGAGCAACAGTATTGTTAATTACCAAAGCACCACCAGTTACATCATAAGAAGCTGTTGCAGGAGGATCCAATCTGAAGAAAGGATATGCTTCTGCTGTTGTGTAATCGAACTCAGCAATCTTTGTTCCCTCAACTTCAGGTGTAGGAATTACAACTTCACTCTTAATAGAAACGATGTGACCACTCTTAACCTCAGGAGTAACAACCTCATTCTTCACATACTTCTGGAGCTGACCCATAACAACGAGTTCGTCATCCTCCTTGATATAGTCCTCAGATTCGATGTTTGCATTGTCAATACCCTTCAGACGATAGCAGGTCAGCAAATCTGTACCACCCTTTGTGTCAGCAATAGTAAAGTTAGCATTGCCATAGAATGTACCATCTTCTTTCTTCTGAATGTCAGGAGTACCAACAACGAAGCCCTTTACATAGAACTTATCAGCAGTTGTTGCACCGTTTTCAAGTGCATTAATAACCTCAAGTGCCTCAGCTACAGTATAAGGATTGTTTACCTGACCCTTTGCATTAGGATCAATAGCTTCCTTAACGGTCAAATTGTAAGATACTGTTGAAGCCTCATAAGTGTCATTGCCTTCGAAGACTGCAGAGATTTTAGCAGAACCAGCTGCTACAAGCGTTACAGCACCATTTGCATCAACTGTAGCTACTTCTTCCTTAGAAGTTGTATAAGTAACTGTCAGATTGTTGGGGTTGTTCAGTGTTGGGAAAATGTTATCATCAGCACCAATTGTTACAGTTGCTGAAGGACTGCTCCAAGAAATGTCTGCAGCCTGCTTTGTGCCAGCACCCTTCTTCCAAATCTTGATGGTCTTAATCTGGTTATTATGTTTACTTGTTACCTTTATCGTATAGATGGTTCCAGCTGCTTGTTTTCCTTCAGCAATTGTGAAATAATTAGTACCTTGAGCTCCTGTCGTTTCAGTACTAACAGCCTCATCTCCGACAAAAATATTCTGCTTTGTACCAGCAGAAGCTGCGCTGTTACCCTCAATATCAATGCGCTCTACATCAAAATTAAAGGCAGGAAGAGTAAGATATGCGCCTTGTTTACCAAAGAGAAGGTAATGGTCTTTATCATGCCAATAATAGCCTTCACCCGTAGAACCTGCTACCTTAACAGTCCAACCATCATAAGTAAAAGGTTTCTCATCAACAGTTTTGTTTGCCGAACTTGCAGGGAATCCCCAAGCACTTGTCTTACCTGTTTCATCTGCAGGATCAGTGATAGTAAAGTCAAGTGTGACTTCCTGTGCACTGATGTTCAACCCAATCATAGCCAACAGAGCTACGAATGAATAGCGTAAAATTTTGTTCATAAGCGTAATAGATTTAATTGTTAATATTGAATTAGTAATATTATTGGGGCAAAATTACAAACTATATTTGATATATGCAAGTTTTATGCTGCTTTTTTTGATTATTTACAGTTATCAGGCTGGTAACTGCGTGTTACCAGGCTAGTAACTATGAATTACCAGACTGGTTACTGTGAGTTACCAGCCTAATAACTAATGATAATTCTGAATTTTCGTGGTTTATTTGGCTGTTTCGTGGAAAATGCGTAACTTTGCACATTAATATAATGTAGAAACAGATAATAAACAAAATACAGTTATGGAATACAACTTCAGAGACATTGAACAGAAATGGCAGAAGCGTTGGGTAGAGATGCAGACCTACCGCGTCAAGGAAGACCCCACGAAGAAGAAATTCTACGTGCTGAACATGTTCCCCTACCCTTCTGGTGCAGGACTTCACGTTGGTCACCCGTTGGGCTACATCGCCTCAGACATCTATGCCCGTTACAAGCGCTTGCAGGGCTATAACGTGCTGAACCCTATGGGTTACGATGCCTACGGTCTGCCTGCTGAGCAGTATGCTATTCAGACTGGTCAGCACCCTGAGAAGACCACTACGGAGAACATCAACCGCTATCGCTCACAGCTGGACAAGATTGGTTTCTCGTTCGACTGGGAACGCGAGGTTCGCACCTGCGACCCAATCTATTACAAGTGGACACAGTGGGCCTTCCAGCGTATGTTCAAGAGTTACTACTCCTTGTCGTCGCACAAGGCTCAGCCCACCATCAAGCTCATTGAGCACTTCGAACTGATGGGTACTGAGGACTGTCACGCTTTGGGTACTGAGGAGTTGCATTTCACAGCTGCCGAATGGGCAGGTTTCTCTGAGAAGAAGAAGCAGGAGGTGCTGATGAACTATCGTATTGCCTACCTGGCAGAGACGATGGTCAACTGGTGTCCTGCTCTGGGTACGGTATTGGCCAACGACGAGGTTATCAACGGTGTCTCTGAGCGTGGTGGCTATCCTGTAGAGCAGAAGAAGATGCGCCAGTGGTGTCTGCGTGTCAGCGCCTATGCACAGCGCTTGCTCGATGGTCTAGAGGATATCGACTGGACAGACTCTCTGAAAGAGACCCAGCGCAACTGGATTGGCAGAAGCGAAGGTACAGAAGTGGAGTTTAAGGTGGCTGACTCAGACAAGCACTTCACCATCTTCACCACTCGTGCCGATACCATGTTTGGTGTGACCTTCATGGTGCTGGCTCCTGAGAGTGACCTCGTGGCTGAGTTGACTACTGCTGACCAGAAGGCTGCTGTGGATGAATATCTCGCTTATGTCAAGAAGCGCACAGAGCGTGAGCGCCAGATGGACCACAAGGTAACGGGCGTATTCTCTGGAAGCTACGCCATCAATCCATTTACTGACGAGAAGATACCCATCTGGATTTCAGAATACGTGCTGGCTGGCTACGGAACAGGTGCCATCATGGCCGTCCCTGCCCACGATAGTCGTGACTACGCCTTCGCCAAGCACTTCAACCTGCCCATCATCCCATTGATTGAGGGTGCTGATGTCAGTGAGGAGAGCTACGATGCCAAGGAGGGTATCGTCTGCAACAGTCCAAGAATCAGCGGGGAAACCGCTGACGGCAAGCCTAAGTTCAGCTTGAACGGCCTGACTGTCAAGGAGGCCATCGCTGCTACCAAGAAATATGTGACAGAGCAGGGCTTGGGTCGCGTGAAGGTCAACTACCGCTTGCGTGACGCCATCTTCTCTCGCCAGCGCTATTGGGGTGAGCCGTTCCCTGTTTACTATAAGGATGACATGCCCTATATGATTCCAAAGGAGTGTCTGCCTCTGGAACTGCCTGAGATTGACGAGTACAAGCCCACAGAGACTGGTGAGCCACCATTGGGACGCGCCAAGCACTGGGCTTGGGACACCAAGACCGACAAGGTGGTCGATTGTTCAGCAATCGACAATAAAACCGTCTTCCCCTTGGAGCTGAACACAATGCCTGGTTTTGCTGGCTCTTCAGCCTACTACCTGCGCTACATGGACCCCAAGAACGAGAAGGCACTAGTCAGCCGTGATGCCGACGAATACTGGCGTAACGTAGACCTCTATGTAGGTGGCACGGAACACGCTACAGGTCACCTGATCTACTCTCGTTTCTGGAACAAGTTCCTCTATGATTCTGGCTACTCTTGCGAGGACGAGCCTTTCAAGAAGCTGGTCAACCAGGGTATGATTCAGGGTCGTTCAAACTTCGTATATCGTATCGAGGACGAGGGTCAGGACAAGGGTAAGTTCGTCAGCCTCAACCTGCGTGGCAACTATAAGGATACCACACCCATCCACGTCGACGTGAACATCGTATCAGCCGATGTGCTTGATATTGAGGCCTTTAAGGCTTGGCGCCCAGAATACAACAATGCTGAGTTCATCTTGGAAGACGGCAAATACATCTGCGGATGGGCTGTTGAGAAGATGTCGAAGTCGATGTTCAACGTGGTGAACCCCGATATGATCGTCGAGAAGTATGGTGCTGACACGCTGCGTCTGTACGAGATGTTCCTGGGTCCTGTAGAGCAGTCGAAGCCTTGGGACACCAATGGTATTGATGGCTGTCACCGCTTCCTGAAAAAGTTCTGGGCTCTATACTATGGTAACAGCCGCGACAATACAGATGCCATCATAGCAGATGATGCAGAACCTACGAAGGAGTCGCTGAAGAGCGTTCACAAGCTCATCAAGAAGGTTAGCCAGGACATCGAGGTATTCTCTTACAACACCTCTATCTCTGCCTTCATGATCTGCGTTAATGAGCTGGCTCAGCAGAAGTGCAAGAACCGTGAGCTGTTGAAGACGCTGGTAGTGCTCATTGCTCCGTTTGCTCCACACATTGCTGAAGAGCTGTGGGAGGCACTGGGAGAGCAGGGTAGTGTCTGCGACGCTCAGTGGCCTACATGGAACGAGGAGTATCTGGTAGAGAACACCGTCAAGCTGGGTGTAGCCTTCAATGGTAAGACTCGCTTCGATATGGAGTTTGCTGCTGATGCTGACAACGACACCATCCAGAAGACGGTGCTGGCTGACGAGCGTGCCCAGAAGTATCTGGAAGGCTTCGAAATCAAGAAGGTCATCATCGTTCCAAAACGTATGATCAACATCGTTCTGGGTAAGTAATTGTAAATAGTAAATTGTCAAATTGTAAATTACAATTATGACTATTGATCATAAAATCATCTGGAATGAGTTCAAGGATTATTTCTTTATAACCCTTGGACTTCTTCTGTATACCATCTCGTTTACTGTCTTCCTGATGCCATATCAGATTGTGGCAGGCGGTGTGACGGGTCTCTCGGCCATCATCTATTATGCTACAGGATTCCACTTGGAGAACACGTATATCATCATCAATAGCCTCTTGCTGCTGGTGGCACTGAAGATACTGGGTGTGAAGTTCCTGATGAAGACCATCTTTGCCATCTTCACGCTGTATTTCATGCTGATGATAGCGCAAGACCTGATACCCAAGCAGGAGAACGGATTACCCTTCAAACTGATGGGCGAGGGACAGGACTTCATGTCGATGATTATTGGCTGCGTAATGACAGGTATCGCACTGGCTACTGTCTTCATGAACAATGGTTCTACGGGTGGTACAGATATCATTGCAGCCTCTGTCAACAAATACCATAGCAACGTGTCGCTAGGCAGCGTACTGATTGCTGCAGACTTCTGCATCATTGGCTCGTGTATGTTCTTCCCACAGTTTGGTACATATATGGAGCGTGCCCACAAGGTGATGTTTGGCTTCTGCGTGATGACGATGGAGAACTATGTGCTCGACTACGTGATGAATGCGCGCAGACAGTCAGTACAGTTCATGATATTCTCACAGAAATGGCAGGAGATAGCCAATGCCATTGGTACGCAGATGAATCATGGTGTAACCATTCTTGATGGTCATGGCTGGTACACAGGCAGACAGATGAAGGTGCTCTGTATTCTGGCTAAGAAGAACGAGAGCATCAACATCTTCCGACTCATCAAAATGATTGACCCTAACGCCTTTGTATCGCAGAGTGCCGTTATTGGTGTCTATGGCGAAGGATTTGACGAGATGAAGGTTCATATTAAGCAACAAAAGAAAGAGAAGATGAAGATAGTCTTTGCTACCAACAATCAGAACAAACTGGTTGAGGTACGAAACATTCTGGGCAACCAGTTTGATATCGTGTCACTGAAAGATATCGGTTGTTATGAGGATATTCCTGAAAAGGGACAGACCCTGAAAGATAATGCGCTGATCAAGGCCCAGTATGTCTACGACAAATACCACGTCAACTGCTTTGCAGACGATACAGGTCTGGAGTGTGACGCACTGGGTGGTGCACCAGGTGTCTATAGTGCCCGCTATGCAGGGGGTGAAGGACACGACTCTCAGGCCAATATGACGAAATTATTGAACGAATTAGAAAATAATAACAATCGTAAGGCACGATTCCGTACTGTTATTGCGTTAATCATAAACGGAAAGGTCACTACTTTCGATGGTATCGTCAATGGCGAGATTATCCGTGAGCGTAGGGGAGGAGAGGGCTTCGGCTACGATCCCATCTTCCAGCCTGATGGCTACAATCAGACCTTCGCTGAACTGGGTACTGACATCAAGAATCAGATAAGCCATAGGGCTAGAGCTACCCAGAAGTTGGCCGAATACTTGCGGGCTTTGCCCTAGTTAATAACGAATAACGAATAGTGAATAGTGAATAGTGAAGAATAAAAGTATGAAAGAAAAAAAATATTTTATAAAACAGGTAGTGTTAGTAGCACTATTCACTGTTCACTGTTCATTATTCACTAGCCCTATAAGGGCGCAGGTTGGCACTTGGCGTAACTATTTGTCGTATGCTGAACCCACGCAGATACAGGCAGCAGGCAACGATCTCTTCGTGTTAGCTTCAGGTAGCCTCTACCAGTATAACCAGAACGACCAGAGCATCTACACCTACGACAAGGTCAATGGTATGAGTGACGTCGACATCACCCATATCAGCTGGTGTAAGCAAGCTAAGCGCTTGGTGGTGGTTTATAGCAATTCAAACATCGACCTGGTAGAGACCAATGGCAACATCACCAATATCAGCGACCTTTATACCAAGACGATTACAGGCGACAAGACTGTCAAGAGCATCCGTATAGACGGCATCTATGCTTATCTTCTCTGTGGCTTTGGCATCGTCAAGGTCAATGTGCAGCGTGCAGAGATTGCTGACAGCTACACGCCCAACCACCCTGACTATCCCACATCGCTACCTGCTGAGGACACCAGTGACTACGACAAATATATCGACATTTTAAAAACCCTGCAGCCTGGTGGACCGAGGTATAACCACATTGGTTTCATGACGTTGGTTAATGGTAAACTCTATACTTGCAACGGAACCTATTCGGATATCGGTAATATCCAGGTTTATGAAAACAACAAATGGAAGGTTTTCTCTACCGATGGCATTAGCGATGTAGCTGATATAAACCATTTTAAAGTAAAATGTATAGCCATCGATCCTACGTCGACTGACGAGCATGTCTTTGCAGGCTCACGAAATGGTCTCTTTGAATTCAGAAACGGTGCGTTTGTAAAATACTACAACTGCAATAATAGTCCCATAGAAATATTTGATGGTAAGAGTATTAATTATCAAATTATTTCAGGTGCTATTTTTGATCAAACAGGTAATCTGTGGTTTCTGAACAGTTCTGCTCCTACAGCATCACTCATTAAACTATCGAAAGACGGCACATTTACCAAATACAATCACCCCGAGTATATGAAGCATGATGGCGACGGCTACACCAACAAGAGCAATCCCCAACTTGGCAGCATGATGTTTGATAGTCGTGGCATCCTTTGGTTTAGTAATAACGACTGGAGAAGGCCTGCCTACTATCAATACAACACTACAGACGACACTGTATTAGCTTGTGAGAGTTTCCCCAACCAAGACGGTACACTTGTTGAGGTAGGCGGTGGTGTGAGATGGCTTTCAGAAGAAGATAACACTGGTATGTGGATATGTACCAATGTAGGACCCCTGCTGCTGGAGAAATCAAAATACAATGACAGCAACCCCGTATTCACACAAGTCAAAGTGCCACGCAATGACGGTACAGTCTATGCTGACTATCTTTTGTCTAATATAGATATCTCCTCAATGGCTATAGATGGAGGTAGAAGAAAGTGGTTTGGTACGAAAGGCAATGGTGTTTATCTGATTAGTTCCGACAATATGACGCAGATACAACACTTCACGACGGGAAATAGTAAACTTTTATCAGACAACATCCTATCTATCGTGATTAATCCCACTACTGGTGAGGTATTCTTTGGCACAGACAAAGGACTCTGCTCGTATATTAGCGACGCTACAGAACCTAACGAGGAGATGACCAAGGATAATGTGTGGGCCTATCCTAATCCTGTCACACCAGATTATAGAGGACCTATCACCATTACGGGTCTTACATATGATGCTGATGTAAAAATCCTTGCTGCTAATGGTGCTTTAATCCACCAGGGACGTAGCAACGGTGGAACATATACGTGGGATGGCTGTGACCAACAGGGTAGGAGAGTGGCGTCAGGTATCTACATGGTAGCTACAGCAACAAACGACGGAAAGAAAGGCACTGTATGCAAGATAGCAGTTGTAAACTAACTATTGAGAATGCTTTCAAAAAGTATTGGGGTGTTATAATAGCATGCATGATAACACCTGCATTACTTTATGCCGTACTGCAAATCTTGCCTACTCATGATGATTGGTGTAGTACGACAACACCTGACTTCAGACCTTTCTTCATTAAAGAGCACTTTTTCTTCTTTGGCTATCATTGGCGACCCTTCGACACTTGGATAGGATATATTGCAGGACGCAATCCACAAGTACTGTATCCTACCTTTAACCATCTGTTGGTTGTAGGAGGTCACTTGCTATGTACCGTTACTGTCTATAAGCTATTGTTAGTGTTAGGATTTAAACAGTTTTCAAGGAATCTCGCCACGCTGTGTTTCTTTGTGTTGCCAGCAACAATGGCTACCGCTACGGCTATAGACAGTCAGAATCAGGTATATGCCTTAACTTGCGACATGATAGCCTTTCTGTTGTATATCAAGATGAAGCGAGCCAGATACATTGTCTGGATACTGCTTATCTTCTTGGCAACACTCTTCAAGGAGAATGGACTCATGTGGGCATTAATAGGTCCCATATTGGCTTTTGGTTTCGATTTCATAGATCAGAAAACGCTAAAGAAAGACCTGCTCATTGGAATAGGTATCATGGTGCTTTATGCGTTGGCTATCACCATTATGCCCAAGGATATTACTATCCATCCAGATTACGAGCCTGGAGTCATGAAGGTAGTCGCTAATGTAGTGAAGTTTCTGTTCTCTACATTCATTACCATTGACTATATCTACCTCTTGCATGCACCAAGCCGCAATCTTTTGTGGGCTATTGTGAGTCTGCTCTTCACACTACCGTTCCTCTATCTGATATGGATAAAAAACATCCGTAGCATGATAGGGAAGAAAATGCTGTGCATCCTGATTTCTATGGTGATAGCTGTAGGACCTCATCTGCTAACTGTATTCAGCATGATGCACACCTATGCAGGACTCTCCCTGCTGATGATAATGATGGCTTATGGCATAGATAACTGTCAGCAAACAAAGAAAAGCATCATAACGGCATTTATTCTCTTTTTGGGCGCTTCATTGACTATTGATGCACATCTTATCCATGAGTCTATCAAATCAGGCTTGGTGGGCAAAAAAATGGCGCAAGAAGCCATACAAAAGACAGGAAAACCTGTTAAGTCCGTGTATGTCATCATTATTGAGGACGATAATCCCAAACTTTCTTCTTTCTGTGTCATTCCCTCTGAAGCATTCGGGTGGGGTATTGCAGCACAGTATGAAACGAATTATCAATGGCCTGAAGAGATAGAAGATACGACGATAGAACGTTCACAGGACTATAAATACAAGGCTGAGATCTTAGGTAACCTGCAACTGCAGGAAAAAAAGTTCGATGCCGTATGGATAGTGGACCACAACAAGGTTAAAGTAATGAGATAGTCTATGAAGAAAGTTGCCTATGTGATCTTGCTTATAACTATTACCGCCATCATAGGACTTCTGCAACTATGGTCGGCACCCACTATGAGCGACGACATACTCTATCGCTTTATATGGCAACCTGAATGGCAGTCACCTCTTGAACCCATTACTTCCATGGGTGATGTTGTCAAGTCTCAGCTTGTACACTACGAATATGTAAATGGGCGTAGCATCATGCACTTCATAGGACAGATATTGATTAATCTGATGCCTGAAGAAGGATATAAAACCATTAATACGCTCATATTCCTGCTGTTAATAGGGAGTGTTGTGAAATACGTTTCTAAGGAGAAAAAATACTATACTATTATCACTGCATTGACCTTTGGATTTCTGTTTCTTGTCATCAAAGGATTCGGTACAGCATTCATCTGGAGCATGGGAGCAGTCAACTATACATGGTCGCTACTCTTCACTATGGCTTTTCTCTTGCTTTTAAGTCGTTTAGGCAAGCAAGAGATTAGTTGGTCAACAGTAGCACTCGTTCCGTTGTCTTTCCTTTTAGGATGGACACACGAAGCAATAGCGTTGCCACTGTCCATAGCCATCATAGCCTATCTGCTCATTCACAGAAAGAATCATCTGTTGCGCCAAATAGCAACCTATTGCATGATAGCCTACTGTTGTGGCATGCTGATGATACTTACCTCACCATCACTATGGTCACGAACTGATTTAGAGGGTATCACATTGTCACAACGCCTGTTCTATGGATGTATTAACATCATTTTGGGTATCAGAATATCCTGGATACTCATCTTCTCATTAGTAATTGTATGGTTTAGAAACAGACAGCAGTTTAAGGACTTTATCTGTCAGCACGGTTATCTGTTATTAGCTTGGCTTGCTGCTCTGGGAATCGTGTTTGTTTGTGGCAGTACGATAGAGCGCGTGGCTATTTGTGCCGACTTCCTCGCCATGCTGATAGTACTGCACCTTTGGCAAGGAAAGAAGCTACAACGATACCAAAGTACTCTCACAGCAGCCATCATCGCTATTTCCGTTCTTGTTGCTATACCCGCTGTCATATACAGCCGTCAGAACTATCAGAACTATCGTTACCATTGTCAGCAGTTGCAACAAAGAGACAACTATATCATAAAAGTCCGACAGTTGTCACACCAAATGCCGCCATGCATGTCCACAATAGCCAGCCGCTATGTCTTTCCAACCATAGAATTCAACTATTACAATTGCTACATGGCATTTGACAAGAAAGACATCAACAACAGATGTGCAGCTCATCTTTATAACAGACAAGAAGTCGTCTTCTTACCAGAGGATGTAGTCGACAACATTCAGCGTAATCCGCAGGCGTATCAGGAATATGCTACAGACGAGCATCACAACCTCTATATCCGACTGTTAAAGCCTGAAGAAAAGGTGAACAAGGTTACGTTTATCTTAGGCGATGAAGTGCCTATTCATTTCTACCAACGCATCTTGACATATCCTGCTTATACGTACGAACTAGATGCGTTCAACTATGAAGTGCTGGATATCAACAACAGGAAATACCTGGTGATGACTATCCCACCAAGTAACATCTCACGAAGGATCAAACAGATAAGTATAGAATGACGAAAGAACGGATGCTATATATTGACAGGCTGAAGGCGCTGGCTATGATCATGGTGGTCATGGGACATACTATCTATTTCTGTATGTACCATGAAGAGCTTCCTGATGATGCTGTCTTCCATATCATCTGTACTTTTCACGTTCCCTTATTCTTCTTTCTCTCTGGTGTCGTTATCAGCAAGCTTCCTGACAACAAAAAAGTGCTCACAAAAGCTTATAGATTCCTAAAACCTATGCTGATAATAGGTCTTATCAATGCTGTTGTTATTGGTAGCGTAAGAAGCTTCTTCTTGGACGGAGGACATAATGGTTACTGGTATCTATTGTCATTGACCCTATTCTATATTTTGCTGCTACCTTTTAATTTGAATACTACCAAGAGTAAATATTACAGCATCATTATTGACGTCACAATAGCAATTACTATTTGGGGAGTTTTCTATCTTGTTATGGGAATAGATCATGTAGCAATAGAAGCCCTCAATCCATGGGCAGGATTTGCATTCTGGCCATTCTTCATTATAGGCTTCTTCATTAGAAAATATAATCTGCTACATTTTCTTACTAATTATCCCTGGCTGACAATACTTCTTACGACGCTATATCTTATATTGGTTATTACCTTTATCAGTAGTCTTGATCACCTACCTATCGTTCTAGATTTTCTGATTGGGCTCATAGCTATATTTGCTCTTATTGGTATATTCTATCAATTTGACAGTTCTAACAACTGGTTGAACAGACAATTACTATTAATAGGAAACAGTACATTGGAAATATATGTGTTCCACTATTTCTTCATACGTTTCATCAATATCGATTTTCTGATAAACAAAAGCATCATGCTAGAATTACTAACTATCATATTATTAACGATTGCTATCGTCTATTTTTCAATAGGTGTTGGGAAAGTAACGAAGACATTACGATTGCCATTATTATTTGTTTTTGCTGTTGTTTCATTTACAGATATTAAAGCTGACAATTACGATCCAAATAACTACAAGCCGGAAATTAATGTTGTTCTTAATGAGACAAACCTACCCATTGTTTTCATCAATACAAACACTGATGGAACAACACCACATATTATTCATAAGGACTATCGTATCTTAGCCAGAATGAAAGTTATCAGTAATGCCAATGGCATCAATTATGGTGACACTGTCAATCATAAAGATCAGACAGTTGATTATGAAGGATGGATAGGTATTAAATACAGAGGAAACAGCTCATTTGATATGTCACCTAAAAAACCTTTTGGTTTTAGAACCTATAAAACCAAAGACATCAATGGTTCTAAAGAAAAGGTAGCTATAATGGGTATGCCAAAAGACAACAATTGGGTACTGTTAGCCCCATACAATGATCGCAGCATGATACGTGATGCGCTGATGTTTCAGCTAGCAAGATCCTATTTCGAATATGTTCCGCGTTTACGCCATTGTGAAGTGATACTTGACGGGTGTTACTATGGAGTATATATTATGACTGAAAAACCAAGTAAAGGAAAGGGTAGATTAAATCTAGATGACCCAGGAACAGACGGTGATGAACTGACTGGTGGTTACCAATTGGAAATAGACCGTAACGATGAGGAACATTGGTACACCTCTAAGCACTATGCAGTGGATAAAGACGGTAATCAATATGATGATTATTATAAAATACATTTTCTCTATAAACATCCGGAATATGACGATATGATGCCTGACTATCCACAACAGTTAGAATACATCAATAATCAAATAGATCTCATGGAAGATGCGCTAGCAGGAGACAATTTCAAAGATCCTGTCAATGGATATAGGAAATTCCTTAATCCTATTTCTTTTATTGATCAACAACTTTCGCAGGAATTTGCAAATAATGTCGACGGATATCGACTAAGCACCAATATATATAAGCATCGTGACTCAGTAGACCCACTATTTAAAACTACACTATGGGATTTTAATATTGCTTTTGGTAATGCAGACTACTGTAATGCTAATCTAACAGATTTCTGGGTGTATCAAAATACATATTTCACATCTACTAATGCTTATCAGAAAGTTCCTTTCTGGTGGATGCGACTAATGCAGGATTCTGAATATGTCAATCAGCTGAAAGAGCGTTGGGTTGAATATCGATGTGGAGCATTCAGCGATGAAAATATCATGACAGTTATAGACTCATTGGTTAATCTGCTGGAAATTGGTGGTGCAAAAGCGCGTAATTACCAGGCTTGGCCAGTATGGAACAAGTATGTATGGCCTGTGCCTAACTATCAGACTGTCAATACTTACGAAAAGGAAATTACCACACTCAAAGACTGGATTAAGAGAAGAGTAGAATGGATGGATGAACAGCTGGATTTTAAAAGTCAAAGTGCTGGTATCTCTAATTACACAATATACAACCAACCTAAGAGGATTATAGGATATTATACGTTACAAGGAATGCGAATAGAAAAGCCTCAAAAGGGTGTTGTCATTGTTTGTTATAACGACGGAAGTACTACTAAAATACATTTTTAAACATCATTTACGCTATATGAATATCAATAAATATATCAGTCTATTCACTGACAAGACATTCATGAAGTTTGTCATAGTGGGTGTGGTGAATACCATTGTGGGTACCACCATCATGTTTGTATTCTATAATGTATTTGGACTCAGTTATTGGATATCATCTGCCTCTAACTACTTCTTTGGCAGTATTTGTAGCTACATTCTTAATAAGCACTTCACATTCCAGAACAAAGAACATGGATGGAAACCATTGTTCCGCTTTACTATCAATATTCTGACGTGTTACCTGTTGGCTTATGGCATTGCCAAGCCTGTGATGCATTGGATACTGAGTGGCTATAGCGTCACTATCCAGGAGAATGTTTCGATGGCGTTAGGTATGTGTTTGTTTATCGTATTCAACTACTTAGGACAACGATTCTTCGCATTCAAAGTAAAGTAGTATTACTGCAAACCAAAGCACAACCTTAAGTATTTGTAGGGGCATCGTTCTACCAGTTTACTAATCATCACTGGTATGAATAGTCCTGACATCAGATTGATGGCGTAAAACAGTAACAATAGCTGTTCGTTATAGAAGAAATGCTTCCATAATATCAGTTCCACGAAGTTTTGAAAGGGTAGGGACATCAGATAAATCTGAAAGATGTATTCCCTGAAACTTGAAAATAGGTTGGGCAGATAGGTGCCTATCTTCAGGCATAGTGAACACATCATACAAATGCCTATGATGGAAGTCAGAAGACCCAATGAGAAGTAATAACAGGCAGCATATAGCAGTATAAGAATACACAATGCTGGGATGCTGGTCAGATACTTATATAGCTCAAACCGGAAGAAGAAGATTCCAAAGAAGAAGTATACCAGGTAATGCTGTACTTCCAAAATATAGAATACGTTCCAACGACTTTCCAGGTCGGTATCAATAAAGAATATGCCACTACAGAACAATAGGAAGCATATCATTCGGTATTTGTTGTCGCATAGATAACGGAAGAGGGGATACAGAAGCATCAAAAACATCAGCACAGCCAAAAACCATAATGACTGTGACGAGTGACCCCGATAGTATACAAACGACTCTAAGAAATTAGTCCACGACAGTTCGATGGGTGTCTTGGCAAACTGGTTAAAAACGCACTTAATAAGGTAGTAGACAACGACAAAGAAGACAAAAGGTATCATGATACGCTGGAACTTGTCCTTGTATAATGCTTTTGTCGATATGTCTTTTCGTATTCTGCTAAGATAGAGTAATCCCCCAGAAATAAAGATAAACAAAGGCATGCGTATAGGGTGGAAAGGAAAAGAGAGGGCATTGCAGAATGCATGATTCTGGCCTGTCGACATATCTACCAGTTGCACATGAACCATGACTACCAGCAAGATGTTCAGACCCCTCAAAACAGCCAACCACTCTATACGCTGCTTCATGGCATTAGCTTAACTCCAGCATTCTTTGTATAGGTTTCACAGCTTCTTTAGCTATCTCAGGATCAACCTCAACAGAGGGCCATTCATGCTTCAGACAGTTGTAAATCTTCAAGAGTGTATTCATCTTCATATACTGACACTCGTTACAGCTGCATTCTAGGCCGCTCTCGCTGATTTCTGGAGGCACTGGGATGAATTGCTTATCAGGACAATTTCTCTGCAACTCGTGCAAAATACCGGCCTCTGTGGCCACAATATATTGCGATGCATGGTTCTCTCGTGCATACTTCAGCATATCAGCCGTACTTCCTTTGACATCAGCCACAGCCAATACAGGACCTTTACACTCCAGATGAGCCATCACTACGGCATCAGAATACTGCTTTTTAAGCTCAAGGATTTTAGCTACAGAGAAGCGTTCATGAACATGACAGCCACCATTCCACAGCAGCATCTTACGACCTGTTACCTCATTAATATAATTACCTAAGTTATAGTCAGGACCAAATATCAGTTTAGCATCCTTAGGCAGCTGGTCAACGACCTTCTTGGCATTACCACTGGTCACAACGACATCAGTCAATGCTTTTACAGCAGCTGTCGTGTTGACATAAGAGATGACCTGATAGCCAGGATGCTCATCCTTGAATTTCTTCAAGTCGTCAGCCTTACAAGAGTCAGCCAACGAACAGCCAGCATTCAGGTCTGGACAAAGTACCGTCTTGTCAGGCGACAACAGTTTACAAGTCTCTGCCATGAAATGTACGCCACACATCACCATCATCTTCGCATCTGTCTCTGCAGCCTTTCGAGCCAATGCCAATGAGTCGCCTACAAAGTCGGCGATATCCTGTATATCACCTATCGTATAGTAGTGTGCCAAGATAATGGCACCTTTCTCTTCACACAGTCGACGTATCTCTGCCTTCAGATCTGTTCCTTCTGCTACGGGTTCATCAATGAATCCTTGCTCTTTCCACTCCGTTTTCAACATCATATGATTTTTATTTTTCCTTTTTCTTTTTTAAAATAAAAAGAGAATGAATAGGATGATGTGCCGTTGATATGTGTAAAACTTTTGGCGATTTTTCTTGCCAGATTGTTTATCCACGTATTACTATGCGCTATCCACACCTACTGTGAATACTTACTTATTGATTATGAATGCGATAAGTAGTTTATCCACAATTCTCTATTTCGGTGCAAAATTAATAAGTTTATATCTTTTTTGAGCGAAAAAGAGTGGAAAACTTGCGAATAACATGCTATTTTATGCTTTTTATCCACACTTTCCGTAGTGCCTCATGGGATAATTCAGCGTAATTAACAAGTTATGCACGAGTTTTCCACACAGTTATCAACAGCCTTTTCAATGCTTAATGTATAATGCTTAATGCTTAATTAGGCTGCGCAAAAAAAATGTTCAATGCTCAATGTTTTATAGCGTCAGCAATAATCTGTGCCATCTTCTGGGCGCCTTTGTCGTTAGGATGGATACCATCGTTAAGCATGGTGTTTTTTCCATCACCGAAGAGGCTATGCAGATCTATCACCTGCAGATTATACTCCTGAGCTACTTCCTGCTGGATAGGAATAATGTTTTTTGTGATGATCTCGTCATTGATGCCCCACGATTTCTTGAAGGCAGGAATAGGGGTGCAGAGAATAATCTTCGGACCTTCGTTCTTAATGACTTGTTTCTTATTCTTCTTACCCTTCTTGGCTGGCTGTGCTAAATCAGGACGCAGGGTAGTAATCATCTGCTTCAGATCCTGCTTGAATTCCTCGCCATACTGCCAGTTCTGGGGTTTAGAGTCGTTGGTACCAAGCTTGATAATGACTACGTCGGGCTTAAAAGCTACAGCGTCTTTCCAAGCCATCTCGTTCATATAAGGATAGTCGCCCTTGTTGAGCATGGTACGGGCACTGACGCCAAAGTTCTTGACGTAGTAGTCGTTGCCCAACAGCTTTTGCAGCTGAGCAGGATAGCCGTTGACTGGTGCAAAGTCGATGCCGTGGCCATCAGTAATGCTGTTACCTATGCAAGCCACCTTGATAGCGTCCTCTTTAGGTGCCTGTAGGTTCTTAAGCCAGTTGCCAAGATCGCTCAGCATCTGGTCATGGTACTTAAACCAAGGACCAAAACCCCAGCCGTGGTTGCCTGTAGGATAGCTGTACAAGGTGCATTCGTTGCCTGCATCGTGCATAGCTTTATAATACTCTAAGCCATTGGTGACAGGATTCACCAGACCATCGTCGCTGGCCGTGAGGATAACAGCAGGAGGCGTCAAGTGGCGGCGTACGGCATTGTTGGTAGAATATTTGTTAATCAGGTTACGATCTTTGTGACCTTCCTGACCCAGGAAATTGATGCACGACCACCTGTGTGACTTGGGGATGTCCATCGAGATAACGGGATAGAAAAGAATGCTGAAATTAGGACGCACCTCGAAGTCGGAGAGGGTAGAGATGACTGATGACAGATGGCCACCAGCCGAGAATCCCATGATACCAACATCGCTGGGATTGATATGCCATACTTTAGCAGAGTCGCGTACTGTGCGGATGCCGTGTTCTACGTCACCAATAGGAATAGTACGGTCACCCTTTGGCAGTCGGTAGTTGACGACAAAATACGAGATGCCTTGCTTGTTCAGCCATTCGTGGGCCTGCGTACCTTCGTGCGTGTTTGATAACATAGAGTAGCCACCACCAGGAACACCTACAATGGCTCTACCTGTAGGATGGTCTGCCAAGAAACATACCATGTTGGCTTGTCCGTCGTCAGTAAGGTTAATGGTAAACTGTCTTGCTGTCTGGGCCTGCATGACCATCGTGGCGAGCAGTACGGCAAATGTTGTTAGTTTTCTCTTCATAGTTAAGAATGTGTTTAGATAATAGTTTGATAATGAATAGTTTTGCAAATGTAGTAAGAATTTCTGAACCTGAAAAGCTTTTTTATAAAAAAAATTGTACCTTTGCACTTGGATATGAGAAAAGTACGAACCATAGAGATGAAAAGGCTTACTGTTGAGGAGTTTCAGCAAGCCGAGAAGTTACCACTAATCGTGGTGTTAGACGATGTGCGCTCCATGTATAATGTGGGTAGCGTGTTTCGTACTTGCGACACCTTCCGCGTAGAGGCTGTCTACTTATGTGGCATTTGTCAGACGCCGCCATCAACAGAAATCCATAAGACGGCACTTGGTGCAGAGGAGAGTGTCAGCTGGCGATACTTCAAGACAGCATTGGAGGCTGTAGAAGAACTGAAAAAGAACGGCTATACGGTCTTTTCTGTAGAGCAGGTGGAACATAGTACCAAACTGCACACGTTCGTGCCTCAGAAGGGCCAGAAATATGCTGTAGTGATGGGTAATGAGGTAAAAGGCGTCCACCAGGAAGTAGTAGACGCCTCAGATGGCTGTTTGGAGATACCTCAGTTAGGTACCAAACACTCTATGAATGTCTCTGTAACAACAGGTATCGTTATCTATAAGTTTGCAGAGTCATTAATCCTTACTTAACGACGACCTTCTTTGTTGTACCATCACTCATCTTGATGATGTTCAGGCCACGCTGTGGCTGATTGACGCGCTTTCCATCAATGGTATAGCGCTCCACAATTGTAGGCTGTTGTGTGGCTGTTGTTACTGCAATATCTGTTGTTGGCTTAGGATCTTCATCTGTCAATGCAACGATATTGCCGAAATCTTTCCATTGATCTGTGTTTTTAAATACCTCAAAAGATGCAGTAGGCACGTGGAGTGTGGCGTTTTTGTAATTTGAACAATAGAAAATATTGTAACCCGTTTCTGGTATTTGCTCTGCGTAACAATAAATATCAGTTAAGTTTCTACATTCACTAAACGCATATGCTCCAATACTCGTCACACTATTTGGAATAATTACGGTAGCAAGATTATTGCATTGATAAAACGCACCTTGTTCTATGTTCGTCACACTATTTGGAATGCTGACAACTGCCAATTTCTTACAACCCCGAAAAGCTGCTATACCAATAGTAGTTACACCCTTACCGATAGTGACGGAAGTAAGTTCATTACAAGCATCAAATGCCATATCGCCAATAGTAGTAACGCTATTTGGAATTATAATAGAGGGAAGATTTATGCAAGCTCCAAACGCACTCTCGTCAATAATATTCACACTATTACCGATAGTGACTTTGGTAAGATTAGTGCATAGTAAAAAGGCGTTTTGGCCGATAGTAGTCACACTTTTACCTATGGTAACTGAGACAAGGCTTTTACAATACATGAAAGCTTGCAGGCCTATATCTTTCACATTATCGCCAATAATGACGGAGGTAATGGCAGCATCTGAGAAAGCATCTCCACCAATACTCGTTACGCTATAATCCACGTCATTAACTGTTATTGATGCTGGAATCACAATATCTCCAACATACGCTTGTGAGCCATATGTTACTTCTGCCGTTTGGGCATTAGTATTCAAATTATAAAAGATTCCGTCGATTTCGACCTTTTCTGCACTTACTGCCAATGGCAGGAGCATAAACACTAATAAAAACAATTGCTTTTTCATTATTTTCTAAATATGTTTATCCTTTTTGATTTTACTTTTTGACACTAGTGTGTATATTTATTGAAAAACTTTGCAAAGGTAGATATTTCTTACGACATACACAAAAAAATAAGAGTACTTTGTTGTAAACAAATGACTACATTCTTCAAAGAGAGATATTAGGTGTCAAACTTGATGATTACGTCGAGGATTACGACTGGTAGAAGAAAGATGTAGATTATATCAATAGCCGTCCATTTGTGGGCGGCTATTGATGTTAGTGGGCCTCGAGCCAGTTGTCACCAAAGCCTGAGTCGGCAACGAGGGGAACGGACATGTGGAAGGCGTTCTGCATCTCTTCCAGAACGATGTGCTCAACTTTTTCCTTCTCGTCAGGATAGACGCTGAAGTTGAGTTCGTCGTGTACCTGGAGAATCATCTTGCTCTTGATGCCTTCAGCCTTGAAACGTTGGAAGATATGAATCATTGCTACCTTGATGATGTCGGCAGCTGTACCCTGGATGGGTGCATTGATGGCGTTACGCTCGGCAAAGCCTCGCACCACACTATTGGCAGAGTTGATGTCTGGCAGATAGCGGCGACGTCCGAATAGTGTAGTGACGTAGCCTTGCTGACGGGCTACATCCTTGGATTTTTCCATGTAGTCGTGAACCTGTGGGAAGGTGTCGAAGTAGCCGTCTATCAGCATCTTAGCTTCGTCGCGAGGAATGTCCAGACGTTCTGCTAAGCCAAAGACGGTGATGCCATAGATGATACCGAAATTGGCACGTTTAGACTTGGTACGCTCATCGCGCGTCACCTCTTCGATAGGTTTCTTGTAGATGTTGGCAGCAGTAGCGGCATGCAGGTCTTTACCCTCCTGGAACACGCGAATCATGTTGGCATCATCGCTAAGATGAGCCATCACGCGAAGTTCTATCTGACTATAGTCTGCAGAGAAGAACAAGCATCCTGGTTCTGGAATAAAGGCTTTGCGAATCTCCTTACCGTCCTCGCCACGAATAGGAATATTCTGCAGGTTAGGATCGCTCGACGAGAGGCGCCCCGTTGCTGTAACTGTCTGATTGAAAGAGGTATGGATATGACCAGTACGTGGGTTAATCAGCTTAGGAAGGGCATCGATATAGGTGCCGATAAGCTTCTTCAGACCACGATGTTCCAGGATGTCGGCCACTATCTCGTGCTTGTTGCGCAGTTGCTGCAACACCTCTTCAGAAGTAACATACTGACCCGTCTTCGTCTTTTTGGGCTTCTCCACGATTTTGAGTTTGTCAAAGAGAATCTCGCCCACCTGCTTGGGTGAAGCGATGTTAAACTGCTGGCCAGCCAACTCATAGATGCGCTGTTCTATCTCGTTCATACGAGTAGTAAACTGCTTACTGGTTTCAGCCAGCGAGGCAGTATCCAGGCAGACGCCATTCATTTCCATCTCTGCTAAGACTGGCATCAGGGGCATCTCAATATCATAGAACAATCGCTCACAGTCGTGCTGTTTCAGTTCAGGCTCTAACTTATTCTTCAGCTGTAGGGTGATATCTGCATCTTCACAAGCGTATTCATAAACGAGGGTAGGAGAGAGGTCGCGCATGGAGCGCTGGCTCTTACCCTTTGGACCAATGAGCTCGTCGATGTGTATGGTTTGATAGTGCAGATAGATTTCAGCCATATAGTCCATGTTGTGATGTAGCTCAGGTTGAATGAGGTAGTGGGCAATCATCGTGTCCCACATCTGACCCTTCAGTTCAACACCATAGTTGTGTAGGACTTCTAGGTCGTACTTCAGATTTTGACCAATCTTCAAAATCTGCTCATTTTCATAGAGTGGTTTGAAAATGTTGACGATGTGTTGAGCTTTTTCACGATCAGCAGGAACAGGAACGTAAAATGCTTCATGTTCCTTCACGGAGAAGCTCAATCCCACCAGTTCAGCATCAATAGCATTGGTAGAAGTGGTCTCTGTATCTAGAACGAGAAATGGTTTTGTCAAGAAATAGTCATATAATTTCTTTAAATCTTCCTCATTTTCAACGAGTTTGTATTCGTGAGCTACCGTTTTTAACGTCTCAAAACTCGAGAATTCTGCGCCTTCTGTACTCGTGGGCGCAAATTCTGCAAAGAGATCGAGTTGTCCGTTTACAGGTTTTACTACTTTTTCAGGTTTTTTAAGAATCTTGTTCGCGAGGCTCTTGAACTCCAATTCCTCTAACAATTTTGACAGTTCTGCTTCGTTGGGTTCCGACAACTTCAATTCTTGCATGTTGAGTTCGATAGGAACATCCGTCTTGATGGTTGCCAAGAATTTCGAAAGTTTGATATCGTCCACATGAGTTTCCACTTTTGTCTTGAGTGCTCCTTTGATTTCATCCACACGCTCCAACATCTCCTCAACGGTTCCAAACTCGTTGATGAGTTTGACGGCTGTCTTCTCGCCAACACCAGGACAGCCAGGGAAATTATCTGCCGAGTCACCCATCAGTGCCAACAAATCGATGACGGCAGTTGTCGATGGAATGCCGTATTTTTGTTTCACTTCCTCAGGACCCATCGTCTCATAGCCACCTCCATGACGAGGACGGAAAATGAAGACATGGTCGCTAACCAACTGACCATAATCCTTGTCAGGAGTCAGCATATAGGTCTCAATGCCTTGCTGTCCTGCCTTTGTAGCCAATGTGCCTATCACGTCGTCAGCCTCAAAGCCGTCAACCTGCAGAATAGGAATATTCCACGCTTTCAACAGGTCTTTAATAATGGGTACAGCCTTACGGATATCTTCTGGGGTGGCTTCACGCTGAGCCTTATAGGCTGGGTAGGCTTCGCTACGGAACGTAGGGCCATGAGGATCGAAGGCTACTCCGATATGGGTGGGTTGCTCTTTGGTAAGTACTTCCTGCAGTGTGTTGACAAAGCCAACAATGGCTGATGTGTTAAGGCCCTTGGAGTTGATACGAGGGTTCTTAATGAACGCGTAATATGAGCGATAGATGAGCGCGTAAGCGTCTAAAAGGAATAGTTTATGCATAACATTTTTCAATTTGTGCGTAAAATTACTAAAATATTTCGTCATATCGCGATTTTTTCACTAATTTTGTCACAAAATTCAATAAGATGGATTATTTATCACTCATCAAACAACCAATTGAGAAGGATTTGAACGATTTTATAGCGTTGTTCAACTCAAGTCTGACACACGATGACGGACTGCTTTCGCAGGTGCTGACGCATATCCGTCAACGTGGTGGAAAGCGTATGCGTCCTATGCTGATATTGCTCACAGCTAAGAACTATGGCGAGGTATCTAATGTGACACAGCATGCTGCTGTAGGTCTGGAACTACTGCATACTGCCTCATTGGTGCACGATGATGTGGTCGATGAGAGTGGAGAACGTCGCGGACAGGCTTCCGTCAATGCCACTTATAATAATAAGGTAGCGGTTTTGGTGGGTGACTATATCCTTTCTACTGCCTTGCTGCATGTTTCATATACGGGCCATCAGCAGATTGTGCAATACCTGGCTGAGCTGGGTCGTACACTGGCTGCTGGAGAGATTCTCCAGTTGTCGAACATCCAGAATCAGGAGATCAGCGAAGAAATTTATTATCAGGTTATCAACCAGAAGACGGCAGCACTCTTTGAGGCTTGTGCAGCTATTGGTGCACTGTCTGCCGGTGCCTCTGCTGAAGAGGTGAAGGCTGCTGGAGAGTTTGGTCAGAACCTGGGTATCATGTTCCAGATTCGCGATGATATCTTCGACTATTTTGACTCTAAGGAGATCGGTAAACCTACTGGCAACGACATGACAGAGGGTAAGCTGACACTGCCTGTCATCTATGCGCTGAATAATACGAATTTTGAGTCGATGCAGACGCTGGCCAAGAAGGTAAAAGCGGGTACCATCAATCCCGATGAGATAGCTGTTTTGGTGGAGTTTACCAAGCAGCAGGGTGGTATTGAATATGCTGAAAAGCGCATGAAGGAATTCAGTCAGCTATGCATGCAATATATTGACCAACATGTAAAAGAAAAGGCCATCAGGGACTCCCTGACAGCCTATGTCGATTACGTTGTTCAGCGTAACTATTAGAAGAATTTCACTTCCTTGCCAGCCAGATCGCTCAGCACCAGGTTAGGCAGACGACTCGTACCCAGACGGAAGTAGTAGTCGGTGAGCCACTTCTCGCCCAGCACTTCCTCGACGATGCTGTAGTAGGTGAGGGCATCCTTTACGGTGTTGATACCACCAGCAGGCTTCAAACCTACCATGATGCCCGTCTCTTCATAGTACTCCTTGATAGCCTGACACATGACGTAAACAGCCTCTGGCGTAGCACCAACCTTCTCCTTACCGGTAGAGGTCTTGATATAGTCGGCACCAGCATACATTGACAGCAGTGAAGCCTTCTTGACATTCGACAGATTCAGCAGGTCGCCAGTCTCCAGAATAACCTTCATGGGAACTTCGCCACAGGCTGCCTTCTGTTCAGAAATCTCGTCGCAAACGGTCTCGTAGTCGCCTGCCAGGAACTCACCCACATGCATCACGATATCTACGTTCTTAGCACCATCCTGAACGGCCAACTTAGTCTCTGCAACCTTGATCTCGATAAGTGCCTGAGAAGAGGGGAATGCACCACTAACAACGGTAGGAATAACGCCCTCAACCTCCAGTGATTCAGCCACTAATTTGGCAAAACGAGGATAGGTAACAACGGTAGCCACATGTGGCATATCAGGATATTCGTTAGCGAACTGGTTAACCTTTTCTACCAGCTTCAGTACGCTCTCTGCTGAGTCCTGTGTGGTCAGTGTGGTCATACAAACACAGCTGAACAGGAACTTCTTGATTTTCTCTGTGTCGTTCTTGGGAACTCTTTCTTCAACAATCTTCTTCAAAGCAGCTGCTACAGCGGCTTCGTCAACGTTGCAATTGTACTTGCTGAGGGCCTGATCATACTTGCTTCTCAGCTCTGTGTGAATGTGATTATGTGCCATAATACTAGGAATTTAAGTTAAAAATTAGAGTTTCTTGTTTTGTATATGTCTTTGCTTATCGCGTTCAGTCTTCTTTGCAATATTCTTTTTCAGTTCTTCTGTCAGGTCAACGCCTGTCTGATTGGCCAGACAGAGCAGTACCCATAACACATCGGCCATCTCGTCGCCCAGATTGTCTTTCTCGCCAGCTTTAAAGCTTTGGTCACCATATTTGCGGGCTATGACACGCGCCAATTCGCCCACTTCCTCTGTCAGTACTGCCATATTGGTAAGCTCAGAGAAGTAACGTACTCCATACGTCTTAATCCACTGGTCTACAGCCTCTTGTGCTTCTTTGATAGTCATTCTTTATTCTTTGTGTCCATGCAGATAGTCACAGGACCGTCATTTAGTAGTTCAACCTTCATATCAGCGCCGAATTCTCCTGTGCCTACTGGTTTGCCTATAGCCTCAGACAGCTTGCTACAGAAAGATTCATAGAGCGGTATAGAATGCTCGTGAGAACCTGCACGGAACCATGAGGGTCGGTTGCCTTTCTTGTAGCTGGCAAAGAGGGTAAACTGGCTGACTACCAGTATCTCTCCACCTATGTCCATGATACTACGGTTCATCACTCCCTCCTCATCGTCAAAGACTCTCAGGTTAGCAATTTTCTTCACCAGCCATTCCACGTCTTCCAAGGAGTCTTCTTCACAGATACCTATCAGTACCAGAAATCCTTTTCCTATAGCTGACTTCACAGTCCCTTCTATAGTTACACTTGCCTTGCTGACGCGTTGTATGACAGTTCTCATTTTGCAAAGATAGATAATAATTCTGACATCTCCAAGAAAATTAGCTATGAAAATAGTCGTAAACTATTTTTGCTTTCGCATTGCCAATCAATGTCGCGAGTTGGTTGATGTCCGTTTCGCGTATATTCTTGACAGATTTCAGGCCCTTTAGAAGCTCGTCACGCGTCTTTGGACCTATTCCCTTGATGTCATCCAACTCAGAGTGTAAAGCGCGCTTAGAGCGCTTGTTTCTATGGAATTCTATGGCAAAACGGTGTACTTCGTCTTGTAGCTGGGTAAGTACTCTGAACAGCTCTGACGTGTCCTTCATACCAATCACTCTGGGTGGGAATCCATAGAGTAGTTCGTTGGTACGATGGCGGTCGTTTTTAGCAAGTCCTGCAATGGGTATATCCAGGTTCAACTCGTCCTGAATGACCTGTCGGATTACTTCCATCTGACCTTTGCCACCATCAGCCACGATGAGGTCGGGTAGGGGTTGTTCTTCTTCTATCAGACGGGTGTAACGTCTGTGTACTACCTCTTTCATAGAGGCGTAATCGTCTGGTCCTGTGACTGTTTTGATATTATAGCGTTTGTAGTCTTGTTTCGAGGGCTTCATCTTTTTGAAGACGACGCACGCTGCTACAGCATCTGTTCCAGAGATATTTGAGTTGTCGAAACACTCTATCTGATAGGGTAGTTTAGGCAGGTGTAGCAGGTCTTGCAACTCCTTCATCAGGCGTACTTGTTTCTGCTCAGGATTCAGTTTTTCAGCCTGTTTCAGACGATCGAACTTGTACTGCTTACCATTCATGATGGAGAGGTCGAGCAGCGTCTTTTTGTCGCCCATTTTGGGAACCGTAAAAGTCACATTTTCCAGTATCCCTTGGATATCCATAGGGACAATAATCTCTTTGGCATCGCTCTTAAAACGCTCTCTGAGCTCCACAATACCCAATTGAAGTAGTTCTTCGTCGCTTTCAGCCAGTTTTTTCTTGTATTCTATGGTAAAGCTCTGATTGATACTACCGTTAGAGACGTGGATATAGTTGATAAAGGCCATTTTCTCGTCGCTGGTGATGGAGAAAACGTCCACGTTGTTGATGTTGTGACTTACTACCTCACTCTTGCTCACAAAACCGTCCAAAGCCAGGTATTTTCGCTTTACTTCTTCTGCCTCTTCAAAGCGCAATTCCTCGCTTAGCTGAAGCATTTCTTCCTTCAAATCTCGTAATACTTGGCGTGTATTTCCCTTCAGAATCTCCTTAGCTTGTAGGATGTTCTTCTGATAGTCTTCATAGCTCTGTTTGGCTACGCAAGGCCCCATACATTTCTTAATATGATAGTCCAGACAGACTCTGTATTTCCCATTATTGATGCCCTCCTTAGTGAGTGGCTGGTTGCAGGTGCGAGGATGGTACAGTTCCTTGATAATGTCTAAAACAGCATACATGCTGCCTACGTGGGAGTAGGGGCCATAATAGGTGCCCCATTTCTTGTTGATGGTACGGGTTTTGAAGATACGAGGTAGATATTCGTTGGTTACACAGATAGAAGGGTAGGTTTTTCCGTCCTTTAGAAGCACATTGTACCTGGGATTATACTTCTTGATGAGCGAATTCTCCAGTAATAACGCGTCTTCCTCTGTGTTGACTACCGTATAGCTGATATCAAATATCTTAGAGACGAGCACTTTTGTCTTAAAACGGTCTACCTCTGTGTGGAAGTAAGTCGAAACCCTCGATTTCAGGTTCTTCGCCTTACCCACATAGATAATGGTATGTTCCTTATCATAGAACTGGTAACTGCCGGGCTTGTCAGGCAAACGACTGACAATACCCCGCAGATACGTTAAGCGCTGCTCGTTCTCTTCTTTAGTCATATATCTGTTTCACGTGAAACATTAAATCACCATCAGTGTCGTTACCTCTGTGTCTTTGTCGAAGACGTCACGTCCGTGCAGGCCTTCGTCTGTGATTTCAATCAAGAAATTGACATAAACACCACGCGGATTGAACTTCTTTACCAGATTAACGGCTGCTTTCATGGTTCCACCAGTTGCCAACAAATCGTCGTGCAGCAAAACGACGTCTTTATCGTTAATGGCGTCCTCGTGAATCTCAATAGTATCTTCGCCATATTCTTTTGCGTAGCTTTCTTGTACGGTTGCAGCGGGTAATTTTCCTGGTTTGCGAGCTAATACAACACCAGCACCTAATTTAACGGCTAATGCAGATGCCATCACAAAGCCGCGACTTTCAATACCTACAATCTTGGTGATTCCTTTGTCTTTGTAAAGTTCGTAGAGTTCATCTACCATGATCTGCAGGCAGGCTGGATTCTTGAACAAGGTCGTTACGTCACGAAAGTTAATGCCTTTTTTAGGAAAATCTGGAATACAACGCAGATTAGCCATCAGAGTCTTGTTGTTCATAATTCTTTGATTTTAGCGTTATTGTATGATTATTATCTTATCTATTGTTTCACGTGAAACTTATCTACCTAACAGTACCAGCATAGCATTGATGTCGCTGGGAGAAACACCAGGAATACGACTGGCTTGTGCGAGTGTTTCTGGTTGGATACGTTCCAATTTCTGACGTGCCTCTGTTGAAACGGCCATCAGATTAGGATAATCAAAGCGTCCTTTGATTTTGATGTTTTCCAGGCGGTGCATCTTCTCAGCTACCATTCGTTCGCGTTCGATGTATCCTTTATATTTGATATGGATTTCTGCTGCTTCAGCAATTTCTTCTTTGCGGTTAGGCAGTCGTTCCACAAATTCTTTCAGTTCTGGTACGATGGTATAGAGTTTTTCGAAGTTCAGTTCAGGACGTGCTACCAAGTCTTCCAACTTACAACCATAGACGAGTGGGGTAGAGCCGATGCTTTCCAGTGCACCATTTACTACCTTAGGTTTGATGGCGTAATTCTTGCAGAATGTTTCGATGCTTTCGATACCTTCTTTCTTTTGTATCCACCAATCATAGCGTTCTTTTTTAGCTATACCTAATTCGTATGCCTTCTCTGTCAGTCGAGCGTCAGCGTCGTCCTGACGCAGCAAGATGCGGTATTCCGCTCTGGAGGTAAACATACGATAAGGTTCGTCGACACCCTTGGTCACCAGGTCGTCCACCAATACACCGATGTAGGCCTCGTCGCGTTTCAACTCGAAAGTGGCGACTGAATCGCCACCAACACTACCAGCAAAGAGGGCTGCGTTGATACCTGCCAACGTTCCTTGTCCTCCTGCTTCTTCGTAACCTGTAGTACCATTTACCTGACCAGCCATAAACAAACCACAAACTACTTTCGATTCTAACGAGTGTTTTAACTGGGTTGGGTCAAAGAAGTCGTATTCAATGGCGTAACCAGGACGGTAGACTTTTAAATCGCGCAGAGCGGGTATCTGTTTTAGGGCAGCTATCTGTACATCCATGGGCAGTGATGACGAGAAACCATTCAGATACATCTCGTTAGTATCTTCACCTTCTGGCTCCAAAAATAGCAGATGCTGCGGACGATCAGGAAAAGTCACCAGTTTTGTCTCGATGGATGGACAATAGCGTGGACCTATTGATTGTATCTGTCCGTTATAAAGAGGTGAGTCAGCTAATCCGCTGCGTAGTGTCTCATGAACCTTCTCGTTAGTATAGCACACCCAACAAGGTAACTGCTGCAAGGGACGTGGCTCTCCCATATATGAGAACTGGTAATAGCCATTCTCACCATCCTGTCGCTCCATATCCTCAAAATGTACGCTACGCTTGTCGATGCGTACCGGTGTACCCGTCTTCATGCGAGCTGAATGGATGCCATGACGAGTGATGCTTTCCGTGAAGTGGGGGACGGCTGGTTCAGCGATACGTCCACCAGGAACCATCTTTCGACCAATATGCATCAATCCATTGAGGAATGTTCCTGCAGTAATGATGACTGCTTTGGCTCTGAGTTCACAGCCCCAGATAGTCTTGACACCGACTACTCTTGTCTTGACGGGAGAACCGTCAAGCACACTTTCTGTGAGCAGTTCATCAGCTTGGTCTTGCCAGATATCGAGATTTGGAGTGGCATCCAGTACGGAGCGCCATTTCCAGATGAATTTTCCTCTGTCGCATTGTGCACGAGGACTCCATACGGCTGGACCTTTACTACGATTCAGCATACGGAACTGGATAGCTGTGGCGTCAGTCACCAGACCCATCTGTCCACCAAGGGCGTCAATCTCGCGGACAATCTGTCCTTTGGCGATACCACCAATGGCAGGATTACACGACATCTGTGCAATCTTGTTCATATCCATCGTTACGAGACAGGTCTTTGCTCCCATGTTTGCCGAAGCTGTCGCAGCCTCACAGCCAGCATGGCCGCCTCCAATTACTATCACATCGTATTTTAATATCATTTCAGAATGCGTCTTTTATATGTTCTATAGATGGTGTTTCGTTCATTGTGCCAACAACGGTAATGATGTCAAAGCGAATATCATTGTCTATATGCCTAAATTTGATATAGTGGTTGGCGGCTTGTTGGAGGTGGCGTATCTTCTGGTAGTCAACGGCCATTTCTGGATCAGTAAAGTCGCGATTGCGACGCGTTTTGACTTCCACAAAGACCACAATATCTCCCTCTCGTGCGATGATGTCAAGATCTCGATGTCCTGACTTCCAGTCGCGCTCTAAAATGGTGTAACCCAGGCGTTCCAAATAGCTGGCAGCGAGGTCTTCGCCCCATTTTCCTAATTCGTTATGCAATGCCATAAAGTGGTTTTCCTTTGTTTTGGTTGCAAAGTTACTAATAAAATTTTGTATAAATAGCATATTTTCTCACGAAAACGTTTGCCAAATTCATTATTTTATAGTAATTTTGTACCCTAAACGTCTTCGCACGTACTTATTATTCAGTATTTATTATTAATTTAATTCAATATTTTTATGTGGTTAATCAATTCATCAATTGGTCGTAAGGTTGTAATGTCAGTTACAGGCTTAGCGCTGATTTTGTTCCTGACATTCCACGGATGTATGAACATTGTCGCGCTCTTCTCTGGCAAGGCTTACAACATGATTTGCGAAATGCTGGGTGCCAACTGGTATGCCGTTGTGGCTACACTGGGTCTGGCTGGCTTGGCTGTGATTCACATCGTTTTTGCGTTCATCCTGACCGCGCAGAACCGTACTGCTCGTGGCAATAGCCGCTACGATGTAGCTACTACTGTGAATGCCGGTAAGGTGGAGTGGGCATCTAAGAACATGCTGGTGCTGGGTATCATCATCCTGGTCGGTCTGTTGCTGCACCTGAAGGATTTCTGGTACAACATGATGTTCGCTGAGATTGTTGGTATGGAAACTAAGCTGAGTCCTACGGATGGCTTTGGCTGGATCATCGAGACCTTCTCGAACCCCGTGTTCGTAGTGCTCTACCTCGTTTGGTTCGCTGCTATCTGGTTCCATCTGGCTCACGGTTTCTGGTCAGCTATGCAGACGCTGGGTATCAGCGGTAAGGTATGGCAGAAGCGCTGGAACTGCATTGGTCTCATCTATGTTACCCTGCTCATGCTGGCCTTCGCAGTCGTTGTCTTGGGTTTTGCCTTCGGTTGTGCTCCTTCACTTCAGTGCGCTGATGCTGACTGCTGCCAGCAGGCCATCGAGTGCTGTAAAGAGGCTGCTGAGTGCTGCAAGTAATTATCAATTGTAAATTATCAGAATTATGGCTAAAGTAATAGATTCTAAGATTCCCGCAGGTCCAGTACCTGAGAAATGGAAGGAATATAAGGCTCATCAGCGTCTCGTAAACCCCAAGAACAAGCTGAAGCTCGACGTTATCGTCGTTGGTACCGGTCTGGCTGGTGCTTCTGCTGCTGCTTCACTTGGTGAGATGGGCTTCAATGTGATTAACCTGTGCATTCAGGACTCTCCTCGTCGCGCTCACTCTATCGCCGCTCAGGGTGGTATCAACGCCGCTAAGTGCTATCAGAACGATGGTGACTCTGTTTATCGTCTGTTCTACGATACCGTAAAGGGTGGTGACTATCGTGCTCGCGAGGCCAACGTTTATCGTCTGGCTGAGGTATCAAACAATATTATCGACCAGTGCGTAGCTCAGGGCGTTCCC
>OMXL01000045.1 GCA_900314985.1 uncultured Prevotellaceae bacterium | reverse complement strand
CATAAAAAGCAAATGGCGTGTAACTCATTGAGCTACACGCCATTTGATAGTGTTTTGTTATGTCTTTACTTATGCGTCTCATTTGACCTCCTCGAAGTCAGCGTCCTGGATGTTGTCATCCTTTGGAGCTTCCTGCTGAGCCTGCTGCTGACCAGCGAAAGGATTCTCTGGGCCAGCCTGTGCACCCTGAGCACCCTGGTACATCTGCTGTGAGGCAGTCTGCCAAGCAGTGTTGAGGGCATTGATGGCGCTGTCGATGGCAGCGATGTCGCCAGCCTTGTGGGCATCCTTCAGCTGCTGCAGGGCCTGCTCGATGGCGGGCTTGTGCTGAGCTGGGATCTTGTCGCCAAGCTCCTTCAGCTGGTTCTCGGTCTGGAAGATCATAGAGTCAGCCTGGTTCAACTTGTCAACACGCTCGCGCTCCTTCTTATCGTTCTCGGCATTCTGCTCAGCCTCAGCCTTCATGCGGTTGATCTCGTCCTGTGACAGACCAGATGAAGCCTCGATGCGGATGGCCTGCTCCTTACCTGTAGCCTTATCCTTGGCAGAAACTTTGAGGATACCGTTGGCATCGATATCGAAGGTAACCTCGATCTGAGGAATACCACGACGGGCGGGAGCAATACCTGTCAGGTTGAACTGACCAATTGACTTGTTCTGTGAAGCCATAGGACGCTCACCCTGCAGTACGTGGATGGTTACCTCTGTCTGGTTGTCGGCAGCGGTAGAGAAGGTCTCACTCTTCTTGCAAGGAATGGTTGTGTTAGCTTCAATCAGCTTGGTCATGACACCACCCATGGTCTCGATACCGAGGGTCAGAGGAGTAACGTCGAGCAGTACGATGTCGCCTACGCCACCTTCCTTGTTCAGGATGGCACCCTGGATAGAAGCACCAACGGCTACCACCTCGTCGGGGTTAACACCCTTTGAAGGCTCCTTGCCGAAGTAGTTCTTTACCAGCGTCTGTACAGCTGGGATACGGCTTGAACCACCTACGAGAATAACCTCGTCGATGTCGGCTGTTGACAGCTTAGCGTCAGCCATAGCCTTCTGACAGGGAGCCAGACAAGCCTGGATGAGGTCGTGAGCCAGCTGCTCGAACTTAGCACGAGTAAGGGTCTTCACCAAGTGCTTGGGAACGCCACCTACAGGCATGATGTAAGGCAGGTTAATCTCAGTAGAGGTGCTTGATGATAGCTCAATCTTAGCCTTCTCAGCAGCCTCCTTCAGACGCTGCATAGCCATAGGATCGCTCTTCAGGTCGGCACCCTCGTCGTTCTTGAACTCCTGAACGAGCCAGTCGATGATAACCTGGTCGAAGTCATCACCACCTAGGTGAGTATCACCATTGGTAGAGAGTACCTCGAAGACACCACCACCGAACTCCAGGATAGAGATATCGAACGTACCACCACCAAGGTCGAAGACGGCAATCTTCATATCCTTGTTGGCCTTGTCAACACCGTATGCCAAAGCGGCAGCTGTAGGCTCGTTGACGATACGCTTTACGTTCAGACCGGCAATCTGGCCAGCCTCCTTGGTAGCCTGACGCTGTGAGTCAGAGAAGTAGGCAGGTACGGTGATGACAGCCTCTGTCACCTCCTGTCCGAGGTAGTCCTCGGCAGTCTTCTTCATCTTCTGCAGTACCATAGCAGAAATCTCCTGTGGAGTGTACTTGCGGCCATTGATGTCAACACGAGGATAGCCACCCTCGTTGACTACTGTATAAGGTACGCGAGAAATCTCTTTCTCGGTCTGCTGCCAGTTCTCACCCATGAAACGCTTGATAGAGTAAACTGTGTTCTTGGGGTTGGTGATAGCCTGACGCTTGGCGGGGTCGCCAATCTTGCGCTCACCATTCTCCACAAAACCAACGACTGAAGGCGTTGTACGCTTGCCCTCGCTGTTGGCAATTACTACTGGCTCGTTACCCTCGAAAACGGCAACGCAGCTGTTGGTAGTACCTAAGTCAATTCCAATAATCTTTCCCATAATCTTATATTTTTTAATTGTTAATATGCATAATTTGTCAGTAGCAGGATAGCAAAGCGTATGCCAAAACAACTTTTTTTCAATATTATGGTGACATTTTGGCACAAGTTAAAAAAAAAATCGTAACTTTGCAGCAGTAATCGTAGAACTATAGATACGTCATCATGAAAAAATTACTATTGATAGCAGGGATGTCGTTTGTCATGTCGACAGTGATGGCACAGGACAATCCGTATATTGTAAAGACGAAAGGTGTGAAGAGGGACGCGACGGTAAGTGTCGAGAAAGACGCTGACGAAACGGAGCCTACCGACTTCATGGGAAAGAACTTCCGTTATTATAGTATGTGTGACTGGAAGGAGGGCATGCGCTTTATGGTGATTCCAGAGAAGTATGACCTGCTGGTCAACACCTTCCACGATGCTGTCACCAAGAAAGAAATAGGAAACGGTGTGCTCCGCCATCATATTATGGTCTATCAGGGACATGAAATGTTGCCAAGCGGTCGTGTACATATCAACTTTACTTGTGAGGACGATGGTAAGTCCTATTACTATGAGCTGCCCTATGGCACGTTTGAGGACTATTGCTATACGAAGATGGGTGTGCCTACGCTGGCTTATCTAGGTGATGTCGACAAAGCGCGTGAGTTGCTGATGAACCAGCCGTTGCTGACGCGTACGCAGTATTTCCGTGTGGATACGGAATACAAGGGCGATGGCTATCGTGATGTGACTGTTGACAAGAACATGCTGGTGACGGTCAAGGCTATTGGCGTTGGTACCCGTGCCTTCCCTGTCAAGATTATCGTGGAAGACGAGAATGGTAACCAGTTCTATCAGAATGTCTGCATGTCAAAGACGAATAGCGGGCTGCGTGAGGAAGGTCTCTCGTATGATGCTGAGTTATATAGTTTTGCCGGCTCTTTTGAGTTCCTGGGTGCCAATATGACAGTATCGTCGAATATCAGAGAATATCTGAACAAAATCGTTCATACCAAGTATGCTACCAATATGAGTAGTAAAGGTTCTGGCAAGGTACGCGACGTCAAAGTGCCTCGTTTTACGGGTTTCATCATTGACGAGATTACCCCTGTCAGAAATACCAAGTATTATACGCTGACCATGCGTGAGACGGACAGCCGTCGCGTATATTATAAAGATGTGGTGTTCAACGAAGACGATATCGCAGGTGGTTCCAGTGGTCCACGCGATGATTTCTTCGGCTACCTGTTTGGCATGGGCGAGGGTGAGGCCCGCAACACCAGTAAAGAGTCGCGTGCTGCCATTCGTGAAGGACGTGTCATCGTTGGTATGACCAAGGAGGAAGTAGAGATGGCCATGGGTGAAGCCTTCAAGAAAACCTATGGCTCAGATGGTGGCGAGATGTGGATGTATGCCCGTTCCAATGACGTCATCCTCGATGTGTGGTTTGACGAGAAAGGCTATGTCACTCAGGCTAAGGCACGCAGGTCTGGCGATGAACCTTCCAAGACAAAGAACTCTAAACACAAGCGTAATGCCAAGAATGATAATGACGGTATGCGCATTGCCGGTGGAGACATGACGTCTGGCACACCGTTGGAGCAGATGGCTTCAGGCGAGTGATAGATAAGCAGAAAACAAAAATGCTCTGACGAATTGTCAGGGCATTTTTGTTATGTAGATGATTGAAGGTGTTATGCCTTTTCGTTGATAGCCTGCATAATCTTGGCTTCCAACTCCTCGCAGAGCTCGGGATTGTCCTTCAGCAGTTCCTTGACGGCCTCGCGACCCTGTCCCAGCTTGGAGTCTCCGTATGAGAACCACGAGCCACTCTTCTTGATAATCTCATGCTCTGTAGCCAAGTCTACGATTTCACCAATCTTAGAGATGCCTTCGCCAAAGGTAATCTCAAACTCAGCCTTGCGGAAGGGAGGAGCCACCTTGTTCTTGACAACCTTGACACGCACCTGGTTACCAATGATGTTGTCACCGTCCTTAAGACTTGTCACCTTGCGGATGTCCAGACGGACAGAGGCGTAGAACTTCAGAGCGTTACCACCTGTAGTGGTCTCAGGATTGCCAAACATGACACCAATCTTCTCGCGCAACTGGTTGATGAAGATGCAGGTGGTATTGGTCTTGGCAATGGTACCTGTCAGCTTGCGCAGGGCCTGACTCATCAGGCGGGCATGCAGGCCAACGGCAGAGTCGCCCATGTCGCCCTCAATCTCCTTCTTCGGAGTCAGAGCGGCTACAGAGTCGACAATCAGAAGGTCGATGGCTGACGAACGAATCAGCTGGTCGGCAATCTCCAAGGCCTGCTCACCATTGTCAGGCTGTGACATGTAGAGGTTGTCGATGTCAACTCCCAACTTTTCAGCATAGAAACGGTCGAAGGCATGTTCGGCATCGATGAAGGCAGCGATACCACCAGCCTTCTGGCATTCGGCAATGGCATGGATGGCCAGTGTCGTCTTACCAGACGACTCAGGACCATAGATCTCAACGATGCGTCCTTTGGGGTAGCCGCCAACACCTAATGCAGCGTTCAGACCGATTGAACCAGTGGGAATCACCTCCACATTCTCTATTTTCTCATCGCCCATCTTCATGATGCTGCCCTTGCCAAAGTCCTTCTCAATCTTTGCCATCGCAGCCTGCAGGGCTTTCATCTTCTCCTGTTGGGGAGTCAACTGCTCCTTTTCTTCTTTCTTTGCCATAGTTATTGTTGTTGTTTTGATATTTCGATGTTCTGATATTTCGAAGTTTCGAGGCTTCGAAACCTTCTTATAGTTCCAGGTCTCCATCGTGAATCTCATGCCAAGGCAGGCCTTGCTTGTTGAGCTGTTCCATGAATGGATCTGGGTCGAACTCTTCGACGTTGTGAACGCCTGGCTTCTTCCACAGACCCTTGCAGAACATCATGGCACCAATCATGGCAGGTACGCCAGTGGTGTAAGAGACGCCCTGCATGCCCGTCTCCTCATAGGCAGCACGGTGTGAGCAGTTGTTATAGACATAATAGGTGTGCTCCTTGCCATCGTTGCCGATACCACGGATGCGACAGCCAATAGAGGTCTCGCCCTCATAGTTCTCGCCCAGATCCTGTGGGTTAGGCAGTACGGCCTTCAGGAACTGCAGAGGTACAATCTTCACTTTGGCTACGCCACTGCCATCAGATAATGGAGCCTCGTACTCCACCTCGTCGATACGACTCATGCCAATGTTCTGAATCACTTCGAGGTGCTTCAGATACTGCTGACCGAAGGTCATCCAGAAGCGGGCACGCTTGATGGTGGGGTAGTTGATGACGAGTGACTCGATCTCTTCGTGGTGCAACAGGTAGCTGTCGCGAGGACCAATGTTGGGATAGTTCAGATCCTTGTGAATCTCCAGTGGCTCTGTCTCCACCCACTTTCCGTCTTCCCAATAGAGACCCTTCTGCGTAATCTCACGGATATTGATCTCCGGGTTGAAGTTGGTGGCGAAAGCCTTGTGGTGGTCACCAGCATTGCAGTCAACGATGTCCAGATACTGAATCTCCTTGAAGTGATGCTTGGCAGCATAAGCTGTATAGATGCTGGTAACACCCGGGTCGAAACCACAACCGAGGATAGCGGTGAGGCCAGCCTTTTCGAAACACTCACGATAAGCCCACTGCCATGAGTACTCGAAATGAGCCTCGTCCTTGGGCTCGTAGTTGGCAGTGTCGAGATAGCTGCAACCGCAAGCTAAGCAGGCATCCATAATTGTCAGATCCTGATAGGGCAGGGCAAGGTTGATGACCAATTCGGGCTTGTAGTCGTTGAACAATGCTTTCAGCTGTTCTACGTCATCAGCATCGACCTGAGCGGTCTTGATGTCCAGTTTAAGGCCAGCCTTATGGATGTCCTCTACTATCTTATCGCACTTCGCCTTGCGACGACTTGCAATCATAAACTCTGTAAATACGTCAGCATTCTGAGCAATCTTGAATGCTGCTACTGTTGCGACGCCACCAGCGCCAATCATTAGTACTCTTGCCATAGTTATGTTGTTTTTTCGTTATTATGCCATTTTGTTAATCTCTTCTGAGCGTATGCCTAGTGCTGCCATCAGCGAGTAGCCCAGTATCTCCTGTCGGAAATTAGCACTGTTCATGGGCTGCATGGTAAAGACCGTGATATGCTTGTCTGGGTCGGCCTGACGCAGTGCCTCGCGTACCTTATTATATAGGCGGTCGCAGTCGGCAACCACCATCAGTCGTTTCACCTCTGCAGCGTTAGCTATGATCTGCAGCGAGTCAAGGTAGAGATCGTCCTTGGTGACCAATTCTTCTACCAGGACACAACTGATCAGAAACTCACCTAACGGACCACTGAAAGCTTTTCCGTCGAGTTGGGCAAACGTTCCTTGCAGGAAGTTATCCATTTGCTGACGGTTCTTCTCATGGATGAGCACCACCTGTGTCTGGTGGGCTCCCTCGCGCAGTCCGCCATCCAGTGCTATGCACTCTAACCACTGAGCCATATCGGCCTGTGGAATACGGCGTCCCAGCATGCGCTCAAAGTTTACTGTCAGGTCGAATGCTACCTTATCAACATATTCGGCATCGACCAGTATCACGTTGTCACTCCACTTTGTGTTGTTCATACGTGCAAAGGTAATGAAAAAACTCAATAAGAGAAAGAATAAAAGGATAAAAAAACAAAAAACCGCACTCACTGTTGTGACGCGAACATTTTATAGGGTCACATATTTGCATATTTCCTTTTTTCTTCGTATATTTGCACACAAACAAAACACTTAAATATACTACTATGAATAAAGAGGAGAAATTTGTAATAACCATCAGCCGTCAGTTTGGAACTGGTGGACACGAGATTGGAGCAGAGCTTGCCAGAAGGCTTGGAGTAAAGTTGCTAGACAAACAGATTCTGAATGCGGTGGCTGGTCGCATCAGTGCTGTAGAGGATGCCGTAGACAAAATAGAGTCGCGCAATCCTTTATGGCGTGACGACTTTACCAACTTCTATCAGAACTACATGGCTAATGCGGAGTATAACGGACAGGAGCACGACCAGACCAGTCGTGAGCTATTCCGTGCTCAGGCTGAAGCCATTCGTCAGATTGCTGCAGAGGAGTCGTGTGTCATTGTGGGACGTTGTGGCTTTGACATCTTCGCCAATCATCCGAATGCCTTGAAGATTTTTATCCATTCCAATTTGGACTGTCGTAAGCATCGTATTGCCGAGAAGTATGATATCAGCGAGTATGATGCTGCTGCCATGATTGTAGATAACGACTACAGTCGTGAGCTCTATACCAAGACATTCACTGGGCGCGATTGGAGCGATGCTACAAACTATGACATCTGTCTTGATGTACGAAGGTTTGGCGTCAATGGTGCTGTCGACTTCCTGATGAACTGTATTGAATAAGGTATCAAAAAAGAGGGCTTTAACCCTCTTTTTTTTGATTGCTATCAGATGACGGCAGGTTCTTTTACCTCCTTGCCACGACAGAAGCGGTGGACAATCTGGCGGTCGTCACCGACATAGATGTAACGCTCCAGGCGGTGTATCAGTGAGTACTCGTCGGGATAGAGCACAGCATCGTCGATGACCAGTGCGTCGAACTCGTAGCCAGGTTCGAAGCTGCCCACCTTTCCAAAGAAGCTGCCTGCCGACTTGGTGGCGAGCCAGAAGGTTTCGGGCAGGGTGAGGAAGGCCTTGCTGTGGTCTTGCTGGTAGTGCATCTTGCTGACCTGGATGGCATAGACCTGCATGCGGAACATGTTGAGGTCGTGACCACCACTGATGTCGCTACCCAAACCAATGCGTACGCCCTCGTCAAGAAGGTTACGGATAGGTGCCATACCTGATGACAGGTTGAAGTTCGACGTAGGACAGTGGGCAACCATAACACCGTTGCGCTTCATCAGCTCCAGCTCATGGCCTCTGGTCCATACGCAGTGGGCCATGAGGGTAGGTGTCTGTCCGAAGAGTCCATAACGGTTGTATGCGTCGCCATAGCTTTCGCTCTCGGGTTCCAATTCGGCAACCCACGCAATCTCAGAGGTGTTCTCCGACAGGTGCGACTGAACGGGCAACTGGTACTTCTTGGCCAACTCACCGCAGGCCTTCAGCAACTCTGGCGTACATGATGGTACGAAGCGTGGCGTGATGATTGGACGTACCAGCCCATTAGCATCGCCGAATTCAGCGATGAGTTTCTCGTTGCCTTCAATGGCAGCGTCAACATCCTCGCAGAGTGCCTCTGGGCAATTGCGATTCATGGCCACCTTACCAACCATAGCTCCCATGCCAGCCTCTTGGTATAGTTGCATCAGTTTGCGTGTGCTGTCAGTATGTACGGTGCCGAAGACGACGCTACGCATGGTACCGAAAAGCCACTGGGTATGCAGGAAACGACGATACATGCGCTCAGCATACTCGACATCAGCATATTTCGATTCCTCTGGGAAGGTGTAGTTCTGTAGCCACGGCAACAACTCCAGATCCATCGCCACACCTTGGTTGTGTACTTGTGGGGCATGGACGTGCATGTCGTTCATGGCAGGAATGAGTAGCTTGTTGCCAAAATCTATCACCTCAGCACTTTGAACATTGAACTTTGAACATTGAACGTTAAGGTCTGCCAAGTTGCTGGCAACACCCACTACGATGCCGTCTTCTACAGCGATATATCCGTTCTCAAATACTTCGAAATGGTCTTTCTCTTTTGTAAAGAGGATATGTGCCTTATATACGTTTTTCATAATACGATTGTTTTAGATTTATCTGTTACCAACTGCAAAGATAGTGTTTTTTGCGGACTTTTCCAACAAACAAGTAAAAAAATCCTATGAATTATGCTGATTCTTCGTTTTTTTTAGCTAACTTTGCATTCAATACATATTTTTACTTAAACTACTATGCTATGAACACTGAACTTTTAATTAACATTTGTGGTTGGATTGCCACTTTTGGTCTTATCTTCGGTTATCTGCCGCAGGCTATTCAGACCATACGAACACGCAACACCGATGGCATATCGTTACCAGGTTTTATCTCTATGGCTGTGGGCTGTGCTGCCTTTGTAGTCCAAGGTTTCCTCATAGATAACTACTACCTGATGGCGACCAACCTCATCACTTGCACCTGTAGCGTTATTATCTTCGCTATCAAGATGCACAACGACTATTTTAAAAAGAAATGATACTTATCTCTAACGACGACGGATATCAAGCAAAAGGTATACAATTCCTCATTAACATCGTAAAAGACTACGACGACGTACTGGTCTGTGCACCAGATGACGCCCGTAGTGGTTTTGCCTGCGCCTTCTCGGCCACTAAACCGCTCATTCTGACTCATCGACATCGTGAAAAGGGTGTCGATGTGTGGTCGTGTAACGGTACGCCTGTGGACTGCGTGAAGATGGCGCTTGCAGAATTGTGTAAGGAGAAGCCACGCATGATTATTGGTGGCATCAACCACGGTGACAACGCCTCCGTGAATACCCACTATTCAGGAACGATGGGCGTCACCCTCGAGGGCTGTATGAAGTATATTCCCTCGGTGGCGTTCTCCATTTGTGACTATAGTGCCGATGCCGATTTCCGTCCGCTGGAGACATACATCCGTGACATCGTACAGCGCGTGCTGCGAGAGGGACTGCCCAAGGGTGTCTGTCTGAATGTGAACTTCCCTGTGTTAGAGCCAACAGCCAACAGCCAACAGCCAATAGCCTATAAGGGTGTTCGCCTTTGTCGCATGTCGTACGGCACCTGGACCAACGAGGTGAGCAAGTGTCATCATCCCCGTGGCTACGACTACTGGTGGATGGTAGGCAGCTATGTAAACGATGAGCCAGAGGCAGAGGATACCGACCGCTGGGCACTTGACAACGGCTATGTAGCCATCACGCCTACACGCATCGACGTGACAGCCTACGAGGCGTTTGACCAACTCAAAGACTTAGAGAAAACAACGTTCAACGCACAATGAAATACTACCTGATAGCTGGTGAGGCCAGTGGCGACTTGCATGCCTCGCACCTGATGCAGCAGTTGCAGCAGCAAGATGCTGCGGCAGAGTTTCGCTTCTTTGGTGGCGACATGATGGCTGCTGTGGGAGGCACCTGCGTGAAGCACTATCGTGAGCTGGCCTATATGGGCTTCCTGCCTGTACTGCTTCATCTGCGCACCATTCTGAAGAATATGCGTTTCTGCAAGGAGGATATCAAAGCGTGGCAACCTGACGTGGTCATCCTTGTGGATTATCCTGGCTTCAACCTCGACATCGCGAAGTATGTGCATCAGTTAAAGTTCAAAGTTCAAAGTTCAAAGTTCAAAGTTTATTACTATATCTCACCAAAGATATGGGCATGGAAGGAGCATCGCATCAAGAATATCAAGCGTGATGTCGATGAGCTGTTCTCGATATTACCTTTCGAGGTAGACTTCTTTGAGAAGAAACACCATTATCCCATCCACTATGTGGGTAATCCGACGGCCAGTGAGGTAAGACAATACTTGGCCCCACTTACAACTCACCACTCATCAAACATTATTGCTTTATTGGCAGGCTCTCGTCAACAGGAGATTAAGGAGAACCTGCCAGCCATGATAGAGGCTACGCGCCACTTGGTAGGACAGTACGAGCTGGTGTTGGCTGGAGCACCCTCTATCGAGCCGTCCTATTATGACCAGTTTCTGAAAGGTACTCAAGTACGCCTGGTGGTCAACGAAACCTATCCGTTGTTGGCAAAGGCTACGGCTGCACTGGTGACCAGTGGTACGGCGACGTTGGAGACTTGCATGTTCCGCGTACCGCAGGTGGTCTGTTACAGGACACCCATGCCGCGCCTGTTTGGCTTCTTGAGGAAGTACTTCCTGAAAGTGCCCTATGTGTCCCTGGTGAACCTGATAGCCAACCGTGAGGTCGTCAAGGAACTCGTGGCCAACACCTTTAGCGTAGGGGCCATTCGTCAGGAGTTGGAGGCTATCCTGCCTGGCGGTAGCAAGCGTGAGGCAATGCTGAGCGATTATGAAGAAATACACAGATTGCTGGGCGAGAGCGATGCTCCCGAAAAGGCAGCAACTATCATGATAAACCTTTTAAGAAAATGAAAAAACTATTTACTCTGCTGATGCTGGCATGCACCATGTCCGTCAGCGCACAAAACATCCAACTTCACTATGATTTCGGCCGCAACTTCTATTCTGATCAGGAGTCGAGCCGACAAAAGATGACGATGACCATTGAACAGTTCAAGGCTGATCAATGGGGTTCGTGGTTCTATTTCGTAGACCTTGACTTCTCACGTCATTTCGTGGAGGGCGCCTATACTGAGGTGTCGCGCGAGTTCAATATTAAGAAGGAGTCACCCTTTGCCGTACATGTAGAGTATGACGGCGGTCTGACACGCACCTATGCCTACCAACAGGCAGGTCTGCTGGGTGCTGCCTACAATGGTCATAATGAAGACTTCTCAAAGACGTGGTCTGTCCAGCTGCTCTATAAGCAGTATTTCAGCAACGAGGATATCCACTCGTATGCCAGCGCACAGCTGACGGGCGTCTGGGGTCTGAACTTCCTGAACAACAAGCTGCGCTTCTCTGGATTCATCGATTTCTGGCGTGGTGAGAATGCTACCACAGGTCACGGCATGCTGGTTATGCTGACCGAGCCACAGTTGTGGTATAATATCACCGAGCACCTGGCAGTAGGCACAGAAATAGAGGTTAGCAATAACTTTATTTCTAACTTCTATGACGGAAAGACATTCTTTGTCAATCCCACGATAGGTGTAAAGTGGAATCTGTAATTAGAACACCATATAGCGGCCGCTCTGTTGCATAAAGACTGCTTCGTGAGCGGCTTCTTGACAGATGGTAGCCTCTTCGGTACTGATTTTTGCAGGCCAGTAGCGGTTACCATCTATTATTCTGCCCGTCAGTACCTCGCACCAGGTACAGGCTGCCGTATAACGGCCAAGGGTATAGGACAGGTGGAAACCGTCACGGTTGAGCACGTCGCCCAGACGGTAGCGTGCCAGCTGGACGGCAATGCCGCTGGGAATAATGCGGGTGAAGCCGCCTACAGCGGGCAACACGTTCTGCATAGTGCTGACGATGGCGCTATACATCTTGCGTTGGTCGTAGTCGTAGGGGGCAAAGCGCTCTTCCTTGAAATCTTCGGAGTAAGCCCACGTCATGTGCCACATGAACTGCACATGCAGATTGGTCGTATAGCTCTGGATGAGGCGTTTCAGCTGTGCCAGGTTGCTATAACTGCTGCTGATGCCCGACAGCTGGCTAGCCTGTTGCAGGGTGATGATGTCCCACTGCTCATCGCGGATGATGGACTGTAGGGTAGCCTTCCTGCGGACAGCTTTAGCACCACCCACCACCTTGCGGTAGATGTAGGCGGGTTTCTCGTTCAGCAGGTTGTTATAGTGTGTGTCGATGGAGCAGCCACCGATGTAGGCGTTGCCAATAATCAGCGAGTCGCCCTGTGCGGCAGCAAGCTCATAGAGATATTGCTCAACAGCATCCTGCGAGAAGCTGTTGCCAACTGCTAATACCTTGATGACCTTCGCACTTAAAGGTAAATAAGTGAAAAGGCAAACTAGTAAAAATACGATTTCCCTCATCTTCTTTATTATTCCTTCCTTGCTTCTTTTCTTAGTTTGCGTAATGCTTGGTCGCGCACTTGTCGTACGCGTTCGCGCTTCAGTCCCAGCCCCTCTGCTATCTCTGCCATCGTCTGTCGTTCTGCATCAATACCGAAGTAGCGCTTGACAACCGCTTGTTCGCGCTCGTTGAGCACACCGATACCTCTCAGCAGGTCTTCGCTGAGCGATGCCTGTTCTACGGTGGCATCAGCCTTGGGGGCATCGTGGTCTTCCAATACGTTGAGCAGTGTGAAGTTGTTGCGACTGCCTACGGGTATCGACTCGTCAGTAGAACGCACGTCAATGTCATTCTGCAGTCTGTTGATGGCAGCCTCTATGGCGCGACGGATATAGGGTGCTGCAAAGGTGACGAAGGGCTTGCCTTTGGAAACGTCATACTTCTCGGCAGCCTTCATAATACCAATGGCGCCCTCGCTGATGAGGTCGTCGGTAGATAATATCTCGCTCTTGTACTGACGGGCCAGCGTAATGACATAGCCCATATTGGCTGTTACCAGTTTATCTTGTTCTTTGGTCATTTGTTGTACTTCTTTATCAACTTTTTTACCAGCTTGCCGGATACCTTAATCACATCGTCGGCCCATGGACCTGTCGCTGTGGCACGCGGCAGCAGCATCGAACTGCTCTCGTTCTTATCGCTCAGCGACCAGCATAGCCAGCTGATGCCCAGTCGCTCGCACATCTCAACCCACTTCTCTGCCGATTCTGCATCTACTTTGCCATCGCCAGAAGCCTCTGTAACGCCACTCTCCGAGATGAAGACAGGGATGCCCTTCTTGACGGCAGCCTCTGTGCGTTCACGCAGATAGTCGCCGTGGGTGGCTGCATAGAAGTGGACGGTGTACATAATGTTTGAGAAACCCTCCAGTGGACTATCGGCCACAAGGTGGATGTCCTGATCCCAGTGGGGACAGCCTACCAGTACGATATTGTCGGGGTCGTACTTGCGAATCTCGCTAATCACCTCGGTGGCATATTTCTTCAGACTGGCCCAGCTGTCTTCTACGGGTTCGTTATAGATCTCATAGATGACGTGTGGATATTTGCCGTACTTCTGAGCCATCTTGCCGAAGAACTCCTTGGCCTCCTGCGTCTTCTGAATATGCGAGTGCCAGTCGATGATGATATACACATTATTCTTAATGGCCGACTCGATGACGGGTGTCATGCATTGCATGGCGAATGTGGGATTTTCCAGGTAGTTGTCTTCTATCATGATGCCCATGGCGGCACGCACCACCGAGCAGTTCCAGTCTTGTTTCAGCGTCTGTACGGCCTTCTTGTTGTAGAAGCGGGGCCAGATATTGTGCCAACCCAGACTGACACCTCTTAATATAACAGGCTGTCCTTGTTGGTCGCAGAGCTGACTGCCCTTCACTTGCAGTTGTCCGTACTGCTTCACGGGGTCCATGGCGTGTGCATAGCTGACACACGCACAGAACAGGATGATAGTCAACAGCTTTTTCATATCTTAACGTTCAATGTTCAATGTTCAATGTTCAAAACATAGATAAGGTATAGAGGTAGACTACTGCGGCAGGGATGGCCAGCAGTGACGAGTCGAAGCGGTCTAGCATGCCACCATGACCAGGCAGGATGTTGCCAGAGTCCTTGATGCCCAGTGTGCGCTTGAAGAGGCTCTCAACCAGGTCGCCCCAAGTGCCGAAGACTACAACCACGAGTCCCAGTCCCAGCCATGCTGGCATGGTGAGCATCTGCTCCTCGTCAAGGAAGTAGCTGATGGCATAGGCAGCAGCCAGCACGAAGACGGCACCACCGATGCTTCCTTCCCATGACTTTCCTGGTGAGATGCGTGGGAACAACTTGTGGCGACCAATCAGCGAACCTACACAGTAAGCTCCTGAGTCGTTGACCCACAGGAAGATGAAGATGCTCAGTGGCAACAGCGTGTTGAAGGCCACAATACCCTCGCTGGTGGCATTGAATGCCAACACGTTGAGTAGCGAGAAGGGTAGGGCGATATACATCTGTGGCAGCATGGTGTAGGCCCAGTCCTGTATGGGATCTTTCTGTTTCAGATAGAGCTCGGCCACCAGCAGGTAGATGATGGTGACGAGATAGGGGATGAACACCACGCTCTTGGCGATGCCTGCATACATATCGCTGCAATAATACGTCATGGCATAGAAGAAGTATACGGCAGCAACGGTCGAGATGAAGCGGTTGACGGTGACGTCGTCGCGCTCATTGACCAGTCCTGTAAACTCCCACACTGTCAGTCCTGTAATGATGCTAAACAGCAGCACCATCGCCTCTGGGCGCAGGAAGCAAGCCACAATGGCTGCCACGAAGATAATGCCTGTAATGGTACGTACAATGAAGTTCTTCATATCATTGATTATTTGGTTTCGTTAGTTTCTGGTGTCTCCGGCTTTTCCTGATTCTCTGGCTTTTCCGGAAGAAGGCCCAGTTCCTTGGCGCGCTCCTCAGCCATGCGCTCTGCATCAGCACGCATCTGGGCTTCTAAGAGTTCTTCTGAGCGACTGGTCCAGGGACGCTTGCCGAAGATTTTCTCCACGTCGTCAGCGAAGATTACCTCACGCTCTATCAGCAGCTGAGCCAGCTGGGCATGACCCTCTTTGTGCTCCATCAATATCTGCTTGGCACGCTCGTATTGTTCGTTAACCATCTTCAGTACCTCGTCATCCATGATCTTGGCTGTGGTCTCTGAGTATGGCTTCTGGAACTGGTATTCCTGCTGGTTGTAGTAGCACAGGTTGGGCAACTTGTCGCTCATACCAGCGTATGCCACCATGCCGTAGGCCTGCTTCGTGGTGCGCTCCAGATCGTTCATGGCACCCGTAGAGATATGTCCGATGAACAACTCTTCAGCAGCACGACCACCTAACAGCGAGCACATCTCGTCGAGCATAGCCTCCTTGGTCTGTAGCACGCGCTCTTCTGGCAGATACCATGCTGCTCCTAAGGCACGTCCACGGGGTACGATGCTCACCTTGACCAGTGGGTTGGCAAACTCGGTGAACCAAGAAATAGTGGCGTGACCAGCCTCGTGGATGGCAATAGACTTCTTCTCTGCCTCCGTCATCACCTTGGTCTTCTTCTCCAGACCACCAATGATACGATCTACAGCGTCCAAGAAGTCCTGCTTGCCTACTGCCTCACGGTTGTGGCGGGCAGCTATCAGAGCAGCCTCGTTACATACATTGGCAATGTCGGCACCAGAGAATCCTGGAGTCTGACGAGCCAGGAAGTCTATATCTACGGTATTGTCGAGCTTCAGTGGTTTCAGGTGAACCATGAAGACCTCTTTACGTTCGTTCAGGTCGGGCAGATCTACATGAATCTGACGGTCGAAGCGGCCTGCACGCAGCAGGGCAGAGTCGAGCATGTCGGCACGGTTGGTAGCCGCCAGCGTGATGATACCACTATTGGTGCCAAAGCCGTCCATCTCGGTGAGCAGAGCGTTCAGCGTGTTCTCGCGTTCGTCGTTACCACCCATGGCAGGGTTCTTCGAACGGGCACGACCAACGGCATCAATCTCATCGATGAAGATGATACAGGGTGCTTTGGTCTTAGCTTTTTCAAAGAGGTCGCGCACGCGTGAGGCACCCACACCTACAAACATCTCTACGAAGTCAGAACCCGACATCGAGAAGAAAGGTACGCCAGCCTCACCAGCTACAGCCTTGGCCAACAGTGTCTTACCCGTTCCTGGAGGACCTACCAGCAGGGCACCCTTGGGAATCTTACCACCCAGATCGGTATATTTCTGCGGACTCTTCAGGAAGTCTACAATCTCCTGCATCTCCTGCTTGGCACCAGCCTGTCCGGCCACATCCTTGAAGGTGATGCCCAACTCGCCGCCCTTCTCATACATCTGGGCTTTCGACTTGCCAACATTAAAGATGCCGCCACCCATGCCGGCACCACTGCCGCCACCCATGCGACGCATGATGAACATCCATACTAAGATGATGCCGCCAAAGAACAGCACATTCATAATCAGCGACGAGAAGAAGTCGTTATCCTTACTGTTGTCATACGAGAACTTGCCCGTAAACGTCTTGTCTTCACGTTGCTGGTTGATGAACTGCTCCACCTGGTCCACACTGCCAATGGCTACAGACACGGCGGGATTCTTGCCCGTCTGTTCTACGCCCTGATGGAATACGTCGCGGATATGCTCCGGCTTCACGTACATCTCCAGTATGTTCTGGTGTTTGTTGACAACTATTTCCTTGGCATAGCCCTTAGCGACCATGACCTTGAAGTCTGAATACGATACCTGTGTCGAGATGCTCGACTTCTCCTGACCTTGGGTGAAGTAGAGCACAACCAGTGACAGGATGACGATGCCGTAGATCCAGTTCATGTTGAACCGAGGCATCTGCTGCTGTGGTTTCTTATTTTGTGGTTCCATTAGTCAATATCTTCTATGTGTGTCAGACCTGCATCGTCCCAGAGGTGCTCCAAGTCGTAGTAGGCGCGTGTGTCAGGTACAAAGATGTGTACCATCACGTCGCCATAGTCCATGGCTACCCACTGGGCATTCTCCAATCCAGCTACCATCGATGGCTTCTCGCCCAACTCCTTGCGAGCCATTTCGCCTACAGATTCGGTGATGGCCTCCACCTGTGAGGGAGAGTTGCCCTGGCATATCACAAAATAGCTGCATATCGCACCGTCGATGCCTTTCAGGTTAGCGGTGACAATGCTCTGACCTTTCTTCTCTTGTATTCCTTTTACAATTGTTTCTACTAGTTGTTCTGTTTGTTCCATTAAATATTGTATTATTGAAGGGCAAAGTTACTAAATAACCCGCTCAACACAAAGAAAAACGCAGGGAAAAAGATTTTTTTTGCGTTTTTTATTAAAAAAGTGCCATTTTTTTTTGTTGGTTCAGAAAAAAGCATTACCTTTGCACCCGCAATCGAGAAAACGGTTTCTCCTTGCAACGGAATTGGGGTATGGTGTAATGGTAACACTGCAGATTCTGGTCCTGCCTTTCCTGGTTCGAGTCCGGGTACCCCAACAAGAAAATCGCTAAGCAAACGCTTAGCGATTTTTCTTTTTCTGTCACCTTATCTTTTACCTCATACAGCTTCAGCAATAACTTCTATTTCCACCAAAGCCCCTTTAGGCAGGGTCTTGACGGCTACGGCAGAGCGGGCAGGGTAGGGCTCTGTGAAGAACTCTGCATAGACGGCATTCATGTCAGCAAAGTCATTCATGTCGGCCATGAATACGGTAGTCTTCACCACATTGCTCATGCTGAGGCCAGCCTCTTCCAGAATGGCTTTCACGTTGGTCAGCGACTGGCGTGTCTGCTCCTTGATGCCGCCTTCGACAAAAGCGCCTGTGGCTGGGTCGATGGGAATCTGACCAGAGGTGTAAACGAGATTTCCTACTCGGATGGCCTGACTGTAAGGCCCGATGGCAGCAGGTGCCTTCTTTGTGCTAATTACTTTCATTGTGCTTTATCAATAAATTACATATCCGACGCAAAGATACAACTTTTTCTTAAAAGAATTGTAATTATTTCGTCTGTTGTAAGACATAGTTTCCGTCATTCCATTTATATAACCATGCATCGTCACAGAGAATGTCCGGCATTGATTGTGATGTTGACTTCAAAAATGAGAATTTATAACCTCTTACGCCAAGATGTTCACGGCCTATGTCTGGCAGACAAAAGTAAGAAGTTGACATGTCTTTCAGGATCATGCATTTGCCCCAGTCCATGGAATGGCTGCTATCATGAATGAACACAATGTTGTCTTTTTCTCCATCGCAATCAATGTCGATATGTGCTGTCTTCTCTTCTGTCTCCTCACTATCTCCAAATAATTGTGAGGTGGTAATAGAAGCGCATATTTCTCCTATGTCTGGTGCGATGCTTTCTGCTAAACTGATACTGTGATTTTCGTAGATGTAGCGATCTTTGCGTAGACCAACGTCAATTCTAAAGGAAATATGCCCTTTCCATTCTTCGACCTTGATGTCTGGGTCTTCAATTGCATCATTAAACCCAGTTGACTTTTTGAACTCATCAGCTTCTTTGTCATAGTATATGATGAATGGTGGTTCTATAGAATTCCCACCACCCCACTCATATACAAGCGCTTCTCGTTCGCCATCACCATCATAATCAGCCTGGTCCAATATGACAATTTTCTCACCGGTAATACTTGTTGTTCTCTTGTCATCTGCAATTTCGGCAAATAGCTCAAACCCATACTCTCCTCGCTCAACAAGATAAGCAAATCCGGAGAATTTATCTTCTACACCTTCTATATCCGCTGACGACTGACTACCAGAAACGTCTTGAATAAATGTGAATAAATGTTCTTTGTCTATTTCAGGGAAATAGTATGATACTTCCTGTATAGGAGACAACGAAGTAACCATATTCTCAAACAATAGTCCGGTATCGGTACCAGTACCTACCAGAGTGGAGGATCTCTTTGTTAGCGGATTAATTAAGACCCCGTCGTAGAGTACTGCTGCATCACACCATTCGCCCTCCATCTCTGACTGGACAGAAATGAAGCAGATATTCTTGTATTTGCCATCCGTTTCCAAGGTAAAGGTTGCTTCATGCCAATTGTAAGACTTCATATTCTGAAGAATTTCGGCCGTAATGGGCGTTGGTTGTATTTCCCTGCAAAGTGACTTGTTGACATAACCATCAATAAGGCCCATTCCTTCTTCTGAGACAATAACTTTACACCAGCCATCTTTCTCGTCTATCATAGGAAGAATCCGGTCCCTACTTAGCATATATACATGAGAGGAATAACCCCGCTTGTTTGCAGTGTCGTCCCATTTGAAATAATGAGATGCAACATCTGAGTCCAAATTTTCATTCATGATTTCCAATTTGGCACTTGTACCTGTTGCCTCTTTAAATACCAGCACTTCGTCGCTTGTAATAATTACAAACTTTTCATATTCAGGTTCTTGAACAGGAAGAAGCTTGTTCCCCTTGTTGTTTTGACCCCAAAATAATATACTGCCCCATGCAATTAGTGCCAATACTGCAATTCCTCCTATAGCATAAAGCCATTTATTGTTTTTCTGTTCTGCATTGGGTAATATGTCGTCACCACTATATGCTTTTTCTGATTTCGGAGCAGAAGAATCCTTATGTGGCTGTTCCTGCGGTTGTAGATTGATAATGGGCTGTGCGTCATTCTCGATTTTTACACCGCATTCAGGGCAAAACAAGGAATCGTTATCTATTACTGCTCCGCAATTTGGACAGACTTTTTTCTGTGGTTCTACCTGTTGCTCTGCCTGCAATCCTGTTTTTGTTCCACACTCTGGACAGAAAATAGCATCATCATCAAGTTGTGCACCACAATTATTACATGTTCTCATGGGTTATTCTCCTTGCAATTCTAATACTAAATTATCGCGTAACGGACGCTCTTTATTCAAGAAATTCGTATTACTGATAATCTTAGAGGAATTTTTAATGATAAACCAAACAGCAGCAATAGGTGCAAAGACGAAAGAGAATACCAATGCCAGAATAAACCAGATGATTTCTTGCATACATCCATTCTCCGGATCAACACGCGTATGAATGTCAGCAACAGCCTTTTCAGCTTCTGAACGATGGAAGAATGTTTTCAGTGCAGAGGGCAAACCACCGAAACCAGCAATAATCCATCCCCATATATGACCATTGCCGTCTCCTGTATCGCCTGACCATGCAACCCAACCAATCATAACACAAATAAGTAGGAATACAAGTTTTACAATAGACCACGTACGGGTTTTTTCACTCTCTGCGATATTGGAATTCATTAACTGGAGATTACATTCACGGCAAAGGGGAACATTGTCAATAGTGTATTCTGATCGGTCTGTACAATCTTTGCACATTGATTTTCCGCAACTTCCACAAGATGCAACAGCAGGACTCTGCGGATGCAAGGCACAGGGCATAAATACAGGCTGCTGCATTCCCATGGCTGCAAATGGCTGGGCTTGAGGTTGATATGATACAGGTTGAGCAGATTGTTGAGGAGAATACTGAACTTGTGCACCAGCAGTTAATGGCTTGCCACACGAGGGACAGAATGAAGTTCCTGCTTCGATTTGAACACCACAATACTTGCAAAACTTTTTCTTTTCTGGTGCTTTTACTGGCGCACCGCAATTTGGACATGCTTGAGCAGCATCACTAATCTGCTTGCCACATTCATAACAATTAATGAGAGCCATTGTTTTCTGTTTTTAGTGTTATTTTTTAATCAATATATCCGTTTGATTGGAGTTCGGCTACAAAAATAAGAATTATTTACGAAATGACCAAATAATTTGTGATAAAAAACAATTGACAACGTCGAAAAAATACACTTTCTTAGGTAGTAGGCATGGATAAGATCAAACACAAGGGCTTCGAAGTAGCACTCGCCAGATTCTTTCTCAAAAAGATTTGATTTCTCAATGTCGATATGGAATCAACAGAACCAATAACAATCGTCTTGCAATAGGGCAACAAGTGAGACATAATGCTAACAATGAAGAAGATGATGAAAATGAAAAGTATTACGATTTTATTGTTATTCGAGAGATGTCAATGGATTTCTAAGATAAAACCAAGAGTGAGGCACTTAATAAATGTTAAGGAGCCTCATTTTCTTCATTTTGAGGCTTGAGACAACAGTTTTTGGTGTAACG
>OMXL01000051.1 GCA_900314985.1 uncultured Prevotellaceae bacterium | reverse complement strand
TTATTTTTGTTTTTGCAACAATTAACAACCATAGGTGCAATCTTTTACCCAATTTGAGCGTATATACAAATAAAGGTACTACAACTTAGATAAACCAAATATGAAGAAAATAATCACTACCCTACTATTTGTCTTCTTAACAGTAACCATTCAGGGACAAATCAATTATCGGTTGGAAGGAAACATCGGCAGACCGGAAATAACCGACACGCTCATTTTGAAAGAAGAGCGAGGAGAAATCGTGGATGGCTTCATCGCTACAGGAGTCCTCGATACTCTATACATCGTGAAAGGCGAAATCCTGCCGATAGAAGGCCGTCTGTCTGAGCCGATGATGGCAAGAGCAAAAGGCAAACAGATATTGCTACTGCACATTATCTTGGATAATGGTACAACGAAAATTGATGGTATCATCGATGGCTCTATAGTCCGCCAGTCGGGCACTCCGCTCGTTGATGCCATGAACCAGATGGAGGAAGAGCATCAGTTGCTAATGAATGAATTCCGACGTGCTTTCAGTAGCGGTGAACCTATAGACACGATGGGGTTGATTGCCCTTGAGGACAGCTTTGTTGTAAGTGTAATATCGGCGCACCCCAGCGACCCCATTGGTAGCCTTGTTGCCAATGATTACGCATCCGATGTCAGTGTTCTTTCTCCACGTCGAGGTTTGGAACTCATCAACATGCTTGTCCCCTCTTGGGTGGAAAAGGAGCCGAGGCTGCAAATGTTGCGAAGAGATTTGCAAGCAAAGGTAAGTACTGGCGAGGGTATGAAGTTTATCGATATCGTTACTGAGTACAACGGCAAGCAGCAACGCCTTTCCGATTATGTAGTAACAAGTACAAAGACAAGGGACTGGTTGTTCTTGGTATTGCTACATGGGATGACCCCATAAAAACAATGAAGGCCATCAAGGAGGAAAACATTCCATATCCTTCGATTATAAACTTCAAAAAAACCGATACCGATGTTTATGGTATCAGCGGTATTCCTCAAATTATGCTTTTCTCACCAGACGGTACTATCCTTGCCCGTGATTTAAGAGGCGAAGATATTGAGCAGAAACTCGCAGAGATTTTTACAGAATAAGACAAATTCTTGATTATGTATGGCTTCTGTCTCAGAAATACAGCTAAGCCAGTCATGGGATAGGCTGATACTGTCACGAGATAGGCTAACCTAGCTCTGGGTACAGCTAAGCCGTGACTGGGATAAGCTAAGCCAGCGCTGGGAACAGCTGTCTCGTGATTGTATCAGTTGTATTACGATACCGTGTCCTGATTTTGAAATTATTGTAATGTCAGCGAAATAGGAAGTCTTGAGTAAATAATAATGAACGAAATGAGATTATTTGATAAAAAAGGATTACCTTTGTAGCATGGAAGAGAACGAACTGTTTGAGGGACTGAAGGTGAGCGTGCTGGACGACGGGCTTCAGGTGGTGGAGCCCGACGTGCTGGTTGATATCTCTACCATTGCTGCCTGTTTCCAGGATTACGGGCACCATCCGCTGGCATATCTCATCAATCGTCTGAAACCCTCGGCAAACACGTCTCCCATTCTGTTAGGTAACTTTGCAGGTACGGCACTGGACCAGATTATCCACGACCAGGAGGCTGACTTTGGCGACATGCTGCGCACCTCGTTCAGCGAGCAGGCGCTGCAGTTCTGTACCTGCGAGGACTTTAACCCAGCCAAATTCAAGACCGATGCGCTACGACAGGTGGCCAACATCCGCGAGGCGGTGGACGAGTTGTTTACTGAATACGATCGCGACAAGGCACTGCTGGAGCCTTCGTTTGTCTGCAAAGCATTAGGACTGCGAGGTCGTGTGGACTTGATGACCAGCGATATGCGCCTGCTGGTGGAGCAGAAGTCGGGCAAGAAGTGGCAGGGCTTCAGAGAGGCTCACTTTGTGCAGGTGTTGCTTTACTATGGTGTGCTGCGCCATAACTTCCAACTGGATGCAGAGAAGGTGGATATCCGTCTGCTCTATTCCAAATATCCTGCCAGCGAGGGCCTGCTCGATGTGGCCAACAACGACGCCCTGTTTCGTGAGGCTATCCATCTGCGCAATCTCATCGTGGCCATGGAAATGAAGATTGCCCGCGAGGGTTTCGCTTCTGTGTTGTCGCAGCTACAGCCCGATGTGCTATTGCAACGACCAGAGAAGGCCGACTTCTTCCAGCGTTATGTACGTCCACAGATAGAACGTACGCTGCAACCCTTGCATGGTCTGTCTGCCACAGAGCAAGACTATCTGGAGCGCATGGTGACGTTTATTTTCAGAGAACAGTTTGCCCAGCGCCTGACGCAAGACACAGACGAAGAACTGCGTCGAGGCGACATGGTGTATTACTATCAGAAGGATGGCGACCCCGACCTCTGCCACCATATACTGAATAAGGGTATGATAGACCGCATCGACGAAGAGGAGATAGCGGTGTGGCCTAATGACAACCGCCAGGAAGAGCCTGAAATTCTTCGCAAAGACACCTATGCCATCGAACCAGCCTCGTCGGATGCCACGACGACAGCAGCCCTGCGTAGTCTGATGGCTTTCTGTGGAGCGTCTCCCAAGAAGCGCAACCTACTGATGGGTACTGTCGCTCCTCGCCAGGACGCCACGCAACAACTCTCTCGCAGCTATCATCCTGCCTACGACAACATCCTGCTGCATGCCAAGCAAGCCCGCGACTATTTCCTGTTGCAAGGTCCTCCAGGAACAGGCAAGACCTCCATGGCCCTCCGCTTCTTGGTGGAAGAGGAGCTATCCTCTCACCCCTCACCTCTCACCCCTCACCTCTTATTGACCGCCTACACCCATCGAGCTGTCGACGAGATATGTGCCATGCTGGAAGACAGTGGACAGGACTATCTGCGACTGGGCAGTGAGGCCAACTGCGACCCTCGCTTTGCCCATCGTCTGTTGAGTAATGCTTTCAGCGAGAAACCTAAGTTAAGCGATATCCGTCAGCGACTGGAGAGCGTGCCCATTGTGGTGAGTACGACGCTGACCCTGATGACGCGTCCCTTCCTGCTCAGCCTGAAGCATTTTTCGCTGTGTATCGTTGACGAAGCCTCACAGATTCTGGAACCCTATATCGTCGGACTGCTCTCGTCAGACAGCATAGACCGCTTTATACTCATTGGCGACCACAAGCAGTTGCCTGCTGTGGTGGCACAACCTGATGATGACCCACGACTGCATGGCTGTCGCCTGTCGCTCTTTGAGCGCTTGTTGCGCCAGGAGCGAGAGGCTGGGCGCACAGCATTTACAGGTATCTTGCAGCGTCAGGGTCGCATGCATCCAGACATCGCCGCCTTCCCTAACGAGCTGTTCTACCAGCAAGAGCAGTTGCAACCAGTACCCCTGTCCCACCAGTTGGAAGAGCGCTTGGACTATAACGAGCCCTCAGAAGATGCCCTCGACGACCTGTTGAAGCAGCACAGAGTGCTGTTCTTACCTGCAGGCGATGAGTCCCTCACCGTTGCCGACGTGCTGCGACGATTGTATCGCCAGATAGGCAGCGAGCGCTTTCAGGCAGACAAGAGCATCGGCGTCATCGTGACCTATCGCCACCAGATAACCCAAATACGCAGAGAGATGGCGCAGTTGGGTTTGTCCCAACTGGAAGACATCAGCATCGACACCGTAGAGCGCTATCAGGGCAGTCAGCGCGATGTCATTATCTACTCAACAGGTGTGCAGAATGAGGCCGAACTCGACTTCCTCACCTCCAACTGTTTCGAGGAGAGCGGTCATACGATAGACCGCAAGCTCAACGTCGCCATGACACGAGCCCGCAAACAACTCATCATGATAGGCAACCCCGACATACTACGCAAAAATGATATCTATGCAGCTCTTCTGTCACGATTTAGCAACCTTTAACGTTTCGCCATGCAGTATTTGAGTCTCTCTGGTGTTTTACGCATAGAAACAACAAAATATGCGTGTATCATGAAACAGAATGTAAAGTGGATGACCATCGCCCTGATGATGGCAGCAATCACAGTTGGATGCGAGAGTGGTGAGAGTAGCAGCATTGCGGAGCCAACTCCCAACGAGCCAGTAACCATTGAAGACAACGAGCGTCAGTATATCATGCTGAATACTGCTCAGACAGAGATGGTGAACGAGAGCAACAACTTTGCCTTTAACCTCTTCCGCCAGGTAGCCAGTGAAGAGAGCGAGATCGTGTCACCTATCAGCATCACCTATGCATTGGGCATGCTGAACAATGGTGCTGCTGGCGAAACGCAGGAACAGATAAACAAGGTGCTCGGCTTTAGCAAGACGGGGGCTGACGGCATCAACGAGTTCTGCAAGAAAATGCTGGCAGAGGCTCCCAAGCTGGACAAGCTGACGAAGGTATTGATTGCTAACAACATCTATTTCAATTCGGACAAGAACTATGTGCTGTATCCTGACTTCGTCAACAAAGCCAAGCTCTACTATGAGGCAGACGTGGAGAGTCGCAGCTTTACGGACGGAAAGACCATGGACGTCATCAACCAGTGGGCCAGCGACCATACAGAGAAGATGATTGATAAGGTGCTCGACGAAAGTAGCTACAATCCTTATGCTGCCAGCTATCTGCTCAACGCCATCTACTTCAAGGGCACCTGGTCAGCAAAGTTTGAGACGAGTAACACTAAGGATGAGACTTTCCATGGCTACACGGCTGAGACAACAGTACCCATGATGTATCAGAACAGCAATTTCAAATATACAGAAACCGCTGATTTTCAGGCACTCCGTATGCCCTACGGTAATGGAGCATACGCCATGACCATTCTGCTGCCCAAGGAGGAAAAGACCATCAGCGACGTATTGAATACGCTAACAGCAAAGAAATGGGAGATGTTTCAGCTAATGGCCGATGCCATCGTTGACGTGAAGCTGCCTCGTTTCGAGTCTACATCAGACATCACGCTCAACAAAATCATGGCGACACTGGGAATGCCTAATGCCTTCGACATTGATCTTGCAGAGTTCCCCAATTTCTGCCCTGTCGACACCTATATCGGCCTGATGAAACAGGTGGCCAAAATCAAACTCAACGAAGAAGGTACAGAGGCCGCTGCTGTGACCGTCATCGCAGTCAATGACAAAGTATCCATAGAACCTGAACCCATGTGCGTCAACTTCCATGCCACACGCCCGTTCCTCTATGTGATTAGCGAGCAGTCAACAGGTGCCATCTTCTTTATCGGACAATATATGGGTGATTAAAGTCTCGTGAACAATATAGGGAATACTGAAGAAAGCTTGGCAAAGCGACTTCGCAACGGTGACAACGGGGCGATGCGAGAGTTCTATTCCTTATATGCTGGCTACCTGACGGGCGTCTGTTCACGCTATGTCACCGATGCTGACGACATGAAGGACGTCTTCCAAGAGTCGCTCATCCACATCATCACCCATATTGTCGACTTCTCCTATCGTGGCGATGGTTCACTGAGGGCGTGGGCTACCAAAATAGTGGTCAACGAGTCGCTGCGATTCTTGCGAAATACGAAACGTAACGAACTGATGCTGCTGGACCGCGAGGTGCCTGACGTGCCAGAAGAGGACGACCCACCCATCAGTGACGTACCACCTGATGTGATTCACAGCATGGTCAGTCAGTTACCTACAGGCTATCGAATGGTTTTCAACCTCTACGTCTTCGAGAACAAGAGTCATCGGGAGATAGCCGCACTACTCGGTATCAAGGAGAAATCCTCAGCCTCTCAACTCTGCAGGGCCAAGAACCTGCTTGCGAAGATGATCAGACAGTATAACGACAAATAGTTCCCACGATGAAAGAACAATGGAGACAGCAGATGCAACAGAAGATGGCAGACTACCAACAGCCTGCCCCTGAGGTTTCGTGGGAGATGCTCGACAAGGCACTGGCTACCAACAAGCCCAAAGCAAAGGTGGTGCCGATGTGGATGCACCGACTGGCAGCAGCCGTCGTGGTGGGTATTGTCGTCGTATCTGCTGGTTATCTGGTGCTCCGTCAACAAGACGAGGACACAATGGCTATTGTCAGCCAGCAGAAGACAGACATTCTTCCTTCAACAGAGACAGCAGAAGAAGCAGCAGAAGATGTAGTGGCAACTGTAAAGACAAATAGCACGAATCAAGAGGCGCTTCTAACGGCTCATACACCTATCCTGAGAACACAAGATGTGCAAGAAGCGGAGGAATCTGCAACAGAACAGGTTGAAGAAAGCACTGTTAGCGAACCTACCCAGCAAACAACACCATCAACGACAGCAACGACTCAGAAGGAGTCTAGTCCGACAAAGTCTCACTCTGCTACCGTCATCTATCCTTCTGATTTCCAGTACAAGAAAACAACAACCTCTGTAACAGCCAGTCGTCTGATGGCTAAGGCCTACCTCTCTAACTCGATGACTGGTGGCGCCAATGCTATGTCGTTATCAACGGCCATCAGCTATGGCGAGAATGGCGGCCCAGATACCAACAACCCAAAAGAAGATACTAATTCGCCCCTCAACCCACCCACTCCCATCATACAAGAGAAGGAGGAGCGCGTGTCCCATCGCCAACCTATTCGGTTCGGACTCACGCTGTGCTACCGTCTCAACGACCAATGGAGCATCGAGAGCGGACTGGTTTACTCTCGTCTGTCGTCTGACTATACCTATCTGTTAGGAGGCGTCGCCTATGCACACGGCGAACAGAAGCTGAACTACCTTGGCATTCCTCTCAAGGTGAACCACCAACTGTGGAATAATCGTCATTTCGGAGTGTACGTTGCCGCAAGTGGTATGATGGAGAAGATGATTAAGGGCACACACCAAACCACTGAGAATGGTCAGGAACAGACAACAGATGTCAGCATCCGTCCCCTGCAGTTCTCCGTGAATGGCGCCATTGGCATGGAGTATCATTTGACCAACCTGACGAGCATCTATGCTGAACCTGGTGTAGGCTATTATTTCGACAATGGCAGCGACGTGCCAACCTACTACCAGGAAAAGCCATTTAGCTTTAATTTAAACGTCGGCTTACGATTCAGCATCAAATAAATACAAAAACATTCCATTTTGTTTTGTATTTCGCACAATTCGCATTAACTTTGCAGCGTGATGGAAAATGTCATACTGCGAGACCTAAGCATCGGATACACTATTAAGGGCGGAAAGAAGGCTGTAGCTACCCAGCTGAACGATATCATCAACGGTGGTGAACTGACATGTCTGTTGGGTAGAAATGGTGTCGGCAAATCGACACTATTACGCACATTGTCTGCCTTTCAGCCAGCATTAGGCGGTGACGTATTGCTGCAAGGAAAACCACTCTCCAGCTATTCTGACCAGGAGTTGAGCCGACTCATTGGTGTCGTGTTGACAGAAAAGCCACAGGTGCGGAATATGACAGTCAGTGAGCTGGTGGCTATGGGTCGCGCTCCCTATACTGGCTTTTGGGGCATCTTATCTAAGGACGACCGTCGCATCGTTGACGAATCCATCCAGCTCGTAGGCATTGAAGCGTTGAGCCATCGTCTGGTACAATCGTTAAGCGACGGCGAACGACAGAAAGTAATGATTGCCAAGGCGTTGGCTCAGCAGACACCTGTCATCTATCTCGACGAGCCTACCGCTTTCCTCGACTATCCCAGCAAGGTAGAACTGCTACAACTGCTAAGACGTTTGGCACATGAGGAGCAGAAGACAGTCTTCCTGTCAACGCATGACGTAGAAATCTCGCTGCAACTGGCAGACATGCTCTGGCTGATGACTCCTCAGCAATTACATGTCGGAACGCCCCACGAATTGGCTGCCGAAGGAGTACTCAGCACATTCATCGAACACGAGGGAATAGTATTTGACTCAAACACGTTAACAATACAGATAAGGAAATGATAAACGGACACGGAGATGATAGATATCGCTATGATGACTTGGTGCAGATGAACTTCAGCAGCACCATCTATCAGCATGCTGACCACAGTATGCTGAAAGAGTATCTGGCGGAGCATATTGACGTTCTCACCAACTACCCAGAGTCACAGCCCAAACAGTTGGAGAAGCTGATAGCCCAACGACTGGGCATCTCGCCAGAAAGTGTGATGGTGACTAACGGAGCTACTGAGGCTGTCTATATCATTGCACAGCTGTTCCGCCATAGCTGCTCCATCATTCCCCAGCCCACCTATTCTGAGTATGCTGATGCCTGCCGACTGAATAAGCACATCATCACCTACGAGAGTGGCAACGACATCACCGACCTACCCAAAGACCGTGTCTATTGGGTGTGCAATCCCAACAACCCATCAGGTAACGTGCTGAAGAAAGGCTTTGTAGACTATGTGGTGCGTCGTTCACCACGCTACACCTTTGTCATCGACCAGTCGTATGGCACCTTTACCAAAGAACCACTGCTCGAAGCCCGCGACATGCAGGGATTGCCTAATGTCATACTTATTCATTCGCTGAGCAGAAAATACAGCGTTCCTGGTCTGCGACTAGGTTATATCACTGCCCACCCCAGCACGATTCTCCTGCTGCGCGCCCTGCGCCATCCATGGTCGATACCAGCACTCAGTATCGAGGCGGGAAAATTCCTTATCGAACAAGGACAACCCGTCGTCAGTGACCTGGATGCCTACCTGGCTGAGACACAACGTCTGCGTAGCGAACTGCGAAAGATTGAGGGTATGCGCATCTTTGAGACCAAAACGAATTACATGCTCTGTGAGTTAGATGGCATAACGGGAGCAGCACTGAAGAACCACCTTGTCCATGAACATGGCATGCTGATTCGCGACTGCTATAATTTCTATGGACTCTCCCGTGGACACTTCCGTATTTCCACCCAGTTACCAGAGGAAAACGATGCTTTGGTAGCTGCCATCCGACAATATGTAGACAGTGAAAAGCAAAAAGAGTGACTAAAACGTAAAAAAATATTAGAAATATTTGCGTAAGTCACAGAAAATATGTACCTTTGCACCCGTTCAGAGGAATGAGGGGCTTTACGAAGCCTCTCATTCTTTGATTTTAATTAACAACGTAAATATGATAGACAACAACGTCATTAAGACCGCAGTGAATGAGTGGCTCGCAAAGGGCGACTATTATTTGGTAGATGTAGAGATGACTGACGATGACCGCATCGTCATTGAAATTGACCATGCTGATGGAGTATGGATTGAGGATTGTGCCGACCTGAGCCGCTTCTTGCAGGAGAAGTTGGGCGAGGAGCTTGGCGATTATGAATTGGAGGTAGGTTCTGCTGGTATCGGCCAGCCTTTCAAGGTAATTGAACAATATCGTAATCATATTGGAAAAGAAGTAGAAGTGCTCGCTGCTGACGGTAAGAAGGTGCAGGGCATCCTCAAGGAAGTCAGCGAGGATGGCAGCCAGTTTGCTGTGACTGTCAAGGAGAAGCAGCAGGTAGAGGGCAAGAAGCGCCCCGTACTGGTTGAGGTTGATAAGACCTTTGCCGTTAGCGAAGTAAAGTACTGCAAGTACTTGCTGAACTTTAAATAAAGGCTCGAAGTCTTAAAACTTCGAAGCCTTGACACATCGAAAGAACGAAAAAATAAAATAAAGAATTATGGCAACAAAGAGTGTGAAAGGCCCTTCAATGATTGAGACCTTTCAGGAATTTAAAGAGACAAAGAACATTGACCGTACTACTTTGGTGAGCGTACTGGAGGAGAGCTTCCGCAACGTGATTGCCAAGATGTTCGGTTCTGACGAGAACTACGACGTCATCGTCAACCCTGACAAGGGTGACTTCGAGATTCACCGTAACCGTATCGTCGTTGCTGACGGTGAGGTACAGGACGAGAACAAGGAAATCTCACTCACCGAAGCTCAGAAGATTGAGCCTGACTACGAGGTAGGTGAAGAGGTTTCTGAGGAAGTAGAATTCGCTAAGTTTGGCCGCCGTGCCATTCTGAACCTCCGTCAGACGCTGGCTTCAAAGATCCTGGAGCTGGAGCACGACTCACTGTACAACAAGTACAAGGACAAGGTGGGTCAGGTTGTCAGCGCTGAGGTTTACCAGATGTGGAAGCGTGAGGTACTGCTCATCGACGATGAGGGTAATGAGCTCCACTTGCCTAAGCAGGAGCAGATTCCTGCCGACAACTACCACAAGGGCGAGACCGTTCGTGCCATCGTCAAGGAGGTACAGAACGAGAACAACAATCCTCGCATCATCCTCTCTCGTACCAGTCCTCAGTTCCTGGAGCGTCTGCTCGAAGCCGAGGTTCCTGAGATTCAGGACGGTCTGATCACCATCCGTCGCATTGCCCGCATGCCTGGTGAGCGTGCCAAGGTGGCTGTCGAGAGCTACGACGATCGTATCGATCCAGTAGGAGCCTGCGTTGGTGTGAAGGGTAGCCGTGTTCACGGTATCGTTCGTGAAATGTGCAACGAGAACATCGACGTCATCAACTACTCAAGCAACATGCAGCTGTTCATCCAGCGCGCTCTGTCACCTGCTAAGGTTACCAGCATCACGCTGAACCCTGAAGAGCACAAGGCAGAGGTTTATCTGCAGCCCGAGGAGGTCAGCCTGGCTATCGGTAAGGGTGGTCTGAACATAAAGCTCGCCTCTATGCTAACAGAGTACACCATCGACGTCTTCCGTGTAGTTAACGAGGGTGAGGCCGACGAGGATATCTACCTCGACGAGTTCTCTGACGAGATCGACCAGTGGATCATCGATGCCATCAAGGCTATCGGTTTGGATACTGCCAAGGCTGTGCTCAACGCTCCTCGTGAGATGCTCATTGAGAAGGCCGACCTGGAGGAAGAGACCGTCGACCACCTGCTGGAAGTACTCCGTGCAGAGTTCGAGTAAACCGTAAATTGTAAATCGTCAAATTGTAAATTAGAATGGGTGTCAGATTAAATAAAGTATTATCAGAACTGAATATAGGACTTCAAACGGCAGTTGATTTCCTAAAGAAAAAGAGCAGTTTGGGCGAGATTCGCGACGATGCAACGACTAATACTAAAATCTCAGATGAACAGTATCAGGCGTTGGTCGACGAATTCAGCAACGACAAGGCTGTAAAGACCCAAGCAGAGATGATGTTTACCAAGAAAGCGAAAGAGAAGAAAGTCGAGAAGGCTGAAAAAGCTGAGAAGGCTGTTACAAAGACTGAAGAGTTGATGGAACAGCGTACAGGCTTGAAGACATTGGGCAAGATCGACCTCTCGCAGATTGGTAAACCCAAACCTGCTCCTGCTCCGGAGCCTGCTCCAAAACCAGAGCCAACCCCCGTGGCTACTGCCGAAAGCCCCGTGGAGGTAGAAAAGAAAGAAGAGCCAGAAGCTCCTGTCGCTAAGCCCGTAGAGCAGCCAGAGCCCGCCGTTGTTGAAGAAGGCGATGGTGAACACCAATCGTCTGATAATGACGAGGGGAAAGCTGAAGAGCCCGTTGCCACAAGCAACGAGCCGACACTGGCCAAGACACCTGGTGACTTCATGAAACCTGCCACCCAGTTGAACGTGTTGGGCAAGATCGACCTTGACTCGCTGAATCAGAGCACGCGTCCTAAGAAGAAGTCTAAGGAAGAGCGTCGCAAAGAGCGTGAGGAGAAGGCTGCTGGCGAGCGCAAGAAGCGTGAGCGCATCCGCACTGACAAGGTTGATATCGAAGCTGCTGCCAAGCAGGCCAACCAACAGAATAAGAACAAGAATAATAAGGACAACCGTCAGCAGCAGGGCAACAACCAGCAGCAGGGACAGGGCAAGAAGAACAAGAAGAACCGCCCCATCCAGAAGCCATTGGAGGTTGACGATGAGGCTGTAGCACGTCAGGTTAAGGAGACGCTGGCGCGTCTGACCTCAAAGAACCAGAACAAGAAGGGTGCCAAGTATCGTCGTGAGAAGCGTGACGCTGTTGCTGAGCGCATGAACGAGGAGATGGCAGCAGAGGCAGCACAGAGCAAGGTGCTGAAGCTGACCGAGTTCGTGACGGTTTCTGAGTTGGCTACCATGATGAACGTCGGTGTTAACCAGGTTATCGGTACCTGTATGTCTATCGGTATCATGGTATCTATCAACCAGCGTCTGGATGCTGAGACCATCAATATCGTGGCTGATGAGTTTGGATTTACCACAGAATATGTCTCTGCCGAGGTGCAGAATGCTATCACTGAGGAGGAGGACGATGAGAACGATCTGGTTACTCGCGCTCCTATCGTAACAGTGATGGGTCACGTAGACCATGGTAAGACCTCGCTGCTCGACCACATCCGTAACACCAACGTGATTGCTGGTGAGGCTGGTGGTATTACCCAGCACATCGGTGCTTACAACGTGACGTTGAAGAATGGTCAGAGCATCACCTTCCTCGATACTCCTGGTCACGAGGCCTTCACGGCTATGCGTGCTCGTGGTGCTCAGGTAACGGATATTGCTATCATCATCGTGGCTGCCGACGACTCTGTGATGCCTACCACCAAGGAGGCCATCGCTCACGCTCAGGCTGCCAACGTACCAATGGTATTCGCCATCAACAAGATTGATAAGCCAGGTGCTAACCCCGATAAGATTCGTGAGGACTTGGCCAACATGAACCTGCTGGTAGAAGACTGGGGCGGTAAGTACCAGTGCCAGGAGATCAGCGCAAAGAAGGGACAGGGTGTCTATGAGCTGTTGGAGAAGGTGCTGCTCGAGGCTGAGATGCTCGACCTGAAGGCTAACCCCAATCGCAAGGCTACTGGTTCTATCATCGAGTCGTCACTCGACAAGGGTCGTGGCTATGTCTCTACCGTCCTCGTATCTAATGGTACATTGAAGGTCGGTGACGTCGTTATCGCAGGTACTGCCTGGGGTAAGGTGAAGGCTATGTTCAATGAGCGTAACCAGCGCATTGAGAAGGCTGGTCCTGCTGAGCCCGCTATCATCCTGGGTCTGAACGGCGCTCCTACTGCCGGTGACTCATTCCACGTGATGGACTCTGAGCAGGAAGCCCGCGAAATTGCCAACAAGCGTATCCAGTTGCAGCGTGAACAGAGCCTGCGTACTACTACGAAACTCGGTCTCGACGAGTTGTCACACCGTATCGCTCTGGGTGAGTTCCATGAGTTGAACATCATCGTGAAGGGTGATACCGACGGTTCTATCGAGGCACTGTCTGACTCATTCATCAAGCTGTCTACCGAGAAGGTACAGGTGAACGTCATCTCGAAGGCCGTTGGTCAGATTTCAGAGAACGACGTTATGCTGGCCAGTGCTTCTGAGGCTATCATCATCGGTTTCCAGGTACGTCCTTCTGCCGATGCCCGTCGTGCTGCCGACCGTGAGGGTGTGGAGATCAACACCTACTCTATCATCTACGACGCTATCGACGATGTAAAGAGCACTATGCAGGGTATGCTTGACAAGGTGAAGAAGGAGATTGTCTCTGGTGAGATTGAAGTCAAGCAGGTCTTCAAGATCTCCAAGGTCGGTACTGTTGCCGGTGGTCTTGTTACCGAGGGTAAGGTACATGCGAAGGATAAGGCTCGCGTCATCCGCGACGGTATCGTTATCCACACTGCTGCTATCGATGCCCTGAAGCGTTACAAGGATGATGCCAAGGAAGTGGCTACAGGTCTGGAGTGCGGTATCTCACTCGTTAACTTCAACGACATCCAGGTTGGCGATATCATCGAGACCTTCACGGAGATTGAGGTTGAACAGAAACTGTAACGCTTCGCTAACGAAAAGTGTATAGTGTATAGTGAATACTAAGAATGAATTTGTACGTCAGGTGGCTGAGCAAAAGTATGAGTTTGGCTTTACCACCGACGTACATACTGAGATAATAGAGAAAGGGCTGAACGAGGATATCGTTCGGCTCATCTCTGCTAAGAAAGGGGAACCCGAGTGGATGCTTGAGTTCCGCCTGAAGGCGTTCCGCTACTGGAAGGAGCAGAAGGAACCTAAATGGGGCCATGTGCACGTTCCCGAGATTGACTATCAGGCCATCTCTTATTACGCTGACCCCACAGCGAAACCTGCGTCTTCGGCTGCTGATGGCGGTTCACCCGCTATCGACCCAGAATTGGAAAAGACCTTCGACAAGTTGGGCATTCCCCTTGAGGAGCGACTGGCACTGAGTGGCAACACTGCTGTGGATGCCATTATGGACTCAGTCAGCGTGAAGACTACCTTTAAGGAGAAACTGCGCGAAAAGGGCGTCATCTTCTGCTCTATTGGTGAGGCCATCAAGGAGCATGGCGACTTGGTGCGACAGTACCTTGGTTCTGTGGTACCTTACAAGGATAACTTCTTTGCGGCTCTCAACAGTGCCGTATTCAGCGACGGTTCCTTTGTATATATCCCCAAGGGTGTGCGCTGTCCGATGGAGCTGAGCAGTTATTTCCGCATTAATGCCCGTAATACAGGTCAGTTCGAACGTACCTTGATTATCGCTGACGACGACTCGTACGTCAGCTACTTGGAAGGTTGTACTGCTCCGATGCGCGACGAGAACCAGCTACATGCTGCTATCGTGGAGATTATCGTGATGGACCGTGCAGAGGTGAAGTACTCTACTGTGCAGAACTGGTATCCAGGTGATGAGAATGGTAAAGGTGGTGTGCTGAACCTCGTTACCAAGCGTGGCGACCTGCGTGGTGTTGACTCCAAGCTGTCGTGGACTCAGGTAGAGACGGGTTCCGCTATTACGTGGAAATATCCTTCGTGCATCCTGCGTGGCGACAACTCACAGGCAGAGTTCTACAGCGTTGCTGTTACCAACAACTATCAGGAGGCCGATACAGGTACGAAGATGATTCATATCGGTAAGAATACCAAGTCGACCATCATATCGAAAGGTATCTCTGCAGGTCATTCACAGAACAGCTACCGTGGTCTGGTGCGTGCCGCCTCTACTGCCGACAATGCCCGCAACTATTCGTCGTGTGACTCCCTGCTGCTGGGTTCCAACTGTGGTGCACACACCTTCCCCTATATGGATGTGCACAACGATACGGCCATCTTCGAGCACGAGGCTACCACCTCCAAGATTTCCGAAGACCAGCTGTTCTACTGCAACCAGCGCGGCATTCCCACTGAGCAGGCCGTAGGCCTCATCGTCAACGGCTATGCCAAGGAAGTACTGCAGAAACTACCTATGGAGTTTGCCGTTGAAGCGCAGAAACTATTAAGTGTATCATTAGAAGGAACTGTAGGTTAAACTATAAAGACTATGTTAGAGAAATTATTTGGATTTGATTCCTCCAAGATGACTCTACGCAAGGAGGTTATTGGTGGCATTACCACTTTCTTGACGATGGCTTACATTTTAGCTGTCAATCCCAGCATTCTCTCAGCTACTGGTATGGATGCAGGGGCAGTGTTTACCACAACTTGCATATCGGCAATAGTGGGTACTTTGGTGATGGCAATCTATGCAAAACTGCCTTTTGCCTTGGCACCTGGTATGGGACTGAACGCTTTCTTTGCGTACACCGTAGTGCTGACGATGGGCTATTCGTGGCAGTTCGCACTGACAGCTGTCATGATAGAAGGTCTCATCTTCATCTTATTAACCGTTACAGGTTTGCGCCAGTATATTGTCAACGCCATTCCTCTGGTTATGCGTCGAGCTATCAGTCCTGGTATCGGTCTCTTTATCGCCTTTGTGGGTCTGAAGGGAGCAGGTATTGTTGCCTCTTCAGAATCAACTTTCATCACATTGGGTGATATGCACAACCCTGCTGTACTGCTGAGTATTTTTGGTATACTGTTAACAGCCGCGCTCTTGGTAAGGGGTGTTACAGGAGCCTTGCTTATTGGTAGGTATTCCATTGGGTGTAACCAACTATTCGGGTATCATGTCTACACCACCATCTATCAGCCCCATCTTCATGCAGTTTGAGTGGCATAACATTTTCACGGTAGATATGGTTGTTGTGGTGCTTACATTCTTGTTTATTGATATGTTTGATACCATCGGTACCCTTATTGGTGTATCAAACCGTGCTGGTATGGTAGATGACAATGGCAATGTGAAGAACCTGAATCAAGCCTTCATGGCTGATGCCATCGGTACAACCATCGGTTCTATGCTTGGCACATCTACCGTAACCACATACGTTGAGAGCGCCTCGGGTGTAAACGTTGGTGGACGCTCTGGTCTCACCAGCTTTACCGTAGCCATCTGCTTCCTTGTGGCCTTACTCTTTGCTCCTCTGTTCCTGGCTATTCCTGCTCAGGCAACAGCTGCAGCACTGATTCTGGTAGGTGTGATGATGATGCACGATATCCGCAAGGTTGATTTCTCAAAATATGTAACAGCTATACCTTGTTTTGTATGTATCGTACTAATGCCACTCACCTATAGTATATCTGATGGTATTCTGATGGGTGTTATTTCTTATGTACTGATACATCTGTTGTCAGGAACAATAAAAGATGAAGACGAGCGTAACAATATGAACTGGGGTACCATCCTTTTGGCAGTCCTGTTTGTTTGTCGTTATGCTTTCCTATAGTTCGTAGTAAAAAATAATATGTTAGAAGTAAAGAACTTACACGCCAAGATAGGCGATAAAGAGATATTAAAAGGCATTGATCTGGTTATCAAGGATGGCGAGACACATGCTATCATGGGACCTAATGGTTCTGGTAAGTCGACACTGAGTGCTGTACTCGTAGGCAATCCACTCTACGAGGTTACAGAAGGCGAAGCCTACTTCAATGGCAAGAACTTGTTGGAGATGAAGCCAGAGGACAGAGCTCACGAGGGGTTGTTCCTCTCGTTCCAGTATCCTGTGGAGATTCCTGGTGTGTCGATGACCAACTTCATGAAGGCTGCCATCAATGAGAAGCGCAAATATCAGGGACTGGAGCCCATGAACGCTGCTGAGTTCCTGAAGCTGCAGCGCGAGAAGCGTAAGATTGTGGAGCTCGATTCCAAGCTGGCCAATCGTTCCGTTAACGAGGGTTTCAGCGGTGGTGAGAAGAAGCGCAACGAGATCTTCCAGATGGCTATGCTCGAACCTAAGTTGAGCATCCTCGACGAGACAGACTCCGGTCTGGACGTTGATGCCATGCGCATCGTGGCAGAGGGTGTAAACAAGCTGCAGACCCCTGAGACATCGTGCATTGTCATCACCCACTACGACCGTCTGCTGGAGATGATTAAGCCACAGTTCGTACACGTGCTCTACAAGGGTCGCATCGTCAAGACTGGCGGTCCTGAGCTGGCTGTACAGATTCAGGAGCATGGCTACGATTGGATAAAAGAAGAGATAGGCGAAGAGTAAGCGGGCGGATCCCTAGTGAATAGTGAAAAATGAATAGTGAGAAACAATATATAGACCTGTATGAGCAGTGTCGCACGATGATTCACGAGCACAGCAGTGACGTGATGAATGCGGTACGCGACGAGGCCTTTGAACGCTTCTGCAAGCAGGGATTCCCCACCAAGAAGGTAGAGCGCTACAAGTATACTGACATGCAGAAACTCTTCGAGCCTGACTATGGCTTGAACCTGAACCGCCTGCAGATACCTGTAGATCCCTACAATGCTTTCCGCTGCGACGTGCCCAACCTCTCCACGAGTCTTTATTTCGTAGTGAATGACGCTTTCTTCACTACGACGCAACCCAAGGGGCATCTGCCTGAAGGTGTCATCATCGGCTCATTGAAGGACTTTGCCACCAGCGAGTATTATAACCGCTTGGCAGGTAAGGCTGGTGATGCCGTTACCGACCTGAACACCATGCTGGCACAGGACGGTCTCTATGTCTATGTGCCCAAGAACGTGAAGGTAGACCGTGCCATTCAGGTTATCAACATTCTACGCTCTGACGTAGACCTGATGGTGAACCGTCGCGTGCTTATCGTCTTGGAAGAGGGTGCTGAACTGAAGATGCTGTTTTGCGACCATGCCGCTGACGACCGTAACTTCCTCGCCACACAGGTCATCGAGGCCTTTGTAGGTGAGAATGCCTCGTTGGATCTGTATTGTCTGGAGGAGACGCATCATAAAAATGTACGCGTGAGCAACGTCTATATCGACCAACAGGCGAACAGTCGCGTGAATCATAATGTTATCACACTGCATAATGGTGTAACGCGCAACAAGCTCGACCTTACCTTCTCTGGTGAGGGAGCCGAATGTCAGTGCTATGGCTGCGTCATTGCTGACAAGCAACAGCATGTGGACAACAACACACTGATTACACACAAGGTGCCCCACTGCACCAGTAACGAGTTATATAAATATGTGCTTGATGACAAGGCCACCGCTGCCTTTGCTGGTCGCGTGCTCGTAGAACATGGTGCCCAGAAGACTACCTCGCAGATGACTAACCAGAACCTGACGGCCACCAAAGAGGCTCGCATGTTTACTCAGCCAATGCTGGAGATTTATGCTGACGACGTAAAGTGTGCTCATGGCTCTACCGTTGGACAACTCAACGATGCCGCCCTGTTCTATATGCGTCAGCGTGGTATCTCGCTCAGCGAGGCTAAGCTACTGTTGCAGAACGCCTTTATCAATGAGGTTATCGATAAGATGCAGCTGGAGCCTCTGCGCGACCGTCTGCACTATCTGGTAGAAAAGCGCTTCCGTGGCGAGCTGAATAAATGCACAGGCTGCAAGCTCTGCAAATAAACAAATAAAGGGAACCGACTGGTTCCCTTTATTGTTGTCAGATATCGGTTATTTCACCACCGTCTTCTTACCATTCTGGATGAGCAAGCCCTTAGAAGTATGGCTTACCTTGCGACCATTCAAGTCGTAAAGGTTGTCATCAGCATTCGTCTTCATGGTAACATCCTTGATAGCTGTTACCTCCGATGCTGCGAGGTGTACAATGCGCAACTCCTTGGCAGTAGTACTCTGCATATCCCACGTAAAACCACAACGGGTAGGCAGAAACTTCTGCTCGGCAGTAGTCTTAATCAGGACAGCCTCCAACGGAGTTACCTTCTGTTGGGCAGGGATACCATAGCGACCTTCCTTGTCAGAAATTTCCCAAGAGCTACCGAAGGTCACAACATTACCCTTTCCATCACTCATCTGAATGGGGGTCAACTGGTTGCCAATCATCATTGCATCGCTATTCTTGATGCGCAGATACTGACTCTTCGGCGAGTATACCAAATAAGGTACACCAGCCTGAATACCATCGTTGGTGCACTCTACGAAATAGAGGTTCAGGACGTCACCCTCCTGCTGCATACCTTGAAAACGCTCTACCTTGACATCGCCAAGTTGCTCAGCAGCGACCGTCATAGGCAGACACAACGTGTTATAGCCAGCAAAGAAGTAGCGATTCAGCTGTATAGTCTGATCGCTGTTCTGCAACATTTCTATGTTCAGTTTTGACGAACTGGCATAGATATTCTTCACTTTGTTTTGTGCAAAAGCTGTCGTGCAGACTGCTGTTGCCATCATCATTGCAAGTACAAACTGTTTCATAAGCAGTAAAATTTAAGTGTTTAGTCTGAGTGCAAAGATAGAAAATAAATACGAATAATGAGCCAAAAATTATGTTTTTTTTGTACCTTTGCCACGAAAATTTAGAAAACGACATGTACGACGTACAAAAAATACGAGAAGATTTCCCCATTTTGCAGCGGGAAGTATATGGTAAGCCACTGGTCTATCTGGACAATGCAGCTACCACACAGAAACCGCTGAGCGTACTTGACGCTATGCGCGACGAGTATCTCAACGTGAATGCCAACGTGCATCGTGGCGTACACTACCTCAGCCAGCAGGCTACTGACCTACATGAGGCTGCTCGTGAGAAGGTTCGCCAGTTTATCAATGCTCAAAAGACGGAAGAAATCGTCTTTACGCGTGGCACCACTGAGGCTATCAACCTGGTAGCCAGTTCATTCTGCGAGGGTCAGATGCAGCCAGGCGACGAGGTGTTGGTAACAGAGATGGAGCACCATTCCAATATCGTATCGTGGCAGCTGCAAGCCCAGAAGCATGGCATCGTGGTGAAGCACCTGCCCATTACGGATGATGGTAAACTGTGTCTCGACAATGTCGAGGCGTACCTGACGGAGAAAACCAAGCTGCTCAGCATAGCCCATGTCAGCAATGTGTTGGGCACAGTAAACCCTGTCGAGCAGATTATCAAGATAGCCCACGAACACGGCATCCCCGTATTGGTGGATGGTGCACAAAGTGCTCCCCACATGAAGATTGACGTGCTGGCCATGGATTGCGACTTTTTTGCCTTTAGCGGTCATAAGATGTATGGTCCTACGGGCATCGGTGCGCTCTATGGAAAAGAGGAATGGCTGGAGAAGTTGCCACCGTATCAGGGTGGTGGCGAGATGATTGACAAGGTTACATGGGAGAAAACCACCTTCGAGCGCCTGCCCTTTAAGTTTGAGGCTGGCACGCCCGACTATGTAGCCACTCATGGACTGGCCAAAGCCATCGAATATATGGAAGGCATTGGTCTTGATGCCATCCAGCAGCATGAGCAGGAACTCACCCGCTATTGCATGGAACAGCTACAATCCATAGACGGCATGACCATCTATGGTCCCAATGTGATCAACGATTCTATCGCTGACAAGGATGCAGTAGTATCTTTCAACGTCGGTAACATCCACCATCTTGATATGGGTACCCTACTCGACCGCCTCGGCATTGCCGTGCGTACTGGTCACCATTGTGCACAACCCCTAATGGATCGTCTGGGTATTAGTGGTACGGTGCGTGCCTCATTTGCATTGTATAATACGAAGGAGGAAATCGACACGTTGGTAGCAGGTATCCACCGTGTCAGTCAAATGTTCTAACGATGAAGATAGGTAATATAGAGTTTGGCGAGCGTCCTCTCTTCCTCGCTCCTATGGAGGATGTCACGGACATTGGCTTCCGCATGCTATGCAAGCGGTTTGGAGCCTCTATGGTCTATACAGAGTTTGTATCTGCAGAAGCGCTGGTGCGCGATATAAAGTCGACCGTAAAGAAGTTGACCATCAGTGACGAGGAACGTCCTGTAGGTATCCAGATATATGGTCGCGACATCGATGCAATGGTGGAGGCTGCAAAGATTGTCGAACAGGCTGGCCCTGACGTTATCGACTTGAACTTTGGCTGTCCTGTGAAAAAGGTGGCAGGCAAGGGCGCTGGTGCTGGCATGCTGCAGAACATTCCCAAACTATTGGAGATTACAGAGAAAGTGGTGCAGGCCGTCAAATTACCCGTCACGGTAAAGACTCGCTTAGGATGGAACCACGAACAACTCATCATTACCACGCTGGCTGAGCAGTTGCAGGACTGTGGTATCCAAGCGCTGACCATCCACGGACGTACACGTAGTCAGATGTATACAGGCAATGCAGACTGGACTCTGATTGGAGAGGTCAAGAAAAATCCTCGTATCCATATTCCGATCATTGGCAATGGCGATATCAAGACACTGGCAGATGCTGATCGTGCCTTCGACCAGTATGGCGTGGATGCCGTGATGATTGGTCGTGCCACCTTTGGTCAGCCTTGGCTTTTCAGCAAGAAAGAACTGACGCTCGACGAGAAAATCGACGTCTTGGAGGAACAGTTGCGCATCAACATAGAGCGCATCGACGAGTATCGCGGTATTCTGCATACCCGTCGCCATCTGGCTGCCAGTCCTGTCTTTAAAGGCATTCCTAACTTCCGAGAGACACGCATCAAAATGTTGCGCGCAGAAAAAGCAGATGACCTATTGGCCATTCTGGAGCAATGTCGCGAACTGCTTAGAGATGCACACGCACTAGTTTAATTCTCAAGCCAGGAGTTTGTCAATGGTCTGCAGACAGTCCACAGCACTGACTGGCTTGGAAAGGAAGGCATCACAACCGGCATCCATCGCCTGTTGACGGTCGCTATCAAACGCATTGGCCGTCAGAGCGATAATCGGCATGTTAGGCAACATTGTCTTAATCTGCTTGGTAGCTTCTAAACCATCCATCCTCGGCATCTTTAAATCCATCAATATCAGGTCGGGATGCTCAGTAGATGCTTTGTCAACTGCGTCTTGTCCATTAATGGCACGAAAGAAATCATAGTGGCCCTTGAGAATAAAGGTCATCAGCAGGTAATTGCTGTCATTGTCTTCTGCTACAAGGATTCGTTTCATAGTTTTTTCTTTAGTTATTTCGTTAACAGATTACAAAAGTAGCATTTTTATCTGAAATTCCTTGCTTATTTGCAACTTTTTAACTAATTTTGTAGCTTACAAGTGGTTCGAAATAACAATGACAGTAGCAGACTATATTAAACTCAATACCGACGAGAAGCGTTTTTCCTTTGAAGTACTGCCGCCTCTGAAAGGCAACGGTACAGGGACTTTGTTTCAGACCATCGACAAATTGGCAGTCTTCAACCCTGCTTTCATCAACATTACGACGCACCACTCGGAATATGTTTACAAGGAGCTCAGCAACGGACAGTACGAACGCCAACGCATTCGTCGCCGTCCTGGCACTATTGCCATCGCTGCAGCTATCCAGCACCGCTACGACATTCCCGTAGAACCCCATGTCATCTGTAGTGGACAGACTATTGAGGATATTGAGTATGAGTTGCTCGACCTACAGTTCTTAGGCATCCGCAACCTCATGCTACTACGTGGCGACAAGGCCAAGGAAGACAGCCGTTTTACGCCGACCCCTGGCGGTCATGCCCACACCACCGACCTCATCAAGCAGGTGGCGCGTTTCAACGAGGGTTTCTTTGCCGATGGCACCCCCATCAAGCACCCTGGCCCCAAGTTTGATTTCGGCGTAGCCTGCTATCCAGAGAAGCACGAAGAGGCCCCTAACCTGGAGATGGACATGCAGTATCTGAAGCAGAAACAGGATTTAGGCGCACAATATGCTGTTACCCAGCTGTTCTTCGACAACCAGAAATACTTCAACTTTGTCAAGAAAGCCCGTGAGATGGGCATCACCATACCTATCGTACCTGGTATCAAACCCATGGCTAAGCTGAGTCAGTTGACTGTCGTCCCTAAAACGTTCCACTGCGACATCCCAGAAGCATTGGCTAAGGAGATTGTCAAGTGCAAGACCGACGAGCAGGCTCGCCAGCTGGGTATTGAATGGACTACTGCCCAGTGCCAGGAGCTATACGATGCCGGCATTCATAATATTCATTTCTATACGGTATCAGCTGTCGATTCGGTAGCTGAGATTGCGAAACGATTACTATAATGTTTGAACAGGTCATAGGACAACACGACATACAAGAGCGACTCTTGCAGCTAAAGAGCGAAGAGCGCCTGCCCCATGCGCTGATGCTCTGCGGACCACAAGGCAGCGGCAAGATGGCACTGGCCATCGGCTTTGCAAAGGTATTGCTAGCGGGCCGTGGCGATGCTATGCTTGAGAAACTCGAACATCCAGACCTGCATTTCACCTATCCTACCATCAAGCTGCCATCTATGGGTGCCGACCACAAACCTGTCAGCGATGATTTTGCTGCACAGTGGCATGAGATGGTGATGGGTGGCTACTATTTTACTATGACTGACTGGCTGGAGCAGATGGGCGGTGAAAACCAACAGGCCATCATTACTGCCGGTGAGAGCGATGCACTACTTCGCAAACTGTCGCTAAAGTCCAGCCAAGGAGGTTATAAGGTTAGCATCATCTGGCTGCCTGAGCGCATGAATATTGACTGTGCCAACAAGATACTGAAGCTATTGGAGGAACCACCCTCACAGACCATCTTCATCATGGTGTGTGAAGAACCAGAGAAGTTGCTTGAGACTATTCGCAGTCGTGTACAGCGCATCGACGTCAAACGTATTGATACAGACAGCATCTGTCAGGCACTGAAAGAAAAGCGTGGACTGAGCGACGACATGGCACAACGCATCGGCCGTATGGCCAATGGCAGTTGGCGACAAGCCATAGAACTGCTGACTACCGATACGGAGAATGAGCTGTTCTTGGATCTTTTCCAAGCGCTCATGCGATTGGCCTACCAACGAAAAATCAAGGATCTCAAACAGTGGAGCGAACAGCTGGCATCAATGGGTCGTGAGCGTCAGAAGCGTTTCCTTGCCTACTTCCTGCACTTGATCCGTGAGAACTTCATGTACAACTTCCAACAAGGAGATCTCTGCTACATGTCACAACGCGAAGAGGAGTTTGCTCGCAACTTCGCACGTTTCATCAACGAAGCGAATATACTACCAATAACAGAACTCATCGACCGCGCCATCCGTGACATCGGACAGAATGCCAATGCCAAGATTGTGTTCTTCGACATGGCCCTGCAGATGATAGTACTACTGATACAGAAATAGATAAGAGATAAAAGATAAGAGATATCATATATGGAGAAAGAACTCATGATTATGACCGGTTGTGACCGCGGACTGTGCAAGCATGCCGTTGGTCGACAGGATCGTCAGTTGAATACCTACGACTGGCTGGCCGACGTGCCGGGCAATACCGATACTACCGACCTTGTAGAGGTACAGTTCAAACATACCCGAAAGGGTTACTATCATAATGTCAACAATCTGCCACTCAAGAAGGGCGACATCGTAGCTGTAGAAGCTAATCCTGGCCACGACATCGGTGTGGTATCGCTGACCGGTCGTCTTGCTATGATACAAATGAAGAAGGCCAACCTCAAGTCGGCCGACGACATCCGTCGCGTATACCGCATAGCTCGTCCTGTAGATATGGAGAAATACCAGGAGGCCAAGAGTCGTGAGCATGCTACGATGATTGAGAGTCGCCAGATTGCCAAAGGTCTGGGACTGAAGATGAAGATTGGAGACGTAGAATATCAGGGCGACTGCAACAAGGCCATCTTCTACTATATCGCTGACGAGCGTGTGGACTTCCGCCAACTGATTAAAGACCTTGCAGCCACCTTCCACGTACGCATCGAGATGAAACAGATTGGTGCACGTCAGGAGGCAGGACTTATTGGTGGTACGGGGCCCTGCGGTCGTGAACTCTGTTGTGCCACTTGGATGAAAAACTTCGTCAGTGTAGGTACACAGGCTGCCCGCCACCAAGACATTTCGCTGAACCCACAGAAATTGGCTGGTATGTGTGCCAAACTGAAATGCTGCTTGAACTACGAAGTTGACGACTATGTAGAGGCAGGACGCCAGTTACCACCTAAGGACATCCAACTGCAAACACAGGATTCTGACTATTACTATTTCAAAGCAGATATCCTAGCAGGCCTCATCACCTACTCTACCGACAAGAACATCGCTGCAAATCTGGAAACCATCACGGCCGAACGAGCCAAGCAGATCATTGAGATGAACCGTCGTGGTGAGAAGCCCAATAGCCTGACCATCGATGGCGGACAGAAAGCTGCACAAGGTCCTGTAGATTTAGCTACACAGGAGAATATCGCACGCTTTGACCGTTCAAAGAAAAAGAAGAAAAAGAAGAACCGCAAGCCACAAGCTCCACGCAATGACCAATAGGCATTATCTGCTGTCATTCTTCCTGTTGGCGATACTGCTGCTAACATCCTGTAAGCAGTCTACCGTCTATTACCACTACGAGAATACTCCCGAAGGTGGGTGGGAGAAGAATGACTTGCTCACCTTTGAAACCAACAGGATGAGTGACGATGCCATATATCAAGAGGAATTGGCCCTGCGCATCAGCAACAAATATCCTTTTATGCGTTTGAGGCTTATCGTTGAGCAGACCATCTACCCAGCAGGAGCAACAACGACTGACACTCTTGATTGCGACCTCATCGACGAGCGTGGCAACGCTATAGGACAAGGTATTAGTCAATACCAATACACTTTTCCACTAAAGGACCAACAACTGCATCGGGGTGACTCACTGCACCTATCGGTACACCACGATATGAAACGCGAGATACTGCCTGGTATTACAGGTATCGGTATCAAGGTCAAAAAGAAATAATAGCTGTTTAGCGCTTGATGACGTAGCCGTCACGCTTCTTATTAAAGGCATCCAAACGGATGCTGTATGTCTGGTGGTCAAAGAAGCGATTAGGATTGACAGCCTGTCCACCAATGCGTGTCTCAAAATGCAGATGAGGTGTTGAGGCACGACCTGTTTGTCCAGTAAGAGCAATCACCTGACCTGCCTTCACCTGTTCACCAACCTTCACTAAGTTTTTGGAGTTATGGCTATAATAGGTTTCCAGGCCATTGTCATGGCGGATACGTATCAGGTTACCATAACCAGAGAAAGGACCTGAGAATACAACCTCACCATCGAAGGCTGCGAGGATATTGTCCTTGTTGACGGTTTTTAAATCCACTCCCGTATGACGACGTCCGCCACGGCTACCATACGGGCTGATTACCTTAGCACCCGGTAGCGGATAGCTCCACCATTGTACCGACTCTGGCTTGTCGACCACCGGTTCCTTCATCACACTGACATTAACCTTCCAATTGGCTGTCTTCTGAAAAAGCACCACCTGCTGACGTAGCAGATGACTCTCAGAACTAAATATGATGGAGGGATTGATACGACTACCGTTGACCATGAGGGCAAAGCGACAGAACGTCCGTCCTTTCTCTGTACCTACGATAGCGATGGTCTGACCTGCCTTCACGCGGTCGCCAGATTTCACCAAGTTTTCCGCATTATTGGCATACATTGTCTCCAGACCGTTACCATGACGCACCACAATGACATTACCATAGGTGGCACTACGCCTTGACAGACGTACCACACCAGCAAACATGGATTTGACAGCATCACCTTTTGTGGTCTCTATCTCTACCGAGTAGTCAGACATTACCTTAGCCTTACCAACAGGCAGCGGAAAGGAGTAGTCACGGTCACGTCCACTGCTAAAATCAATAGTGAAAGCATCCGACTTCTCAAAGAGCGTCGGGTCCTCTATACTGATCTGCTGCTGTTCCAACGCAGTGAACTGCGTCTGAGCACACGACGACAATGCAATCATCGCAACAATAGCAAGCAGGAATGGACGTATCTTCATGGACATCAGGGATTATTCGTATTCAAAATCTTCCAGATCATCCAGATCTTCGTAATCATCGACATCTTCTACATCATCGACGTACTCAATGTCCTCATCTTCACCTTCGTCAGCCAACTCTTCCGCAAAGCGTGTCATGTCCTTGTCACGATGTACAAGGGTATCTTCGGCCATCACAGCTGCCAACTTATTGCTCTCAGCGTTAAGCTCACGCCACAGCACATCCTTCAGTTCGTCGAGGCCTTGATTGGCCACAGCCGAAATAAACACGCAGGGCAAGTCCTGAGGTAATGTCTCACGCAGCATCTCTACCAGTTCCTCGTCCAGCAGGTCACACTTGGTAATCGCTAACACACGGTGCTTGTCGAGCATGTCAGGATTAAACTGAGCCAACTCATTGAGCAGAATCTCATATTCGCGCTTAATATCATCGGTGTCGCCTGGCACCATAAAGAGTAGCAGGGAGTTACGCTCGATATGACGCAGGAAACGCAGTCCTAAACCCTTACCCTCAGCTGCGCCCTCAATGATTCCAGGGATGTCGGCCATCACAAACGACTTATTGTCGCGATAGCCTACGATACCCAAGGAGGGTTCCATGGTGGTAAACGGATAGTTGGCTATCTTGGGACGAGCATTAGACAGCGACGACAGCAGGGTTGACTTACCTGCATTAGGGAAGCCAACCAAGCCGACATCAGCCAATAGTTTCAGTTCCAGAATAATCGTCATCTCCTGCATGGGTTCACCAGGCTGAGCATAGCGTGGCGCCTGGTTGGTTGCTGTACGGAACTGGAAATTACCCAGTCCGCCACGTCCACCTTTGAGGAGCACAATTTCCTGACCATCGTAAGTAATATCGCAGACATACTTACCCGTCTCGGCATTATATACCACAGTACCACAGGGCACATCAATATAGATGTCCTTGCCATCGGTACCATGGCACTTGTCACGCCCGCCATTGCCTCCATGTTCAGCAAAGATGTGGCGTTCGTATTTCAGGTGCAGCAGCGTCCAGTAATTGTGATTACCACGCAAGATAATGCTACCGCCCTTACCACCGTCACCACCGTCAGGACCGCCGTTAGGGTTATACTTCACATGACGCAGGTGCATAGAGCCTTTACCGCCCTTGCCCGACCGACACATGATTTTTACATAGTCTACGAAATTACTTTCCATTTACAGATTATCGATTACTTTCTGAATATCGCCGAAGATGCGCTCCAGCGTGCCACTACCATTGATATGGTGGTGCAGACCTTCCTTCTTATACCACTCAATCAGCGGCTGAGTCTGAGAATGATAAACAACAAGGCGCTTCTTGATAGTCTCTTCGTTGTCATCAGCACGACCACTCTCCTGACCACGCTTGATAAGGCGAGTCATCAGTTCCTCCTCAGGAACATCCAACTCAATCATTGCAGCGACCTTGTCACCACGCTCGTCAAGCATCTGCTTCAAGGCCTCAGCCTGTGGAATGGTACGGGGGAAACCATCGAAGATAACACCCTTATGGCCACGACCGAACTCGTCATATTTCTTAGCAAGTATAGACACCATCAGGTCATCGGGAATCAACTGTCCATTATCAATGAAGCCCTGAGCAGTCTTGCCAAGTTCTGTACCATTCTTAATTTCGTTGCGGAGCACATCACCCGTAGAGATATGTCCCAAACCATAGTGTTCAATCATCAAATCGCTCTGTGTTCCCTTTCCTGATCCGGGAGCACCAAAAATTACAATGTTCTTCATCCTGATTCTTATGTTTTGTTGGTCTTGTTTGATTTGTGTTTCTTTTCCCTTATACCACACGTCTGCTATGAGGTCCTTGTTACGGGCCTCTACATCACTGGGCAGGTGTGGCAGATGTACTTCTCTCATAGCTTATTCTTCTACTAAGGTATAAATCTCTTTAAGGTTACGGCCTTGTTGGTCGTAGTCCAGTCCGTAGCCCACAATAAAATCATTGGGAATAGAGAAGCATGCATAGTCTACATCGATAGGCTCCTGTAGCTTATCGGGTTTAAGGAACAAGGCGCAGATGTGTACAGCAGCTGGATTGCGGGTGCCCAGCGATTCTATCATCTGTTTCATGGTGCGGCCTGTGTCAACGATATCCTCAATGATAATGATGGTTCGACCCGTTAGGTCCTCGTTGATACCCATCACTTCCTTAACCTTACCCGTTGACATAATTCCTTGATACGAAGCAAGTTTTACAAAAGAAATCTCGCAAGGAATGGTAATCTCACGCAGCAAGTCTGCAGCAAAAATAAAAGCGCCATTCAACACGCCGAGAAAGAGCGGATTCTTATCCGCCATATCCTCATTAATCTGTGCTGCGACCTCCTTGATTCTCTTTTGAATCTCTTCTTGAGAAATGGACGTTTTAAATGTTTTGTCCTTGATTTTAACTACGCTCATTTTTAAAAAACATGAATTTTGGCACAAAATTACAATTTTTTTTGCAAATATAGGTATTGTATAACATATTTTTCGTATTTTTGCATACTGAATGAAGATATTCACGAGTGCTCAGATTAAAGAGCTTGACAAATACACCATTGAGAACGAGCCTATCTCAAGTATCAATCTGATGGAACGTGCCGCCCAAACGATGGCGCGTGCTATTACCGAGGTGTGGGGCACAGCAACGCCCGTTGTGGTGTTTGCCGGCCCTGGCAATAATGGTGGCGACGCTTTAGCCGTAGCACGTATGCTGGCTGAACAGGGCTATCAGATTACTGCCTATTTGTTCAACATCAGTGGACATCTGTCAGCAGACTGCGCTGCCAACAAGAAGTTGTTGGAAGACAATAAGCACATCAAGCAGTTCGTAGAGGTCACTCAAGAATTTGACCCACCCGTTCTTGACGAACAGACACTGGTTATCGACGGTTTGTTCGGTTCCGGACTCAACAAGCCACTGGCAGGCGGTTTCTCTTCTTTGGTGAAATACATTAATGCCTCACCATCGAAGATTATCAGCATTGACATGCCTTCAGGACTGATGGCCGAAGACAATACCTACAATGTCAGAGCCAACATCATCCGAGCCCACATGACGCTCACCCTGCAACAGCCTAAGTTATCATTCTTTTTCGCTGAGAACCAACAGTTCGTCGGACAATTGCGAGTATTGGATATCCGTCTTAGCCAGGAAGGTATCCAGAAGATGGAAGCATCCTACACAGTACTCGAGGAGAACGACATATGCCGTTGCCTTCTCTCTCGCAATCCCTTTGCTCACAAAGGACAAATGGGTAATGCACTGCTTGTTGCAGGTAGCTACTGCATGGCTGGAGCAGCGATACTGGCTGCCAAAGCCTGTCTCCGCTCTGGTGTAGGCAAACTTACCATCAATTCCCCCAAACGTAACATCCCCATCATTCAGCAGACAGTTCCCGAGGCCGTCATCCAGACTGGTTCTGAGGAAACCATCTTTGCAGAAGCAGTGGATACAGAAGACTATAACGCACTGGGCATAGGACCTGGTTTGGGACAAAGCGAACAGACAGCCATCGCCCTCATCGCTCAATTGCGACGCACCCAATGCCCAATTGTTGCCGATGCCGATGCACTCAATATTCTGGCAAACCACCGTGCGTGGCTACAGCAACTACCTAAAGGAATTATTCTAACCCCACATCCCAAAGAATTCGACCGTTTGGAAGGTCACTCTGCCGATAGCTATGAGCGACTGACCAAGGCCTGCAATCTGGCCGAGCGCCTACAAGGCATCGTTATTCTGAAGGGACATTATACTGCTATATGCATGGCCGACGGTCATGTGATGTTTAACCCCACAGGCAATGCTGGTATGGCTACTGCTGGCAGTGGCGACGTACTGACAGGCATCATCACGGGTCTCTTGGCTCGTGGCTATCAGCCCAAAGAAGCCTGCATGGTGGGTGTCTACTTACACGGACTGGCTGGTGACTTGGCCGCTATAGATCTTGGCGAAGAAAGTCTGCTGGCCAGTGATATCATCCGTTATATTCCACGAGCATTCAAAAGACTGAAAGACTAAAAACGATAGATACATGAAAAAATTACTTTTTGCAGCCATGTTTTTGTGCAGCATCGTTGCTATGGCACAACAACAGTCAACACCGATGAAACCCGGTCGTACAGCGGAAGGTATTTACTATTATCTGCCCAAGACCGCTATTGAGTTCAGCTTGCAAGTTGAAAAGAAGACATATACACCGGGCATGTTCGCCAAATACGGAGAGAAGTATCTGCGTCTGCGCGGCATCGGCCAGGAGGAAGAGATTACCTATAGCATTGTCAACTACGGACTGACACAGATTGGCGTTATTGACACCACCAAGTGTTTTTATGTGAAGACTAAGGGCGGTAAGTGCGAGAATGCAGAGTTCCATCTTAGCGATGATGGCGTTTTGCAGTCTATCAATGCAGACCCCATACCTTTAAAGCCGCGCGTACCTTTCAAACCAAGTCCGAAGTCGAAGCAACCAGATCCCAAACAGTATCTCAATGCTGAAGTACTGTCTGCAGGTAGCACTGCCAAGATGGCCGAGCTCACTGTTGACCAGATTATCGAACTGCAGGAACGCCGCCAGGCTCTCATTACTGGTGAAGCCGAAGACATTCCACAGGACGAGCAGCAATTGCAGCTGATGATTGAAGAAATTGACAAACAGCGTGAGATTCTGCTGACACTCTTCACTGGTACTATAACACGTGACACCGTCGAACAGACGCTCATAGTATGTCCGGAGAAAGAAGTGGAACGTGAGGTTATTTTCCGTCTATCAAAGAAGATCGGTATTGTCGACAAAGACGATCTCTCAGGTATACCTTATTATATGACTATTGAGGATACGCACCGAACAACCTTCCAGAAGTACGATGTCGACGAGAAGAAGAAGGAGGGTGGTTTCTATGTCAATGTGCCAGGCCTTATCAAGATGACACTACATCGTGACAACCACTTCATTGGTACATTCCCACTCTACGCCGCACAGTTCGGATTCGTCGAGTTGCGTAGTGGTTCGCTCTTCAAGCGCTACGTTACCCACATGACGCTGAACCCCTTCCTTGGATCTGTCGAGAAGATTCATGCGGACATGGGCAAATAATATATCGAAGTATCGAAACATCGCAAAAACAATAAAGGCTTTCCAATTCGGAAAGCCTTTATATATATAAATAAGGTGTAACTGCTTACTCAGCGAGCTTGCCATCAGAACCGAGCACATTCACAATCTTGTGGATGTACATCTTCTTCATGTTCTCACGAGCGGGCTTCAGATACTGACGAGGATCGAAGTGGTCAGGATGCTCAGCGAGATACTGACGGATG
>OMXL01000037.1 GCA_900314985.1 uncultured Prevotellaceae bacterium | reverse complement strand
AATCTTATTCTTGGCCAGTCGTTCAGATAATCCAAGGAGCCAAGAATTGTCATTCAACAATTTTTCCATTAGCTCTGAAAGAGTCAACACAACTTTTGAGTTGGACGAGGGAGAATGCTTTTCTTCTTTCCCTTCTTTTTGATTATTGTCTTCTTTAATATTGGAATGGGGCAGCGGTTGGGGCAACTTAAAAGCCAACGATCCAGTCAAAGGTTGGGTCAGCGGTTGGGGCAACTGTAACGGCTGCTCATCCGAAAGATTGAGCGTGTACAAAGCCGGCTTACCTTTGCCTTCTCCTTTGGAATAGTCAATCAGCCCTCTCTTTTTTAGTCCTTCCCTTGCCTTCATTACGTTCTGCTTTGAAGTGTTCAGCCGTGCCACCAGCCCCTCACTCAGAGAGCATGGATCATTCTCATTCTCAAACCAGAAATGGTTCATGTAGTCATAGATACCCATAGCCTTACACATTTACTATCGATGACCATACTTTGCCAACTTCCCAGACTTGATAAGTATGTTGACTTCCTGCTTTGAGTATAGGTTCTTGCGTCCTACCTTCTGACATTTCAAAATGCCAGACTGCTCAATTCTCCAAAGAGTAGGATAAGCAATGTGCAGAAGATCACATAGTTCATCACGTGTATAAAACCCCTCATCTTCGGGTTTCTCCCCGAAGTTACCGATGTTCTTCTCATTGAGGCATCGGCTAACAGTTCTGTAGATAATGTCCTCGAACTGCTCTTCATTTAATACTACTATATTTTCCATAATTTATTGAAATTAATTTTTGTGCTGCAAAATTATCCCAATAAATTCAGAGAAATAAAAAGGGGAAACGAGCCACGTTCGCAATATATTGGTTATCAACATATTGCGAACGTGGCAGGGGAAATGGTCTGGGGAAGATGAGGGGATAGATTCCCGTCAAAACATCACTTTGTCAAGTAATAGAACTCTTTTTCAAGCCCTTTTGTGTCTTTTAACTTTGCTGGTTTGTAATCAGGATTATGCTCACAGCCCACAATCTGGCAGAAATATTTGTACCAGTTTGTAAAAGAATTGGGCTTCAGTCTCGACATCTTATCACTATTATATATAAGGTGGGCTATCTTGGCATATTCCAAAACGCTTCTTTTCTTGGCCCTATCAGTCAAACTATCTTCAAGTTGCTTGTAGTAATCGATGTTACCAGTACCAATACCTCTAAACGGCGCTGTAAAATGCTCTGCAAAATCTTTTGGAAGATGATAACTGCCTATCTCATTTCGCAGTGATTCCACTTTCTCCTTGAAATCGTTTTCAAGGTCAATAACTGTCGGCATCTTGCCAAATTCATCCATTAAGAGATCTGCGCTGTAGAGGATTCTACGTTTGATTTCTTTCTTCTGAGCTTCATTGAATACACGGCTGTCAAACGAGTCTGTTAGAAGATTGACGCAATAAATGTATTCAAGTCCTATACGACAGAGAAATTCTTCGTATCTCTCGGCATTACTTGGATGGGTGATACCATATTTCACAAGCAAGTCCAAATAGGTGGCCTTTATCTTCTTGATATTGCATAACTCAGACATGTTGATGGTATATTTCAGAAAGTCGTCACCAATCTTATTAAGAATCAGGTCAAGATTCACAAAATTGTTATAGTAGAGATTGCGAACCTCTTCATTTACCTTGTCAACCACAACAATCATATTGTTATGCACGATTTCTGTTGACATCTTAGCGTAGCAGCAATAGTAATCACGAAACATCCTTTCAGTCATTTCCCTCTCTACTGCAGACATGGATTCATAATCAGATTCATTGGGGACATACTTCGGCATAAAGCCCATATCCTCAACAGTAGTCTTTACCTCCTTCAGTTTTTTTACAAAGTCATCCCATAAGGGTGTTCCTATTGTCATAATGTGTTATCCTGTAATTAATAATATCTACGAAATTTTTGCAATATTTCCCACATTTTGTGGATTTGTATTATCTTGTCTCGACACGTCTACATGTTTCGTAATCTCTGTTGTAATTCCTGAATCCGCTGCATTAGATGATCAAAATCCAATGACCTTCCATAAATGAAGTATCGCTGCATATTGGAATAATCCTGTCGCCAGTCATCCTGCACGTTCTCTGGTGGCAGAATGTTAATGGTGTCTGGGTGATGCAATGAGTAGTCCACATATCTTAGCGCATAGTAGGCTTTTCGATGTTCAATGATGGCATCATATAAAGTTTTGTCCGCTAATGCAGACTTACCAAACTCAGAATCCATAAGACGCTCAAGGTCATAGAGATGGCGGGACATCCTGACACTTCGAGGCTTGTCCTTCTGAAATTCCTCTGCCAACAAGAATATCTTCTCCAAGAAAGTACGAGTAGGCACTACAGTTTTGATTCGGCATACAGCATCTGTATCATCATCAGGGAATGTCCCGCATATAAGTGAACGTATTTCACGCTCCTCAACTGGCTCGTCCATAGAGAGACAGCTTATCTCAATCTTCACCCTGGGCGGGATGTAGTCAATCTTCCGAGTGAGAAGACTGTCGTAGTGAAGCACGATGACGGTTGGATCTTTGTCGCTATCAATAGGAACAAGTTCACCTTCCCTGTTTTCTACATGAGTGATGTTCTCTATCTGGTAGCCTGTGATACCCATGGCCTTTAAACGTTCATCAAGTTGACCTGACAAAGTGCTTTGGATATAGGCTCTCGACAACTTGCGCAGCTTATCGCGTTGACTCTTGTTGGACTTATTGACGCCAAAGAAAGAATGACTGATAGCCAGGTCAATATCTTCAGAAAACCTTTCTATCAATCCCCAGCCTTTGCTAAGACTGGTACCGCCTTTGAATATCAAGCTTTCTGCACAATCCGTCTGGAATAGTGCCTTTAATGTGATACTAACCCACCAGTCTTTTTCTATTGCCGCCTGACCAACACCCGGATGGTTCTCTTCGGTTTTCTCCAACATGTATGAACGGTCGGTATCGTTATTATTTATCCAAAGTGTTTGTTTCATTACCTTTCTTAATTATAATAGGTGATATCATTTTTCGCATCCATATAGGAACCATCATTAGATCCTGACGAAGCTTGTCTTGTTCTGGTTCCATTCGAATGAGTTTTCTTATTTGAGATAGTTCTGTTTCGCCAACGTTATCCTTACCCAGTGCTCTGAGAGCTTGAACAAGATAAGCCATTAGTGTGGTTTTATATGCAAAATTACGTGGAACACCACGCTTGAATACAATGGTTTGATTACCCAGATTGATAGTTCTACCACTACCGTTAGTAAGGAATGTATAGGTCATTGGGACTTGTGTAGATAGTCCCAATTCATTAAGTGCAGTCTCTCCAACAGGAAGAATCACGGCATTGTCGCGTTTCGCAATACTCTCTGCTATCTGAATTATAGATGGCTTAACCGCTCCAAACCTGCTCAGCTTAGGCCTATAGTAGATGCCCTGAGCCAACTTGACAATTTCATTGTCTTCTACGAGTCTAGTCAGCACATTTCCCACAAACTCCACATTATATTGCGGAAAGTCTGTCCTGAAAAGAACATTTCCAGGAGGAATTTCTTCTATGATTTGTCTGAGTGGTTTGTCTTCTGTCATACCTTTGAAATTTTTGCAATATTTCCCACTTTTTGCTGCAAAAGTACAGCTTTTATTTTATACGGACAATTTTTTGCAGAAAGAAATGAAGAATTTAACACTTGGCATTACCTTTTTTCTTCTTGGCTCCCTTGGCGGCGAGAATTTTGTCACCAACTCTCTGGGCCTGTTCTGAGATTCCAATACGGATATAGTTCTCAAAAACCTTTTGAGATTGATGTCCTGTTATACTACGGATTTCCTGATCAGAGAGCACATCTAATTTATATAAGTTGGTGGCTCCACTTCTTCGTGCTGTGTGAGAAGTAATAAGTTCATACTTAGGACGAATAATCTCGCCATGCTTATTCCGTTCAAATAATGGTGCGCCGTTGCGCTTCTCTGCGAGCTTGCTTAATTTGCCAAACCATTTGCGTTCATTCTCAGTAAACTTGGAGCCCGATTTCTTTTTCTTCAACAACTTTGTGTATGTCTTTTCCGATCGTTTCTCAACAGCAGTCAACACTGTGACATATTTCTCTTGGAACGACGGAGTACTTTCTGCTAAGATGGCAGCCACTGCCTTAATCTTCAGATTCATTTTCTGCTCCGATATTTCTGGGAAGTCGTAGTTGTACTTGTCGCATAGTTCATATACCCGATCATCGACTATGGGTACATTGACAGTTCTTCCTGTCTTTTTCTGAATCAATGTAATTTGTCCAAGTCCTTTGTCGTAGGTTACGAAATTTTCTTCACGAAGCCTACAGTAGTCGCTATAACGCTGGCAACTAAAGTAACCAAGAACAAAAATATCGCGGACTATCTCATTTTCACCTGTCAGTTCCAGATTATAAAGAGCATCTATTTCCTCTTCGGTCAGATATATCTCGGCTCGTTTCTCATCTTCCTTCACCGTTCTATCCTTCCACACCTTAAGGGAAACAGCATTCTTGTTGTAGCCCTCCATAGCAGCAAGGTTACAGAGCTTTCGGAAGCAAGTAACATTCTTGTTGATTGTGTTCGGCATAAAATCCTTCTTCTGAAGGAACTGCGTAAACCCGTCGGCAAATGGCTTGTCAATATCATCAAAGGTTACATTCCCGCCACAGTATTCATGAAGATACCTTCCAAATGTTTTCCATACTTGGACGGATCCGGCAGAATACTCAGAATTGCTACCATGACTGATGGAACCATCGGATATGCCTGCAAAGAAGTATTCATAGAACTGTACGACATACTTCCTCGACTTTGCTTCTGCAATCTTTTTAACCTGCTGGATTTCCTCAGTGCCACCAGTAACGATATTGTTCATGGCTTCTTCGATAATAGCCTTATCTTCTTTGGTGTTTATCTTCCCTTCGGCATAAAGCGTATCAACTGCTTTCATCACTCGCATCTGAAGGTCATGAACCTTAGCACCTTCCTCCGTCTGCTCATAACGCTGCATGGCTGAAAAACTACGTTGTGCCTTGTTCCATTCCCTGATGTCAACTTTGATGCCCGTGCAGACATACATCTGCATACCGTTGCGTCTTATCTTAGTGTAAAGGGGTGCTTCGCCCTCTTCTCGTTTTGATCTTAGAAAAAACTGTGCCATATAATTATTCGTTTAACTGGGTGCAAAGGTACAATAATTCTTCGAAAGTTGCACCCAATTTGCACCCAATTTTTGTTGTTTAACGAATTTTATACATCCTGTTACCTTTCAATCCTTTTATGTAACTTATTGGTATTTAGTTTCTTATAATTTCTAATAATTTCTGTTAGTTTCATATATTCAGGTTCAAGCCCATCCTGAAGCGCATAATCCTCAATCGAAAGGTTGAGGATTTTTTGTTTTTAGGTGGGCCACTAACGACCCGGGTCGTGGTTCTTTGACCAAGGTCAAAGCGACTTCGTCGATGACAAGCCCATCCTGAAGCGCAAAAGTCGAGAGAAATCTCGACTTTTTTGTTGTATATACCTATTATTAAATAAAACAGATGGAGAAAAAGTTGGATAATAAAAACAATATTTGTAACTTTGTCGCCTAAAATGCAAGAAATGATGAAAAGATTATTATTTGCAGCCCTGATGTTAGTGGCAATAGCTGCATCGGCACAGAAACCAATAGAGATGAATCTTTGGCCCGAAGGACCTAAGACAAGTAATGGCGACCCCAAGGATATGGCCAAGATATGGGTGTATCTGCCTAACGAGAAGGTGGCAACAGGTCGTGCCGTGGTATGCTGTCCTGGTGGAGGCTACAGTCATCTGGCCATGGACCACGAAGGTCATGAGTGGGCACCATTCTTCAATGGTCAAGGTATTGCCCTCATCGTAGTAAAGTACCGCATGCCCCACGGTGTCTGGCAGGTGCCTGCCGAGGATGCCGAAGAGGCCATCAAACTGGTACGTCGTCATGCCAAGCAGTGGCATATCAACACGAAGGATGTAGGTATTATGGGATTCTCGGCAGGGGGCCATCTGGCCTCAACGGTTGCGACCCACGCTACAGGCGATGCCCTACCCAACTTCCAGATACTGTTCTACCCCGTCATCTCGATGGAGCAGGGAGTGACCCATCAGGGTTCGCGCGAGAACCTGTTGGGCAAGAAGCCCAAGCGCAAGCTGGTGAGCGAATACTGCAACGAGCAGCACATAGGCCACCACACGCCGCGTGCCTTTATCGTCCTGGCTCATGACGACCGCGTCGTATTACCCATCAACAGTGTCAACTACTATGAGGAGCTGTATGCCAACAAGGTACCAGCCAGCATGTATATCTACCCCACGGGTGGTCACGGCTTCGGCATTCGCCAGTCATTTGAATACCATCTGGAGATGATGCTGGAGCTGAAGGCATGGCTACGCAGCTTCTGACGAATAAACGATTTGGGCAACTATGGCAAACATGAAATCACTGGCCAAGGATACGGCCATCTACGGATTATCAAGCATCGTTGGCAGATTCCTCAACTACCTGCTGGTACCGCTTTATACTTATTACATGCCGCACGAGACGGGCGACTACGGCATCAGCACCAACGTCTATGCCTATGTGGCGCTGATACTGGTCATTCTGACCTTTGGCATGGAGACTTCCCTGTTCCGCTTTGCCAACGACGAGAAGAACAAGCCCGACACCGTGTTTACAACGGCAATGGCCGTGGTGGGTTCGTTGACTGCCGTGTTCCTGCTGCTGCTCTTTGGACTTATCGGTCCCATCAGCGACGCCCTCGGCTATGCGGAGCACCCCGACTATCTGCTAATGATGGGCGTGGTGGTAGCCCTTGATGCCCTGCAAGCCATCCCGTTCAGCTTCCTGCGTTTCCAGAAGCGTGCCGTGCGCTTTGCCTCACTGAAGATGCTGTTCATCGTCTTTAACATCGGACTGAATGTGCTGTATTTTGTCGTCCTCGGCAAGACATCGGTATTCTACGTCTTCTTTATCAACCTGCTGTGTACCGCATTCATCACGCTGTTCTTCATTCCCGATTTGTTTAAAATACAGTGGAAGTTTGATGGGCAATTGCTGCGCCAGATGTTCAGCTACTCATGGCCAATCCTGATATTGGGTATCGCTGGTATTCTGAATCAGGTGGCAGACAAGATTCTCTTTCCGTTGGTATACCCCGACGGGGAGCAGGCCAACATACTGTTGGGCGACTATGGTTCATGTGTGAAGATTGCCATGATTATGGCCATGATTACCATGGCCTTCCGCTATGCCTACGAACCCATTGTCTTCGCCAAGTCGAAGGATGCCGACAAGACGGAGTACTATGCAGCAGCCATGAAGTACTTCCTTATCTTCACACTGCTGGCATACCTCTGCGTGGTGGGATGGATGCCGCTGCTACAATACATACTTGGTGCCAACTACCGCGAAGGACTGGGCGTGGTGCCTATCGTCATGGCAGCAGAAATCATGATGGGTATCTACTTCAACCTGTCGTTCTGGTACAAACTCATCGACAAGACCATCTATGGTGCATGGTTCTCGCTGGCAGGCTGTCTGGTACTCTTTGCCGTCAACATCATTTTCATCCCCAAGTACGGCTACTGGGCTTGTGCGTGGGGTGGTGTGGCAGGCTATGGCACTGCAATGGTGCTGAGCTATATTGTTGGACAGCAGAAGAACCCCATCCCCTATCCTGTCAAGGATATGTTCCTCTATGTGCTGATTACTGTGGCGTGCTTCTGCCTGATGCAGCTAAGCAGCGAGTGGCCAATGGTTGGCGCACTGGCCTTCAACACCCTGTTTATCGTACTCTTTGTGGCCTACATCATCTATAAAGACCTGCCATTGAGCCACCTTCCTGTTATTGGGAAGTATTTCAAGAAATCGTAAAACCACTAACTCATGAAACGAATACTGTTTACCCTATTGGCAGCGTCAACACTCGCTACGGCGCATGCCGACGACCTCGTCATCAACGAGGTGATGGCATCGAATGCCGGTGTCGTGATGAGTCCTGCCACCAACTTCGACAGTTGGATAGAGCTATACAACCCCAATACAACAGCCATCAACCTGGCGGGTATGTACCTCAGCGATGATGGCGGCAATCTGACTCGCTGGAAGATGCCCAGCAACATGGGGAGTGTTCCTGCCAAGGGATTCAAGGTCGTCTGGCTGGGGTCTGATGATATCAAAAGCGACCAGGCCCCCTTTAAGCTTGACTGCGATGGCGGCACCATCTATCTAAGCAATAAAAGCGGGCAACTCATTACCAGCGTAACCTATCCTCAGGCGTATAGCCGTACGGCATGGGCTCGTACCACTGACGGCCAAGAGGGATGGAACTGGACTGCGAATGCCACTCCTGGCGCGACGAATGCGACAGCAGTCTTTGCCTCCGAGAGACTTGACGCCCCAGTAGTAAGCACTGGCAGCCAGCTGATTAACAGTTCTATCAGCTTCCACGTTGACATACCAGAAGGTACCACTCTGATGTACACCACCGACTGTAGCGTGCCTACGTCAACGGTCGCTACAGGAAGTTGCAAGAAGAGCACAACAGGAAACTTCACCGTGTCGCAGACGACTAACTATGTATTCCGTCTCTTCAAAGACGGCTACCTGCCCAGTGTTCCTGTTACGCGTAGCTTTATCAAGACGACTCACAACTATACGATTCCCATCATCTCAGTAGTTGGCGACGAGCGTTACTTCACAGACAACACATGGGGCATTGACGTAAGGGGTACCAATGGAATCACTGGCAACGGTAGTGACGACCCTGTCAACTGGAACCAGCCATGGGACCGTCCTGTCAACTTCAGTTACATCAGTCCTACGGAGGGCATGCTCTTCAATCAGGATGTCAACATTGCCGTATCAGGCGGTTGGACACGAACAGCCGATCCCCGTTCCATGAAGCTCAAATCCAACAAGGTGTTTGATGGGCAAAACCGCTTCGACTATGCCTTCTTCCCCCAGAAACCCTTCATTCGCAGCAAGACGCTACTCGTACGCAACGGCGGCAACGATGTCTGGTCGGGTTCGCGCTTTACGGACCCTGCACTTGCCACAATCATCCAACGCTCGGGTATAGACATGGACGTGCAAAGTTTCGTCCAGGTGGCAGAGTATATCAATGGTCGCTTCAAGGGTATTCTGAACCTGCGCGAGCCCAACAACGACAAGTTCGTCTATGCCAATTTCGGTTATGATGACGAGGAGATTGACATGTTTGAGAACGACACCTTCACCAACGGCACCGATGAGGTATATAACCACCTCGTGCAGCTGAGCGAGAACATCAATCAGTCTGGTGTCTATGAGGAAGTGAAGACGCTACTGGATATTGACGAGTTTACCAACTATATGGCTGCTGAATTGTATCTTGGCAATGACGACTGGCCCAACAACAACGTCAAGGGCTACCGCAGTCAGGCTGACGGGCGTTTCCGTTTTGTATGCTTCGACCTCGACTATTCTTTTAATGCATGGAACCACACCATTTCGTCGCTCAACGACTACAGCTACGTCAAGATGGTCAAACTGTTCAAGAACCTGCTTAAGCACAATGAGTATCGCAAGAAGTTTATCGACACTTTCTGCATCATGGGCGGTAGCATCTTCGAGAAGAGTCGCGCCACAGCTATTATCAATGAGTTGGCTGACGCGATGCGTCCTATGTCACAATTAGACAATATGTCGCCAGACAACACCGCCAATAAGATTAAACAGAAACTTGCCACCCGCATGGATGAAATGACTAGTCAGCTACAGCAGTATTCACCTATGCAGCTTAGCGGTGTCAAGAAACACAGCGTACAGTTTGCTGCCGATGTGGACGGTGCTACCATCAGCATCAACGGTATCAAAGTGCCCTACGCCTCGTTCAACGGTAAATTGTTCGCCCCCGTACAGTTGGAAGCCAAAGCCCCTGCCGGCTACACCTTTGCTGGCTGGAGGAAGTCTTCTGGCACGCTCATCCAGGTATTCCCCACGAACACCACATGGAAATACTTCGACAACGGTCAGGCAGCCTCTAACTGGCAGTCGACGAGTTATAACGACAACTCTTGGAAATCAGGAGCCGCCCCTCTTGGCTATAAGATGAGTGGGGTAACAACTACCGTCAGCTACGGTTCAGACGATCAACACAAGAATCCCACGACCTATTTCCGTAAGACCTTCACGCTCAACGGCAATCCTACGACTACAGACCACTTTCAGCTGAACTATCAGGTGGACGACGGTTGTGTCATCTGGGTGAACGGTCAGGAGGCAGCACGTTTCAATATGCCTCAAGGCACTATTAGCTACAACACCTTCTCTTCAACCTATGCCGCAGACACGCCCTTCACAGGTACCCTCGACCTGGATCCGTCACTGTTCAAGAATGGCAGCAACGTCATTGCCGTGGAGGTTCACAACACCAGCTACACCTCTGGCGACCTATTCTGGGCAGGAGAACTGCTGACCACAGTAGGTGCCAGCACAGGCGACGAGGACGTGGTGACAGATGCCGTTATCGATGTAACAGACAACACAATCAGTCTGACAGCGATGTTTACGCCACTATCGGCCCAGGAACGCGCTAACGAGGGACTCACTCCCGTACGCATCAACGAGGTGAGTGCTGCCAACGAAATCTATGTCAACGATCTGTTCAAGCGTAACGACTGGGTAGAGCTGTATAACACGACTGACCAGCCCATCGATGTAGAGGGTATGTATCTGAGCGACAACCTGACAAAGCCCACCAAGTATCAAATCAGCAAGTCGGAGACACAGACCAATACCATCATTCCTGCGCACGGGTACCTTATTATATGGTGTGACAAACTGGACCCACTGTCGCAGTTGCATGCGACCTTTAAATTGGATGCTGACGGTGGCGACGTGCTGCTGACGGCTGCTGACAAGAGTTGGAGCGACCGTCTTACGTACACCATGATGAGTGGCGACGAGACCGTAGGTCGCTATCCTGACGGCAGCAAGCAGGTATTCACCATGAATATCCCGACCATTGCCAAGAGCAACGTATATAGCAGTTATGCTACGGAGATAGAGCAGCCTGGCACACAGACGGGCATCGCCGATATTCCCATGGATACCCGTCACGACTCGCAACAGATATACAATCTGAACGGTCAGGCCGTGCAGGGCGCTTTGGCTCCTGGCATCTATATCAAGAACGGACGTAAATTCATCAAAAAATAACACACAACACAATTCTATTTAATGAAAAAGTTTTTTATATCTCTGCTGGCTACATTAGCCATGACAACAGCCCATGCCGATGAGGGCATGTGGACACTCTACAATCTGCCAACAGCCATCTATGAGCAGATGAAGCAAGAAGGCTTCCAACTGCCCATGGAGCAGTTGTACCTGTCAGATAACGCCATCAAGAACAATGTCATCAACTTCAGTGGCTACTGTTCTGGTGTTGTTGTATCGCCCAACGGACTGGTCTTCACCAACCACCACTGCGGCTTCGACGCCATCCGTCGCCACTCTACCGTTGAGCACGACTACATGCTAAACGGATTCGTAGCCCAGAGCTATGAGGAAGAACTGCCCAACGAGGATATCTTTGTCAGTTTCATGATTGAGCAGAAGGATGTCACCGACAAGATAGTACCGCAGCTGAAGGGCATGAGCATGGAGCGTCAGGCAGAGTATGTAGACTCATTGGAGAATGCCTGGCAGAAAGAGATTCACCAGCAGGACTCTACCCTGCGCGTCGAGGTGAAGCCTTTCTATGAGGGTAATGCATACTATATGACTACCTACCGCGACTTCTACGACGTTCGTCTGGTATTCACCGTTCCTAAGTCAATGGGTAAGTATGGTGGTGAGACCGACAACTGGATGTGGCCGCGCCAGACCTGCGACTACTCGGTATTCCGCATCTATGCCGACCCCAAGACCAATGGTCCTGCCAAATACTCTAAGGACAACGTGCCCTATCATCCCGCATCGTGGGCTCCCGTCAGTCTGCAGGGCTACAAGCCTGGCGACTTGGCTATGATTATGGGTTATCCGGGCAGTACCAGCCGCTACCTGTCAAGCTACGGCATCCAGGAGCGCCGTGACGCCATGAACAAGACCATGGTGCAGGCTCGTGGTGTCAAGCAGGAGATTATGTGGCGCCGCATGCTCAGCTCGGAGGCCATCCGTATCCAGTATGAGTCGAAGTATGCCCACAGTAGCAACTACTGGAAGAACTCCATCGGTATGAACAAATGTATCGATTCCATCGGACTCATCCAGCAGAAGCGACAGTTTGAGACCCGTCTGCGCCAGTGGCAGGACAGCACAGGTTATCTGAAGGGTAAACTCGACTTCGACAAGTTGGCAAAGCTCTATCAGCAGCGTTTCCAAAGTGTTCGTGCGCTCTATTATTGGAACGAGACGTGGGGCCGCGAGTGTGACCAGCTGTCGGTGCGTGCCAAGAGAGTGCATAGCGGCATTGCCGTACAAGGACCCAAGGACAAGAAGAAAAAACAGTATGTCACCTTCGACGACAATAGCAAGGAGTGGGATCAGGAGACCGACCGCGAACTATTGGCTGCCATGATGAAGAACTACCGCCAGCATGTCGACCAGAAATACCATATCGATGTCTTCAAGACCATCGACCGCGACTTCAAGGGCGACTACCGTGCTTATGTCGACTACGTCTACGACAAGTCTATGCTAATGAAGAGCGGTAAGAAGCTGTTTATCAACAAGAAGATGTTCGACAAAGACCCTGGCGTCGTCTATGGTCAAGACCTCATCGAGTTGCGCGCCATCCTGCGTGCCGACCTGCTGGCTATTGCCGACAGCATTGAACAGCAAGAGCAGTGGCTCTGTGCCGCTAAGCTGCGCATGGAACAGGACCTGCCCAACTACTCTGACGCCAACTTTACCATGCGTATGACCTATGGACAGGTTGGTGAATATCTGTTGGACGGCAAACCCTCAGGCTACTATACCACTGCCCGCTCGCTGTGGGAGAAGATGCAGAAGGCCGACCAGAACGTAGAGTACTTCGCTGAGCCTATCATGCACGAACTGCTCTCCAGCAAAGACTTCGGTCCCTATGCTGACAAGGAGACTGGCACCATGCAGCTCTGCTTCCTCTCGAACAACGACATCACAGGTGGTAACTCCGGCTCGCCTATCTTCAATGGCAAGGGCGAACTGCTGGGTCTGGCCTTCGACGGCAACTGGGACTCACTCAGCAGCGACATCTTCTTTGACCGTCAGCTGGCACGTACCATCAATGTCGATGTACGCTACATGCTGTTCATGATGGACCGTTGGGGACATGCAGACAGACTGATTAAAGAGATTAATGCCAAATAATTTTGTACGTTAGGTAATTTTTCTTGGATAAAAATTTGTATTATTCAGACATAATGACTATCTTTGCTGCGATTTTAATATTTAATAACAGTAAATTATGAAGAAAATTCAGTCTATGATGCTTATGCTGCTGGTGGCAGTGATGGGCATGTGTGTGCAGTCTTGTGGTGATGATGATAATACTCCATCAGGCGGCTATGAAAAAGTCGGTTATGTGAGAGAAGATTTCAACAATACATTGAAATTTCAGGGTAAAAATTTCTCTGAATATTCCAAGAAAGAAACTGTTGCCCAGCTGCCAGAAAACGATCAAATGCTTCTCCTTAATTTCATTACTGCCGTCAATGATGCTGACGCAAGCTTGCAGGAATTTGTAGATGGCGGAGTTACTGCTGCTGACAGCAGGGTGCTGAGTACTTACAAGAAGCATCTGGAAAACTTCATCAGTGGAAAGGGCTTTGATGGCTATATCAAGATTACCAAAGTAAAGAATGGTACTACTTCTGAAGTCGGTACTATCACGTTTACAGAATAAAAACAGAACGATAAAAAAATACCTCCAAGTCTGCTTGGAGGTATTTTTTTTATTTCTTCTTGCGAGGTTTGCGGATGGCCCAGCCCTCTTCGCTGAAGTCGGGGACTTCGCCTTTCAACTTCTTGCTGTTAGGGGCCAGAAACTGCATCCAGTCTTCTTTTTTGTAGGTCTTTTGTTCCTTCGGAGCTTTCTTCCTGGGCTCTCTGGACTCCCGAGAATTTCTTGATTCCCGAGATGCTCTGGGACTACTGGGCTTGTCAGCCTTGCCGCCTTCGTCGGCATCGTTGCAGCGTACGGTGCGTCCCTTGTAGCGGATGCCCGTTAGCTGTATCATGACCTTCTTGGCATCTTTCTCGGGTACCTCGAAATAGGAGATGGTGTCCAGCAGATCGATGTGTCCCACCTCTTGGCGACCGCCAACAAAGCGGTTCAGCGTCTGCATCAGTTCGCCAGGATAGAAGCCGTCCTTCTTACCCAGATTGATGAACAGTTTCTTGTAGCCCTTGCTGGTAGGTGTCGGCTGCTTCCGACCGCGTCCGTCTTCTCTCTTTCCCCTACTCTCTTCCTTCTTACTCTTCACCTCCTCTATCTCTGGTGCATCGGCATAGTAAGACAGGAACTTGCCAAACTCCATCGAGACGATTTTCTTGATGAGTTCCTCTTTGTCGATATACTCAAAGTAGCGCTGGATATCCTGCATGAAGGGAGCTATCTCCTCGTCGTCGACATCGGTCTTGACAATCTGGTCCATCACCTTGTAGAGCTGTTTCTTACAGATTTCTTGTGCTGAGGGAATGGCACCCTGTTCGAACTGCTTGCCGATGACCTTCTCGATGTTGCGAATCTTGAACTTCTCACGACTGTGGACGATACAGATGCTCGTACCTTTCTTGCCGGCACGGCCCGTACGGCCTGAGCGGTGCGTATAGTTCTCGATGTCGTCGGGCAGTCCGTAGTTGATGACGTGTGTCAGGTCGTCGACGTCCAGACCACGGGCAGCGACATCGGTAGCTACCAACAGCTGTACGGTATGCTGACGAAACTTCTGCATCGTCAGGTCGCGCTGCTGCTGGCTGAGGTCGCCATGCAGCGCCTCTGCGTTATAGCCGTCCTTGATGAGTTTGTCGGCCACCTCCTGTGTCTCTATCTTCGTGCGACAGAAGATGATGGCGAAGATGCGGGGATTGTAGTCGACGATGCGCTTCAGTGCCAGGTACTTGTCCTTGGCATTGACCATATAGTAGATATGGTTCACGTGTTCGGCACCCTCATTACGGCTGCCCACTACTATCTCCTTCGGATTGTGCAGATAGCCCTTAGCGATGCGCTCTATCTCCTTGCTCATCGTAGCAGAGAAGAGCAGCGTGTTGCGGTCTTCGGGAATACCCTCCAGGATGGCGTCGATGCTCTCTGAGAATCCCATATTGAGCATCTCGTCGGCCTCGTCGAGTACGACGTTACGTACGTTGTCCAACTTGGCGACGCCACGGTTCATCAGGTCGATGAGGCGACCAGGGGTGGCGACGATTATCTGTGCGCCCTTGCGCAGGGCACGAATCTGCTGTTCAATAGAAGCACCACCATAGACGGCTTCAATATGGATGTCGTCCATGTATTTGGCAAAATCGCGCAAGTCGTCGGCAATCTGCAGACATAATTCACGTGTCGGTGCCAAGATAAGTGCTTGAGGTTTCTGCATATCTGCCTCACGACTCCCCCTCTCTTTGGAGGGGGTTGGGGGGAGGCTTATCCTTTGCAATACGGGAATACCGAATGCCGCCGTCTTACCAGTACCCGTCTGGGCCAGTGCGATGACGTCATTAAGGTTTCCTAATAAATAAGGTATTACTTCCTCCTGTACGGGCATGGGCTGGACAAAGCCCATCTCCTCAATGGCTCGGCGAATCCCTTCGCTCACACCAAGTTCTTCAAATGTTTTCAAATGTCTAAAAATCAATAATTTCTAAAATCGGGTGCAAAGGTACGAATAATAACTGAATTACACAAGAAATTATCACGCAAAGAAGAGATAACAGATGGCGATAGCCGCCAAGATACCTGCCAAGTCTGCCAGCAAGCCACAGGCAACAGCATGACGCGTCTTCGATACGCCCACCGAACCGAAGTAAACGGCAAGGATGTAGAAAGTCGTATCTGTAGAGCCTTGGAAGACTGACGACAAGCGTCCCACGAACGAGTCAGCACCATAGGTAGTCATCGCGTCAACCATCATACCACGGGCGCCACTACCTGACAAGGGTTTCATCAGCGCCGTAGGCATGGCATCAACCCACTGGGCATCAACACCACAGGCATCCACACCGGCACGCAAACCGCCAATCAGCATATCCATTGCTCCACTGGCACGAAAAACACCGATTCCAACGAGAATAGCCACCAGATAAGGGATGATGCGGACAGCTGTGGTGAAGCCCTCTTTTGCTCCTTCGATAAAGGCATCATAGACGTTCACCTTCTTACGTACGCCAGCCACGATAAATCCTGTAATGATCGTCATCAGTAGGATATTGGCAACCGTCGTGCTCCAGCGATTCATCGTCTCTGAATCCATCTGCGAGAATCCCCAGATGACTGCTGCCACCAACGTACAGGCGCCACCCAAAGTCAGCAGCACCGTACGATTCAGCAGATTGATGCGCTGAAACAGGGAAGTGATAATAATACCCACAATGGTCGAGAAGAAGGTAGCCAAGAGGATGGGGATAAAGATATCGGTAGGCTGTGCAGCTCCCATCTGTGCTCTATACACCATGATACTCACGGGAATGAGCGTCAAGCCACTGGTGTTCAGCACCAAGAACATAATCATTGGATTCGAGGCCGTATCTTTCTTGGTATTCAACTCCTGCATCTGCTCCATGGCTTTCAGTCCCAATGGTGTAGCAGCATTATCGAGTCCCAACATGTTGGCGGCAATATTCATAAAGATGCTACCCGTCACAGGATGGCCCTTGGGAATATCTGGGAAGAGCTTGGTGAAAATGGGCGACAGCAGGCGTGCCAATACATTGACCACGCCACCTTTCTCACCGATCTTCATCACACCCATCCATAGCGACAACACACCCGTCAGACCCAAGGAGATCTCAAAGGCCGTCTTCGACGAGCTGAACGTAGAGTCCATCATCGCGGGGAATACGTCATAGTCACCCCAGAACAACAGTTTCACCGCTGCAATAACGAATGCAACGAGAAAGAAAGCTACCCAGATATAATTCAGTACCATAGTGACGGCAAAGTTACGAAAAGTTGAGCACAATACAAAACAAATTCATTTGTTTTTATTGTCGAGACGGAGTAAGTTCGCCATCTTTGATGGCAAAGGTAATAAAAATAGCTGAAACGAACAAAAAAAGAGCAACTACATCACGTAGTCGCCCTTTCCAAATGTATATTAAGTATTTGATAAATGTTTTCTACCACTTGATAACCCTACTATTGATAGGATTCGTGTACCAGTCAGGATTCTCGTCCATATTGGCGCCCCATGCACCAAACTGGCTGTAGGCATCGCTGAGGTTGGTACGTTCCTTAGCCCAATACCACTTACCCTGGTCGTCACCTGTTACTGTCACGCGGAAAGGCGTCTCACCAGGTTGTGGACCTGCTACCGTTACCACCTGACCATCTTTTCGGGTTACCTGAATATTAATATTCAGATCAGCCACGGAGACGCCATTAGGAACGTTCACTGTTCCCAGTACTGCGATGGGCACACCAACAATCTTGTTGCTATAGGTATTGGCTCCAAACTCGCCATAGGTATGTACCTCTTCACCTATCTGGACATTGTCGCAGAACACTTTCTGCTGCAGTGTACCACCAATAGCGCAGAGCTCTACTGTCGACACGCGGTTAGCATCAGGAGCACTGACACGAACTACCACGTCGTTAAAGTCAAAGTCATCGCTGGTACCTAAATCCTCAAAGGCGAAGTAGATATACTGCGTAGGCTCTACCTTGTTGCCTGCGCCACCCTTGAAGCCAGGGCAACAGGTGCTGGCATCAATCGTATAGTCGATAAACTCCGTCTTCTCGACGATAGCACCTTCTCCGACATGATAGTAAGGTTGAACGCCAATCTCACCATTCGCCTGCTGCTGAGCATCCTTGTCAGAATAGCCCTGTGCAAAGTGGCTCTCGTCATAGGCAACAATCAGTTGACCGAAGTAGTTGGCTACAAAGCACTGGTTAGGACTAGCAGCGCTAACAATCTTCTTGGCATGGAAGACAGCCTTATCGCCTGTCTCAGGACCATAGACACCATAGAGATCTTTTGTAATGTTCATCGTAGCAGTCTCTGTTACCTCAAAGACAGAGCCAGCGCCCATAAAGATGTAGCTGGGACCTGCTGCTTCGAAGTTCTTGGTCACAACACCACCGTCGCTATCCATCTGGAAACCATTCTTGTCGGTATCACCCAGATTAATCTTAAAGAGTTCCCTGACGGTGAGCTTACAGTTGTTGATGACATCGTTGCTGCCAGCTGTATAATAGAAGTAGTTTGTAGTGTATTGTCCGTTGTTAACCCACGTATTGTTGTTACTGTCAATATCCGTATTGCCATTGATAGTCATAGTACCATTGTTCTGTACATGACTGCTACCAGCGGTATGCAGACGGGTGGCAGTGATGGTACCATCGTTGACAATGACAGACTGGTTATTCTCTGTCGACAGCTCGCCACGCACCTGAAGCTCGTTGCTGTTATAGAGTACACTGGTATTGTTGACACTTAGCTTACCCACATCAATGGTGCCATGGTTGTACATATGCAAACCATTGTTCAACACCAGGTCCACACCGTCGGGAGTGGCAATCTTGGCACCTGGAGCCAGATAGTAATTACAGCCTCCCTGCAAATCTTTAGCGTTGCTTTCACTCAGGACGAGGACAGCACCTTCTACCAGATAGACATCGGTATTGGCTGCTACATAGAATTTGCGGTCTAGGAACCAGTTCTGACCTTTGATATAAAGGGTTCCACCGCTGCTTTTTGAACCATCCCAAGTACCCCAGATGTTCACCTCGCCTGTCCATGATGGATCAACATAACTCACACCACTACCATATCCGCTGGTCTGATGATTCGCCTGGCACTCTTGAGCATAACTTTTTACACCTGCAGGTACATCGCTCAGGAACTTGCTGGCATCAGCATCTTCGGGGAAGTTGAAAATAGGCTGAATAGCACGACGAGCAGCCTTTGCCTGACGAGCACTGGCAGGAGTGGTATAGAACGCTGCTGTCACCGTCGACTCACTGGCATCGAATGCCATATTGTCAATCATGTAGTTGTTGGCATCAAGGATGGTAGCATACAGCGTCGTAACAGCCTGTGGACGAGCCACGGTAAACGTCTTCGTCTCACCCTTGTTAATATTACCCGTATAAAGGGCAGCAACAGTTGTACCCTGTGCAGGATCGGTAGTATAAATCTTCAATGTACCCGTCTTGGCACTGGTCAACGTAATCTGAGTGCTCACAGTCGTGTTCCATGTCTGGCGACTATCAACATCCTGTCCCCCCAAAACAACCGTTTTGAAGTTAGAAGAATATTCTTCTGCAGCACGCTGCGCAGCATCACTTGTCTGAAACCATGCGTCATGCGAACAACTGACAGCCAATAATGCAGTTCCCAAAAGGGCTGCTCCATTCATCAAATACTTATTCATTTAGCTAAACTATTTAAAAAAACTCATTTTCGAGCGCAAAGGTAATGATTATTTCGTTAAATATCAAATATTTTGCGATAAAAATGCTCCAGTTAGGATTTTTTTGCTTATCTTTGCACCCGAATATCGATATTATTAGAATAAAGTATGCGCATGAAGAATCATTTTTGGATTGCTTTGGTCTTGCTGTCGTTGGGAGTAACGTCATGTAAGGACGACGTCACATTCGACCAAGAGACCTATGACAATCTTATCAAGAAGTCCTTTGTCATAGAGAATGTAGATCCCACCCACCAGTGGGCTACCATGGGTGTTGCTAAAACCAGCATCTCCATCAACACTGGTACGGGCGACACCTATCAGGTAAAAATCTACGACCAGAACCCCATCGGTTACGAGGGAACGCTGAAACTGCTGGGCGAAGGACGCGTCACCGACTGCGACACCTTGGATATGAATGTCAGTTATCCGTTGGCCCAAGCCTATGCCTATGTTACGCTGTTCGACTCACATAACTACATGTCTGTCTATCCTGCAGTTATCAAAGACAATGTGCTTGAGGTTGACATCTCAACGAATACCGCAAAGGCTCGTAAGCGTGCCCTGCAGCCCAGCTTCCAGTTCCCCGAGGATGCTGACGCCATCAAGTTCTTGTCTGACGTGCCTTCCGGCATTAACAAGTTAACCCAGAATGCCGGAAGTGTAAACAACTACATCGATCAGACATGGCAGGGCGATTTGAATATCTGGGGGCAATGGGACGGTTCAAAGAGTTCTGGTGGCACACTCTATATCAAGGGTAACTGCGATTTCACCAATAGGTATTTCTATTTTGCAGGTAACTCCGAGCTGTATCTTGTTGCCGGCGCCACATTGACATTAAATAGTACTGCTTCTGGTAATCTGCAGCAGAATACCAAGATTTACATTGCCGAAGGTGCCAAGCTGATAGCCAATGGCGAGCTGAAGCTCAACAATGGTCTCCACATCTATAACCATGGCACCATTGAAACCAACAAGCTCTCTACCAACAGCAACAGTGTGCTGGTGAATGGCGGCACAGTAACTGTTACCAGCAAGATTTCTGTGGAGAATGACTTGTCTGTCATCGTGAATAATGGCACCATCACGGCTGCTGACATGAATACGGCTGGTAGTGGTAAGTTCGAGAACAACAACAAAGCAACTATCAGTGGTACAACCTTTGTCAATAGCAACAACAATGCATGGGTAAACAATGGTGAGTTCCAGACTGGCAACTTCATCTACAATGCCGGTAGCGATGATGTCATCAATAACTGTAAGATGATTGTTAACGAGGACTTCAATATCAACCTCGGCGACAACTCTGGTAATGGCAACTTCAAGATGGATGCAGGTTCCAGTGTCGTCACCAAGTACTTCAATGGCGGTGGCAACTGGGCAAAGAACTACTCTACAGGTTGGAGTAATGCCAATGGCGGTCCATTCTATATCTATATGGGCGAAGGTTCCATGTTTGATGTGACAGAGACTGCCACCATGAATGCCACGAAGGCTGACTACGGTATCTATGGTCCCTCTTCAGGCAACTTTGCCGTATTCCGTGCCAAGAAGGTTGTGGCAGGCGCCGCCAACCAAGGCTATGAAGTGACGTATGGTGGCAATCTCTACGTAGCTACCAACGATCATTTTAGTAATGGTTGGTCAGGACAATATCCCTATATTGACATCAAGGGTGCCGCAGCACTGACAGCATACGATGGTGCCAATGTCACACTCTCTGATCAGGGTTGTGGTGCAGCCTATGTTGGCACGCCTGACAGCGAGTCACGTCCAGAGGCACCGGTATCACTGCGTTATTGCTTTGAAGACCAGTTCCCCGATGCCGGTGACTACGACTTCAACGACGTGGTACTGACCGTTACGCCCACACTCGACGACAAGACGCTGACCATTCAGGTAAGTCTCGACGCTGTAGGTGCACTCAAGACCGTTGGTGCCTGCATCCGTCTGCTCAAAGTCAAGAGTAGCGACCTTGAGAGCTCTACTGTCACCAAGGGCTTCGCATCTCCCGAAGGACAGGGATTAGGCGACTACAAGAATATTGACACTGGCGAGACCTTCGTCCCTGACAACCAGTCGCCCAACAATACCAGCAACATGGTCATTGTGCTCTTCAAGGATGCCCACTGGGCCATCAACCCCGTCAAGGCCAGCGATGGTAGCGTACAACGTTTGTACTACAATACCATCATCCGTGGTTCGGGCAATCACAACAACGCCTACGTTGATCCCGCTACAGCGACCTATACCCTTGTCTTCAAAGATGCTGACAAGGCCAGAGAGATGCTCGCTGAGAATCTCTACGACGTATTTATCGTAGAACCCTACGGCAGTGCCTATTGGGAGGTACACACCGTACAGAATGGTTTCAAGACTGCACAGGTCATCACTCCCGTCAAGCCTGATGGCTATGCCCAGGCATACGGTAGCAATATGCCATGGGCCATCATGGTACCTGGCGACTTCAAGTACCCCAACGAGTGGCAGGTTATCGGTAAGCGCACCAGTGGTGTCCTCACAGGAGCCTACCAGACAGCTGGACACTCCTTTGCCGAATGGGCAGAAAACAGTGAGAAGGCTACCGACTGGTATCTCTACCCCACTGATGGGCTCGTCTTTGAATAATTACCATCAACACCCCTCCATTCTCACGAACGGAGGGGTGTTTTTATTTCCTCTCATGCAATAAATAAGGTGGAATATCGTTATTAACAACGTGCTTAAGCAGAAAATAACGATTATTATCTTGCTGTTGCTGGTAGTCACAGGTGTGAGAGCCCAGCAAGAGCCGTCCTTCGCTCACTATTGGGCGATGGAGCCTTCGTTTAACCCTGCGGCAGTAGGCAAACAGTCGAAGCTGAACGTCACGGGTGCCTATGCCATGACGCTGACAGGCTTCGAGAATGCGCCCAAGACCATGCATTTTGCTGCTGACATGCCATTCTTTATGATGGGCCACTACCACGGTGTGGGCTTGCAGTTGGTCAACGACCAGTTAGGCTTGTTCTCCCACCAGCGACTGCTGGCACAGTATGCTTTCAAGCAGCCCCTGCTGGGTGGCGTGCTGAGCATTGGCGTACAGGGTGGCGTGCTGAGCGAGAAATTCAGAGGCAGTGGGCTGGATTTGGAGAATAGCAACGACCCTGCCTTCTCGAAATCTGACGTATCTGGCGTAGCCATCGACCTGTCTGCAGGTCTCTACTACACTCACCGTCAGTGGTTTGCCGGCATCTCCATCTTGCATGCCACATCGCCCTCCATCGAACTGGGCGATCGCTCCATCCTGGATGTCAGCAGTACATATTATTTGACAGCCGGATACAATATTCAGCTACGTAATCCGTTGTTATCAATACACCCCTCCGTGTTGGCGCATACCGATGGCACCAGCCACCGTGTCAATATGACGACGCGCCTGAAGTACACGCACGAGCAGAAGATGATGTATGCTGGAGTGGGCTACAGTCCCTCCAACTCGGTGACAGCGCTCATCGGAGGCTTCTTCCACGGCATCACCATCGGCTACAGCTACGAGGTATACACCTCTGTACTGAAGATTGGCAACGGCAGCCACGAGTTGTTTGTGGGGTACCAGACGGATCTGAACTTCCAGAAGAAGGGACGCAACCGTCATCAGAGCGTACGCATACTTTAATTGAGAATTGAAAATTGAGAATTGAGATATGAAAAAATTACTTAGTATAGCACTGAGCGCCACCATGGTGATTCTGTTATCTGGCTGTTTCGGCAGTAAGATGGCATCTTCAGCAGGTGGAGAAGTTACTGGTGTGGGTGGTCACGCCTTCAGTGAGCCTGCACCGTACGGTATGACGCTTATCAAGCGTGGTCATCTGCGTATGGGTATTGACAAGAAAGACACGCTCTGGGGCAAACAGACTCCCGTGCGCGACATCTCTGTCGAAGGTTTCTGGATGGACGAGCGCGAGGTTACCAACTCGATGTATCGTCAGTTTGTGCACTACGTACGCGACAGCATTCTCCGCGAACGTCTGGCTGACCCTGCCTATGGTGGCGACGAGTCGTACAAGATTGAGGAAGACAAGAATGGCGACCCCGTGAAGCCTCATCTGAACTGGAAGAAGCAGCTACCCCGTAAGCCCAACGAAGACGAGCAGCGTGCCATCGAGAGCCTGTACACGACAAATCCCGTTACTGGCGAGAAGATGCTCGACTGGCGTCAGATGAACTATCGCTACGAGATCTACGACTATACGGAGGCTGCCAAGCGCAAGTATCGCACCAATCCCGAGGAGCGCATCCTGAACACTGATGTGCGCCCCAATCCCAACGAGCAAATCTGGATTTCCAAGGATACCGCCTATATCAACGACGAGGGTCAGATTGTCCGTGAGACCATCAACCGTGAGTATACGGGTCCGTGGGACTTCCTGAACACATACATTATTAATATATATCCCGACACCACCTGCTGGGTCAACGACTTCCCCAATGCTGAGAACGAGAGCTACATGCGCTACTACTTCTCGAATGCTGCCTACAACGACTATCCTGTCGTGGGTGTAACGTGGGAACAGGCCAATGCCTTCTGCGCTTGGCGCACGGAATACCTGCTGCGTGGCTTAGGTGCTGCAGCCCGCTATGTACAGCGCTACCGCCTGCCGACAGAGGCTGAGTGGGAGTATGCTGCACGTGGCAAGGAACAGAACGAGTTCCCTTGGGACAATGAGGACGTTGCCAGTGGTAATGGCTGTTTCTATGCTAACTTCAAGCCCGACAATGGTAACTATACCAAGGACGGCAACCTGATAACCAGTCGCACAGGCATCTACAGCAGCAACAGCAATGGTCTGTACGATATGGCAGGTAACGTAGCCGAATGGTGTAGCACCATCTATACAGAGGCTGGTGTGGAGGCCATGAACGATATCAATCCACAACTGCGCTACAATGCAGCCAAGGAGGATCCCTACCGATTGAAGAAGAAGAGCGTGCGCGGTGGTTCTTGGAAAGACCCTGAGAGCTACATCCGTTCTGCATGGCGCTCTTATGAGTATCAGAACCAGCCACGTTCATATATCGGTTTCCGCTGTGTACGCTCGTTGGCCAATACTACCAGTGATAAGGTTAAAGTAAAGAAAGGAAAAAAATAATGACAACATATAGCAAACTGAATTTTGTCTATCGCTTGCAGAAGTGGATGGACAGTGTAGCAGGACAAACCTTCCTGAACTACGCTTATAGCTGGGGTGCCTCTATCGTTATTCTGGGTACACTGTTTAAGCTGACTCACCTGCCAGGTGCAAACTTCTTCTTGTTCCTGGGTATGGGTACCGAGGTCTTCGTATTCTTTATCTCAGCCTTTGACCGTCCGTTCGACAAGACGACAGACGGCATGGATTTGGACATTCACTTGGAAGAAGCCAACGGTGTCGCTGGAGGTGTCGCTGGCGGAGGTACTATCGTCATCAATGGTGGTGGCGGTGGTGCTGTTGTTGGCGGTGAAGCCAGCGGAGAGACTGCTGACCACGCAGAAGGTGCTGCCGGAGGTAGCATTTCCTTTGCAGGTGGTGGTGGCATCATCGGCGGTGGTATTGTCGGTGGCGGTGTCGTCGGTGGCGGTGGCGTTGTAGGCGGTGTCGTAGGCAATGGTGAGGAAGCTGCCCGTTGGGAGGGTGGTCCTGTCGTTGCAGGCGGTCCTGTAGTTGTCGGTGCACAGCAGCCTGAGGTTCCTGGCATGGGCGAGGAGCTGAAGGAAGCAACTACCAACTATATCGACGAGCTGAACCGTCTGACGGAGATGCTGTCCGAGGTATCTGCTCAGAGCCAGCGCCTGACACGCGACTCAGAGGAAATGGAGAACCTGAACCGCACGCTGACAGGCATCAGTCGCGTCTACGAGATGCAGCTGAAGAGTGCCAGCGCTCAGATTAGCACCATCGACGAGATTAACGAGCAGACACGCCACATGGCTGAGCAGATTGTAGAGCTGAACAAGATCTACGCCCGCATGATTGAGGCCATGCAGGTACGTGCCGCAGCTCAATAAATTGTAAATTGTAAATCGTCAAATAGTAAATTAAATAGATGGCAATCAAGAAAAGACCGGTATCTCCTCGCCAGAAGATGATTAACCTGATGTACGTCGTACTGATGGCGATGCTGGCATTGAACGTCTCTAACGAGGTGCTCAACGGCTTCTCTATTGTGGAGGAAAGCCTGAAGCGCACCACGATGAACGCTACTAAGGAGAACCAAGCCATATATGACGACTTCGCCGAACAGATGAAGAAGAACCCGCAGAAGGTTCAGCAATGGTACGAGAAGTCGCAGCAGGTCAAGGAGATGAGCAACAAGCTCTACAAGCTGGCCGAAGAACTGAAAGTAGCCATCGCCATAGAGGCTGATGGCAAACATGGCGACCCACGCAATCTTCGTAACAAGGAAGACCTGGAGGCTGCCAACCAAGTGATGCTGGCCCCCAGCCGTGGTCGCGGCAAGGAGCTCTTTGACGCCATCAACAACTATCGCGCCAAGATGCTCACGATGGTCAACGACTACCACCAGAAGCAGATGATAGCGTCGAACCTGACCACCGACATCCCCAAGAACGAGCAGACGCTGGGCAAGAACTGGCAAGAGTATATGTTTGAGTCGATGCCTGCCGCTGCTGCTGTCACGTTGCTCTCTAAGCTACAGAACGACGTGCGCTATGCAGAGGGTGAGGTGCTGCATACACTGGTGAGCAACATCGACGTGAAGGATATCCGTGTGAATGCGCTCAATGCCTTCGTCATTCCCAACTCGCAGACCATCGTGCGTGGCGACAAGTTCTCCGCACACATCGTCATGGCTGCTGTCGATACCACACAGGTACCACAGATATTCATCGGTGGCAAGGAGATGAACCTGCCCAACGGACTCTATGAGACCATTACCAGTCGCACGGGCGACTTCACGCTGAACGGACATATCCAGATGGTAAATGGTAATGGCGAAATTATCAAGCGCGACTTCGAACAGAAATATACGGTAGTAGACCCATCGGCAACAGTCAGTGCCGACCTGATGAATGTGCTCTATGCAGGCTATTCAAACCCGCTGAGCGTATCAGTGCCTGGCGTACCCGTCAACAAGGTGCAGGCCACGATGACTGGCGGTACCCTGCAACCCGTTGGCCCAGGTCGCTATATTGCCCGTCCTACAGCCGTGGGTCAGAACGTAACGATTACCGTTACCTCTACGAATACAGGCCGTGCCCAGCAGATGGGACAGTTCACCTTCCGTGTGCGCCGTCTGCCCGACCCCACTCCGTATATCGCCATGAAGGACGAATCGGGTAGCCCCATCCGCTATAAGGGCGGTGGCTTGTCGAAAGCCCAGCTGATGGGTGTCGACGGCATCGGTGCTGCCATTGATGACGGCATCCTCGACATCGCCTTTAAGGTACAGTCGTTCGAGACCGTATTCTTCGACAACATGGGTAATGCCGTGCCGATGGTCAGCGATGGCGCCAACTTCTCAGCACGCCAGAAGGAGACCTTCCGCAAGCTGACCCGCAACCGCCGCTTCTACATCTCACGCGTCAATGCCATCGGCCCCGACGGCATACCTCGTAAGCTGAACGCGTCAATGGAAGTCATTGTGAAGTAGCGGGCAAAGCGGGCTTTGCCCTAGTGAATAGTGAATAACGAATAACGAAATTAAGAATAGATTATGAAAAAGTTTATAAAAAGAATAATGAATAATCGCTGGATGGTGGTAGCTTTACTATTCACTATTCACTATTCACTATTCACTAGCGAAGCGTTTGCTCAGCCCAAGGCTCGCCGTCAGCAGCAACAGCAGACGCAGCAGCGTGCTGGCCAGAAAGCAGGTCAGAAGCAGACCCAGCAGAGTCAGGGTATGTCGATGCGCGCCCGCCTGATGTTCCCCACAGCTATCGACATGCCTGAGGATGTAGTATGGCGTCGCGACATCTACCGCGAGATAGACCTCAACAAGGATGCCAATGGTGGACTCTACTATCCCGTAGAGCCTATGGACCGTGAGGTCAACCTGTTCACCTATATTTTTAAACTGGCACTCAACAACTACATCCCCGTCTATGAGTATCGCCTCGACGGCAATGAGTCGTTCTCCGACTCTGCCCGTGTGAAGATGAAGACCGTGCTCGACAACTATCATATCTTCTATGAAGAGAAGGACGGCAAGCTGCGTGTGGAGAACAGTGACATCCCATCTGCCGAAGTCAAGCTTTACTACCTGAAGGAGAGCGCCTACTTCGATCAGGCCAATTCCTCATTCCATCGCAAGGTGCTCAGCCTCTGTCCCGTCATGCTCCGCGAGGATGACTTTGGTGGCGAGGCATCAAAATATCCACTGTTCTGGGTGAAATATTCTGACCTGGAGCCCTACCTCAGTCGCCAGACGGTGATGACCAGCAATCTGAACAATGCCGCCACCATGTCTATGGACGACTACTTCACGCTGAACCGCTACGAAGGCACCATCTATAAGACCAACAACATGCTGGGCAAGACGTTGGCACAGCTCTGCGATGGCGACACCACCAAGCTCTCTGCCGAGCAGAAGCGCATCGAGGCGGAACTGAAGGCTTTCGAGCAGAACATCTTTGGCGACAAGCATCGCAAAGACTCGCTCGACTCTGTAGCCAACGCCCCCAAGGACGTCAAAGCAGCCAAGAAGGCCAAGCGTAGCGCCAGCGCTCGCACCAAGTCGAGCGTTAGCAAGTCGAAGCCTGCCAAGAGTAGCAGTTCGTCATCATCAGGCAGCGCCAAAATGAGTGTTCGACGCCAACGCCATTAAAAAATGGCAAAAAATGTTGGATATATCAGAATAAATGCTTACTTTTGCCCTCAGTAACAAGTACAACCATTTATTAAAACAATCGATTATGAAAAAATTATTCGCTGTAGTGCTGTTGGCTGCCGCTTTTGCAATGCCTTCAAAAGCACAGTTTAGCTGGGGTATCCAGGCTGGTCTGAACATGTCAAACGTTTCAGTTAAAGAAGCTGCAGAAAATGCTGGAGAGGCTGTTAAGAGCCGCACTGGTTTCTTTGTAGGTCCGACCGTTAAGTTCACACTTCCTATCGTTGGTCTGGGCATCGACGCTTCTGCGCTCTACGACCAGCGTGAAGGTAAGGCTGGCGACGAGGTCATCAAGTCTTCATCTATTCAGATTCCCATCAACGTACGTTACGGTTTTGGCCTGGGTTCTGTTGCCGAGGTATTCGCATTTGCAGGTCCTCAGTTCGGTTTCAAGCTGAGCGGTGACAAGGATTGGGCAGGTGATGCTGCCGAGTGGACGCTGAAGTCTTCTAACCTCAGTGCCAACATCGGTATCGGTGCCACTGTCCTGAGCAACATCGCCTTGGGCAAGACTGGTGAGATGAAGGGTAAGGATGCCGCTGGTGTCATGCAGGAGATTGGCAGTGCTAAGTTCAACGCTTGGCAGGTTTCTCTGGCCTACTTCTTCTAAGCCACTCATCACAACACATACAATAAGTGCTCAGCGCAATGCGTTGAGCACTTATTGTTTAGTGTGGACCAGCCAGGGCTTGAACCTGGGACCTCCAGATTATGAGTCTGTTAAAGTAAGATATTTTAAGATTTCACAAAATATTTTCTTGTTTTCTATTTGGTTGTTTATCAGATATTTACTAATTTTGCAGCCAAAATAGAGAACTTAGAGAAATCTTAATTATCGAGCGATTTTGTTCGCATTTTGTTCGCAAATTGTTCGCAAACCGCTCAGAGGTATAGCAACAGACTATGATTATGAAGGATTTAAAGACATCTATCAAGTGCAGCAAAGTGGCGGCAAAACGTTATTACTATAAGTTGAAGGACATGGACTATCAAAGCGAGAAGTACTTCAACGATGTGTGCAGCGTGAAAGGAGCCAAGAGTTTACTCATGCCAGTACGGACTGAATGGCAGAATGTACTGGAAGGCTATCGGGAAAAAGTGGAGAAGTTGAGCCAAAGGCAACCATTGACCCTCGAACTCATTCGTACTTATCTGTCGGGAGAAGCGATGGAGGAACATCACGAGACATCCTTTATAGGTGTTTGGGAAGGAATAATCGCCAAAATGAAAGCAGAAGACAGGGTTGGTACTGCAGAAAATTACCAGTGGGCACTCAACTCCTTTCAGAAGTATGCGGGTGATGTAAGAGGCTTCAAGGTGGACAAGAATGTCATCAACAAGTGGAACGATGCCATGCAGAATGGAGTCTATATTGATGGAGTATTAACAGGGAAGATAGCCGATGCTACGCGTGGCATGTATCTCCGTACCTGTCGCGTGGTTTGGAATGAATGCATCCGCCAAGGATTTCTGACAGAAGACAAATATCCTTTTTCTAATAAAGATAAGACACTCATCTCTATTCCTCGTGGCAAGCGTCGCCAACAGTCCTACCTGAGCGTGGACGAAATGACGAAGTTATATCAAGTTTTTACTGAGAAGAATTACCCTGACACATGGGATCCTGCATACAAGGCACGAGCACATGAGTCGTTGGGACTATTCTTGGCACAGTATCTCTGCAATGGCTTTAACCTGACAGATGCTGGACGATTGCAATACAACCGTACTTACTTTGCCGAGGGTGGAAAGGCATTTGAGTTTATGCGTAAGAAGACATCGGCCAGAAGTAACGACATGTCTGTGGTAATTGTTCCTATCATTGAGCCGTTACAGGTTATCCTTGATGAAATCGGAGCCAAACCGGAAAAGGATGCCTATGTGTTCCCCCAGATATTCAAAGGAGTGACAGACGAATCGCAACGTCGAAAGATGACAGTACAAGAGAACTCGAACATCAAAGACCGTATGATTCGCATTTGCAAAGATGTTCTCGGCTGGGACAAGGTGGTGTCTGGAACCTGGGCCCGTCACTCGTTTGCCACCAATTTGAAACTGGCAGGAGTAGAGGAACAATATATTTCTGAGAGCATGGCTCATTCTCATGGCAACGACGTGACCAGTGGGTATCAGGATATGTACCCCTTGGAGATTCGTTTCCGCAACAATAGTAAACTGCTGAATATTGGACAGAAAGAGGAGCCTATCAACATTGATAAGCTGTCGAAGAAAGAAATGAAAGAATTGCTGCTGAAGATGATGACAGAAAAGGGTATTTAAGGCCAAAAAGTGCCGATAAGTTGCCAAATGTGGGTAAAAAAGCATACTTTTGGCAGCTTATCGCGCATTTTTCACGAATTTGGACTGAAATTGGATTATAAATCAAAGGAATTGTGTAATTTTGCACTCTATATATAATAAGGTATAAGAAAAAAATGGCAAGGCGAATTTATAAATACGAGGATTTGCAACCTGAATTTGAACGGCTGTTGCAGGACAAGGAGTCTGACGAGTTGGAATTCAAGACGGCAGCTGGAGGATTCCCCAAATCCTTCTGGTCTACCTATTCTTCATTTGCCAATACCAATGGCGGTGCCATTGTGTTTGGTGTGAAAGAAGATGGCGACAATCTTATACTTGATGGACTTGACGAAACACAGATTTCCAAGTATAAGAAGGACTTCTTCAATGGTATGCACAGTAAGCAAAATGTCAACATTGCCCTGTTGAAAGAAGATGATGTGTACGATGTCGAATTCAGAGGTGTTCACTTCTTGTTCTTCTATATTCCTCGTGTTGATAGGAGCTTGAAGCCTGTTTATTGCGGGCTTGATCCTTATACCGGCACTTATCGTCGCGACCTTGACGGCGACTATCATTGTTCTCGTGAGGAAGTAAACAGCATGTTCTCTGATGCCAACCTTGCAAGTCCCATTGATGGCCGTGTCCTACAGAACTTCAGCAAGGAAGATTTGGATCCTGCCTCTATTCAGCAGTATCGTCGCCGTTTTGAGCAATGGAATCCTGATCATGTTTGGAACAAATTGCCTGAAGACCAATTCTTGGAAAAGCTTAATGTGTTCAGGAAGGATAGGAAGACAGGCGAATACGGACTGACATACGCAGGCCTGCTGATGTTTGGTACTTATAGTGCCATTATGGACGAGAATCCGAACTTCTTCCCTGACTATCAGGAGATAACCGATAAGGATAGCCGTTGGGTGGATCGAATCTGTCCTGATGGCAACTGGGAGTCAAACCTATTCCAGTTCTATAGCAGGGTACTGCCTATTCTGCAGAACTTCCTACCGAAACCGTTCATTTTAGAGGACAACCAGCGGAAGACGGAAACGCCCGCTCATGTAGCAGTCAGAGAAGCATTAGCCAATATGCTAGTTCATGCTGACCACACAGAGAACGCCACGTTGAATGTCTACAAGTACCCTAATAAGATGGTGTTCTCGAATCCTGGCACTATGCTTATCTCTCCAAAACAATTCTATCATGGAGGTGAGAGTATTTGTAGAAACAAGTATCTGCAGACAATGTTTACCTTCCTCGGTTCTGCCGAGAAGGCTGGCAGTGGAGCAGACAAGATTGTTCATGGCTGGGAGAAGCAGAACTGGAAACGTCCGTATATTGTTGAGAGGAGTCGGCCAAACAAGGTGATTCTCACCATGTCTATGGAATCTCTATTGGATGAAAACGTCAAGAATGGGCTAATCAAATTGTTTGGAGAACGAGTAGAACAACTGCCGCAGCCACAGCTGATGGCATTGGCGATGGCTTACTCAGAGGAAGAGATAACCAATGAGAGATTGCAGTATGCCTTGGACATCCATCGTGCCGACATCACCAAGATGCTTAGTGATATGTGCGCCAACCATCTATTGGAGTCTTCTGGTCATGGACGGGGTACCAAGTATCACGTTTATGGGACTAATGTTGCTCTTCCAGAAGCTAATGTTACACTTCCAGACTCTAATGTTGCTCTTCCAAAGTCTAATGTTACACTTCCAGGCTCTAATGTTACACTTGAATGTTACACTTCGGAGTCTAATGTTACACTTCCGAAGAGATATACAAAGGAGCAACTACGGGAAAAAGTTATTATTATATGTTCAGATTGGGTAACAGCAGAACAAATCGCGGGCCAGCTAGGTCGTGATGTTAGGTATGTCAAAAGCCATGTTTTAGTCCAAATGGCTGATGTCTTAGAAAAGATGTATGATGTACCACATCATCCGAGGCAAAAATACAGGATAAAAGGCACTCTAGAATAATAAGGATAGAGTATCTGCTTAAACGGCTAAGAATTGCAGGTAAAATACATAACAGGACAAAAGGTAATGAATCTGTTTGGTCGCTCGGAAAAATATAAAATTCCGAGCGTTTCCGAGCGTTTTTTGCGAGCGAGGATTTACTACAAACTACATAAGTTGCTGATAATCAAGACAATCTTCGCTCGCAAAAATTATAATTTTACGCGCATATTACGCGCACGCATATATTAAACATTGTGAGTATTCCTATATTTCGTTGGTGACATACCGATAGTCTTTGTGAACAATTTGGTGAAGTACACCTGATTGTTGATTCCCACCTCCCTGCAAATCTCATTGATATGCAGGGAGGTGTCTGTTAATAGTTTGCAGGCTCGCTTGATTCTGATTTCGTTTAGGAACTCAAGGGGTCTTGCGGTCTTATAGTCTCTGAAATGCCTGAACAGCTTGCTACGCGAGCAGCCAAGATGTTCCAGCAAGTCAGCAATGGATACGTCTTTTTGGATGTTGTCGTACATATACTGTATGGCCTTCTCCACCAGTTCACTCTTTGCCGAACCAGCATCTACCCCTTCATTTTTGACATACCTTTCTGCTTCTATGAAACTCAGTAAAAGGGCTGATGCATAAGGAAGATTATCCACGGCATTCTCATTTGATAAGATGTTACACGCTCTCATGAAGATATTCCACCCTCCATAAACGCGTGATTTTATATCAGTGAGTATAATCTCAGGGTGCTTGGTGGTTATCGTGTAAGGAACTCGATAGTAAAAAGACAACACATGTATCATCATACTCTCAACTGGCAAATAGATGGAACATGCAAAACCGTCAGACTCCTTGACAATCATGTATTGCCCCTGCCTTATAACTCCATTCTTCCCGTTATGTAAATAGAATCCCTCGCCAAAGTCACAGAAGATAAGCAAGTACGAGTCTTCACTGGTCGTGATTTTATACTCGAATGCCTCTTTGAAGCATCCAAACCCGTTTATTGTCAGACTCGGCACCCTACCACCTTCGTATCGAGTGGATGCATCAATCGGTGTCAAACAGTTTTTCTCTTTCTTCATGATTTCCTCGCATTTCGTAAAATCGCCTGCAAAGGTAATTATTATCACCTAACTAGCCAAAGGAAATAGCACAATAGTCTCAAAATTATTGTCCAAAAGTCTTAAAGACGTTAAGTCACGAATAAAAATTTTACGAGACAGCCTATGTGTACTGGATATGATACCTTTGCAGCGCATTTGAGAAAAAAAAATATAATTAAACAACATAATAATTAAACAGATGAAAGAAATTTTTATTGATGAGTGATTAACCCCATGATGATTGATGGCGTTCGTTTCATCAACCGTAAGGATGCTGCCAAGATTCTGGATGTTGGCTTTCCTACCTTATGGAGATGGAACAATGAGGGACTTCTTCATGCCATCAAGGTAGGAGGGCGCAAGGTGTACTATCGTTATGATGACGTATTGAATCTAATGAAAGGAGGTAAGCTATGCTGATAGACACTGACCATTTGGTAAATCAGATTCACGCCAAGGTGGAGGGAGTTGCCGAGACAGGTTTCCCAATGGAAGTATTCCCTGAGCGCATACAGAGGATTATCTATGATTTGGTGACCTACGAGAACTTCAATCTGGAGTATACCGCATCCATCATTCTGTCAGCCTATGCCACAGCCATTGGTAATACCTACCATGTGAAGATTAAAGGTAACTGGGTAAGCAGTTGTGCCTTGTTCATGATTTTAGTAGGCAGACCTGGACTTGGTAAGACACCGCCATTGGGTTTCCTGTATCAGCCCATCCGTGAGAACGACCGCCAGTTGCTTGCCAAAGCACACAAGGAATATGAGTTATATGAACAGCAGGCCGTGAAAAAGGACGGAGAGGTGAAGGAACCGATGGAGAAGCCTCGTCTGGTACAGACCATCATTTCCGACTTCACCCCAGAGGCCATGTTAAGCATCCATTACGACAACCCTCGT
>OMXL01000005.1 GCA_900314985.1 uncultured Prevotellaceae bacterium | reverse complement strand
TTAAAATTATAAGAAAATTAATAATAAAATTTCTGGCCGTAGGCCTTATGATTTTGAAATAGATTTTTTAGTAATTTTGAGCGTAGCGACCCCATAAAACATAGAAGCAATATGAAAAAGAATTATACGAAGCCTCAGATGGAGGTAATAGAAATGACAGCATCCCTTTTGCTTCCAGCAAGTAAAGTAAACCAAGTCAATAGCGGTGACGTCTTTAGTGGCCTTGGCGGTGGCAGCAGCTCTGGCGGCCGCAGCCGTGAGAGCGACGACTGGGACGACGAATGGTAATCCTTCTGCTTGCCTGATTGTTCGCTGAGGTAGTGAAAAAGTGTGAATAAAGTGAATTTTCTTGTTTTTTCTCTTTGTTTGTACTACCTTTGCATGCAATAAGGATTAAATAAGAAGGTATGATACAATCAATGACTGGCTACGGAAAGACTGTCGTGGCCTTTGAGGGAAAGAAAATTAATGTGGAAATCAAGTCGCTTAACTCTAAGCAGCTTGACCTGTCGACACGTATTGCTCCGCTCTATCGTGAGAAGGAGATGGAGATCAGACAGCTGATTGCTGAGCGCATTATCAGAGGAAAAGTAGAGTTTAGCATCTGGATAGAGAAGGATGCTGCAGTTGACGCCGCACAGGTGAACAAGGCGCTGATGGAGAACTACTATCAGCAGCTGGCAGGCTTTGCGCAGGAGCACCAGATGACGGAGACGGACTGGGTATCGCTGTTGGTTCGCATGCCCGACGTGCTGACAAAGACGGAGGTAGAGCTGCTGAGCGACGAGGAGTGGCAGGCCGTGAAGGGTGGTGTGCAGGAGGCTGTACAGCACTTGGTGGACTTCCGTACACAGGAGGGTGCCGCGCTGGAGAAGAAGTTTGCAGAGAAGATAGACAACATCGAACAGCTGCTGGCCTCCATAGAACCTTACGAGAAGTCGCGCGTGGAGAAGATTCGCAGTCGCATCATCGACGGACTGAAGCAGATTCCTGGTGCTGAGTACGACAAGAACCGCCTGGAGCAGGAGCTGATCTACTATATCGAGAAGCTGGACATCAGCGAGGAGAAGCAGCGCTTGACGAACCACCTGAAGTACTTCCGTGAGACCATGGCCGACCAGCCAGGACAAGGCAAGAAGCTGGGCTTCATTGCGCAGGAGATGGGTCGCGAAATCAATACCACCGGCTCGAAGTCGAACCAGGCCGAGATGCAGAACATCGTGGTGAAGATGAAGGACGAGCTGGAGCAGATTAAGGAGCAGGTTTTGAACGCACTTTAGGTAACCTCCCCCGACCCCTCCCAAGGAGGGGAGTCGGCTGGCGCACAGAAACCTACTTGGAAAGGCAAGAATGGTGAGATTTAAGTATGAGACTACCGATGGGAGCATATACAATTTGCTTCTTAAGAATGCGAAGAATAATCGTAGGTATATGACTCCTGCCGAATCCGCATTATGGGAAGGTCTCAGAAATAAAAATCTTGGAGTAAAGTTTCGTCGTCAACATCCAGTCAATGCTTATATACCTGATTTTGTCTGTTTGGAGAAACTTCTTGTAGTAGAGGTAGATGGAGGGTATCACTTTGTTGGTAACCAACAAGTATCTGATGAGGAACGTACCCGTTACTTAGAACAAAATGGTTTTGAAGTCATCCGTTTTACAAACGAAGAGGTACTAGGAGATATTGATGGCGTACTTGAGAAGATAAAGGAAGTTTTAAAAAGTAAAGAAGATATGATTCAATCTGAAGAAAATAATCCGGTAGGCACTCCCCTCCTTGGGAGGGGACGGGGGAGGTTAATTATATTCTCAGCCCCAAGTGGCAGCGGTAAAAGTACCATTGTGCAGTGGCTGATGAAGGAACATCCGGAGCTGAAGCTGTACTTCTCGATATCTTGTACGTCGAGAGCGCCACGTGGCACAGAGCAGAATGGGGTAGAGTACTTCTTCTTGACACCAGAAGAATTCCGTACTAAGATACAGAACGATGAGTTTTTGGAGTACGAAGAGGTCTATCAAGACCGTTTCTACGGCACATTAAAGGCGCAGGTGGAACGCCAGCGTGAGGCTGGACAGAATGTGGTGTTCGACGTTGACGTGAAAGGTGGTGTGAACATCAAGAAATACTATGGTGACGAGGCGCTGAGCCTGTTTATCCAACCTCCTTCAGTGGAAGAGCTGCGTCGCAGACTTGTAGGCCGTGCTACGGATACCCCTGAGGCTATCGAACAGCGTCTGGCTAAGGCGGAGTACGAGATGACCTTTGCTCCGCAGTTTGACTCCATAGTGATTAACGATAATCTGGAAGAAGCAAAAGAACAGACATTAGAACTGATCTCTTCATTCTTAAACCAATGAATCTTTCTCCTCATCAGTCCACTAAGTGCTCCTCCTCTTTGGAGAGGTCGGGAGAGCAGTCTCCCCTCCTTGGGAGGGGACGGGGGAGGTCAATAGGCCTGTTCGGAGGATCTTTTAACCCAATCCATGTGGGACACATAGCGCTGGCTAAGGCTGCGCTTGACAGGTGTGGGTTGGACGAGGTGTGGCTGATGGTATCGCCACAGAATCCGCTGAAGCAGGACCAGACACTGTTGGACGACCAGTTGCGACTGGAGATGGCAGAGAAAGCGCTGGAGGGTGTTGAAGGCGTGAAGGCCTGCGGCTATGAGTTCCAGTTGCCCAAGCCGAGTTATACGTGGCACACCTTGCAGGCATTGACGAAGGACTATCCCGACAGCCGCTTTACGTTGCTGATAGGTGGTGACAACTGGGCACACTTTGAGCGCTGGTATCATTGGCAGGACATTCTGCGTACCTGCGACATTGCGGTGTATCCGCGAGAAGGACATATCGGTACTTTTGATGCTCCACTCGTCAACGTGTCGAGCACAGAGATCCGACAGAAGGTAAAACAAGGACAAAGCATCCAGGGACTGGTGCCAGACAGCATCGTTCCATTGGTTGAGAAATATTACAAATAACAGCTATGCAAGCAATCATACTGGCGGCAGGAATGGGTCGCCGACTGGGCGAGAAGACACGCGACAATACAAAGTGTATGGTCGAGGTGAATGGGGTCAAACTGATTGACCGTTTGTTGGGTCAGTTGGCTGGTCTCGACCTGCAGCGCGTCATCATCGTGGTGGGCTATAAAGGTAAGGAGTTGCGTGAGTATATTGAATCAACATACCTCTCATCCCTCACCTCTCACCCCTCACCTCTAAAAATAGAATTCGCCGAGAATCCCATCTACGACAAGACCAACAACATCTATTCGTTGTCTATCGTCAAGGACCAGCTGCAGCAGGACGACACGTTGCTGATAGAGAGTGACCTCATCTTCAGCAATCGTTTCTTCCCCATGATACTGGAGAATACGTATCCCAATCTGGCACTTGTCGCCAAGTATGAGTCGTGGATGGACGGCACGATGGTACGTCTGGACGAAGACCACCACATCGTCAACTTCGTGTCGAAGGAGGCCTTCGACTACAACGAAGTGGACTCTTACTACAAGACCGTCAACATCTATAAGTTCAGCAAGGAGTTCCTGCAGAACAAGTATGTGCCATTCCTCGATGCCTATACAAGAGCCGTGGGTAACAACGAGTATTACGAGAACGTGCTGCGCATCATCTCCATGCTCAACGACCACGACCTGAAGGCGCTGCCCGTAGGCAATGAGAAATGGTATGAGATAGATGACAAGCAAGACCTGGACATTGCTGAGGCTATCTTTGCGGAGGACCAGGACGTTATTCGTAAATACTATGGTCGCTATGGTGGCTTCTGGCGCTTCCCGCAGATGCTCGACTACTGCTACTTGGTGAATCCTTACTTCCCCTCGAAGCGGATGAAGGACGAGCTGCGTAGCAACTTCGATACGCTGTTGACGGAATACCCGTCGGGCATGAAGGTCAATACGCTGATTGCCAGCAAGAGCTTTGGTGTCAGCGAACAGTATGTCGTGCCAGGCAATGGTGCCGCTGAACTCATCAAGGTGCTGATGGAGGACACCTTAACGTTCAACGTTCAATGTTCAACGTTCAAAGTTGGCTTCATCCGTCCCACCTTTGAGGAATATCCCAACCGCTACGACAAGGAACAGCAGGTGACCTTTGTGCCTCAGAATGAGGACTACCGCTATACGGCAGACGACCTGATGGCATTCTTTGCTGATAAGGACATCAGCCAGTTGATGCTGATTAACCCAGACAACCCCTCAGGCAACTTCATTCCCAAGGCTGACGTGCTGCGACTGGCTGGGTGGTGCGAGGAGCGTGGCATCCGCCTGGTAGTTGACGAGAGTTTCGTGGACTTCAGCGTGGACTATGCAACGAACTCGCTGCTCTCTGACCAGATTCTCGAGAGTTATCCCCACATGGCGGTGATGAAGAGCATCTCGAAAAGCTATGGCGTGCCGGGTCTGCGCCTAGGCATCCTCGCCTCTGCCGATACGGCACTCATCGCAAAGATTAAGAAGGAGGTGTCGATATGGAATCTGAACTCGTTTGCAGAGTTCTTCATGCAGATATACAACAAGCACGAGAAAGACTACCAGAAGGCTTGTGCCAAGTTTGTCGCTGAGCGTGCTGACTTCGAGAAGCAGTTGCGCACGGTGCCCTATCTGCGTGTCATGCCTACCCAGGCCAACTACTTCCTCTGCGAAGTGTTGCCGCCTTATAGCGCTACGGAAATCGTTATCTACATGCTGCGCCAGCATAACATCCTGACGCGCGACTGTAGCGGTAAGCCTGGTCTCGACCCTGAGAAACAATATATGCGTATTGCCGTCCGCAACCACGAGGACAACAGTCGTCTGGTGGCAGGACTGAAGGCGCTAATCGCTAATCGCTAACCGCTAACAGCCATGAAAAAAGTATGTATCTGTGGAGGTGGCAATCTGGGCCATGTGGTGACGGGATTTCTCGCTGCTCATGGTGACTGTGAGGTGTCGCTACTGACGCGTCATCCAGAACGCTGGCAGCCATCGCTGGCGATTACGACGCCAGAAGGCAGCGTATTGCAAGGCGCCATCCATCAGATAACGTCAGACCCTGCCGAGGTCGTTCCTCAGGCAGACATCGTCCTGCTCTGCTTGCCAGGCTTCTCCATTCGTGAGGTGCTGCAGCAGATAGCCCCTGCGCTCACGCCAGGGACGGCGATAGGTAGCATTGTCAGCAGTACGGGTTTCTTCTTTGAGGCCTTCCAAATACTACCTGCACAGACACCTTTGTTTGGCTTCCAGCGCGTGCCGTTCATCTCACGCCTGAAGGAGTACGGTCGTTCGGCAGACTTGTTGGGTTACAAGCCCAACCTAAGCATAGCCATTGAACAGACAGACGACAAAGAGACGTTGCGAGCTACCATCGAGCAGCTGTTTAAAGTTCCCGTCCAACTATTGGCTAACTACTATGAGGTGAGTCTGACGAACAGCAATCCATTGCTACATCCAGCACGTCTGTATAGCTTGTGGAAAGATTGGCACGAGGGTGTGGTCTATCCAGAGGAAAGCCTGTTCTATGAGCAGTGGACCGTTGAGGCTTCCAACTACCTGATCAAGATGGACGAGGAGTTCAATCAGTTGCTCAGTGTGTTGCCCGTTACCAAGGGTAGCATCCCCACCATCTTGGATTATTACGAGAGCACCGACGCCGCGTCGCTGACCGCTAAGCTACACTCCATCCAGGCCTTTAAGGGCATCAAGTCGCCCATGAAGCGTGTGGACGGTGGTTTTGTACCCGACTTCGAGAGCCGCTACTTTACGGAGGATTTCCCCTATGGTCTGCAGATAGTGCAACGACTGGCTCATCAGCATGGTGTGAAGACACCCATGATTGACGAGATACTACGTTGGGGAATGACTCGACTGGCTCATCAGAAGTTTAATCCAGAGGGTTCGCTGTTGCGTCGCCAGCAGATGCGCATGCTTGACATCCTGTTGGAGGTCGACAAGATATGCAAGAAGCACGCTATCAAGTATTGGCTGAGCAGTGGTACGCTGATTGGGGCTATGCGCCATAACGGCTTCATTCCTTGGGATGACGACCTCGATATCGAGATGATGCGCAGCGACTATCTACGATTGCTGGAGGTGTTGCCGCAGGAGTTGCCTGACTGGCTGGCCTTGCAGGATGACAAGACTGACCCTAATTATTTCTATTGCTATGCCAAGGTACGCGACAGACGCTCGAAGATGTTGGAACAGAATGCCTACGACCGCATGTGGAAAGAGCAGGGCATCTATATTGACATTTTCCCCATGGAGCAACATCCCATCTGGTTACACAAGCTCACAGAGAAGACGATAGGACACATGTATAAGGTGTGGCGCACCAGTACCGACGATGCCAAAGCCATCAAGTCTGTTCGTCGCATCTTCTGGCTGAACAACAGGGTGCTGTACCCCTGCCTTCGTGCCATCTTACATCTTACCTCTTACATCATACCTCAAAAGACCATCACCAGCGGTATGGGCATCCCGTTCCATAATCCGCGTTACGAAGAGGAGATATTCCCACTGACTACTCATGACTTTGAAGGACATCAGTTGCCTGTTCCGGCTAATGCCGATGCCCATCTACGCCATATCTATGGCGACTATATGCAGTTGCCTGATCTGAACAAACTGGCTCCACATGTGGGAGAACTTGAATTCTACGACTAACACCATTGCCCCATGAAACATCCTGCAGAAGTAGACGTTGCCGTTCTCATCCTGTTCTTCACAAGGCCTGAGCCGTTGAAGAAGGTGTTTGACGCTATCCGTCAGGCACGCCCCTCAAAGCTGTACCTCTATCAGGACGGCCCACGAGGGCCACAGGATATGGCTGGCATTGAGGCTTGTCGGCAGGTGGTGTGTGACGACGAGATAGACTGGGAGTGTGACGTGCAGCGTAACTACCAGACAGAGAATGCGGGGTGTGACCCCTCGAACTTCAATGCCCAGAAGTGGGCGTTCTCGTTGAGCGACAAGGTGGTGGTCTTTGAGGACGACAGCATCCCCAGCGTGTCGTTCATCCGCTTCTGTAAGGAGATGCTCGACCGCTATGAGCACGACGAGCGCATCGTGATGGTTGAGGGCTTCAACACCGACGAGGTGTCGCCCGACGTGCCCGACGACTATTTCTTCACTACCGTCTTCTCCATCTGGGGCTGGGCATCGTGGCGCAGAGTCATTGACCAATGGGACGAGCACTATACCTTCCTGGATGACCGCTATAACATGCACCAGCTGGAGGCGTTGACCAAGGAGCGTCGCTACCGTACCACGATGCTGCGCATGACCTACGACCACCGTGCCCTCGGCAAGGCATACTATGAAAGCATCTTCTGGCCCTGCATGATGTTTAACCACGGATTGGCCATCATGCCCACCAAGAACATGATTAACAATCTGGGGAATGCCGCTGGTGGCGACTCTACTCACTATGCTGGTACGCTGCGAACGATGCCTAAGGCATTGCGCAAGATGTTTACCATGCAGCGCCATGAGGTGCAGTTCCCGCTGAAACATCCTCGCTATGTGATAGAGAATGTGGACTATCTGCACCGCTTCTACCGCATCAATGCCTATGGTCATCCGTGGCGTAAGATTGGCTATTCGCTGGAGGAGTTGTGGCTGAACGTGCGCTATGGCAACTGGGCATTTATCTGGCAAGGCATTAAGAACCGTATTGTGAAATTAACTGGCAACAAACATTATAAATGATGGAACCACAGAAGAAACAACGACTGGAATGGCTTGATGCCATGCGCGGATTTACCATGATACTCGTCGTGGCCAACCATGTGGGGGCTATGGCGTTTGAGATACCTCGCGGCGTATCGACATCGCTACAGTTCCTAGTGCTGTTCCGCATGCCGCTATTCTTCTTCGTCAGCGGATTCCTGGCCTACAAAGCCTCGCAGGTGTGGAACCTGGCAACATTCGGGCAGTTGGTGGGTAAGAAACTAAGGGTACAAATCATCCCTACCGTCGTATTCTTCCTGTTAGCAGCCATGCTACTGACCAAGGATCTATGGGCTACGGTTCCCGACTGGCTCAGCCTGCCCACCAAGGGTGGCTACTGGTTTACCATCGTGCTGCTGTACATGTTTCTGGTGTACTACGTGTTTGCCTATCTGGAGAGTAAGCTACGTGTGAAGTCGTGGATACCCATCACGCTGTTGTTCCTCGTCTCGCTGGCATTCTATGAGTCGTGCTATCTGCCCAAATACTTCACGTGGGCTTTTGGCTGGCGTGGACGTCCCAATGAGTTCATGAACTACAGCAGTCTGACGCTACTGTTCCAGTATTTCCCCTTCTTTATCTATGGAAATATCGTACATCGCTACTGGGATCAGGCACAGAAACTGATGGACTCACGGTGGTTCTATCCTGTCATCGTCGTGGTGGTGATTTTTGCCGCTATGGACACGCTGAAATGGCATACCTTGCGCATGGCATGGGCTATTCTGCCATTGACGCTGGCTCGCTTCATCCTGCTGACGATGGTGGTGATGTATTTCCGCCACTACCAGGAGTACTTCACACAACATAGCGTGATGGGCGCATCGTTGCAGTATATCGGTCGTCGCACACTGGATATCTACTTGATACACTACCTGTTCCTGCCCGACCTGCCCACCATTGGGGCATTCTTCGACAAGTATCGTCACAACTTTGTGCTCGACACGCTGACAACGGTCATCACGGCGCTGCTGGTGATTGCTTTCTGTATTATCACCAGTAACATCCTGCGTGTCAGTCCGTTCTTTAGAAAGTGGCTGTTTGGGCGTTCATAATCTCCAAGGGCACACCGCCAATGCTGGCAGCCATGGGTGAGAAGGAAGACCCTGCTGAACCATAGATTTTCTGTGTGGAGGCTAACGTCCATAGATCGACGACACCGCCACGAATGCCACTGATGCTGTCGCGACAAGCGTCCTCCTTGGGCGTGATGATGCGTGAACCAAAGGCGGCGATAAATTCCTTCTTGACCTCGGCGGAGTCGGTAGCTAAGAAGACCTTGGTGTCGTCATGTTGGTCTATCTCTTCGCGTACCTTATTAATAAAGAGCGCTGTAGGACTCTTGGCTATCGACTCTGCATTGTCTGTACGACGGATATGCAGGCCAATGGTGTGGCTGTTAAACTGGCTGCGATAGCCATCAACGACATCCATCACCGCCTTGACAGGACGGAACAACTGTTGGTAGCGCTCGTCGGGAAAATGGCCAAAGACTTGGTAGCAACTCATATAGCAACGCTTGCCACATGCCCACGCCTCAAAGTCGAATGACTGTTTCTTGAGGGGTGTCACGTCTTGTTCCTTGATATGTCGCTGGAAGAGGATGCGCTGGGGCAGTGCTGGCAGGAAGAGGTTCTTCTTACGGGCACGGTCGTAGAGAAGATGGTCTAATATTGTTGCCTCACGGATAGCTACCAATGGCGTCTCTTCGAAGATACTATGAAATGGTGCACTAAGTGCCCAGTCTTGGAACCACAGCACCTGCAGTGTGCTGTCAACCTTCTTACACAGTTCATAGGCCGACGCCACGGCACGCATGCGGTTGGCCAGGCCTCCTGAGGGTACAAAGAGTAACGATCCGTTCATTGCTTTTTCTAAGGAAAGAAATTATGGGAAATTAAGGGAAATTATTTCTTTCGCAGGAAAGCCATGCATTCTTCGAGTATTTTCACTCGAAGCAGACGCATGACAACATAGTACAAGATCACTGCCATCACAATACGAACGGCAAGGAGCAGTGGAAGCATAGTGATGCTTTGCGTAGCCCACCAAGTTGTTGCCATCACACCCAAGGCTATCACGGCAAAGGGTACGATGTCGAGTAGCAATGCCCAGAGGGTATAGCCCGTCAGACGGCTGACGAAGAAATGCCATACCAGCGTCCATAGTATGTAGATTACCACGTAGGCTTTGACCATGGTACGGATGCCGTAAGGATAGAGTGTCAGCATGGTGGCGACGAGGGTAATGCACAGTGCCAGCGTTACCCAGAAATACGTGCCACTCTTGCCTTTGCTGATGAGCATGTTGGTGAGTACGCTGCTGATGGGAATAAATGCGCCACTGATACACAGCAGTTGCAATAGGCGCGCTGACTCCAGCCACTTCTCACCAATAGCTAGCACGATGAACTCCTGGGCTACCAGCCCAAAGCCAAACAGCATGGGGAAGGCCAGGAACGCTGTGAAGCGCATCAGCTTACGAAGGATGCGCAGCTGTCGTTCACGCTCGTCGGCCACATTGGTGAACACGGGTTGTGTCACCTGTGCCAGTGTGCCTTGCAGTAGGTAGAATACCTTGCTGTTCCACTGGTAGGCCTGGTTGTAGTTGCCGACCTCACGGGTCGTGAAGTAACGTCCCAACAGGATGTTCATCACGTTGGTATTGATACGCTCCAAGATGGTTGTTGCCAGCAGCTTACAGCTAAAGCGGAACATGCGCCTGACGGGACCAAAGTCAAGATGCAGGGTGGGGCGCCATGGTGAGTAGAACCATAGCAGCAGGCTGTTCAGTCCGATGTATGTCATTGACTGAATGGCCAGTGCCCAGTAGCCTGCACCTAAGAATGCCAGTGTCACTCCTACGATGCTCGAAGCCAGTGTGGCCGACATGTTGCACTTAGCCTGTTCCTTGACTAACATGTTGCGGAACAAATAGGCAGACTGTGCAGTGCCCAACGCAGAGAAGATGATGCTGAGGAAAGCTACCCTGCAGAGCATCACCAATGCTGGCGTATGGTAGTAGTCGGCAATGAATGGGGCTGTAAAGAATAGAATGATGTAGCAGGAGATACCTACAATGATGTTAAACCAGAAGACACTATTGTAGTCGTTGTGCTGAGGCTCCTGCAGGTTGCCGATGGCACTCTTGAAACCGCTCTCTTGCAGGGCTGTGGCAATCAGTTGGAAGACCAGTATCATGGCTGTCATACCATAGTCGTGAGGCGACAGCAGACGTCCCAGAATGATGCCGAACAGCAAGCCAAGTCCCTGCTGCACCACATTATTCATACCGCCCCAGAACAGGCCGCGTGTCGTCTTCTCCTTCAGTGTTTCCGTACTCATTTGCTTTCTCTCAAAGCAAAGGTACACAATAATTGGAACACTCCTGCTAACGCTATAAGATTTTTAATCATTTATAACAGATAGGAGAAATGTAGTCAACCTGGTCTGCCATTAGTCGTTCTACGGTTCAATCTTGAGAGTGGCACCTGCACCATTCTCTTTGTTTCTCAGGACTGAAGGAACCAAATTAGCATCGAAAGTGTTATATTCATAGGTAGGCACAAACTGGCCACGTTCACCTCTTGCCAACTCTACGTCGTCAACTCCCAAACAGCCCACAATCTTGAGGTTGTAATCCTTCTCTTTACTCCAGTCTTTTATCGCATTTTCCTTAGCCTGATCTGTCACGAAAGCGCATTTTTCTACGAAGATATTGGAATACACTCCGTAACCTATACAGTAATTATAGTTGTTGCCGTCGTAAAGACAGTTCACTACATGTACTTTTCCAAAGCGAACACGCGGACAACGCTCAGAACACCCTTCTCCCCACCAACAGCAGATAAACGTGCAGTTGAGGTGTCCTTCATCTATGTCGGCTGTCTTGTCGCTGTTACCTATCAAGTTGCAGTTGCGGTGGTCGCTGCTTCCTCCACTACCACCTTCTTTGGGTTCTATAAGGTAGCTGAAATGAGTCCAACTGACACAAATATTGTCAGAGCCTTCCACAATGTCGAAATTGCCGTCGATGCCATCTTGTATGTCACAGTGGTCCACCCATATGTTCTTTGCACCAACCAGACTGATATTATCGCTATAGTTGGCATCGATATCGTAGGCACCAGGGCCGAGCAGCGTCAAATTGCGGATGATGACGTTCTCGCTGCCTTTTAATAAGAATATACCGGCATCCTCGTTGCGATTAGTATTACTGATGCTTGCTCCTGCTAAACCGATAATGGACTTGTTGGACCCAACAGAAAGCATCTTGTTGAGGGTTATCTGCCCCTTCACATATATGGTTGCCGGATTGGTACCACTCACGGCGTCTTTCAGTTGTTCAGCGGTGCTTACCACGACCTTGTTTTGATTGTTTCCACCAGTGGTGTTTGCGCCAAAACCTATTGGTTTAAGACTATCGTAAGAGGGGGGAGTAGTGTTGCCCGACGTGTCATCGTCATTTGAGCATGACGACAACGAGAAAACCATGGTTAACAGAATACCTGCATAGGCTAATTTGTTCATTAGATAGTAAGGGTTATTATTCATATGCTTTAGATTGAATGTTATGATATTATTGGGCAAAATTACAAAAAAATGATGATTCAATAAAAGAAAAAGCAAAAAAAGTGTGAATATTCATTGAAAAATGTCTAACTTTGCATTTGTTTGTATATTAAAATGAATGGAATGGAAACAAGAAGGCTTATGTTTTTCCTGTTAGCAATAGGAATTTGTTGGAATAATGTTACAAATGCTCAGCCCGCTGCTGGAGAGCCTTGTACATTTTCGGATCAACTGAGGTATTCTCAGTTGGTTATCAACTCACGCATCAATGATTTCAAGGCGAATAAAGCGAATGCAGGCTTCGGCGTATTCGACAGTCAAGGCAATCTCCTCGTTGCCCCTAACTACTCAATGAGTTATTTAGACTATGTGCCAGGATTGGTAGCAAAAGCTATTATAGAGACAGTTGATTTTTATAAAGATCATCATGAAGTTGACGTAAGACCATGGTATTATGCTATCCAAAATTATGCTAATAGCTATGACATCTCACAAGATGGTAAAGATGGCAAGTGCTTTGATGACATCAATGCCGTAAAACTCTATTTTAGATTGCAGGAGCTTGCAAATAACAAGACTTTTGGCGATGGTCCCTATTTCACGAATGATGAGACCGTCACTGTTTCAAAAAAACGTTTCGCAGATGCCCTTGTGTCCATCGACATTGCCAACACCAACTATGCCATTAAAGAGAGTACGCTGGCAGGTGCTGCCGGGGGCTGGTGGCATAAGTCGTTCTATACTGACCAGATGTGGTGCGACGGCCAGTATATGGGACCGGCACTATTGGCACAGATGATCAACGAATATACGGACTATGCCGCCATTAGTGCCAACGACTGGGACCTTATTACCAAGCAGTTTACCATTTCATGGAACTATTTATGGGATGAGGACGTAAAGCTGCTTTATCATGCCTTCACTGCCGATCCTGCAGGGGAAGCAGCAAAAATATGGGTTGGCATCTCTGCCGAGCCAGGTTCTGAAGTCTATCATTCTGCCGAGTTTTGGGGTCGAGCTACAGCTTGGTACTTCCTGGCACTTGTCGATGTCATGGAACAGATGTTGAAGGCGGGAATGAAAGATACTGACAACTACCTGTTGTTGCACGGCTATCTTCAGCAGTTAGCAGCTGGCTTGGCAGCGAAACAAGATGTAAAGACGGGTTGTTGGTATCAGTTGCTGAACTATGACGATAGCTACGTCGCTACAAGTTATAACAGCGAATTCTGCTATACCACGTCTCCCGTGGCTAATTATCTCGAGTCTTCATGTACGGCCATTTTTATTGCTGCTTATCTCAAGGGAATGCGTCTTGGACTCTTCGATGTTGACTATACTGACTTGGCAAAGAAGGCTTATCGGGGCTTTGTCGAGAATTTCATGGTCGCTGACGGCATGGGTGGTGTCCATTTGCTTAGATGTTGCAAGTCGGCAGGACTTGCAGGCTTTGCATTTCGTGATGGCTCTGCCAACTATTATCTCATGGGCAAAGACACCGAACCAACGTCCACATCAGAAGGCAATTTCTATACAGAGGGCAAGGTCTTAGGGGGCTTCATCATGGCAGCTACAGAATATGAACGCATGAAAAACAAAGAAACAGGTATCCGTGCTGTCAGAGAGCATGACAACGCCACTCCGTCGTCTTATTCGCTCTTGGGCATCAAGCTTAACAGCCAATCATCTTTGCAAAATATCTTTATCAAGGACGGGAAAAAATATCATCACAACAAATTGGGAGTGAGATGATGAGGGATACAAAAAGTATAAAGTAAACTATGTCAGGCTACAATAAAAGTAGTAAGACATAGTTTACTTTACACGCTCGTTATATCGGTTTTGCTTACTTCGTTTCCATCACCTGCTTGGCAATCTCGTTCTCGGGATCGATGACAAGCAACTTCTGAGCATACTGTTTGGCAGTCTCCTTGTCGTCCTGCAGAACGAAGAAGTAAGAGATGAGGTAACGATAGCTCTCTGTCAGACGAGCCTTGTCGGTAGCGTCCTTGTTTTCCTTGTTACCAATGAGCTGGTCAAGTTTCTCGTAGTAAGGCTTGGCAAGACCCTTCTTCTGGTCTGGGTCCATGTAGCTGTTGACACGAGCACGCATGAAGGTGGCATACTCAGCGGCATCCTCATACTTGTTCTCCAGGTCCTGGTAGGTCTTGTCAGCGAGGATGAAGCACTCTGCCTGCTCCTCAGCAGTAGCCTTCTTGCTGGCGTGCTGTACGTGGAGCTGTGCCAGGGCTGCGATGTCGTTGGCAGAAGCCTTCTCTACCGTGTTCAGGTACTCCTCATAGTTCTTGATAGCGTTGGGGAAGTCTTCCTGAGCCTTGTAGGCGTCAGAGAGCTGCTTGATAACACCTGCGCGCTTAGCCTTGTTATCCATGTCCTCCTGCTGCAGAGCCTTCTGGTACATCTCGATAGCCTTCTCGTGTTGCTTAGCACCACTCAGCGCATTTCCATAATAGGTGTAGTCGTAGTATGAGAACTTAGCAGAGTCAGACTTGTTGAACAGGGCGTCAGCATACATCAGGGCGTCGTCCCACTTCTTCAGCTCTGTGCTGTTGAAGAAGGCCAGACGGTTGAAAGCAGCATGACGGGGATTCTTAGAGAGACCGAACTTTGCAACGTCGAGGGCGGTGTCATACTTCTGCTTGAAGAAGGCAGTCATCGCATAGTCGCTGAGGTCGCGGTCTTCCATCTTGGTCTTGTCAGCCTTGTTATAGGCACGCAGTGCTGCGTCGAAATCGTTAGACATATAATAGATACGTCCAATCAGTGCATCAACAGGAAGGTCGGGACGCTGTGAACGCAGCTCCTCCAGCTTGCTGACAGCACCACGGGGACTGATCTTACGATATACGTTGGCATACTTGTAATATGCTTCTGGCTCTGAGGGAGCAGCATAGATAGCCTGCTCGTACTGAGAAGCAGCCTGACCACCGTTATCTCCGTAAGCCTCGATGTCACCCAGCAGGATGAAGGCAGGAGCATACTGGTTCTTGGCAGCTACAAGGGCATGGTTAGCATACGTCTTGGCATTTGCTGTATCCTTAGCCTCATAGAAGGCACGACCGAAAGCGACCAGATTAGCAGCATTCTTCTTGTTAGCCTTGTAGAAGGGCTTCATCTGCTTGTCGAGGTCGGCGGGTTTCTGACTAATAATGTTCTTAACGGCCTGTACGTCGGCTTCAGTGCCGCTCTGTGCCATTGCGCTTGCGCTGTAACCTGCGGTCAGCGCTGCGATAAATAAATATTTCATTGTCTTCATAATTCTACTGTTTTAAGAGTTTTCTTAGTTATAAGACGTTTAACACTTGGAAATGTTTATTTTTTTATTGTTTATTCACAAATACAGCTCTGGAGTTCATACCAGCCTGTATAGGTAGTAAGCCAGATTTCTGAATCAGCAGCTGTCCCTTGGGAAGTCGGCAGAAATGGGCAAAACCGCTGGGCAGTCCACTACGTGGCTCGTTCAAGATGGCGTAGATGGTGCGGATGAGCGGATAGTTACCATTATATATATAGTACTGATAAGGGCGCCAGCTGTTTGCTACGGTAGCAGAGTCCAGTCGGCTGACCTTCATGACGGTGATATTCTTCTTAAAGGTGACATTGGTGGTGTCACGGCTGTCGTTGAGCCAGTTAGAACCGATGATGCCTAAGGAGTTCTCGTGTTTCTCCACATAGTCTATCACAGCAGCACTGGTCTTGACGGCTCCAATGTTGGGAGCCTTGAACTCCTTACCTGCTAACAGGGAGTCAACGCACCAGCGTACAGTGCTGGACAAGGGGTTGTCGAAAACCACATCGATAGTACCCAGCTTAGAGGTGGGGTAGAGGTCTTTCCAGTTGACAATCTCACCCTGCAGGATGCGTTTGAAATCCTTGACGGTGATGCAGGTGTCAGGATTGCTGTTGTTAACGATGATAGCCAGTCCGTCATAGGCAATGGGTATTGTTCTTGGCAGATACTTGCGGTCTATGAGGTTCTGACGCTCTTTGGGTGTCAGGTCGCGTGTGCCGAAGGCCAGCCAGGTCTCCAGGCGCATCAATTTCTTGATGGCGTCCTGCTCATTGGTGTACTCAGCTTTCAGCGTGTCGAGCACGTTCTGATAAAGGAATACTTCGAGGGCTTCGTCAAGGATAGGACTGAAGCTCTCGTCAGCAGCGAAATAGCGAGCAGCCTTCTGATAGTCCTGCTCGGCTTTAGTATTTTTAGGCTTGTTCCCACAGGAGGGGAACAAGCCTAAAATGAGTGTTAATCCAATTATGATGGATGCGATTCTATTCATGTAGTTATTGCAGTCTGAAGGTTACAGGTACGGTGTACTTTACACGTACAGCCGAGCCGTTCTGCTTACCAGGAATCCAGCGAGGCATTGACTTCACAACGCGCTGTGCCTCCTTGTCGAGTGACGGGTCAACGGACTTCACGACGCGAACGTCGGTGATCGAACCGTCCTTCTCAACGACGAACGATACGATAACACGTCCCTGGATACCGTTCTCCTCAGCAACAACCGGGTACTTGATGTTCTTTGACAGGTACTCGAACAGGGCCGAAGGACCACCGGGGAATGAAGGCATCTGTTCAACAACGTCGAACACCTTTGTCTCTTCCTCCTTTGGAGGTTCGGGCTGTGCGATAGCTTCCTTAGCCTTCAGTACTTCGCCTGCGGCCTCGTCGTTACCTTTCACGTCGAACGCACCAATAGCGGTATTGGTCTTGCTCAGGTCTTCCTGTGACTTCAACTCTTCTTCCGGTTTTACTTCATCGTCCTTCTTAATTTCAGGAGCGGTGAACTTCACAGAACTCTTAACCTTTTCTACTTCAACTTTCTCAATCTTCGGTTCTTCTTTTCTCTCAACCTGAGCTTCCTTCTTTTCAGCAAGCTTAGACAGCTCAACGTCAGCGTCAATGGCTACGTCAGATTTCATGGCGTTCTCTACCACACCTTTCACGGCAACGATGGTTGCAATGATCAGTGCGATGAGGAACATCACTCCTAAGGCGTAGAGGTTACGCTTTCCCGTTTCTTTGCGCAGTTGATAAGCACCGTAAGCGTGGTTCTTACCCTCAAAGACGAGGTCGACCCAGCTATCATTAATAAGATCTATTTTTGACATAGTTCCTTTACGTTTAAATGGTTAGACATCGAGTTATTTGACGCCAGCCTTTTCGATCAGTTCGCGATCGTCTGGGCCAATCTTGTCGATGACATACTTATCAATACTGCAAATGAGCATCTCGTCGAGTGCTGCAATCATATTCTCATAGGTGGCTGTGTCGAGAGGACGAATGATGACAGTCATGGTAGGAACCTTCTCGCCGTTGGGCAGTTCACCCTTCTTGATGCGAGAGAGCTGTTCGTCATACTGTGCGTCAGTCATCTTACTGTTGTAAGCCGACTTCTGGGCATCCAACTCCTTCTTTGCCAACATAATCTTGGCTACAGGGTTGACACCTTCCTCTGTGGTGTGGTTGAGGAGCACGTCACGAACGCCCTTGGCGCCGTAGGTGGTCTTCTTGACACAAGAGGGATCCTCGTAGTTGGGCAGACCAGCGACATACCAAATCTGGTCGTCAGCACCAAGATAGAGGGTAATGGTGTGAGAAGCCTTTGTTACCGACTTATCTTCCTTCTGCACATTCTCGTCGTTAGACGGCATGGTGAGCTGCATGGACTGGGGCTTAGCCAGTGTGGTACACAGCATGAAGAAGGTGATCAACAGCATCATCATGTCTACCATTGGCGTGAAGTTCACGCGGGTATCCATTTTCTTTTGCTTGGATAGATTCTTTTTTGCCATAGTTTATTCCTCCGATGCAGTTTGAAGGTTGGTAATCAACTGATAACGGTTCTCATTCATGTCCTGAAGCTCAGACATCATGGCCTTTACAGTCTTGTAAGAGGTCTTAGAGTCTGCCTTGATGGCAATCTTGATGTCTGGATTCGCGTCGCGGGCTGCTTTCACCCACATCTGGAACTCGCTCATTCCTCCACTGATACTGTCAGTGGGAATGCCGAGCATCTGGATAGCCTCTGCCATTTTCTCGGGTTCCAGGCTGAGATACTGAGCAAGCTTGTCCATGGGGGCGCCTACCATCGCATCTTCCAGGAAGTGCTTCTGCTGGGTAGCGCTGAGAGAGACACCAAAGCGGTCGGTCATCTCTTCCATCATGGCCCTCATGTAGTTCTTGTTGTCAGTGCCGAGATATATCTGACCCTTGGGTGATACCAAGATGTTCAGAACGTCAGTCTCAGGCACCTTCTTCTCAGACACAGAACTCGGGGTGGTGACCTGAATAGGCTCTGGCGTCAAGAATGTTGATGTCAACATGAAGAAGCAGAGCAACAGAGTCATCACGTCCGACATAGGTGTCATGTCGATCCAGATGTCTTTTTTCTGTATCTTAACTTTAGCCATTCTAAAACGGTTTTAATGTGTTTTTTGAAATGGTGCTAAAGATTAAGCCTCGTTGTGAGTTGAATCGTATGTAGCTGCGATGGTGAAACCAATCTCGTCGAGAGCGTAAGTCAGCTTATCGATCTTGTTAGAGAAGAAGTTGCAGAGCCTGGAACGAACCGATCATACCGAGCACAGTACCGAACAGAGCGGTCAGGGTACCCAGAGATACGATGGTAGCAACCATAGGCATGTTCATCTGCAGGGTAGGCATCTCCAGCTGAGTAGCCTCCTCGTGAGCCTGCTGAATCTTAGCGATCTTAGCAGCCTTCTTCAGAGTAGAGTCAGTCTCTACAGTCTGGTACATGTTGATAGAAGCCAATACTACGTTAGCTACAGAACCCTGCATCTTGTTGCAGAGAGCCTTAGCCTCGTCAAACTTCTGGTCCTTAACGGCAGCCTTTACCTGAGCGGTGAACTTAGCGAGGTTCATCTTACCAGAGGCAGACTTGATAGCGAAGAAACGCTCGAAACCGAGGCAGATAACGGTGAACAGAAGGGTCAGGATCAGACCTACAACGAAACCGCCCTTATAAACGGTACCCAGCAGGTTAGCGGGATGGCCAGTACGGTCGCCACCGATGAAGTTGTCGGGGTTACCCATTACGAAGTACCAAACACTATAACCAGCAGCGCAGCAGATAGCGAGGATAATCCATGCTTCCTTAACACCTCCGAAGCCCGACTTTTTGGCTGGGGCTGCAGCCTTTGTTGTTGTTGCCATAAATTTTTGTTTTTTTAGTTATTAAATGAATTAATGTTGTTATGTTTCAGATATGTAATTCTCGGCAAAGTTAGCAAATTCGGTTGTACTAATAGCCTAATTAAGAACTTTTAACTTGATATTTCTCAATTTATTTCAACTCTGCCAGTGTTTCTTTGATTCTGCGCATGGCTTCAACGATATTTTCGTCACTCGTAGCATAGCTCATGCGGAAGCATTCTGGGTCGCCAAAGGCGTCGCCGCCAACAGTTGCTACATGACCCTGTTCCAAGAGATACATGGCCAAATCGGTAGAGTTCTCGATGGTCTTTCCGTCGGGTGTCTTCTTGCCATAGAATGATGAACACTTGGGGAACAGATAGAAGGCACCTTCGGGTACGTTGACCTCCAGTCCGGGAATCTCCTTGGCCAGCTTGACGATGAGGTCGCGACGACGCTCAAAGGCCTTGCGCATGTCTTCTACGCACTGCTGACTCTGTGTGTAAGCGAACTCGGCGGCCTTCTGACTGACTGAGCATGGTCCGCTGGTGTACTGACCCTGTAGCTTGTTGCAACCTTTGACAATCCATTCGGGAGCGGCGATGTAACCAATGCGCCAACCCGTCATGGCGTAAGCCTTAGAGACGCCGTTAACGATGATGGAACGCTCCTTCATGCCCTCAAACTGGGCGATAGACTCGTGTTTGCCGATATAGTTGATGTGCTCGTAGATCTCGTCAGCCAGCACAAACAGGTCTTCGTGTTTCAGGATGACGTCAGCCAGCGCCTTCAGTTCCTCGCGGTTATACACGCTACCCGTAGGATTGCTGGGCGAGCAGAGAATAATCAAGCGGGTCTTGGGCGTGATGGCTGCTTCCAACTGGGCGGCAGTCATCTTGAAGTTCTGGTCGAAGCCAGCTTCAACGAAGACGGGTGTGCCACCAGCTAACTTCACCATCTGTGGGTAGCTGACCCAGTAGGGTGTGGGGATGATGACCTCCTCACCGTCGTTGACCAGAGCCATCACGGTGTTGCAGACGCTCTGCTTGGCACCGTTAGACACCAATATCTCCGAGGGTTGGTAGTGCAAGTGGTTCTCGCGCTCTAGCTTGCGGGCAATGGCCTGACGCAGGTCGGGGTAGCCAGGAACGGGTGAATAGCGCGAATAGTTCTCGTCGATAGCCATCTTGGCAGCCTGTTTAATGTGGTCGGGTGTGTTGAAGTCGGGTTCACCCACACTCATGTTAATCACGTCAATGCCCTGGGCTTTCATCTCAGAGCTTTTCTGCGACATGGCCAACGTAGCAGAAGGAGCCAGTCGTTGCAAACGGTCGGATAATTGTGCCATATTATTGCTTTGTGTAAAAATTAGCATGCAAAAATACGCATTTTATTCGTGAAACACGAAGAAATGCGGCTTTTTATTATATCTTAACTCTTAGCTATTCGTTATTCACTAATCACTAATCACTAATCACTAGCTTCACTTCAAGTGAAGCGTATGTCCCATGCGCTCCTGTTTGGTCTTCAGATAGCGGTAGTCGTACTCGTTGGGCGTTACCTCGATGGGTACGTTCTCGACAATCTCCAGACCGTAGGCCTCCAGACCGACACGCTTGGTGGGGTTGTTGGTCATCAGGCGCATCTTGTGGATGCCCAGGTGGCGCAGCATCTGTGCACCGCAGCCGTAGTCGCGTTCGTCGGGCTTGAAGCCCAGGTGTACGTTGGCTTCTACGGTGTCCATGCCCTGCTCCTGCAACTTGTAGGCGGCAATCTTGTTCATCAGACCAATGCCGCGGCCTTCCTGCTGCATATAGATCACCACGCCCTTGCCTTCCTTTTCAATCATCTCCATGGCCTTGTGCAACTGCTCGCCGCAGTCGCAACGCATAGAACCGAGGATGTCGCCCGTGGCGCAGCTGGAGTGTACGCGCACCAGTACGGGCTCGTCTTCTTTCCACTCACCCTTGATCAGGGCCATGTGTTCCAGACCGTTCGACTTCTGACGGAATGGTACCAGTCGGAAGTGACCGTATTTGGTGGGCATATCGGCACTGTTGCCAATCTCAATGAGCGACTCTTTCTTCAGGCGGTAGGCTATAAGATCCTTGATGGTGATTATCTTCAGATCGTATTCCTTGGCGAACGCCTGCAGCTCTGGCATGCGTGCCATGGTACCGTCCTCGTTCATAATCTCGATGAGGGCACCAACGGGTTGCAGGTCGCAGAGTTTGCAGAGGTCGATGGCGGCCTCAGTATGGCCTGAACGGCGCAGAACACCATTGTCCTGCGCATATAGCGGGTTGATGTGTCCGGGACGGGCAAAGGTCTCGGCCGTCGATGTGGGGTCGGCCAGCGCACGGATGGTGGCGCAGCGGTCGTGGGCAGAGACACCCGTGGTGCAGCCTTCTATCTTGTCAACCGTCACCGTGAAGGGCGTGCCCAGCAGCGAGGTGTTGTCCTGTACCTGGTGGGGCAGGCTCAGCTCTTCTGCACGGCTGATGGTCACTGGCGCGCAGAGTACGCCGCGGGCTTTCTTCAGCATGAAGTTCACCATCTCTGGTGTGATCTTCTCGGCGGCACAGATGAGGTCGCCTTCGTTCTCACGGTCTTCGTCATCAACCACGATGACGAATTTGCCGGCCTTGAAGTCCTCAAGGGCCTCCTCGATGTTATTCAGTTTCAGTAGTTCCATATATATTAATTCACTATTCGTTATTCACTATTCGTTATCCACTAGGGCTTCAGCCCGTTATACCTTATTTATATATAGCTCGCTAATTCGTGCTATCAGTTTGCCGTTGGTACGCAGAATGTGCTGCAGGTCTTTATATAGACGGAAGCGGAAGCGAATCATGCGTACATAGAAGATAATGCCGGTGGGCAGGAACAGTCCCGTGATGATGTTCAGCCACTTGCGTCGGAAAGGACGTGTATGGGCGTGTGGTGCTATCACGGGATAGCGGTTCAGTAACATAATGACACGCTTGTCGCGCGAGTTTGTGAGGTCTTCGATGGTTGTCTCGAGTGCGTCGTTGAGCGTGGCTATCTCTTGGTCGTCGCCAGGACGGAAGAATACCTCTATCGGATTGGGCCAGCGCAGCAGCTTGTGCGTCTGCATATAATTGGTGGCCTGCTGTCCGATTACAGACAACCGGGTACTGTCCTCGGCGTAGTGCGGCTCCTCGATGATGACCTCCTTCGACGAGATGCTGCGCTTAGTGCGCAGTCCCAACAGGCGCATCATGATGGTCTTGTATTGGTCTATGTTGAAGACCGTAGAGTCTTTGTTGGCCTTGTAGGTGAAGAAGATGGCTATGGGCGAGAGCACTGCGGTGCCTAGCAGCTTGCCAAACCATACCGTCCACTCGTCGATTCGGGCCATGCGCATGCCCGTATTGTCAAGGATGTAGAACACGATGAATACGATGACAGAGATGATGACGGGCACACCGAGACCTCCCTTGCGGATGATGGCGCCCAGGGGGGCTCCGATAAAGAAGAAGATGATGCACGACAGCGAGAGGGTGAATTTGTTGATGGCTTCCATCATGTGCATGCGCTCTTCGCGGTTGAGCCAGTAGGCCCACTCTGCCTTATAGTCCATATTCGTTATCGTGGTCTGCACGTCGTTCATGGCCTGTGTCACGATACGCTGCTTCTGTTCTGCACTCTGTGCGGCATAGAGGGAGTCGAAGAGCTCGCTGCGTCCTGTGACGTCTTGCGCTACCTTTGTGGAGTCGCTATTCGACAAATCTGGTCTCAGGAAGGTCAGCATCTTGGCCTCTCGGTAGTTCTGGTGACCTACGGAGTCGTTAAACTCACGTATGGAGTCGAGGTCGTGGACGATGCGGCTGAGTCCCTTGGAACGGGCATCGGCACTGATACCTCCCATCTCGGTCATGTTGAATCCGCTATCGAAGTCGAGGAGTATCTGCTTGGTCGAGAAGGTCTCGCGACGATAGGGCACATTAGCATTAACGCTGATGTTCGACTGGCGCATGTTCTCAAACCACTCACCGCTATACAGCGTCAGCAGCAGGTGCTTCTTCTCGGCAGTGGGTTGCATGCGTCCTGAGTCGGCCAGGATGACGGCAGCATCCTCGTAGCTGCCATTCATACGGTAGATCATGATGCCATAGAGCACGCCACGGTCCAGGTCTTTCTTCTGCACGTAGAGGTTGGCGTTGGGGATGCCGTCATAGAAGATACCCTCGGGAATCTCCACCTCAGGGTTGGTCTGCTTCATAGAGATGAGCAGGTGTTGGAAGGAGATAAAGGCTCGTGGACCTATGACTTCCTGGAAATAGAACGAGATGCAGGCTATGGTGATGGTGATGACGATGAGCGAGCGCATGGCTTGCATCAGCGAGATGCCTGCGGCCTTGATGGCTGTCAGCTCCGAACTCTCGCCCAGGTTTCCAAAGGCTATGAGCGACGAGAGGAGGATGGCCAATGGGAAGGCCTGGGGCATCAGCATGATTCCCATGTACCAAAAGAACTGCGCAAGGATTTCCATGGACAGGCCTTTTCCGATGAGTTCATCTACATAACGCCAAAGGAACTGCATCATCAGCACAAACTGGCAGATGACGAAGGCCGCCAAAAACAGCAAACCGAACTGTTTGGCAATAAATATGTCTAACTTCTTTATCCGAAACATGTTTCAGCCTGCAAAGTTACGAATAAGTGAGAAGAAAACCAAAAATATTTGGGGTTTTCTCGAACGAGAGTAAGTTGACCTAGGGTCAAAGGTAATCACTAGCTTCAGCGCCAGCGCTGAAGCGCCTTAGAGTCCACTGACGCGGTGCAGCCGCTCCAGGTTCTCGTCCCAGATACCACGCAGGTCGGCAGCCTCGTCGTCGTCAGCAGCATAGTCCGTAATCAGCAGACTCAGGTGACCCGTCTCGTCGCTCTGGGCGATGCGCAGCTCCCAGTAGGCCTCGGGTGTGTCCTCGTGGTAGTCCCACATCAGACGGATATGGTCGAATTTCTCTTTGTTCAGGATGCGTGACTGCTTAGTATCGCGTTCTGTCCATGGCTGTCCCCATGTAAAGGTCATGATGTCATCGTCTTCCTCTACCACTTTGTCTGCCAGCCATTTCTGCATGCCAGCGGCATTGCTAATCATGTCCCAAACAATCTTGGGAGAGTTCGTTGCCAGGGGATATTCAATTGTCAGTTTTTGCATAATTTTTCTGTTTTAGGTGGTCAATATCATCAGTTTGACACTGCAAAAGTACAAAAAAAAATGGAAAACAAAGGATTTTTTAGAAAAAAGTTTTGGTAATTAAAAACTTTATTGTACCTTTGCACCCGCTTAACAAAATTGATGGCGGGATAGCTCAGCTGGTTAGAGCGCATGATTCATAATCATGAGGTCCCCAGTTCAATCCTGGGTCCCGCTACAAATGAAGGGCACAAAGGAGTCAAACCCCTTTGCGCCCTTCTTGTTTACATACAGCTGGATACTCCCAGCGTGGTGGTCAGTGCCGTCAGCACCGTCACGATGACCTGAATCACCGTCTTCCAAAATTCCTTGTTTTTCATACCTAAATACAATTCTTTGTTGTTTTTGAACCAAAACCTTGAAAACCCTTTTCTAAAGTTTGGTACTTCGTACCTCAAAAAACAGGCTGCGCCTATCTGCGAGATCCGTGAGATCTGCGAGAGATTGAAAAACATGGCTCTGGGAGATATTGACTTCTCGCGTGAGTAGTTATTCTCTCGCAGATAACGCAGATGACGCAGATTTTCTCACTGCCTTTGTTTTTCAGGTTTTTGTTAATGTTTAATCGCCGCCCTCCTCGTCCTTGCTGACCTTGTTCTCAGGCAGCTCTTCGCACTTCACGCCGTGCAGGAACTGCTTCACGCGGTTGCCAGCCTGGTCGTGGCTACGCTCGGGGGTGAATACCACGTGCATGCCCTCGATGTTGTCGGTGATGGTGAAGGCCTTGGCAGAGCGGGCGCCCTTGCAGTTCAGGCCGATTTTGAACGAGCCGAAGCCGTCGAGCTTCACACGCTTGGAGTCCTGCATCTGGTCCTTCATGACCTCCACCAGCTCCTCGATGACGGCCATGACGTCCGAGCGCTTCACGGTACAGTTACGCTGGATAATCTCTGCCAGGCCACGGGTGTTGATGACGCCGATGGGTACGGCACGGGCATACCACTTGCCACTACGGGCGGTTCCATGACTCTGATCCTGATGCAATCTGAATAATACACTCATAATGATTTGAATTTTTAGTTAATAATGTGGCTTTTGGCCGCTAGCCTTTAGCTTTTGTGCTGATTGTCGACTTTCAACACTACAAAGGTACTAAATTTTAGCCCGGATTCCAAGGTTTTCCCCCACGGCGTCACGTTAAATAATGTGAATGCGGAAATACAGCTAATATGCAAAAAAATACAGCTAATACGCGTCTGTATTAGCTGTATCTGTGGTGCTACTACAGCTGTCTCGCTCCCGTATCAGCTGTATTACCGGGCTTTGTAGTTAAAGATGGCCTGGTGGCGGTTGCGCTTACGGTTCCACCGGCACGAGATGTGCAGCCAGCGGTTGCGCATGCGACTGCTGTGCTCGAAGAGCATCTGGTCGAAGTTCGTGTTGCGGACAATCCACTGGAACCAGTCGCGAGCCACCTGCTCGTTGGGAACGCTCAGGTCGGCAGCCTCGCCCAGCATGTGCTGTGAGCGGCCTACGCCACCCACTGCTCGGTTCAGCTCCTCGCAGCGGTAGCCGCTGGTGATGCGGATGGGCTGGCCGTAGTGCTGTCGCAGGGGCTCCAGGACTTCGCGGCACAGGCGTCGCATGGCCAGCACCTGCTCGTAGCCTGGCTTGTTGTCGATGCCGAGGCGCTCGGCAGTGATACTCTTGGTAAACTCACTTAAAGAAAAGTGTTCTGATAATTGAATGTCATTTTGTTTATTCATAGTGTCTTTGTGTTTGGTTGTGTTTGTTATTGACTAGAAAAATACAGATGATACAGATAATACAGATAAAAACATAAAAGTCTACGCGTACCTGCGTACACATAGGTACGCGAAGAGTCTTTAGAAAATAACCGTATCATCTGTATCTGTATTGGCCATCTGTTGACGCATGGCACGCATCTCTTCAGCCGAACGACGCACGACGATATAGCCGCGGATGTTATGGGCAGTCTTTGCCTGGAAGCCCAGTTCCCTAAAGGCGCGTCCTATCATCACACTGCTTAGCTTCTGTGTGATATTGGCACCGACCACCTGCAAAGCCATAGCCACGCTGATGAATTCGCCAGGCTCCTTACCTTGCGGAATACGGAAGTACTGTTGTATCAGCTCCACCTCCAGACGCGGTGTCTCGAACTGCTGGTTATGCTGCGACAGGCGGAGAATCTCGTCCTTGTCGAACCAGTAGCGGAAGCCCTGGCGGTAGAGCGCGTAGGCCTGCGAATAGATGCCCTCGTAGTCGAAGGGCGACGTCAGGGGGCTCTCTATCGACTTCACCACGAAGGGCAGCCAGCGGCGCGTTCCCGTCGGGTCAGACAGAAACTGCACATTATTGCCTGTGCCGCAGAACGACGCGATATGCGGACGGTTCTCGTGGTAGTGGGCATAGGCAGCACGCTCATTGATGGTGGGCATGGTCATCGCCGCCTTCAGCTTGTTCAGCTCCTTCTGCTGCATGCTGTCCAACTCCTCCCAGCATACCAGTCCGTACTGCGCCAGCACCAGCAGGTCGTCCTTCGACACCATGCCGCTGTTGGTCTTGGTATAGAAGTACTCCCTGAGGGGTGGCGGCAGCAGGTGGGAGAACCAGGTGGTCTTATACGAGCCCTGCTCGCCGATGAGCACCAGCATGACGTTGTTCACCACACGGTCGTCCATCCACGACGCCACCATCGCCACCAGCCACTTCTTCAGGTACTCCGCAAAGAGGAACTGCTCGTCGGTGTCACCCTTCACCATCACCGACAGCGACAGTCCAAGGATATGGTCCTCGTTGCCGTTCCAGGGCGGCAGGTGCTCCAGATAGAAGGCGAAGGGGTTATACTCCGCCACATAATCAGACCCGATGACATACTGCAGGTCACGCATGCGCACCGGCTTCTGCTTCGACAGGTCCTTCCACAGCGTGTTCTCTATGCGGTCGTTCATGCGTTCCCACTCTGGCGGCTTGCTGAGGTCGTCGCCCCAGTCCGTCAACCAGTGTACCTCCGTCTGGTGCGTCACCACATTGAAGCGTAGCATCACCCTCTCGTCCAGGTACTGCTGGATGTCTTCCACCGTGGCATACACCTCCTGCCAATTAGGTTTTCTATCCGCCCTCGCCTCCTTCTTCTTCTCCTTGTCTTTCATACATCATCTATAATTTGACAAAAACAGGAAAAACACTTTTGGGTGTTTGTCGCTCCTTCAGAGCTCTTGTGCTAAGTGCTATGCCATTGTCTTTAAGAACGAGTTCTTACGCCAAGTCATAGCCCTTATCACATAACTATCGTTATTATAAACACCCAAAAGCAAAAACACCGGCTTTTCAAGCCTAAAAAATCGTTGTACGCAGTAATTAATGATAAATTATATGATCGATTAATGGCAATTATATGTTGATATTGCTTGCGCAGCCTGTTTTTTAGATTGTGAAACAATCGGTGTTTTTGCTCACGAAGTATGTAATGGCTCTGTAAGAGACAAAGATGAGAGGTGGATATTCTTATCTGTAAGCTTGCTTACAAGGAAGAATAGGCGGCTCACATCTTGTAAGGACTATAAGTCCGACATACTGAAGTGAGAGTTTTTTCTTGTTTTTGTTTATTCACTTACCGAGGCTGTTCGAGGGTTGATGTTACGAACTCCACGCCACCCTTCGTCCACACAGGATATACGCGGAGCTTCTTCTCTCCCTGCAGCGTATAGTATAAGGTGTAGCGGTAGCGCAACAGGCCAAGACCCGTGTATTCCGGCATGAGCATCCACATGCCGTCACTGTGGTACAGGATCTTGCGCTCCTTCAGTTTACGGTACAGCTCGCTGGCCTTCATCTTCAGCCGTCGTGCCAGTGTCCCCGTTGTCACACAGTCCGTCGTCATCAGATTGCATTTCACTATTGCTTTCAGCTGCCGCTCCTCTCTGTACATTTGTTCTTCTTTTGTCATAAGCTTTACATTCTTTTCGTTTTCGTTTTCGTTTATTGTTGGTTAACCAGTGCAAAGGTACTCATATTCTTTGACTCTTACTACCTACGCATCCACTACGCTAGGTACTACGGTTGGGTAAAAAAATCAAATATTATTTGTTTTTTTGCTCGCTTATTTGTACCTTTGTCCCCGAAATGAAAAACCTTTATATCATTAGTGGTTGCAACGGTGCAGGAAAAACGACAGCATCGTATACTGTACTTCCCGAAATCCTTGACTGCAAGGAGTTCGTAAATGCTGATGAGATTGCAAGAGGTCTTTCTCCATTCAATCCAGAAAGTGTAGCAATAGAAGCTGGACGATTAATGTTGAAACGCATAGATGAACTATTGGAAAAGGGAGAGACATTTTCAATAGAAACAACTCTTGCTACCAAGTCATATATCAATCTGGTGCGTCGTGCACATAATAAAGGATATGTAGTAAAAGTTTTGTTTTTCTGGCTAAATTCTCCAAAACTAGCTCTATTGCGTATTGCAGAACGAGTAGCTAAAGGTGGGCACAATATACCCGAAGCGATTGCTCAGAGAAGGTACGTTACAGGTATTAACAATCTTTTCAATTTGTTTATGGACGAAGTAGACTATTGGGATATATACGATAATAGCGAATATCCTCGTAAGCAAATTGCCTGTGGTGGTAAAGATGTTCAAACTGTAATTTATGAAGAATCATTATTTGCAAAAATTAAAAACTATGTCAAATAAAGAAGTAAAAGAATTCTCCGAAAAGTTGAGAAACGGTCTGAAACTTGCCGAGAAAAGGATGTTAGAAGACAAAGCCTTTCGCGGTGAGGATATCATTGTTTCATCAGATGGTGAGACGTTTCAGCGCATTCCCGCAAAGCAAATAATGGCTGGAAATTCTGTTATTTAAGGAAAAACAAGATCACAACAAAAAAGTCCTGATACTTAGGTTTCAGGACTTTTTTGTTTTTTATATCATCCTCTTCAATTCAGTCAGAAAGTCTAGTGACTGTTGTTGCCTGAGTGCCAAGTTGTAGTCACTACGCATATTCTTCCGATTCCACAGCGTCTCGAAGGTTTTCCACTTCTGGCGGATGCCTAACTTCTCTGCCATGGCATCGGCCAGAAGTGCTGACTGGGTGCGGGAGATGAGTGGTTGATAGTTGGCGTCCACCCACCCTGCCGTCTGCGCTTTCTTCCATAGCGCCATAGCCTTCTCGGTAGCAAGGGCTTGAGGCAAGTTGATGGTTTCTTTCTCCCTCCCTACACAGGGAGGGCTGGGGAGAGTCTCTGTTTGGCCGTAGGCTCCCATATTAATCTGTGTTTCTACATGCTGCGCCCCCGAGGCGACATATACTATTTGGAGGTGGCTGCCAAAATTCGTCAGATCTGCTTGATGCAGCCTTTCAAGCAGACGGTTTATTAAGCCTATGGCTTCGTCGTCATTCATATTCATAAAACAAATAAATATAGTAAATTCATTGATCCAAAAAAGGATGCGGGCGATAACGGTATGAACATCTTCTCACAGGTATTACCACACACCTCGACACAGATGGATACCGCTAAAGCCCACACCCATATCCGAGTGTGAGCTAACAGCAGTCTTCCCGTGTCTCATCTTCTGTGGTAATTTCGTGAGAAGTACAGAAAGCTGTCGCTCTATCTACTATATTTCAAGGTGCAAAGATAATGGAAATCTTTCACGCATCCAAATATTTGAGATTATTTCTTCTCATGGACTCATAATACATTCCTTCGTTTGGGGGTTCTACATATTGTTTTGTTCACAATCATTTGTTCATTTCAAACTTTCAGAACACTTTTCAGGATTCTTTCCTTGAAGCCTGCGGGTGGTGGCGGCGTATTGGCATATATCCGCCGTAGTGCTTCGCAGAGGTCGGAATCTATGAATGTATTCATGTGGTTCATATTCGCTTCGTTCTATTTGAGTTTCTCTTTCAGTCGCTCCAGTTCGTAGTCGAAGTTGTCGTAACCGTTGATGCGCAGGTCGTCACGGACACGGCGGCAGTCGGGCATGATACTTTCGATATTGATACTCTTTGGCACCATCTTATTAATTCGTTGCAGAGCGAAAAAGAGCATGGGTATAGCGATGATGATTACAATCACATCAAGTACCACATTAGGTGCGTATTCTTCTTGAATAGGATTTGTAAAGTACTCTATGACTGGTCCACATAAAGAAGCAATAGTATTGCTGGTAATGTGGGCGATGATACCAGGAACGAGACTCTTAGTTCGCCAGAAAAGCCATCCAAAGATGAAACCAGCGATAGTTACATTGAGGAACATCATAGGTGACATGTGCATTATGGAAAAAATGATGGTTGAGATTAGGATGGCGAGCCAAGGATTGCACTGCATACGAAGCAACCCACCGAGAAATACGCCTCGGAAAGCAATCTCTTCGGCTATCGGAGCCAGCAGGCAGGCATCCAGATAAAGCGGAAGGGTCATCTGCATGTCATCTTCGAATAGTTCAGCCCATTCTTCGGGGAAAATGTTGTGATAGAAGGGAAGGTCGAGAATGGACAAATCAAAGAATATGTTTGCCACCACAGTCAAGACAATCAGGCCCATCAACCGCCAAATGTTTTTCCTCTCGATTAGGCCAGGCGACAGGCTAACGTAACGCCTACCCAGGAAGAAGATGATGAGAATCAGACTGCAAACCACCACAGACCAAGCAAGTGTGTCGTAATTTGAGAAGCCGACAAATGCAGGCGTATTAAAAAGCAGCAGACTAAGCGCAAACTGCCAAAAAGTGTTCCATATTTCGCTTCTTATGTTAGACATAAAATGAATGGAGCATGAATGTTATTTCAATTTCTCTTTTAGTCTTTGCAACTCTTCATCGAAGTTGTCGTATCCGTTGATGCGCAAGTCGTCGCAGACACGGCGGCAGTCGGGCGTGATGGTCTCGTAGTGGGGAATGCTGTTGAACTGGAACAACTCTTGCAGACGGACAAAGTCGGACTTTGTCAAACAAATAGTTTCCTCGTCAGCCAACCATTCTGACACATACTTCCTATATTCGTCGCTACCTTCAGCAGTGCGCTCTTCGGCAATAAAGATGAGTTTCACATCATCACGTTTGGCAATCTCGGCACGCAGTTCTTTGCTCATCTGAATGGCAGCACGACAAGGTCCACAACTCATACCCCAAAAGTCAATCATCAAATAACGGCCAGGATATCTGGCACAGAGTGCCCGAATCAAGACGGCAGAGGGATTGTTGGTTGGCAAGGGAGCGGCAATTTCTTTCTGTTCCATCTTCTTTGCGTAGAATTCTTCTGCTTTTTGGTGGATGTATGGATTTGTGAAAACATCAAGATATACAGGCATCACGTTGCTGAGTAACGCCTTTTGGGATTGCCATTTATCAAAATGGTTCATCATCTCATTATAAACGCAAAGTTGAATTGCGAAATTGTTTTTGTCTGTACCCATTAGTTCGCGCAGAGCTGGAATATAATTGGCGAGTAACTTCTTTTCGTTCTCTATATTGAAGACGTATTCACCTTTCTCGTCTACAACAACATCTTTATACTTTAGTCTTATGATATTACCAACAATTTGGATACGGTTGAGTACTATGTGGAAGTCGCTGCACATCAGTAATGGATTGTCATAGTCTATACGCTGCATCATTTTATAGTGTTCCATCTTGTCCAACTCTTTCCACTCTATACTATCAAGGATTTCCACATCAAATTCCCCGTCAACCTCTTTCACTTTCGTTAACCCCCTTTTGTGATTACGAATGTAGTTCGCCATTGCTTCAATGATTGATCCTTGCATACTGGCTAATGCCAATTGCATCTCCTGTGTGGTGAAATGCTGACGGGTGGCTTCTCGCTGTATGATATAGAGTATGTCCAGCCAAGTCTGATCTGCCACCTTGTCCATTTCGCTGATGTTACCCTTGAATTCAGATATTGGCTTAGTCAGTTCCCACATATCCAAATCCGCTTTTAACCAACGTTCTACTTCCTTACAGCTACCATTATTATAATAGCATTCATATATCCCATGTTCGTTGGGTTTAATGGTGATATCAATAGTCTCGCCAGGGCGAGCATAGATTGGCACATTGTCAAACCTTATGTTAGAATTATCTGGAGCGATAACTTCATAGGTGGGATAGTAGGCATGGAACTTCTTTTCGAACGTACCGTCAGGGGCTATGTCGAAAATTAATGTTACACCGTCCTTTTCAAAAACACTATAATAGTAGCAATTCATGGATGTAAAGCCAAGTTTCTCTGCATCGTAGCCCTCTATGCGCCCTCGGATAGTAATGGTATCTGTCTTAAGCCAATCGGCAGGTACTGTATAGGGATTAGCCTCTGACAATTCTTGTAGCGTGGGAACATTCACCTTATATTTCTTATCGTGAATACCCAACAGCCTAAAGGAGCCTTTCTCATCTCCCTCAATATAGTCGAATACCTGCACCTTCTTAGGCATTGGCTCAAAGTGCACCGTGAAGTTCGTTATACCACTTTCAGGCGACTGCACCCATGAGTCAAGGGCGATTCCATCGGCAGAGCGCAGCGGGTAGCGGTTGCCGTCCTCATCCAGCAGATAACTCGTGCTGGCAAAACGGAAAGTTTGTCCCTTTTCTTTCTCCATAGTGAAGTGTACGGTTGTCGCCGTGTCTCTGAAGATAATTTCACGGGCTTTCAGTTCGCCCGGATTTACGTTTACGCAGGCCATCGTCTCTGGATTCTTGATGGTCTTAAATGTCTTTGCCTGCCCAACCACTGAGACGAGGGCGAGCAGGATGGTGATGATTGTTGATTTCTTCATAATAAGTTAAATTGCGTTTTTGGTGTGACAAAGATATAGAAGGTTTGGGATATATACAATGGTTTATTCAAAAAAGTACTCATTGATGCCGTTTCGTAGAAGTTAATAACTATAATGTTGAAAATCAACAATTTCTGTATCTAGCAAATAGATGTTTTGAGATAAAAACAACGGTTTGGCACGACCACATGATAGAAAAAACAGGTATTAGTGATGTAGAAAAAGCCTAAATAGTTGTATCTTTGTAGCAAAATAGCGACATTATGAGAATAAAGAATTTTTTATGCTTGCTGACCTTCGTGTCAATACTTGTGAGTTGTGGTGGATTGCCAATTTCACAGCAATTGGTAAAGATTGACTCACTATTAGCAGAAGGGAAGAACGACTATGCTTACCATTTTATATCTAAATACAATGCTACTTCGTTCCCGAATGAGGAAGACCGTGCCTATTACAATCTACTGATGACTCGTGCTGCTATCGAACGAGAATTCTATCCTTCTTCTGATTCGCTGATTAATGAGGCCATTCACTACTACAAAATAACAGGTGACAGGGAACGATTGGCCTGTTGCTATTATTATAAAGGTGAATACTACATCTATCTTAGAGACTGGTCCAAGGCTATAGTTGTAATGAAACAGGCTGAGGAGCAGGTTGTACAGACGAAGAATGACTGGATGAAGTATAAAATCTATTATGCTATAGGAAGAATTAATCAACGTTGCGGTAATTATCTGTTGGGAGTTGACTATGCACAAAAAGCATTGAGGTATGTCTTGCAAACCAATAATTGGGAGGATATAGCTAACATATATATGCAGATAGCAGATAATTATGCCAACCTGGGACAGGTAGATAGTGCTGCTTACTATACCAAGAAAATGGAGCCCTATGTAGGTTCTGTCGATTGGCGTCAGGAGAGACTATTGATGGAAATTAGAGATAGCGTGCGTCAGGCTAAGGCAAGGAGGAATAATACGGTGCTAGAATTACAGTGGCAGTTTGATGGACAAAAGAAACAAGAGGCCCATCGCCAACAACTGATATGGGCGGCTGTAGCGTTAGTGTTTCTACTTTTCATCATCATGCTCTTAGTACTGTATATCCGCTATCGCAGAGCAAAGGAGCGTATAGTGCTCACTGAACAGCAAATGCAGATTAATAGTTATATCAATGAGATAACTCAGCTGAAGAGTCTGCAAAAAGATACTGATATCACACAGCAGATAGAAGAGTTGAACAGTAAGATTCGTGAACTAGTAGAACATGAGTCACCTCGTCTTATTCATGGTAAACTACTCTACGATGACATTAAAAAGAAAGGCACCACATCAGGCTGGTCGAACGACGACTACAAATGCTTCATCGACTACTATAAGGCCATCGATTTCCCCTCTTTCTGCCGTATCCAGAAGAAATATGCTCCTAAGACCGCCCACAACACCTTCTTCCTCATCCTCTATGAGATGGGCATGGAAGACCGCGACGTCCGCCGCATCATGGGCATCACCCAAGAGGCCATCCGCTCCACAAGATACAGGATTCAGCAGAATGGGAGGAAGTAAACATAGCGTGTAATACACTACTTGTCGTTGTAATGTCCTTCTGTTTCGATGACTAATACAACTAGCGTCTCATCATAGATGTCGTAGATAATCCGGTCATGTGCTGTAATGTGACGTGAGTATGTTACGTCATTTCCGCCTTTTAGTGCCTCTGGATGACCAATACCTGTACGAGGGTGATCTGCTAACTCATGGAAAATCTTCAGGTATTTCTTAAAGAGTTGTGGATTTGACTTCTTCCACTTCTTAATGACTTTTTCTGCCTCTTCTAAAACCTTAACCTCGTACATAATCACAGTGATTCGAAATACCTGTCAATATCTTCGTGAGTCTTCAGGGACACGCCCTTTCCTTCCTTATACTCCTTCCTGGCTTTCTCTATTTTTGCAGCCATAGCGGGAGTAATAGTCAGGTCATCGTCATCTACAGCCACGATAGCATACATTTTCTTGCTACCCCTGTTGATGAACACATGCTCGCCAGCGTCAACAAGGTCAAATGAACTGGCCATATTCTTTCTGAAATCGCTAAATGTAAGTGCTGTCATAATTCAATCTTTTTTATTCTTTGGCGCAAAGTTACGATATTTATTTCAATAATCCAAATATTTATGTACCTTTTTATGTACAATTTGATTTCCGTAACATCCTACCGCTGTTTCCTTCCAATACCTGCATCTGCTGGATGGCAATCTGGTTGAGTCAAATAAAAGGCATGAAAAGAAAGATAAAAGGGGATAAGTACTATAAAAAATATGGACAGACTCGAAGGTCTGCCTAAAGCTGACAGGGGTCAGCCCCTGTCAGTTACTCGGAAAAACTCAAATTTATTTGGCTTTTCTCTTGTTTATTCGTACCTTTGACTTCGTCGAAAGTACTTGCGCTCGACAATAAAAACAAAAAAGGTCATTTTTGTTTTGTATTGTTCTCGCTTATTCGTACCTTTGCAGCTGCGTAGCAAATAACATACATATAAACTACAATGAGTAAGATTAAGACAATAGGTATTTTGACGTCGGGTGGCGATTCGCCCGGCATGAACGCTGCCATCCGTGCCGTGACGCGCGCTGGCATCTGTAACGGTTTTACGATTAAGGGTATCTACCGTGGTTACGACGGACTCATCAAGGATGAGGTGAAGGTGCTGACGACAGAGGATGTCAGCGGCATCATTACCCGTGGTGGTACAATTCTGAAGACGGCACGCTCTAAGGAGTTTATGACTCCAGAGGGTATGCAGAAGGCTTACGAGACGTGCCAGAAGGAAGAGATCGACGCCCTGGTGGTGATTGGCGGTAATGGCTCGCTGACAGGAGCTTGGAACTTTGGCGTGGAGTTCGACTTCCCCGTAATAGGTCTGCCCGGTACTATCGACAACGACCTCTACGGTACCGATGCCACCATCGGCTATGACACTACGATGAATACCATCATGGAGTGTGTGGACCGCATTCGCGATACTGCCAACTCTCACGAGCGCATCTTCTTTGTTGAAGTGATGGGACGTGATGCTGGTTTCCTGGCTCAGAACTGTGCCATCGCCTGTGGTGCTGAGGCTGCCATCGTTCCTGAGGAGACGACAGATGTCGACCAGTTGGCAGCCTTCATGTCGCGTGGTATTCGTAAGTCGAAGAAGTCGTGTATCGTCATCGTCTCTGAGAGTCCTAAGTGTGGTGCTCTCTACTATGCCGAGCGCGTGAAAAACGAGTTCCCCGAGTTCGACGTACGTGTCTCTATCCTTGGCCACCTGCAGCGTGGCGGCAGTCCTTCGGCGCGCGACCGTATCCTGGCCAGCAGCACGGGTGTCGGTGCCATCGAAGCTATCAAACAAGGACAGCGTAACGTGATGGTGGGCTATCGCAACAATGACATTGTCTATGTGCCCTTCTCAGAGTGCATCCGTACCGACAAGCGTTTCGACAAGCGTCTCATCACAGTGCTTGATGAGTTGAGCATTTAAAGCTACGGGCGGAGTCTTTGCTCTTTTCCCGGCAGCGATAACAAAAAGGAATCTTCTCGTAATGAGAAAATTCCTTTTTGTTGTATTTCATGGTATGTGAATATTAGAACTTGTAGTCTATGCCGATACCGATAACGTTGTTAGTGCGTGAGTAGGTCTCTTTGCCGTAATCGGTCTGCTTGTTGTAATTGCTATAGATACTGCAGAAGTAACCTGCATTCAGACGTACCTTCTCGGTGATGTTCCATGCGCCACCCAGACCTACCGACCAGCTGTCGCATGCAAAGGATGTGTTCTGTTCATAGCCGTCAGACAGGCCGTAGTCAGTGCGCTGACCGCCACAGCTGATGGTGAACTTGTCGTTGATGTCATATTCGATACCTGCCAAGAACTCGTGGGTGCCGTGGGTCAGCTCGTTCTGGCGGTCGTTGGCCATCTTGGCATTCTTGTCGTCGAAGAAATGGTATTCAACGGTGGCGCGCAACTTGGGCGTGAACTCATAACCAGCAGCCAGAGAGAGCAGGGCGGGCATGTCGTAACGGGTTTTTGCACCGTCTTCGTAAGGAGCGGTATAGGCGCTGAAGCCACCGCCCAACTGCTGTTGGATGCCGTTTCCTATGGCTTGGGCCTGGGCGGCAGTGATGGCACCGCCCACTACTAATTGTGTCAATGGCTCCGTGACCATCTTGTTGGTATTGATGTCGGCTTCCAAGACGTTGGTGTCGTTCTCAGTACTAATCTTGGTGCGGAACTCGTAGCGAGCAGTCAGCGTGAGAGGTCCCTGATGGAAAGCGAGGCTGATGATAGGTGTGAAGCCCCAGCCTTTCTGGTTTACGTCGAGCAGCAGACTGGCCAGTTTACCTTTAGTGGCGTGGTTGTCGGCAATGACGTGGCCGCGGTAGTATCCGTCGTAGTAATTGGCGCGGAAACCTACTGCTGCAGCCAGACAGTCAAGAATCTTATAGCTGAAGTTGGCCTGCCATCCGTAGATGTACTGCTTACCTTTCATGTCGGCATCAATGGTATATTGGTCAGGGGTGATGGTTGGGATGGCTCCTTGCGTAGCGTCAGACAGTCCCTTGGTTAGTTTGGAGATGGTACCACTCAGCAACACGTTGAACATGGGGACACCTTCTTCATACTCGACGAATCCGCCACTGCCTACGATACCTATCATGCTGGATATGGCCCAGCGGTCTTTCTTGTAGGAAGCGAAGAGTGCCGGTACGATGGGTGCCGAAGCCTTGCCCTCATAGAGCTTGCTGCTCTTGTCGGTTGTTAACTCAATGTCGCGGTTCTGCCAGGGCTTCTGGAAGTTCAGTGACACCTGCCATCCCTCATGTCCCCAAGCCAGTCCGGCAGGGTTAGAGAACGTTGCGTCAATCTCGGTGCTGGCACCGCGCGCAAACATACGGTCAAAAGCAATGTGGTAATTTGTGTTAGTCATCAATCCGCCAGCCCAAGAGGTGGTGGCGATAATGGCTGTCGCAGCCATAGATACGATTCTTTTTCTCATTTGGAATTTATTTGTTCAATTTTGCGGCTGTAAAGGTACAATCATTTCCTGAGAAAAACGAATAAATAGCTATTTTTCTTCCATTATGAAACAAAAAAAGGAGGCCGCAAAGGTCTCCTTCTCTCTATTCATTTATTGGTTTACTGCTTGTGCAGCGTGATACCAGCCTGCATGCCATTGATGCTCTTCATGAGCGAGGTAATGGTCTGGATATTGGCATTGGTAGACTTGGCGCCAAAGCTCTTGAAGAGGTTCAACAGTTTGGTGGCATCCGTCACAAACTGCATGTCCTGTCCGTCAATCTGGGTAGTGATGGCAATGGTCTTGATGCCGGCAATGGTCAGCATGAGTTTTGAGTCCTGGATGGTCCATGTGCCTTGGGCCGTTCTGCCATTCAGCGTTCTGGTATAGGTACCGTCCTCTTTGAAGGTCATCGAGAAGGTGCCGGGCTTGATACCATATCTGGTCAGATACTGCTGCAACTTGTTCTCCAGCTTGTTGGCAGCGACCTTTGAGGCAGCCTTTGCCAGGATGTTGTCTGAGGTGAAAACAATGGCAGGTTCTGTGTACGACCAGGTGCCGATGATATTGTTCTTGCTGGCCTGCTTGTCGCTTGAGAAGACGCTGGTCAACGTAGATACCAGGTCGCCGCCAGAAGAGTTGCCCGTTGCTGCACCCAACACATTTCCTAAGATGTTTCCCAAATCACTCTGCGCATTCACTGATGCAGAGAACATCATGGCCATACATACGGCCATCATCTTCATTACATTCTTTTTCATAATCGAGTTTTATTTTACGACGCTGCAAAATTACTACTTTTTCCTGAAAGCATGACATGTGATAACATTTTTTATAATAAGGTGAAAATTTTAGGGTAAAGGTTGTGTGATGTGCCGTTTTTTTTGTAATTTTGCAGCCCGAATTCGAATATAACGTTATATCATTTTTATGGCAGACACAAAGAAAATTAAGACTGCGCTTATCTCTGTATTTCACAAGGATGGGCTGGAAGAGTTGTTGAAGAAGTTGAATGATGAGGGTGTGAAGTTCCTCTCAACAGGTGGTACACAGACCTTTATCGAGAGTCTGGGTTACGCTTGCGAGAAGGTAGAGAACGTAACAACGTATCCTTCTATCCTCGGTGGTCGTGTGAAGACCCTGCACCCGAAGGTATTCGGAGGTATCTTGGGACGTCGCGACAATGAGGGCGACCGTGAGCAGATGGCTCAGTACGAGATTCCTGAGATTGACCTCGTCATCGTCGACCTGTATCCCTTTGAGCAGACCGTTGCCAGCGGTGCCAGCGAGGAGGACATCATCGAGAAGATTGACATCGGTGGCATCTCGCTGATTCGTGCTGGTGCAAAGAACTTCAACGATGTGGTTATCGTTCCCTCTAAGGCTGAGTACGCTGTATTGCTGGACATCCTTAACAAGCAGGGTGCCGAGACTACCAAGGAACAGCGTCGTATGTTTGCTACTCGTGCCTTTGGTGTTAGCAGCCACTATGATACTGCCATTCACTCATGGTTCGAAAAGTAAGAAGTTAAGGAAGTTATAGAAGTTAAAGAAGTTAACGAAGAATGGGATTTTTTAGTTTTGTCCAGGAGATTGCAATGGACCTGGGAACGGCTAACACTATCATTATCAGTGATGATAAGATCGTGGTTGACGAGCCGTCAGTAGTAGCCCTCGACCGCCACACCGACAAGATGATTGCCGTAGGTTCGAGAGCTAAGATGATGTACGAAAAGACACACGACAACATTCGTACCGTACGCCCTCTGCGTGATGGCGTGATTGCTGACTTCTCTGCTTGTGAGCAGATGATGCGTGGACTGATTAAGATGGTGCACACGGGTAGCCGCCTGTTCTCACCATCACTGCGCATGGTGATTGGTGTGCCCTCTGGTTCTACCGAGGTGGAGCTGCGTGCCGTACGCGACAGTGCCGAGCATGCCGATGGCCGTGATGTATATCTGATTTTCGAGCCGATGGCTGCCGCTATCGGTATTGGTATCGACGTAGAGGCCCCAGAGGGTAACATGATTGTTGATATCGGTGGTGGTTCTACCGAGATTGCCGTTATCTCACTGGGCGGTATCGTCAGCAACAACTCTATCCGTACCGCTGGTGATGATCTGACCGCTGACATTCAGGAGTATATGTCTCGTCAGCACAACGTAAAGGTTTCTGAGCGTATGGCTGAGCGTATCAAGATTGCCGTTGGTTCTGCACTGACCGACCTGGGCGACGAGGCTCCTGAGGACTATGTGGTTCACGGTCCTAACCGTATCACCGCCCTGCCTATGGAGGTACCTGTATGCTATCAGGAGATTGCTCACTGTCTGGACAAGACCGTTGCCAAGATTGAGAATGCCGTGCTCTCTGCACTGGAGAATACTCCTCCCGAACTGTATGCCGACATCGTGAAGAACGGTATCTGGTTGGCTGGTGGCGGTGCGCTGCTGCGTGGCTTGGATCGTCGTCTGGAGGCTAAGATCAATATCCCCTTCCATATTGCCGAGGACCCATTGCACTCTGTTGCTAAGGGTGCTGGTATCGCGCTGAAGAACGTCAACCGCTTCTCATTCCTGATGAGATAAGCGGGCTAAAGCCCTAGTGAATAGAGAATAGAGATTAGTGAAGAATCTTCTGGAGTTTCTCGGACGCCACTACCACTGGTTGATTTTTATATTCCTGGAAGCGGTGAGCCTGACGCTGCTGTTCAGCTATAACAGCTATCAGAACAGCGTGTGGTTCTCGTCAGCCAATGCGCTGGCAGGCCGCTTCTATCAGTGGACATCAGCCGTGGAGTCGTATTTCTCATTGACGAAAGTGAATGAGGACCTGACGCTTCGTAACTATTACTTGGAGCGTCAGGTGACTCAGTTGCGTCGCCTGTATGGCGAGGCTACCCAGGAGATGGACCCTGAAGAACGGAAGGGCTTGGATTCGCTGAGCCGCTATCAGCTCGTACCTGCCAAGGTGGTAAGCAATGAGTTGGGCAAGGCGGACAATCTGATGACCATCGACAAGGGTTCTGCCGATGGCATCGAGGTCGGCATGGGTGTAGCCTGTGGTCGTGGCGTTGTGGGTGTTACCTATCTCGTCTCCGACCACTATAGCGTTGTTATTCCTGTGTTGAACACGCACGCTTCGCGTATCAGCTGTGCTATCCGTGGCTATGGCTACTTTGGCGTGTTGCGCTGGTATGGCGAGGATGCCGCCTATGCCTATGTCGAGGATATTCCCCGTCATGCCCGTTTCAAGCGTGGCGACTGGGTGGAGACCAACGGTTATTCGAGCATCTTCCCACCAGGCGTCTTGGTAGGACAGATCGTAGAGGTCTATAATGCCCGCGACGGCTTGTCGTATAAGTTAAAGGTACGCCTGACGACAGACTTCGGCAACTTGCGCGACGTGGTGGTTATCAGTGACCGCTCTATTGCTGCCCGCATGCGTATCATGCAGGCTGCCCGTGACTCGCTGAAGCTGAACGTGCATGAATAAGCGGGCAGAGGCCTAGTGAAAAGTGAATAGTGAAAAAAGATAAGGATGTCTGAGGATTTCTTGAAACGGTTAGGGTGGTTCGCCCTGTTCTTCCTGGCACAGGTCATTGTGTTAGGACGCATCCATCTGTTCCACTATGCCACACCGTTGCTCTATGTCTATTTCGTGACTATGTTCCCACGCAACCACGCCAAGTGGGCTGTGCTGGTATGGAGCTTCCTGCTGGGTCTGACCATCGACATCTTCTCGAATACGCCAGGACTGGCTGCTGCGTCACTCACGGTGATTGCGGCTATTCAGCCCTACTATCTGGAACTCTATGTGCCCCGCGACTCTGCCGACAATCTGCAACCTGCGCTGAAGACGCTGGGGCCCGTAAAATACTCCTACTATATCATTCCCCTCGTGCTGCTATACTGCCTGCTGTTCTTTAGCTTGGAGATGTTCACTTTCTTCAATATCCTTTACTGGCTTTTATGTGTGGTAGGTAGCACGGCACTGACTTTGGTGCTGATATTCACCGTTGAGATTGGTAAAGGGCGTTGACCCCCTGGAGCTGGAAGTGCTATGAAGGACTATTCGTTAGACTACAGACGCTTTGTGATAGGTGGCGTGGCGCTGGCCATCGTCATCATCTATATCATCCGCCTGTTTACCCTCCAGATTACCAGTGACGACTACAAGAAGAGTGCCGACTCTAACGCTTTCCTGAAGAAGATTGAATACCCGGCGCGTGGTGGTATCTACGACCGCAATGGCAAGCTGTTGGTGTATAACCAACCCGCCTACGACATCATGGTGGTGATGAACGAGGCTAAGGACCATCTGGATACGCTTGATTTCTGCGAGGCGCTGAACATCACCCGTGAAGACTTCGATAAGCGAATGGAGACCATCAAGGACCGTTCGAAGAATCCGGGCTACTCTCGCTTTACGCAGCAGTTGTTTATGAGTCAGCTGTCGGAGGCTGACTTCAGCGTCTTCCAAGAGAAGATGTTCCGCTTCCCTGGCTTCTACATCCAGCGCCGCTCCATCCGCCAATACCGCTATCCCTTTGCCGCTCATGTGTTGGGCGACGTGGCTGAGGTGTCGCCTGCCGACATCGAGGAGGACGACTACTACCAGCCTGGCGACTATATCGGCAAGTTGGGCGTGGAGCGTAGCTACGAGAAGCAGTTGCGTGGTGAGAAAGGTATGCAGATCCTGTTGCGTGACGCTCATGGTCGTGTGCAGGGCCGCTATCAGAACGGACGCTTCGACCGCCGTGCGGTAGCTGGTAAGAACCTGACGTTGGGATTGGATGCCGACCTGCAGGCTTTGGGCGAACGACTGATGCAAGGAAAGATAGGCTCTATCGTTGCCATCGAACCCAAGACGGGTGAGGTGTTGTGTATGGTATCATCGCCCAGCTACGACCCTCGCATGATGGTAGGTCGCCAGCGCTCTAAGAGCCATCGATTGCTCAGTCAGAACGTGTGGAAACCCCTGCTGAACCGCAGTATTATGGGACAGTACCCGCCAGGTTCTACGTTTAAGACCACGCAGGGCTTGACATTTATGACGGAGGGCATCATTCATCCTACGCATACCGCCTATCCCTGTTCGCACGGTTTCAACTACAAGGGCCTGCACGTAGGTTGTCACGGCCATGCTGCTCCGCTGCCGCTGATTCCTGCCCTGTCCACATCGTGTAACGGTTACTTCTGTTGGGGCCTCTATTATATGATAGGTGCGAAGAATAAGTATGGCTCTGTACAGAACGCCATGAATACCTGGCGCGACTACATGGTCAGCATGGGCTTTGGCTATAAGTTGGGCATCGACCTGCCTGGCGAGAAGCGTGGACTGATACCTAACGCAGAGTTCTATGATAAGGCATATAAGGGTTCGTGGAATGGACTGACCATTATCTCTATCGCTATCGGACAGGGTGAGGTCAATGCTACGCCGCTGCAGATTGCCAACCTCGGTGCCACCATCGCCAATCGTGGTTGGTTCATCACGCCCCACGTGGTAAAGCGTATTCAGAATGACAAGTTAGACTCGCTATACACCGAACGCCGTTATACCAAGGCGTCGAAGACTTCCTACGACTACGTGGTGCAAGGTATGCGCGCCTCTGCTACAGGTGGTACTTGTCATGAGTTGGCTAAGTACGACTTCATGGCGTGTGGTAAGACGGGTACGGCTCAGAACCGTGGTCATGACCACTCCGTCTTCATGGGCTTTGCTCCTATGGACAATCCGAAGATTGCCGTGGCGGTCTATGTGGAGAATGGTGGCTGGGGTGCTACCTATGGTGTACCTATCGGTGGCCTGATCATGGAACAATATATCAATGGACATCTCTCTGAGGCCTCGAAGCATAAGGCCGAGGAGTTGCAGCATAAATATATCTCGTATGGTTCGACAAGCAGATAACAGACAACAGAGCGTGCTGAGGAATCTCGACTGGTGGACGGTGCTCATCTACATCGCCCTGCTGTCGTTTGGCTGGATCAGTGTCTGCGGTGCCAGCTATTCGTATGGTGAGACGGATATCTTCTCGCTGTCTACGCGCTCTGGTATGCAGATAGTCTGGATAGCCACCAGTATCATGCTGGGTATTGTCGTCTTGTTGTTGGACGACAGGATCTACGACACCTTTGCCTACGTTATCTTCGCCTTGCTATTACTGTTGCTCTTTGCTACCATCTTCAATCCGCATAGCATCAAGGGTTCCCGATCGTGGTTGGTATTAGGACCGCTACGTCTGCAACCTGCTGAGTTTGCGAAGTTCGCTACTGCTTTGGCACTCTCTAAACTCATGTCCACCTATGGCTACAACATCCAGCAATGGCGCCATTTTGGAGCGGCCTTGCTGCTGGTATTCCTGCCGATGATGTGCATCGTGTTGCAGCGTGAGACGGGTTCGGCACTGGTCTATCTCTCCTTCTTCCTTATGTTTTATCGTGAAGGAATGGCAGGCAGCATCCTCTTTACGGGCGTAGCAATGGTGGTCTATTTCGTGGTCGGCATCCGTTTTGCCGATGTGCATATCGGCTCGTCGCCCACGGCCCTCGGCCCGTTTGCCGTCATGCTGCTCATTCAACTGTTCTCCATCGGAATGGTGTGGGTCTATTGTCATCGTAAGTTAGCATGGCGCATGCTGCTGGCCTCGGTGGGCATTACGTTGCTCTCGCTGCCACTCCTAGCCTTTGACATCAATATTGTCTATATACAGGTGGCACAGGTGGTCTTTATGATTGGCTACCTCACCTTCCAGGCGCTCTCTTCGCGCATCCGCAACTACTTCTTTATAGCCCTTTTCGCCTTAGGATCAGGCCTGTTCTACTATGGTGCCGACTTCATCATGCAGAATGTGATGGAGCCCCACCAGCGCTCACGTATCAATGTGCTCCTGGGTCTCGACGAAGACTTGCGTGGTGCTGGCTATAATGTCCATCAGTCGGAGATTGCCATCGGTTCTGGTGGCTTGGAGGGTAAGGGCTTCCTCAATGGTACACAGACCAAGCTGAAGTTCGTTCCTGAGCAGGATACCGACTTCATCTTCTGTACGGTAGGTGAGGAAGAGGGCTTCTTAGGTTCTGCTGGCGTCTTGCTGCTGTTCCTGGCACTCATCTGGCGACTCATCTATCTCTCCGAGCGTCAGCCGATGCGCTTTGGCCGAGTCTATGGCTATTGCGTGCTAAGCATCTTCCTCTTCCACGTATTTATTAATGTAGGCATGGTGCTGGGCCTGACACCTGTCATTGGTATTCCGCTGCCGTTCTTCAGCTACGGTGGCTCCTCGCTGTGGGGCTTCACCCTGTTGCTCTTTATCTTCCTGCGACTGGATGCCTCAAGACGATTATCATAGAGATTCTTAGGTGCTTCGAAACATCGAAACTTCGAAATTTCGAAACATCGAAGCATCGAAATAAAATAAATGAGCGGGGCATTGCCTCGCTCATTTATATTGTTCTTATTATTTCTTAGTTGAACTTCAGAATCTGTCCGGGCTTCAACTTCGTATTGTTCTTTAGGTGATTCAGCTTCATGATGGCGTTCACCGTAGTACCACGACGCTTAGCGATAGAATAGAGCGTTTCGCCCTTCTTTACCTTGTGGAAGCGTGACTCCTTCTGATAGCTTGCTACAGGGGCAGCTGATGCCAACTCAACCTCCTCGTCCTCGTCGCCGCCGAAGGTGCTGCCACCTACACCGCGCAGACGGTTGGCAACGGCTGACTCGCGCTGGTAGCTGTCTCTGTGGAACATATAGTAGTCATCGACAACGTCCTGATTGCGGAAGTCGAACATCAGGGCTGGGTTCAGGGCTACACCACAGAGGCGTGTCTCGAAGTGCAGGTGTGAACCAGTGCTACGACCAGTGTTACCACCCAAGCCGATAGGCTCACCGGCACGTACCTCCTGATCTTCCTCTACCAGCTGGGCTGACAGGTGACCGTAGATAGTCTCCAGACCATTATGGTGGCGGATAACAACATACTTACCGTAGCCGCGACGCTCGTAGCGTACTATGCGTACCTTACCAGAGAAGGCTGCACGGATGGTGTCGCCAATATATACCTTGATGTCCAAACCCTTATGCTGGCGTCCCCAACGAGCACCAAAGTTGCTGGTCAGCACACGACTGGTGGTAGGCATGCAGAAGTCTTTCAGTGAGATACGGAAAGAGTCGGGCAGCGCCGTTTCGTGGTGTGCATATTTGTTGCTCCAGTCCTCGTAGAGGTCCTCAGCGGGTGATTCATAATTTTCTGTGAATATCAGTCGCTGCAGCGCTACGCTGTCAACGGCTTTCATCTTGCGGTCTATGGGGGCCTGACGAGCTAAGAGGTCTTGTCCCATCATCGGGAGAGAACAAATGGTAGCTATTGTCAGTATTGCAAGTGTCTTAAATTTCTGCATTATAATTGTTTTAGTTCTTGTTGATTTTCAATTCTATACGGAAATAGAACGCTGCAAAGGTAGTAATTATTATTTAATATTGTATTTTTTACGCATATTGTTTAAGTTTGTTTTGTGTATTTTAACACTTCTGCCCCACTTATTGTGCTAATTATGTGATATTTAGCTTATTTACTGCAGAGTAACGGGTTTAGCTGGTCGCATGGCATCGGGCGTGCCGAAGGTCCTCCTGATTAGCGTCTCAGCATATCTTGTGATGACTGCCTCGTTATCAATATGCGTGAAGATTCTCAGTGCCCTCGACTGGTTGAACCACACAATCTGCACATCGTCGTTCAATGTGCGGCTATGTCCGGCAATGCTCAGCGAACCATATTCTTCTTTCAGCCTGTCGAAGTTTTTCAGCCCCACTTTGTTCTGGTTGTAGACGTGGACGAGTTCTGTTTCTTCTTGACCAGGCGCCCCAATCCTTAGGCTGTCAAGACTATCCAATTCTTCTGCCTCCACATAGTTGGCCCAATCAACCATCGTCCACCAGTCGTATGGCTGAGTGGCCAACAGGATGTCATATTGCTGCCACACCACAAAGCCCACCTGTCCAGACAGATGCTGTACCTCTTGTATGTAGCTGGTGTCATCCAGCATGGGCTTGTCTGCTGCGAGTGTCTCCTTCGCTTTCTTCTGCCGTCTCCGATACACAATGGTATAGATCGCACTGCATACGAAAAATGAAAAGGCAAAGGCAAGAATAGATAATAGTTGTGACATAACTGTTGTTTTGATTCTCTGGGTTTATGAATGATTCTTTGCAAAGGTACAATATTTCCAACAAACAGCCAAATGGTTGCCACCTATTAACATATATGTAATCAAGAGGTACCATAGACTCCCCCATGGGGGTACCTCTTGGTTAGGTCTGGGGTAGGTCTTAGAATAGACTCCACACGCTGGAAGCCCAGTAAATAAAGGGGAAGGGGGAATGGGGGACTTTTTTGCTTATCCCGTTTCTGTATTAGCCTGTCCCAGTTCTGTATTAGCTTGTTCTAGATCTGTATTAGGCTAAGCCGTATCTGTATTAGCTTATCCTGTGTCTGTATTACAGATGTGTCAATCTGGCTATTGGTAGATTAGCTATCTACCTGATTTATAGTGTCTTGGTTGTTTTAATATGTGTCAATCATATATTGCCTCTTGACAAAGCGGATTCTGTTTAGTATCTTTGCATCATCAAATCATAAAAGTAGTTGAATTATGACAAGAGGTAAATCTATTTGTAATGTGCTGAAGACTATTCGAAAGCAGATAGCTGAGGCCAATGAGATTATGTATGAACCACGTGAGTGTCATCATATAGGTGAGTGTCGAGGTACGTGTCCTGCCTGCGAGGCAGAAGTCAGGTATATCGAACGACAGCTGGATATTCGCAAGCAGTTGGGTAGGGCGGTAACTCTCGTCGGCATTTCTGCAGGCCTGTCTGCCTTGTCTGCTTGCGGTGACAAGGCAAAAGAAGTGAAAGAAGTGGAAAAGGATTCTCTGATTGTAGGTAAAGTTGTGACAGAATCTGATACACATCTTACTGGTGATATCGATTATCGCTCGCCTGAGGACTGCGTGATTGTGGAGAAGCGGCAACCAACTGCAAAGATTAGGACGGCCAAGTTCAAGGCTTCCCCTAAGAAAGAAGAGGTAGATACTGCATACACCGAAGTAATGAAGGGGGCGGTAGATGTCATTCCTGTGGGGCAAGTACCAGAAGAAATCTTTGGCGATGTGGTAGAGCAGATGCCTTCGTTCCCTGGCGGTACTCAGGCGTTGTTCGATTATCTGAAAGAGAATATGCACTATCCAGAGGATTGTGAGGAAACCTGTGTTCAAGGACGGGTTGTCGTTTCCTTTGTGGTGGAAAGGGATGGTAGCATCACAGAATCCAAAGTCGTGAAGAGTGTCTATCCGTCTCTTGACGAGGAAGCACTACGAGTAGTGAACGGTATGCCCAAATGGCTTCCTGGCAAGCAGAATGGTAAATCAGTCAGAACAAAATATACAATCCCAGTTTCTTTCAAATTACAATGAAACTCCCATTAATCGGTATTTGTCGTCACCGACTGGCTACTGACGGACAGGGCGTGACCACCCTCGTAGCCTTTCATAGCTGTCCGTTGCGCTGTAAGTACTGTCTTAATGCACAGTGCCTCAAGGCTGAAGGCGTCTGGTGCCAGATGGATGTGCAGCAGATTCTCGACGAGGTGATGGTGGATGATCTCTATTACAAGGCAACAGGTGGTGGTGTTGTTTTTGGAGGCGGTGAACCGTTGTTGCGTAGCGATGGAATCGTCGATTTTTGCAAGTTGTGCCCGATGGAATGGCATATTTATGTGGAGACATCGCTGAATGTCGAACGTCGCCACTTGGAAGCTGTGGCTCCCTACGTGGACCACTACTATATAGACGTGAAGGACATGAATCCAGACATCTACCACCGCTATACCAGCAAGTCGAATCGTCGTGTCATCGGAAATCTCCGTTGGTTAGCTGCCCATGTGGATACTAATAAGGTTACTATCCGACTGCCTCATATCCCAGACTTTAATACGGAGCAGGATATGGCATGTAGCCAACAACAGTTGCAGACCATGGGATTTAAGGACTTTGACCGTTTTCAATATATAAAACGTGGAGTCTCCGAGTAATTGTACAATATATCAATGGTTTGCGCGTGACGGTGAACCCTTTTTTCTTGCTATTTCTTCTGTAACGGGGCTCTTGTGATGTTTTTTCCTAGGAATTATTTTGTCTTTTTGAAAAGAATGTATATCTTTGCACACAAAGAGACCAATATCTAATTAGTAACCAATCACCTAAAGGTGTGCAACTGCTATAAATATCCGTTTATGAAATCATTGATTGATCGCATTATCCAGGACGGCCAAAGCTTAGACGGTGGCATTCTGAAAGTAGACCGTTTTATTAACCATCAGATGGATCCCTATCTGATGAAGCAGGTAGCGGTAGAGTTGATGACCCGCTTTGCTGCTGAAAAACCCACAAAGATTCTGACTGTCGAGGCATCGGGCATAGCACCAGCGGTGATGTTAGGCTATCTGATGGAGTTGCCCGTGGTGTTTGCCAAGAAGCAGAAGCCATCGACGATGAGTGCTTCGCTGGTCACGACGGTACACTCGTTTACTAAAAACGTTGACAGTCCGCTGATGATTAGTCGCGAACACCTGAGACCCGACGACCGTGTATTGTTCATTGATGACTTCTTGGCTTATGGCAATACGAGCGTGGCCATTCTGGACTTGTGCAGACAGGCTGGTGCTGAACTTGTTGGCATGGGTTTCCTCATCGAAAAGGAGTTTCAGGGTGGTCGCAAGGTGCTGGCTGAGGCTGGTGTTAAGCACGTCGAATCGCTGGCCATCATCGAGTCGCTGGATAATAACCAGATTAAGCTGAAAGGTCTCAGACTGAAGAAGGTGAATGTCTATGAAGAGGCCAGCCGCTGTCTGTTGTGCCAGGACGCTCCCTGTACCAAAGCCTGCCAGACGGGCGACCCAGCACGAGCTATCCGCGCTATCCGTTTCGACAACCACAAGCCCGCCCTGCGCTGGGTGGAGAACTGTAGCGATGCCGACCTGGAGCGTGCTGAGCAAGCCTGCATCCACTATAACTGGCCTATCCGCATCAAAGAGCTGGTACATAGCATTCATAAGGAGGATGTGGACGACAGTACCTATCCTGACCTCACCATCGGTTTCTGCGGAATACGCTGCGAGAACCCCTTCTTCCTGGCCTCCTCGGCTGTGTGCACCAACTACGAGATGGTGGCTCGTGCCTTCGATGCTGGCTGGGCAGGCGTGTTCTATAAGACCATCTGTTTGCAGGAGATTAAAGAGGTGTCGCCTCGCTTCGACGCTATGCACAACAATGCCAAGCACGGCGACTTCTACGGTTTCCGCAATATGGAGCAGTTGAGCGAGAACCCTGTGGAGATGGACTTCAACATCCTGCACGAGCTGAAAAAGAACTACCCCACGAAGGTGGTCGTCGCTTCTATTATGGGACAGACGGAGGAAGAGTGGATCAAGCTGGCAAAGATGGCCGAAGAGGCTGGTTGCGATGCCGTGGAACTGAACTTCTCGTGTCCGCAGATGAAACATGAAGGCATGGGTAGCGATGTGGGTCAGAGTCCTGAACTGGTCAAGACCTATACAGCTTGTGTGAAGAAGAGCGTAAAGATTCCCGTCATTCCTAAGATGACGCCCAACATCACCCATATCGCAGAGCCTGCTGCCGCTTGTGTGGAGGCTGGCGCCGATGCTATCTCGGCCATCAACACTATCAAGAGTGTGACGATGGATGCCGATTCAGAGGTGGCAGGCCAGCGCACCGTTTCTGGCTATTCAGGTCGTGCCGTTCATCCTATTGCCCTGCGCTACATCTTAGAATTGGCACAGATGAAAAACAGTTCAAAGTTTAAAGTTCAAAGTTTAAAGTTTGAATTAAGCGGTATCGGTGGCATCGAGACGTGGCGCGATGCCCTGGAGTTTATACAGTTGGGTTGTAGCAATGTGCAGGTCTGCACGGCTGTCATGCAATACGGCTATCGCATCGTCGACGACCTCATCATCGGCCTGCAGCGCTATATGGCCAAGCGTGGTGTCAGTCAGCTGAGTGAACTCGTTGGCGAAGAGTTGTCCAACTTCCTGAAGCCCGACCACCTGGATCGCGATACCATTATCTATCCTAAGTTTGATAAGGAACTGTGTATTGGTTGCGGCCGCTGTGAGATTTCATGTAGCGATGGTGGTCATCAGGCCATCGTCTTCGACCATGAGACTCGCACTCCTCGTCTGGTGGGTACCAAGTGTGTGGGCTGTCACCTCTGCCGCTTAGTCTGTCCAGCAGGTGCTATCGGCTTAACCAAACGAATCAGTAAGAAACAATGAGCAAATGCGTGGCAGTCCTATAAAGCCTCTTTTCTTTAAAAATTGTGGGAATTTTTGATGAATAAATAAGAAAAATGTGTATCTTTGTAGCCTATTAACTATTATGCTCAACAAAGATATTACTCAAGGAGGCTGGTGGGAGAAGATAAGAGGCTTCGCGAGAGCTCACATTGGTCTGACCGTTATCATCGTTGCGGCCCTGTTGCTGCAGTTGACGACGGCTGTGATGTACTATACTGCAGAGAACATCATCCAGCACACCATGGAGCAGTTGGTGGAGCGCGAAATGAATGCGGTATATATGAGCATACGCAACAAGCTGGCGCAGGTGGAGTCGACGGTCGACAATATGGCGTGGGTGGTTGGCGACGACCTGGAAGACCCAGACAACTTGTTTGTGCTAACGCGTCAGCTGGTCAGCAATAACCCCGACATTTTGGGTAGCAGCATCAGTTGCATTCCCTACTTGTACCCACAGAAGGGACGCCTGTTTGAACCGTATGCCGTCTACAGAAAAGAAGGTGGCATAGAATCGCTGCAGCTGGCCTCAGAGCGCCACGACTATACGCAATCAGAATTTTTTACTACGCCCATAGCCCTGGGAAAGGGGCATTGGTCTGAACCTTATGATGATAGTGATGGTGCCAAGGAGAGGGTGACCACCTATGGAGTGCCTGTTCGTGATAGTCAGGGCAAAATTGTTGCCGTTGTCGATGCCGACATCTCACTCCACTGGCTCAATGGCTTGATCAATGAAGGGAAAGCCTATCGCTCTACACGTCGTTTCCTGGTGACTGGCAGCAACAAACTCTTGGCAGGTAACGACAACGCCACCTTCAGAATGGCTTTGAAGGCGCTGAAAGCTGACGACGACCAGAAGGGTTATGTCACTTTACAAAATAAGGAAGGAGAGAAACTACACGTCTTCTTTAGTCCTATTGGTGGCAAGACCAAATGGGTGCTTCTCAATGTAGTAAACGACAGCGATGTGTTTGGCGCGCTTCGTAGTGCACGTCTTCATCTGCAGCTGTTGGTAGTGACAATTCTGTTGCTGTTAGGATTTATCATCTGGCGTACGCTCCACAATCTGGAACGCCTGCGTAAGGTGAATGCCGAGAAGAATCGTATTGCTGGTGAGCTGCGAGTGGCTAGCCAGATACAACAGAGCATGCTACCCAAAGAAGATGTGAGAGGCGAGGGGTCAGAGAAGTTGGAAGTGAGAGGCTTCTTGAAACCTGCCCGTGAGGTGGGTGGCGACCTCTATGATTATTTTGTCCGCGACGAAAAGCTGTTCTTCTGTATTGGTGACGTGAGTGGCAAGGGTGCTCCTTCGGCCTTGCTGATGGCTGTAGCTCATGCCTTGTTCCGTTCGGCAGCAGCCCATGAGAGCAATCCTGCCAGCATCATGCAGACCATCAATGAGACAGCCTGTCAGGGTAACGACAGCAACATGTTTGTCACCATGTTTATTGGTGTGCTCGACTTGCCGACAGGTCATCTGAGCTATTGTGATGCAGGCCACGACGCACCAGTTATTCTAAGTGAAAAGGGAATAGTGAATAGTGAAAAATTGGCTACCGCCCTTGAAGTACAACCGAACCTGCCTGTGGGCGTGTTCGACGACTATACCTATTCTTTACAGGAGACACAGATTGCACCAGGAAGTACCATCTTCCTCTATACTGACGGGCTGACAGAGGCCATGAACAGCGCCCACAAGCAGTTTGGACTGGAGCGTGTGAAGACTGTGCTCGCCAGTTGTGCTGACAAGCAACCACAAGAGATATTAGAGACAGTTACTGATGCTGTCCACGGATTTGTGAAGGACGCCGAGCAGAGTGACGACCTGACGATGCTGGCGATAAAGTTAAGAGTTAATAATTAAGAGTTAAGAAATATATGATGAAAACAACGATTGAAGAGATTGACGGCAAGTATGTTGCCACATTAGTAGGAGAGATGGACACTCCCTCGGCTGTAAAGGCTGAGGAGGTGCTGAAACCCCTCTACAATAGTAACGGCAAAGATGTCATTATCGACTGTACGGGTCTGGAGTATATTGCCTCCAGTGGTCTGCGCATCCTGCTCAGCATTCTGAAGGGTGCCAAGAGTACGGGCAGCAAGGTGGTGCTGCGTGGTGTTAACGACGACATCAAGAACGTGTTCAAGCTGACAGGCTTCATCACCCTCTTTGAGTTCGAGTAGTAACAATTTCTGCCAACAGGGAGGTAAAGACAGCAAGCTATGGCAGAGAAAAGAAATAGCTATCTGGTATCTAAGGCGCTGAAGTCTTTTATGTTCGCGTCTATCCTGGCAGCACTGGCACAACAGGTTGCTACCACGACGGATGCCATCGTGGTGAGTCATCTGATAGGTCCCGATGCCATGTCGGCTGTCAATCTGGTGATGCCCGTATTGTCGTTGTGTACATGTATCGGATACCTGTTTGGCATGGGAGGCTCTGTGGTGGCTGCCAAGGCCATGGGACGTCGGGATCTGCTGACGGCCAACCGTGTGTTTACTACAGCGGTGGCTGCCACGTCCTGCATTGGTGTCTTGCTGTCGGTCGTAGGCTACTGTCTGGCTCCGCAAATTACCAGCGTGATATGTCCTGTGGATAGCCGTATCTATCCGTTGACATTGAGTTTCCTGCAGACCATCATCCTTGGCGTGGCCTTCTCGCTGGTAGGCTTTACGCTACAGAACTTCGTAAAGACTGATGGTAATCCGCGTCTGGTCACCATGGCTGTCATGACGAGTACGCTGTTGAACTTTGTGTTTGACATCGTTTTTATCAAGCTGTTCCACATGGGGATTGCAGGGTCGGCATGGGCAACGATTGTCAGCTATCTGGTAGCGGTGTCAGTCTGTCTGCTACACTTCCGTAGACCGCATCACTCTATTCATCTTGACTGGTCTTTCCTCAAAGGGAAATTCTCCATTCTCCATTCTCCATTCTCAATTGTAAAAGAGGGCTTCCCGATGTGCATCAATGGCCTGCTGCTGGGATTGTGCATCTATGGATTCAACAGCATTGTGCTCCATGCACAAGGGGCTGACGGCATGTATATCTGGTCTGTATGTCTGCAGCTGTTCCTGATTACCCAGATGGTGATGGTGGGTATTGGCGGTAGCCTCTTCTCAATCGGTGGGCTGCTGACTGGTGAGCGCGACATGCTGGGACTGGCCATCCTCTTCCGTCGTGTGATGACCTATATCTGTAGTGTCCTGTTAGTGCTCATGCTGATTGTGATGGTTATGCCAGAAGCCTTTGGAAAACTCTTTGGCAGTAGTGCTATCAATGTGGGCGACCAGTTGAACACGGCGCTATGTGTCTTCTCGCTGATGCTGATACCTTATTCTATTGTGGCCAACCTACGAGTGGTCTATCAGATTGTAGGCTATCGCACAATGAGTGTAGTATTCAGTATTGCACAGCTGGTGGTGATGGTACTCTTTGTTTGGATCTTTGCCCTTGTCAGTCCTGACAATCTGTGGTGGGGCTTCCCCATGTCTGCCATCGTACTGTTACTGATCGTGCTGTTGGTTGCCTGGTACAAGCACCACCAACAGCCAGATACTGCTTGGGTGACACTCATTCCCAGTACGACAGAGGGACGAGCAATGAATATCTCCGTACGCTTGAATCACGACGACGTCATCCAAGTATTGAAGGATATTGCCGACTTCCTGAAAGCATGTGAGGTAGACAGTTCTACGGCCTACCATGTCCGTCTCTGTTGTGACGAACTCATCAGCAACATTGTCAACTACGCTGTAGAGAAACATCCTGAGAAACACTTTGTGGATGTTCACATCCGTTGTCTCGACAAAATGGTAAGCGTGCTGCTGAAAGACGACGGACGTCCCTTTAACCCTATACTCAAAGAGACACCTGAAGGCATAGAACATTTAGGATTGCGATTGGTGAATGGTACCAATCATAATCTGACCTATCAGTATATGTACGACCAGAACATGGTTTATATGACATTCCCTTGTAACCCATAACCAACTACAATAATGAAAACGAACGAGTATCTTGAACCACTGTGGTCAGCCTTTGAACGCTTTGCCGAACTGCCAGCTGTTGTTGATAAGAATGGACGAGTAACTACCTACCAAGAGTTAGGACAGCTGACACGCCGCATTGCCGGTGGACTGGTGGAGCGACAACTGCCTGAGCACTCCTTTATCCCCATCATGTTGCCCACTTCCATGGAGTATATTGCTGCAGAAATGGGTGTGTGGATGGCTGGACATGCGATAGTGCCGATGGGCGACACCTTCCCTGAAGGCCGCGTGGAATATATCAGAGAGCACTGTGAGGCGCCACTGATTATCAACGAACAGCTGTTCAACGAGCTTGCTCAGTCTGAGGAAATCTCACCTCTCACCCCTCACCCCTCACCTCTCGAAGATAATGCGCTGCTGATATACACCAGCGGCTCTACTGGTGAGCCGAAAGGTATTCTGCATACTTTCGACAGCCTCTACTACCATGCCCACAAGGGGTTGGACGAGGAACACACCGATATGGTATGGGGCACCTCGGCACCGTTCTACTTCGTGGCAGGAATGTCAAACTTCCCCGTGCTCAAGGGTGGGGGACAGTTGCATTTTTATACTGGAGACGTTCGTTTTGATGTGAAGAAGTTGGAAGACTATATCGAGAAGTACGGCATTACCCATACCTTTATCAGTCCTGCTGTGCTGGCTAATTTTCATAACCGTTCTGCATCGCTGAAAGTGGTATATACGGGTAGTGAGAAGGTGGTCAACCAGTGTTCTCGTGATGGTTATACCCTGCTCAATAACTATGGTATGACGGAGACGATGGGCTCGGTATTCGTTTATAAGGTGGATCAGCCTTACGAGTCGACACCTGTGGGTCGCCCTGCGCCAGACTCTCCAACAGAATGGATGCTGCTGGGCGATGATGGCAAACCAGTAGCTGACGGCGAAGAGGGTGAACTGGTCGTGAAGGGACACTTCTGCAAGGGCTATTATAAAGACCCTGAGCGCACTGCTCAGCTCTATCAGGACGGATGGCTGCACACCAACGATATCATGCGCCAGTTGCCCGATGGCAATATGGTATATGTGAACCGCAAGGACTGGATGGTAAAGATTAACGGTCAGCGCGTGGAACCTGGCGAGGTGGAGAATGCCATGAAACGTATTGATGGCGTCGCTCAGGCTATCGTCAAGGGCTTCGACGGCAAGACGGGCAGCCAGTTCCTTTGTGGCTATTTCACAGTGGATGAAGGTGCTGCTATCGATGCCCAGCAAGTACACGACACATTGGCCAGTCAGCTGCCACCCTATATGGTTCCGCTACATATCGTTAAAGTGGACGAGTTCTCCTATTTGCCTAATGGTAAGGTGAACCGCAAGGCACTGTTGCCTCCCGATACCTCAGAACTACAAAGCAACTATGTGGCACCCACCAATGAGGTGGAGCAGACACTGTGCGAGGCCTTTGCCAGCATCTTTGGCATGGAACAGGTGGGCATAGATGATGACTTCTTTATGTTGGGTGGAGACAGCATCAAGGTGATGCGCCTGCAACAAGTCTGCGAGGACCTCAACCTGAACTCGAAGATGATATACAAGGGCAAGACGCCTCGCCATATCGCTGAGCTCTGCGCCGAAACAATTCTCAATTCCCAATTGTCAATTCTCAATTTCCCTGTTCCTCTCTCGCAAACTCAGATGGGAATCTATGCGGAGAGTATGGCGCGCCAAGGAGAGGCTGCCTATAACAATCCCATTCTGTTGGCACTCGACGCGTCTATCGACGAGCAACAGCTGGCTCATGCCATAGAACAGGCTGTTGAGGCTCATAGCTTTATCAAAACACAGATAGAAGAGGATGCCGATGGAAATCCAGTGATGAAGCCTTCGGATGCTCCTTATCAGCAAGCTGTTGAGCAGATGAGCGAGGCAGAACTGGAGGCACTGAAGCCCCAGCTGATACAACCCTTCGACCTGCATAAAGACCAACTATTCCGCATCCGCCTTATCCGCACAGAGAGCAGCCTGTATCTGTTTACAGACTTCCACCATATCATATATGATGGAACCTCTATGCGAATCTTTATGGCCGATGTCGACAAAGCCTATCAGGGTGAGACCATTGCTCCTGAGAAGTTTACGGGCTACCATGTGGCTCAAGAAGAGGCTACACTACGCCAGACAGACACCTATATAGAGGCCAAGGCATGGTATGAAGAAACCTTTGGCGGACTGGAAGTGGACAGCAAGCCTATACCCGACGTCAATTCTCCATTCTCAACTCTCAACTCTCCATTAAGTTTTGCATCGCAAAACCTGACATTGGGTATTAGTCAACAAGCAGTAGATGCCTTCTGTCGTCGTCAGGGCATAACGGCCAATATCTTGGCTATTGCTGCCTTCGGTAAAGTGCTGGGTGCCTATGCCAACCAGCCAGAAGCACTCTTTGCTACCATCTATAATGGTCGCAACAGCATAAGAACCATTCGTACCATCGACATGATGGTGAAAACACTGCCCGTCTATTGCCAGTGGACGGCTGAGACACGTATCAGTGACTTCCTGCAGACAATGAAACAACAGTTGTTGGGAGCCATGAACAACGATATCTATTCCTTTGCCGAGCTGGCTGCCGCTACAGGCATCAATAGCGACGTGCTCTTTGCCTATCAGGGCGACTACCTGACGCTGGGCACTGTCTGCGGAAAGCCTTATGAGGTTGTGGCCTTGGAGAAGAATGCTACGGGCAGCGCCATGAGTGTGGAGATATACACGACGGCAGAGGGTCCGCTGATGCATATAGAATATCAGAAGAACCAGTATTCTGACGCCTTTATCAGTAACCTGATGCAGTGCTATGCCAATGTGCTGCGCTCTATGCTGACCGTGGAACGCCTGGCAGAGATTAAGCTGACGAATCAGGAACAGCTGAGCGTGCTCGACAGCTTTAACCAGACCGATGTGCCTTATGATAACTCGCAGACCATCGTTTCTCTGTTCCGTCAGCAGGCTGCCCTCCATTCTGACAAGATGGCGGTAGTTTTTGAAGATCGTCAATTCACCTATCGTCAGGTTGATGACATGTCTGAGCGTCTGGCCAGCTATCTGGTCTCCAAGGGCTTGGGACGAGAAGATGTGGTGTCAATCCTGATTCCTCGCAGTGAATGGATGGTGATAGCCTCATTGGGCGTTCTCAAGGCAGGCTGTGCCTATCAGCCTATTGACCCCACCTATCCTGAGGAGCGTCAGAAGTTCATGATGGAGGATGCCGGCTCTAAGCTACTTTTGACCATTGATAACCTGGATGCTTTAACGAGAGAGCCTCGAAACGTCGATACTTCGAAACCTCGAAATGTCGAATTAAAGCCAGAAGATCTCTTTACCTTAATCTATACCAGTGGCTCTACGGGTGTGCCCAAAGGATGCCAGCTGGAGCATAGAAATATGGTGGCTTTCTGCCATATGCATTGCCATACGCTACACATCGACTCCGACAGCCGTGTGGGTGCGTATGCCAGCTATGGCTTCGATGCCTGTCTGCAGGAGCTGTGGGCTACGCTGGTAGCGGGCGCAACCATCTATATCATTCCTGAAGAGTTGCGCCTAGACCTGCTGCGTCTTAACGAGTATTTCGAGCAGAATGGCATTACCCATACCTTTATGACTACCCAGGTGGCTCGCCAGTTTGTGAATGACATCGACAACCACTCGCTGAAAGCGTTTATCACTGGTGGCGAGAAGCTGGTGGATGTTACACCTCCTCGCTATCTGCTACTCAACGGCTATGGTCCATCGGAGAGTATCTGCTATGTGACAACATTTGCTGTGAAGGAGAAGATACAGAATATTCCGATTGGCAAGGCTGTGGAGAATATGCATCTGTATGTTGTTGACATGCAGGGCGAGCGACAGCCGATTGGCGCATTGGGAGAATTGTGGGTGAGCGGTCCACAGGTAGGTCGCGGCTATCTGAATCGTCCGGAGAAGACAGCCGAAGCCTTTATAGAGAGCCCGTGGGGACGCTGCTACCGAACGGGCGACATCGTACGCTACCTGCCCGATGGCAATCTGGAATTTGTGGGGCGTCGCGATGGGCAGGTGAAGATTCGTGGCTTCCGCGTCGAACTGAAAGAGGTGGAGAGCGTGATACGAGAATATCCCAATATCAAAGACGTTACCGTACAGGCCTTCGAAAATGAAGGAGGCGGCAAGTTCATTGCAGCCTATATCGTGAGTGAACAAACCATAGATGTGCAGGCACTCAACGCCTTCATCATGGACCAGAAGCCGCCTTATATGGTGCCGGCTGTTACGATGCAGATAGAGCGTATTCCACTGAATCAGAATCAGAAGGTGGACAAGCGAGCATTGCCCAAACCAGAAGTGAGTGCTGCTGCGGAGGACGATAGCAATCGCCCGTTGAACGTGCTGGAACAGGAGTTGCAGAGCATTGCTGCCAAAGTAATTGGCGTTGATAGCCTTAGTGTGACGACACCACTGGTACATTTAGGACTCACCTCTATACTCAGCATCAAACTGGTTACACAAATCTATAAGCGGTTTGGTGTGGAGATACAGTCGAAGACGGTGCTCAGTGGTGCCTCTATCGAAACACTGGAGAACCAGATTCTGCAACAGTGGATGGAAACTACTTCTGGAGAGAATATTGTCAGGGATACTCAGCTCCCCTCCTTGGGAGGGGTTGGGGGAGGCTCTTCTCCACTCTCCTTCCCACAGACGGGTGTCTATTACGAATGTATGAAGAATCCTGCCAGCGTAGCCTATAACATTCCTACGATGCTGCGCTTCGAGAAGAATACCGATGTGGAGAAGCTGGCCACAGCCGTTAAGGCCGTTGTCAATGCACATCCCATTCTGCATACGCATTTTGATATGACAGAGACCGATGTGATGCAGGTACGCAATGAGGATAGTGAGACCGTTGTAGAACAGCTGTCGATGACAGAAGAAGAGCTTACAAACTATAAGCGCGACTTCGTTCGTCCGTTCCATCTGGCTACAGGACCGCTCTGTCGTTTTGCTATCATCAGCACACCAGAGGCTGTCTGCCTGCTTACCGACTTCCACCATCTGGCCTTCGACGGAGCATCTACAGACATCTTCTTCCAACAGCTGGGCGCTGCTCTCGAAGGAGCACCTGTGGAGAAGGAGCGCTATACCTATTTCGACTTTGTGGCTGATGAGAAACGCTTTGAGGCTTCGGAAGACTTTGAAGCGAATCGCCAATATTATGCTGCGATGTTGGCTGACTTCGAGAGTGCCAGTGAACTGACTGCCGACCTGAAGGGCAAGGAGGCCGAAGGAGTGATGCAGACGGCCAGCTCGCCTTTCAATATGGATGCAGTCAGCAGCTATGCCCGTCAGGAAGGAATAACGCCTGCTGCCCTGATGCTGGCAGCTACCTTCTATACCGTGGCACGCTATACAGGCGATCATCGTTGCTACTTGTCGACTATCAGTAATGGGCGTAGCGATGTGCGTACTGCCGACACCTTCGGTATGTTCGTCAATATGTTGCCATTGGGTATCGCTATCGCTGACCAGACGGTTGCAGAGTTTATTCGTGAGAGTGCACAGGTATTCAGTGGTGTGATAGAACATGAGAAATACCCGTTTGCTCGTATTGCTGCCGACTATGGTTTTGCGCCACAGATAGTCTATGAATACCAGTTGGGCGTTATCGGAAAGCTGGATATGCCTGGTCTCAAAGGCTTAGAGGGCTTAGGACAGAATACAGCTAAATTCAAGCTGGCCATCCATATCGAGATGCAAAAGGGCACACCCTGTGTGGTGCTCTACTATAATGATGCTCTCTATAGTCAGGGCTTGATGGAGGGAATGGCTCGCAGCATAGTGATCGCTACGGAACAGATGATGGCTGCTGCTCAACAACCCGTTAAACGGATAGAGCTTATCGACCAGCAGCGTGCTGCACAGCTACAGCAGTTCCATACGGTGGCACTTGCAGAGCCTCGCTACCATTATTATTTTGATGGTGTGGAGCGTTTTGCACAAGAGCAGCCTGACCGCATGGCACTGATTGCCTGTGATGCAAAACTGACCTACCAAGAATTGAATACTGCTGCCAACCGAATGGCCAACAGTCTGCTGGCTCGTGGTGTGAAACCTCGCAGCAAGGTGGCACTGTTGTTACCCCGTACGTCGAGAGTGATTATCTCTATGTATGGTGTTACCAAGGCGGGATGCGCCTATATACCATGCGACCCTGATTATCCTACAGAGCGTATCCAGCATATTCTGACGGATAGCCATGCTGCTTATATTATTACCACAGCCGACCATCTGCAGGACTTTGAGAATGCCATCGATGTGGAGGAACTGCTTGATTCTCAATTTTCAATTCTCAATTCTCAATTGGATATCACGCCTCAGGATTTGGCATACCTTATCTATACCTCTGGCTCTACTGGTAAACCGAAGGGTGTGATGCTACGCCATGAGAGCATTGCCAACTACCTGACGGATCATCCTGCCAACAGTCATATCCATGCATTGGCTACAGAGGCTCATACGCTACTCTCCGTGACAACGGTATCATTCGATATGTCGCTGAAGGAGATTGGTGCGGCACTCTTCAATGGATTGACGCTGGTGTTGGCCAGTGAGGAACAGACCACCAATCCGATACTCTTGGCAGAACTGTTCAAGGAAACCAAGGCAGATGCCTTCAATGCGACTCCTTCGCGCATGCTTCAGTATATGGAACTGCCTGCCTTCCAAGAGGCTATCGCTGGTTGTAAGCTGCTGATGTGTGGCGGTGAGAAATATGCCGACGGCTTGTTGGATAAGTTGCGCGCTGCTGCTCCTGAAGCACATATCTTTAATACCTATGGACCTACCGAGATCACCGTCTCGTCGAATGCCAAGGAGTTGACGCATACTAACCAAATCAGTATCGGTCGCCCGTTGCTCAACGTCACTGAGTTCATCGTCGATAAAGACGGCAACGAACTGCCGCAGGGTGTGGTGGGTGAATTGTATATCGGTGGACTGGGTGTGGCTTCTGGCTATAACGACCTGCCGGAGATGACTGCCGAGCGCTTCATAGAATACAAGGGCATCCGTGTATATAAGTCGGGCGACTATGCCCGTTGGACAGAGGAAGGCGATGTGGTAACGCTGGGTCGTACCGACAACCAGATTAAGTTGCGTGGACTGCGTATTGAACTGGGTGAGGTGGAAGCTGCCCTGGCTGCTGTGGAAGGTATGAAGAACGTGGTGGTTAAGATAGGTAAGATAAAGGGTACGGAGCATCTCTGTGCCTACTTTACTGCTGACCACCAGGTAGATATTCCACAGTTGAAGGAAGAACTGGGCAAGACACTTACCAAGTATATGGTGCCGACGGCCTATCTGCAACTGGAGAAGATGCCGCTGACACCGAACGGTAAGACGGATGTGAAGTCGCTGCCCGAACCTGAGCTGGCTGCTGGAGGAGCCTATGAGGCACCAGCCAACGAGACAGAGCAGATGATTGCTGACATCTTTGCCAAGATTTTGGGTATGGAGCGTGTTAGTGCTACCGATAGCTTCTTTGAACTCGGTGGTACGTCGCTTGTCGTGACTCGTGTTATCATAGAGACCGACAAGGCAGGACTGAAGGTGTCGTATGGTGATGTCTTCGCCAATCCTACACCTCGCAAACTGGCTGCTTTCATCACTGGAGATGCAGGTCCTGCTAATTCCGAGCGTGAAATTACAGATTTCGACTATACCGCCATCGACAACCTGTTACAGCAGAATACCCTGGCCAACTTCCGTGCTGGTGAACGTCAGCCGTTGGACAATGTATTGTTGACGGGAGCTACTGGCTATTTGGGCATACATATCTTGCGTGAGCTCATAGACAGCGATGCACGGAATATTTATTGTCTGGTTCGTGGTAAGACGCAGGAGGCGGCAGAGGGTCGTCTGCGCTCCTTACTCTATTATTACTTTGCCAATGCCTATAAGGAACTGTTTGGCAAGCGCATCCACATTGTTCTTGGCGATGTTACGCAGAATCTGTGTTCTGTGGTCGGTGATGCTGTCACCGACATCACCACGGTCTTCAACTGTGCTGCCGTCGTTAAGCACTTTGCTGAAGGTACGGAGATAGAAGACGTGAATATCGGTGGTGTTAAGCGTTGTGTAGAATTCTGCCTCCAGACGGGTGCCCGTCTGATTCAGGTTTCTACCGCCAGTACACGTGGCTTGTGGGCTGGGGATATCAAGAACGACATCTTCAGCGAACAGCGCCTCTTTATGGGTCAGTTCCTGGGCAATAAATACGTCTATTCAAAGTTTATAGGCGAGCGTCTAATCTTGGATGCTGTTGCTCTTCATGGTCTGAATGCTAAGATTATGCGTGTGGGTAACCTCTCTGCCCGCAGCACTGACGGCGAGTTCCAGGCAAACTTCTCGACGAACTCGTTTATGGGTCGCATCAAGGTCTATAACATGTTAGGCTGTTGTCCATATGAGATGCGCGACAGTCAGGTGGAGTTCTCGCCCATCAATGAGGTTGCCAATGCGATTGTACTGTTGGCTACCACACCTCAGGAGTGTACGGTGTTCCATCCCTATAACAACCACGCTGTACTATTGGGTGATGTGCTCAGTGAACTGAAGTGTGTGGGCGATGGCGTACGCTTCGTGGAACTCGCTGAGTTCTCCGCTGCCCTCAAACAGGCTGAGGAAGACCCGCAGAAAGCTAAGCAGCTATCCAGTATGCTGGCCTATCAGAATATGACGGGTGGACAGAAGTCGGCCGATGTGGCTCGACAGAATCTCTATACCATGCAGGTGCTGTATCGCCTTGGCTTCCACTGGTCAGCCACCTCTTGGGACTATATCGACCAGTTCCTCAGTGCCATCAGTGGCTTTGGATATTTTGATAATTAAGCTTTATGCATTAAGAATTAAGCATTGAATATGATTGATATGAAAGATGCCATGCAGCTGGTGGCAGAGGGGGCGATGTGCTCGCCTGCCCAGCGCCAGGCGTTGCAGCAACAACGACTACGCAAACTGGTGACTTACGTTCGTGAACACTCACCTTATTTTGCCCAACACTATGCCGGTCTGCCTGAAAACTTCACGTTGGCTGACCTGCCACATACGGAGAAGCCCACGCTGTTGGAGCACTATAACGACTGGGTAACCGACCGTGCACTGACGCTGACCGATGTGTTGGAGTATGTCCATCGTCCAGCCAGTGACAACAGACTGCTACAGGATAAGTACACCGCACTGTGTACCAGTGGTTCTACGGGTGAGCCATTGCCGATGGTTCGTGACGACTATCACAACAAAATTCATGGTGCGATGATGGTGCAACGACTTTATAAGGGTGCTGACCCTGAAGTGCTCAATGTCTCCCGACACAAGGTAGCCTCGGTAGTTCATACCTCGCCCACGGCATCGTCTTACAATGCTTATCTGCGTACCATTGCACAGTTCCCGCAGGCGGCTCCCAACATTCTGGCATTGAGCGTCTTGGATAGTATCGAAGATACCATACAGCGTCTGAATGCTTTCCAACCCGAAGTGCTTACTGGTTATTCCTCGTCGCTGTTGCTGTTGGCTTTGGAGAAAGAGAAAGGAACCCTCAACATCCCCGTGAAGCTCGTTACCAACTCAGCAGAACTGCTCACCGAGGAGGTCTACGAGCATATCAGCAAGGCCTTTGGCTGTCCTGTCATCAATAACTATTGTATGACAGAGGGTGGCGAGATAGCCATGACCAATGGTTGTCCGCATCTGCACCTGAACGAGGACTGGCTTATCGTAGAACCTGTTGATGCCCAGATGAATCCGATGCCAGTGGGTAGCGAAGCGTTCAGCGAGGGCATCTTCATCACCGACCTCAGCAACTTCGTGCAACCTATCATTCGCTACTATGTCACCGACCGTGTACGTATCCGTCCCTCTGACTGTCCACAGTCGTCCTTGCCTATTCTGGAGATTTCTGGTCGTATGTTTGAATCCTTTACTCTCTGTGGCAAGCGTTTTACCATGGTATCTATTCAGGCCAAGGCTGAGATATGGCCTGGTCTGTTGAAATATCAGATAGTACAGATGGGACCCAATACGATGGAGGTGCGTGGCGTCTGTGTTGCTGATGCTAATCCCGACAGCGTACTTAGTTCGTTGGCAGAAAGACTACAGCAATACTTCCGTGAGAATGGCTGTGAGGGTGCGGTATTCATCTATAGCACCGAACCGCTTCTCTATAATGCGCAGGGTGGAAAGATTCCTCGATATATTAGGAAATAGAGCTTGTTAGGAGATGACACCCCAGTTGATGTTGGTCTTGCGCAACTCCTTGAGGCGCCGCCAGAGTAGGGCATAGCGGTCGGAAGCGCAGAGCGGATCGTCGTCGATAATCTGTTGCGCCTCGTCACGAGCCATCTGTACCAGCTGGCCATCGCGGGCAATGTCGGCAATCTTCAGGTCGAAGGCCATACCACTCTGTTGCGTACCCTCTAAATCGCCAGGGCCACGTAGCTTCAGGTCGGCTTCAGCAATACGGAAGCCGTCGTTGGTCTCGCACATGATATCGATGCGCTTGCGGGTGTCGGCAGACAACTCGTAGCAGGTGACGAGGATGCAGTAGGACTGGTCTGCACCACGACCTACACGACCTCTGAGCTGGTGTAGCTGGGAGAGTCCAAAACGCTGGGCTTCGAGGATGACCATCACAGAGGCGTTGGGCACGTTGACACCCACCTCAATGACGGTGGTGGCAACGAGTATCTGTGTCTCGCCACTGACAAACTTCTGCATCTCGGCTTCCTTGTCGGCAGGCTTCATCTTGCCGTGAACCTTGCTGAGGCGGAACTCGGGGAATACCTGGGTGAGCGTGGCAAAGCCATCCTCCAGGTTCTTGAGGTCTATCTTCTCGCTCTCCTCAATGAGGGGGAAGACGATATAGACCTGACGGCCTTGGCGTATCTGGTTACGGATGCTGTCGTAGAGCGAGGGCAACGAACGGTCGAAGACGTGTTGGGTGACAACGGGTTTGCGGCCAGGTGGCAGTTCATCAATGACGCTGACGTCGAGATCGCCATAGAGTGTCATGGCTAATGTACGGGGAATTGGCGTGGCTGTCATCACGAGAACATGCGGCGGGTTGACACTCTTGCTCCACAACTTGGCACGCTGGGCTACGCCAAAGCGGTGCTGCTCGTCAACGACCACCATTCCCAAGCGGGCAAACTGTACGGTATCCTCAATCACGGCATGGGTGCCGACGAGAATCTGTACGGTGCCGTCGAGCAGTCCGTCGAGAATCTCTTGACGCTTCTTGCCTTTGACGATACCTGTCAGCATAGCCACGCGGATATTCATCCCCTTTAGGAAGTCCATGATGGTCTGCAGATGCTGCTCGGCAAGTATCTCTGTAGGTGCCATGATGCACGCCTGATAGCCGTTGTCCAAAGCAATGAGCATCGACATCAGGGCTACGAGGGTCTTTCCAGAACCTACATCACCCTGTAGCAGACGGTTCATCTGTTTGCCACTGCCCATATCTTTGCGGATTTCACGGATGACGCGCTTCTGAGCCTCGGTGAGGGGGAAGGGTAGGTTCTCCTTATAGAAAGTGTTGAAGTGGTCGCCTACCTTACTGAATACGTAGCCACGATATTTGCGACGCTGGTCGCTCGCGTACCTTAATATATTAAGCTGGACATAGAACAACTCCTCAAATTTCAGACGCAGACGGGCCTGCTCCAGTTGCTTGGCATTCTGTGGATAGTGGATGCGGTGCAGTGCCTCGTCACGACTCATCAGGTGCAGCTTCTGCGTGATGAAGTCGGGGAGCGTCTCTGGCAACGTCTCCTTGATGGTGTCGAGAAGCGTCTTGGTGAGTTTCTCGATGGCACGACTGTTGAGGCCGGCCTTCTTCATCTTCTCCGACGTGTTATAGTAGGGCTGCATACCCATTGCCGACAATTCCAACTTGTCGGCCTCTTCCATGTCGGGGTGTACCAGTTGGATGCGGCCGTTGAACACCTGCGGACGACCGAAGACAACATATTCAGTACCTATCTTGTATTTCTTGAGGGCGCTGTCGGCATAGTTGAACCATGTGAGGTCCATCACCTTGCCGTAGCCGTCGGTGAAGTGGGCGACGACACGCTTCTTGCGAGCCCCCATCTTGAAGGTCTCAAAGCTGAGGATGTGGCCCTTCACCTGTACAAACGGCATGTCGCCCGTCAGTTCACGGATGGTATAGAGTCTGCTGCGGTCGACGTGCTTATAGGGATAGTATTCCAACAAGTCACCAAAGGTCTGGACGCCCAACTCTTCGCTGAGCATCTTGCGGCGGTTTGGTCCTACGCCGGCCAGATATTGGATGTCTTGTTGGAGGATAGTCAATGAGAATTGAGAATTAAGAATTAAGAATTGCCTCGGCGACAACGATATCGTAGGGGGTGGTAATCTTGATATTTTCGCGATTGCCCTCTACAAGAGTGATGGATTGGCCAAAAGCTTCGACCACAGATGCGTCGTCAGTAAATCCATCGTTGTAGGGCTGGCGGTTGGCAGCCTTGAGCAGTTGGATATCAAAACACTGAGGAGTCTGTACCAAACGGTAGTCGTTGCGAGGAACGGTGACTGAACGTTGAACGTTGAACGTTGAACATTGAACGTTGGATTCGCCTATCAAGTGACGCACCGTTTCAACAATGGGAATGACAGGGATGACGGCTTTCTTCTCTCGTGCTGTCTCGTAGCAGTTGCGAATAACCTCCACACTGGGGAAGGGACGCACACCATCATGCACACCCACCACGCCCTCGGCATCGTCAGGAATAAGCGCCAGTCCATGTTGTACCGAGTGGAAACGTGTCTCACCACCATCCGTCAGCTGGTAGAAGCCTCCCCCTGCCCCCTCCAAAGGGAGGGGAAAACCGTACTCCTCGCACAGTCTTCTCCAATAATCCTGTTGGGCTTTGGGCAGTACAAGGATAATCTGCAGGTCGGCCGAATATTCACGGAATCGCTCCAGCGTCCGCATCAATACCGGCTTACCACCAATCGGCAGAAACTGCTTAGGAATGTCTGTTCCCATGCGCAGTCCCTTACCACCTGCTACGATAATAATATAATCCACTGCGGTAGCAAATTATTCACTTTTCACTATTACTTTTTACTTTGCATTAAATGCACAAAGCGCATACCCTCGGCAATCTGGTCAGCAGTCTGCTTGTTGACCAACTGCGCCAGCAACTCGTAGGCGAAGGGGAAGGCAGCGGCAGGACCCTCACCAGTGGTGACATTGCCATCGACGGTGAAGAGGTCGCCCGTGTAAGTGGCACCACCTTCAGGCAGTGCACCCTCCATACCTGGATAGCAGGTGGCACGCTTTCCTTCGAGGATACCTAATGGGGCCAGGATGACAGCTGGTGAGGCACAGATGGCAGCCACTTTCTTGCCTGCTGCATGCTGGTCGACAATAGCCTTGCAGACTCCTTTGTGGTCGAAGAGGTTGGTAGCGCCAGGCATTCCACCAGGCAGGAACAGCAGGTCGGCATCAGAGAAGTCGCACTGCTCAAACATGACATCTGCCTCGATATTGACACCATGAGCCGACTGTACCAAGGGGAAGTCGGTGATGCTCACTGTTGTAACGTCAACACCTCCACGACGCAGTACGTCGATAGGAATCAGCGCCTCGACATCCTCGAAGCCGTCTGCTAAGAATACATATACCTTTTTCATAGTCTTATCTCAGTGCTTGTAAGTATTGCTTGATGGTTTCCTGCAGTCCCAGATAGAGGGCGTCACAGATGAGGGCATGGCCAATACTGACCTCGTCAGTCCAAGGAATCAGCTGGTGATAGTATGCCAGATTTTCTAGCGAAAGGTCGTGACCAGCGTTGAGGCCTAGTCCTACGCGGCGAGCCTCCTCAGCAGCAGCGATGAAGGGAGCGATGGCTGCCTCACGGTTGGCGGCATAGCCCGAGGCGTAAGGCTCTGTGTAGAGTTCTACACGGTCGGCACCACAGGCTTTGACCCCCTCCACCATTCGTGGGTCGGCATCGACAAAGATGCTGGTGCGGATGCCTGCATCCTTGAAGGTCTTGCAGATATCAGTGAGAAAAACCTTGTTCTCTATGGTGTCCCATCCGTGATTGGATGTAATCTGGTCGTGACTGTCAGGGACCAGCGTTACCTGTGTGGGGACTACCTCCAGCACCAGTTGGGTGAACGAATCGATGGGATTTCCCTCGATGTTAAACTCGGTGGTAATCCGTGGACGAAGGTCACGGACATCCTGATAGCGGATATGACGCTCGTCAGGACGTGGATGTACGGTGATGCCCTGTCCACCAAAGCGCTCTACGTCGCTGGCGACAGTCAGCACGTTGGGGTTATTGCCTCCTCTGGCATTGCGCAGCGTGGCAATCTTATTGATATTTACGCTAAGTTTCGTCATATTTTTTACTTTTCACTATTCTCTTTTCACTTTTATTTGTATCTTTGCAAGCGCAAAGATAATAATTATTTGCGAAATCGCAGCTAAAAAAAGCGAAAAAAGTATGGCGTCACGTAAATTAAGGTTCGCAATTTTCGGCAATACCTACCAGCCGAAGAAGTCGGTTTCCATTCAGAAACTGCTGGCTTGTCTGTCTGCCCGACAGGCAGAAGTGTTTATCGAACGAGAGTTCTATACCTTCCTGACCGACGGACAACGCCTGCCGGTGGAAGGTGTCACGATATTCGAGCAGTCAGACTTTGATGCCGACTTCGTGATATCCATGGGTGGCGACGGTACCTTTCTGCGTGCTGCCAGTATGGTGGGTAATAAGCAGATTCCGATACTGGGTGTCAATACTGGTCGCTTAGGATTCTTGGCTGATGTCAAGGCTCAGGAGATTGAACATACCATCAATGCACTCTATGAGGGCGACTATACGGTAGATACCCGTGCTGTCATCAAAGTGGAGACCGACGGACAACCACTCAAGGGCTATTGCTGTGCACTGAACGATGTGGCGATATTGAAACGAGATAATGCTTCGATGATTACCATTCATACTACCGTGAATGGTGACTATCTGACAACCTATCAGGCGGATGGATTGATTATGAGTACACCTACGGGTTCTACGGCCTACTCACTATCGAATGGCGGTCCGATTATTGTTCCTGGAACGCATGTGTTCTCGCTGACTGCTGTCGCTCCTCATTCGCTGAACGTACGCCCCATCGTGTTCTCTGAGGATTCTGAAATCAAACTCACCGTAGAGAGTAGGACGCAGAACTATCTGGTGGCATTGGACGGCCGTTCGGAGAAATTACCTGATACAACACGTCTGACCCTGCGTAAAGCTCCTTACAGGGTGAAGGTCATCAAGCGTGCTGGTACGAAATACTTCCATACCCTGCGTGAGAAAATGATGTGGGGAGCTGACCAGCGCGGTTAATTAAGCATTAAGCATTATGCATTAAGCATTATTCTCACTCTTTCGGCAGTTGCAAGATAAAGCGGCTGCCATCTTTGTATCTGGTGTCAAGAATGACATCGCCACCCAACTGACGGGCTACGCGACGTGCAACAGACAGTCCGAGACCAACACCTTCTTTATAGATGTCTGACTTGTAGAAGTGCTCAAAAATCTTCTCTTCGTCACCATCCTTAATACCACAGCCTGTATCTGTCACGCTGAGACAAATCATATTCTGGTCCAGTTTGTGTTGATAGCTACGCAGCGTAATGGTACCGTCCTGCGGTGTGAACTTGATGGCATTGTCCATGAGGTGACCGAGGATTTTCTTGACCTCCTTGCGGTTGGTCATAATCTTACAACTGTCTTTGAGCAATAGTTCCAGACGCAGTGAGAAGGAAGTCTCATCATCATCGTAAGGCTCTGCCAACTGGCGCAACAGGTCGTTACATGAAACAAGGTCTGACTTGTCGATATAGTGGATGCTTTCCTTGCTGGAGATATCGAGAATCTCGTCGACGATACGTACAATGGTATTGGTGCTATGGGCAATACGCTTGGCAATGTCGGCACGCTCTGAATCGCTGGTCAGTGTACGTGGGTCGCTGATAATCTGTGCGTAACCGCTGATAATATTTAGTGGGGTGCGAATCTCATGACTCATATTCCGCAGGAAGCTGATCTTCATGCGGTTAGCCTCCTGCGCCTTGTCGCGGGCAATGAGCAGGTCGTGGTTCTGACGCTGCAACTTACGCATATAGCGCTTGTGGTTCATGCGGTAGATGACCATGCCTATCAGCAGGAATGCGAAGATGACAATCGAAATAGCATATTGGAGTTGTGTGTTACGCTTGGCAATAGTCATATTGTGTGCTTCGGCACTCTCCAAATCACTGGCAGAACCCATCATCTCCTCCGACATGATGACGTTGTTGACGGAGTCCTTGATGGCCATGTAGTGCTTCTGGGTTTGGAAGGCACGCTCGGTATCACCTGAGATCTCATAGATTTCCGTTTGGAATTTGTAGATGTCAGTGGTGTTGGTCAGATTATAGGTCAGATGAATAGCCTCTTCATAACGTCGGTCTGCCACCGCCTTGCAGATAAGCGCATAATAATAATAGGTGGGACTGAAGTCTTCTTCCTTCTTACCTTTCATGGCAATATACTCATTGAAGGTAGCGTTTACCGCCTTCCAGTCGCGCATGGCATAGGCTACAATGACTTTAAAACCGATAGCGTCGCTGTAATCATAGCTGGAACTCTTACCCTTGATGATTTCGATGGCACAGTCGAGGTGCTTCATGGCCTCCTCGGGTTGGGTGTCCATCTCGATATTAGCCAAATCCATGTAGATGGAAGCTAAATTATTGACCTGGGTATGGTCAACCTGGTCTAAGGCCTTCTCAAAATACTGATGAGCCAAGGGAATATTGCCACGCAAGGAGTAGATGATGCCTCGCAGTTGCGTGGTCTTGTATAATTCATGATGATCGCCACGACGTTCCATCTCTGCCTGCATCTTCATGGTTTTGCGCAGGGCACGATAGAAATGGTTGTGGTTGACATCATAGAGTACCTCGTTTTTCCAACTGAGGTAGTAGCCGTTGATATTGTCCTCTCCCAACAGATATTTGCGGTATTGGGCAATAGCTTCGTAAAACTGTTGCTCGTTGTTTTGGTTAAACGCATTGCGTACCTGCTGTAATAGGTTCGCTTCAGTGGTGTCTTCCTGGCTTTTAGCCTGTCCTGAGATGTTGATAGTATAGAGGCTTACTGCCAAAAATATGATAATACCGAAAAGGTTTCGGCTGATTTTTCTTATGTTCATAGTTTCCTGTTAGATAGTATTGCAAAGGTAGTATTAATACACTTAAAAACCAAATAATTGATACATAAAATCTACAAACACCGGAGTATTAACAATTTCTTTACATGTCTTAAATATGGTTAATTGTTTGAATTTTTCTGCGGATTTATTTGGAAGTTACATAGATTTTGTTTTACCTTTGCAGTGTACTACTAAAGTGGTACACCAATACAGAGCGATAATAACCAATATAAAAACGATTATGATAGAAGTAAATAACATCAGTTTTAAGTATGCTGGAGGTCACTCTCTGGTATTCGATGATTTCAGTTTGACACTGAAAGCCAACAACATCTACGGACTGTTAGGAAAGAATGGAACGGGTAAGAGTACACTGCTGTATCTCATTGCTGGCTTGCTTCGTCCCAAGAAAGGAACCGTCTGTTTCGATTCCGTCGAAACAAAAAAGAGAAGACCGGAAACGCTGCAGGAGATCTTTATCGTACCTGAGGAATTCGATCTTCCGTCCATGTCGCTCCGACAGTATGTAAAGATTAATGCCTCTTTCTATCCTCGTTTCAGTCATGACGTATTACAGGCTTGTCTGAATGACTTTGCTCTTTCTATGGACGTAAAACTGAATGCACTCTCCATGGGACAGAAAAAGAAGGTTTTTATGGCCTTCGCACTGGCAACGAATACGAAGGTGCTGCTGATGGACGAGCCGACCAATGGCCTCGACATTCCTTCGAAGAGCCAGTTCCGCAAGGTGATTGCCCAGCACATGACGGAAGATCGTACACTGATTATCTCGACGCATCAGGTACATGATGTGGAATCGCTGCTCGACCATATCCTGATTCTCTCTCAGCAGAAGCTGTTACTCGACACCTCTGTGGCTGACATCTCTGAGAAATACACCTTCGAGTATCGTACACCAGAGCAGATGGCCGATGCTATCTATGCAGAACCTTCTCTCCAGGGCAATGCCGTGATTGCTCCCCGCAAGGCTGGTAGCGCTGAGACACAGGTCAACCTTGAACTCCTCTTCAATGCCGTCAACGAAGGCAAAATCTAATGATGCATCAAGAATTAAGCATTACAAAAATGATCCAGTTTAATATACATAGATTTGCGCAGTTGGCCCGATGGTCGCTGACAAATGATAGAAGATATTATATCAAGGCTTTCTTCCAGGTCTTGGTGGTCATGCTATTCACCTTCCTGTTCTTTACTTATGTCACCAACACGCATGTAAACTATCAGGCCTGTGCAGGAGTCGTGTTTATGATGTTTGCCATCAACGTGGTGATGGGCCCCTCCTTTATGTTCTATAGCATGGAGGGTAAGCACGATTGTCAAACGCTGATGCTGCTTCCGTCATCAAACTTCGAGAAATACCTGATGCGCTATGCTACATGGATTCTTCTCTTACCGCTCTATCTGGTGGCATTCTTTGCTGCCGACCTGATGCAGTACTTTTTCCATTGGGTGTTAGGCCATGAGTATGGACAGTTTGTGCTCTCAAGAGTCATAAAAATCATCAGTGATATCAATCGTTTAGACAATGCGACACCTCGATTCGTAGTCAGTATAGTAGCCCTTGTTATCTGGCTTCAGTCGATCTATGCTCTTGGCGCAACGTTCTTCCGCTCACGTAAATTCAATTGGGTTCTCACCACAGCATTGGTAATCCTGCTTGGTATGTTCTTATTCAAACATCTGGGAGATGCTGAAGTGGTGCAGCTAAGGGCCAACGCTGAAATCTTGGAATATGTCATAAGTATGAGTATATACATCGTTTTGGCAATGTTTAACTACTGGCTGTCCTACAGACTCTTCTGCAGAATGCAGGCAAAAGCAAAGTGGATAAACCTGTAAATAGACCGTAAAAGAAGGAATAATATGAATAATTTTAGTATCAATAGATTTGCAAAGACACTCTGGTGGGTCATCTGCGTTTATGCGCGTACACTGCTGTTGTGGTGTGTGGCAGCCATCACCCTTGTGGTCTTTATAGGAGAAATCTTGTTTCAAGAGATGAATAGCTATGGTGACCCCTGGTCGGCTATCCATAATTTTTCGCAGCTTGCTGCAGGTCTCTTTATCATCGTTTCGCTCATCATGATAAGCCTTTTTGCCTTTGGCATCAATGACAAGCGTAAGCGTGCGACATTCCTGATGTTGCCATCTTCCAATCTTGAGAAGTTTCTCTCGTTGGTGGTATTTACTACAGTAATCGGTATCGCTTGCTTGTTCTTGGCTATTGTCTTGGGCGACTCACTCCGCATGGCTTGGTATTGGTTGAGTGGATATCAAGGTCCTAGAATGGAATGTGTGGAGATGGATGGCGTCACCTATCACTGGTGGTCTTCTGCTATTCCACAGTTGTTAAAAGAGTTAGCTCCCGAGGCCATAACGAACCCGATGGAACTCCCAATGGATTGGTGCATTGCAAATGGTATGCTCACCTTCGGATTGTGGTTGTGGCTTCACTCTTTCTATACGCTGGGCGGAACGCTGCTTCGCAAATACGCTTTCGTGGCAACTAGTATATGCATACTGCTTTGCCTCATAATATTGGTGAAGACGATGGCCTTCATCGGGTTGGGTATGTTTCAGATTAGCTGGGAGGATGGTGCCGTTAAGGAATATGAGATTGGCTCAATGGCCTATGTTCTCTCTGTGCTACTCCCCATCTTCGCTGTCTTCAACTACTGGGCGTCGTACCGTATCTTCAAAGGTTTTCAGTTAATCACTAATAAGTGGATGAATTATGATATTTACAAACGATAAAGCGATATATATCCAGATGGCTGACCGCCTCTGTGATGAGATTCTTGCAGAGAAATACAAGGATGACGATCGTATTCCCAGTGTCCGTGAATATGCGGTGATGCTGGAGGTTAATGCGAACACCGTCGTCAAGGCTTACGACGAACTCTCTCGTGCGAACATTATATATAATAAGCGCGGCTTGGGCTACTTCGTGACGCCTGGTGCTAAGAAGCAGATTCTGAAAGAACGCAAACAGGAGTTCATGAAAGAACGCCTGCCAGAACTCTTCCGCCAGATGCAACTGCTGGGCATTACGTTAGAAGATGTTAAAGATGTGTACGCTGCGCAACAATAGTTGCCCTCCTTCCGTCTAATAGTCAATTAAGCATTAAGCATTAAGCATTATGCATTAAGCATTAAGCATTAAGCATTATAAAGATGATTCACTTACAAGACATCAACAAAACCTACCAAGGCGCCCAGCCGCTCCACGTGCTGAAGGGCATCTCGCTCGATATTGCGAAGGGAGAGTTCGTCAGCATCATGGGAGCGTCGGGCTCCGGTAAGAGTACCTTGTTAAACATCTTAGGTATTCTGGATAACTATGACTCTGGCACCTACGAGCTGGCAGGGGTCCCCATCTGGAACCTGTCAGAACGTCGGGCTGCCGAGTATCGTAACAAGATGATTGGCTTTATCTTCCAGTCATTCAACCTAATCTCTTTTAAGACTGCAGTAGAAAATGTTGAGTTGCCACTATTTTATCAAGGGGTTTCCAGGCGCAAGCGTCATACGCTTGCCCTGGAGTATCTCGAACGCTTAGGACTTCTCGACTGGGCAGAACATTATCCCAACGAACTCAGTGGCGGTCAGAAACAACGCGTAGCCATTGCCCGTGCACTGATTACCCGTCCACAGATTATCCTGGCCGACGAACCTACGGGTGCCCTTGACTCCAAGACATCTGTAGAGGTGATGCAACTGTTGAAGCAGCTGAACCAAGACGAGGGCATGACACAGATTATTGTGACTCATGATCCTGGTGTAGCCGAACAGACCAATCGTATAATTCGAATCAAGGATGGAGTTATTGAATGAGATTTGGCAGACAGCTCGTCGCAACAAACTGCGCACGACACTCACAGGCTTTGCGGTGGCATGGGGTATCTTCATGCTCATTGTACTGCTGGGTGCCGGTAATGGTCTGATCAATGCCAATATGAAGCAGAGCGACCGCTTCCTGAATAGCTCCATGGTGGTCTTCGGCAACTGGACCTCGAAGCCTTATCAGGGCTTCAAAGAAGGTCGTGACATTCGTCTGCACGAGAGCGATAGGGAGATTACCGAACAGGAGTTTTCGAAGACTGTCGACGAGGTGGGTGCACAGTATAACACCTCGGCAACTGTCAGCAATGGTCAGCAATATCTGGCTACGAGCATTAGCGGTGTCTATCCCAACCACACAAAGATTGACAAGGTACAGATGCTCCAAGGACGCTTCATCAATGCTATCGACGTAAAGGAAAGCCGTAAGGTACTGGTGTTAGGTGAAAAACAGGCCAAGGAACTGAAGTGTCGTATTGGTGACTTCGTAAACGTCGGAAACATCGCTTTCAAAGTGGTGGGTATCTATAAGGAGAACGAGAACGGACGGGCCACTATTTTCAGCAGCTACTCTGCCATCAAGCGTATCTTTGGCGCTAACACCGATGACGCTGGTCGCATAGAGTTTACCTTCCACGGATTGTCTACGGAGAAAGCCAACGAAGACTTTGAAAAGTCCTACCGCCACCGTCTGAATGCGGAGCACCAGGTGCATCCTGAAGATGAGGATGCTATCTGGCTGTGGAACCGCTTCACACAGAATCTACAGATGGAGAATGCCATGGGCATCCTTCGTACAGCACTCTGGATAGTGGGGCTCTTCACGCTACTCTCTGGCATCGTAGGTGTCTCAAACATCATGCTCATCACCGTCAAGGAACGTACACATGAGTTTGGCATCCGCAAAGCCATTGGTGCCAAGCCGTGGAACATCCTGAAGCTGATCATTGTCGAGAGTGTGATTATCACCACTTTCTTTGGTTATATCGGTATGGTACTGGGTGTGGCCGCCAATGAATACATGGATGCAACGATAGGTCACGAGACCATTGATACGGGACTGTTCAAGGCTACCATGTTCCTGAATCCTACCGTCGGACTCGACGTTTGTTTTGAGGCTACGTTGGTAATGATTATCGCCGGAACCATCGCAGGACTCATCCCTGCCTACAAGGCCAGCCGCATCCGTCCCATCGAAGCCCTCCGCGCCGACTAATTAAGCATTAAGCATTAAGAATTAAGCATTAAGAATTAAGCATTGAATTATGCGAATAGATTTAGATACATACAGAGAAATCCTCGACACCCTGACACGCAATAAGGCGCGCTCCTTCCTGACGGGCTTTGGCGTCTTCTGGGGGGTGTTCATGCTCATCGTACTGATGGGTGGTGGACAGGGGCTGAAAGAGATGCTCCAACGGAACTTTGCAGGCTTTGCCACTAACAGCGCCTTGGTCTGGGCACAACCTACAAGCAAGGCATATAAGGGATTCCGTAAGGGTCGCTTTTGGACAATGGACTATAAGGACGTCGATCGCATTCGTCAGAGTGTACCTGAGCTCGATATCGTGACCCCTCTGCTTTTCTCCAGTGGTGGTTCAGCCTACTATGGTGACCGTAAAGCGACCGTTGGTGTCAGCGGTGCCATGCCCGACTTCCAACGTGTCAACGAACCGAAAATGTTCTATGGCAGATACATCGATGAGGCTGACATCCGCGACCACCGCAAGGTGTGTGTCATCCAGAAGAAGACCTATAAAGAGCTGTTTCCTGGCGGTGGCGACCCTTGTGGCAAGCGCATCCGCATCGACAACATCTACTACCAGATAGTGGGTGTCGACTACAATATGAGTGAGGGCGTGAACCTCAGTGGCGAAAGTGGTACGGGGGTCGTCCTGCCGCTGACCTTCATGCAACAGGCTTACAATCGTGGCAATGCCGTCGACTTGATTGCCGTTACAGGACGCAAGGGCGTAGTGATGTCAAAAATCACCGACCGCATTCGTGAGACCATTGCCCGTGCGCATACCATCGATCCTACTGACGAACAGGGCGCCATGGTGTTTAATACCGAGATACTCTTCCAGATGCTCGACAACCTCTTCAAGGGTGTCAACTTCCTCATCTGGCTGGTCGGACTGGGTACCTTGCTGGCTGGAGCCATCGGCGTGTCAAACATCATGATGGTTACCGTTCGTGAACGTACCACGGAGATTGGTATCCGTCGTGCCATCGGTGCCACACCGAGAATGATTCTCTCGCAGATTATCTCGGAGAGCATCGTGCTGACACTGGTAGCAGGCATGAGTGGCATCCTCTTCGGAGTGATGATTCTCCAGATGCTCGAACTGGGTAATACAGAGGATGGCATCGTCAATGCCCACTTCCAGATAGGATTCTGGACCGCTCTCTTCTCCGCCTTCATGGTGAGCTCGATGGGCGTCCTCGCTGGTCTCGCACCTGCCGCCCGTGCCATGAGCATCAAACCCGTCGACGCCATGCGTGACGAATAGCCCGCGCTCAGTGGTTTCCCCATCCAAATCTCGCGCTCAGTGGTTTCCCCATCCAAATCTCGCTCGCGCTCAGGGTTTCCCCATCCGAATCTCGCTCGCGGTCAGTGGTTTCCCCACCGACACCCCAAAAAGATAACAACAAAAAACTAAAAGATATGAAAAAGTACAGCAAACTAATCATCGCCGTCATCATCGCGCTGATTTTCATCGGAACATTCGTGTTCCTCTGGCAGAAAAGCCAACCCAAAGAAGTTGTCTACAGTGAGTTTACACCGCAGACGGAAGACATCCAGAAGACAACAATCATCACAGGTAAGATAGAGCCTCGCAACGAGGTGAATATCAAACCGCAGATCTCTGGCATCATCGCAGAACTGTATAAGGATCCTGGTGACTACGTGAATGCTGGCGACGTCATCGCCAAGGTGAAGGTGATTCCTGATATGGCTCAGCTGTCGAGTGCTGAGAGCCGTGTGCGTCTGGCAGAACTGAATCTGAAACAGGCACAGGTGGACTTCGGACGTGTGGAGAATCTGCACAACCAGAAACTCATCTCTGATGATGAGTATGACAAGGCTCGCCAGCAGCTGCGTCAGGCCCAGGAAGAGAAGTCGGCGTCTGTCGACGCCCTCCAGGTGGTGCGTGATGGTGTGTCTCAGTCAAATGCTAATGCCAGCTCGACACTGATCCGCTCGACCATCAGTGGTGTCATCCTCGACATCCCCGTGAAGGTGGGTAACTCCGTTATCAACTCTAACACCTTCAATGATGGTACTACCATCGCCACCGTTGCCAATATGAACGATCTCATCTTCCGTGGTAACATCGACGAGACGGAGGTCGGCCAGCTCTCCATGGGCATCCCCTTGAAGATTACCATCGGTGCCTTGCAAGACCTGAAGTTCAATGCTGCCCTGGAGTACATCTCACCGAAGGCCGTAGAGAGCAATGGCGCCAACCAGTTCGAAATCAAGGCTGCCGTCAAAATCCCCGCTCCCACCGCCTCGTCGGGCTCTTCTCCCGCCTCCTCTAAGTCAGCCACCACTCCCGCTGGTCCTCCAGCGGGCTTCGATAAGATCCGCTCTGGCTATAGCGCCAATGCCGAGATCGTCCTGGCCAAGGCCGACAAGGTGCTCACCGTCCCCGAGAGTGCCATCGAGTTTAGCGGCGACAGCACCTTCGTCTATGTGCTTGTTGGTTCTGCCAACAAGAAAAACTACGAGCGCCGCCAAGTGACCACCGGCCTCTCTGATGGTGTGAATATCGAGATTAAGAAGGGCCTCACCGCCAAGGATAAGGTGCGCGGCCCCGAGATTATTACCGACGATAACAAGGATTAAGCTATGAAGAAATCAGCCCTCTTTGTTCTCTGTGCTGCGACATGGTCGAAGAAATCAGCCCTCTTTGTTCTCTGTGCTGCGACATGGTCGCAGCCTATACTCGCCCAAGCCCCCTGGACCCTCCGCCAGTGCTGCGACTATGCCATCGAGCATAACATCAGCATCAAACAGCAGGACAACCAGCGCAGGCAGCGTGACCTCCAACTGTCGACAGCCAAGAACTCGCGTCTGCCTGACCTCAGCGCCTCTGCCTCCGAGAGCTTCTCTTTCGGCCGTGGTCTGACGCTCGACAACACCTATACCAACCGCTCCACCAACTCGACCAGCTTCAGCCTAGGTACGACTGTCCCGCTCTTTACGGGCTTCCAGATTCCCAACCAGATTAAGCTCAATCAGCTGAACCTCGAGGCGGCTACGAAGGACTTGGAGAAGGCCAAGAATGATATCCGCATGCAGGTGGCGCAGTCATACGTACAGATACTCTACGATATGGAGATTGCCGATGTGGCCCATCGCCAGATTGCCATCGACTCTGCGCAGGTGGCCCGCCTGGAGGCCTTTGTCAAGAATGGCAAGGCCAGTCAGGCTGAACTCTCCCAACAGCAGTCCGCACTGGCGCATGCCCGTCTGACTGCTACGCAGGCTGACAACAACCTTCAGCTGGCCATTCTCTCCCTCTCCCAGCTGCTGGAGCTCCCTTCTCCCGAAGGCTTCTCCATCGTCCGCCCCGCCACTAATTCTCAATTCTCAATTTTCAATTCTCAATTGACTTCACCCGATGCCATCTACCAGGAGGCCCTCGCCATCAAGCCCGAGGTGCAGGCCGAGCAGCTCCGCCTCTCTGCCACCGAGCGTAACATCGACATCGCGAAGGCTGGCAACTATCCTACGCTGAGTCTCAGCGCCGGTCTGCAGTCCAACTACTACAAGACCAACGGCATGCAGGCAGACCCCTTCGCCACGCAGATGAAGAACAACTTCAGCCAGTATATCGGCTTGAATCTGAGCGTCCCCATCTTCAACCGCTTCCAGACACGCAACAGCATCCGCTCGGCACGTATCGACCGTGAGAACCAGCTGTTGCAGTTGGAGAATGTGAAGAAGTCGCTCTACAAGGAAATCCAGCAGGTGTACTACAATGCCGTCGCTGCAGACTCGAAATACCGTAGCAGCGAGGCTGCTGCCCAGTCGAGCAAGGATGCCTTTACCCTGATGCAGGCTAAGTACGAGAATGGCAAGGCCACCATCACGGAGTTCAACGAGGCCAAGAATAACTACCTGAAAGCAGAGAGCGATCTGGTGCAGTCACGCTACGAGAATCTCTACCAAATCACCCTCCTCAATTTCTATCGGGGTAGGGACTTGGCCTTCTAATACAAAAGAAATAGTCCGCCAACCAGCGGACTATTTCTATTATTGGAAGTTCTTTAGTTCATAGAAAGCAGCATACGGCTTACCCGTATTGTGGTCGTAGAGCGCCGCATTCCACCAACTGCTGGTCACATTCTTATTACCATTATCTTCTGGCCACCACCAGAACAGGCCTTTCACGCTATTGTGGGTTTTGAACTTGCTGATGAGGTCGGCCGTAAACTTACGCTGTCCTTCCTCTGTATAAGGATAGGTACCTGTATAGTCGTAGGTGGTGCCTCCCAATGCCCACGCATAGCTGTAGCCCGTCTCCACAATCATGATGTTCTTACCATAGTTCTTGCCCTCCAGCGTGGTCAATGCTGTCTCTAAGGTGGCAAGATTGCCGTGATAGGCAGGGTAGTAGCTCAGTCCGATGATATCGTAGTCTATACCGTTGTTCTTCATGCGGTCGAAGAAGTCTGTCAGCACGTTGGGCTGGGCTGCTCGTTCACTATGAATAATGATTTTAGCGTCTGGGCATTCCTCACGACAGGCCTGTCCTGCTTTCTTCAGTAGATTCATGAAGCGGTTCCAGTTGGCTGCAGGAGAGTTGGTGTAGCATCGGTTGTTGTTGGTGCCTTCCGTTCCCCACATCATGCCATAGCTAATTTCATTACCCGTCTGGATGAAGTCGGGCTTAGCACCCGCCGCCTTCAACTGTTGAAGGCACTCCTTGGTATAATCATAGACCTTTTCTGCCAGTGCGGCATCGTTCAGCGTCTTCCAGGCATTGGGTGTCCACTGCTTGGCAGGGTCTGCCCAGGTGTCGCTATAGTGAAAGTCCAGCATGAAGGCCATGCCAGCGCCTTTGATGCGCTTGCCCAGTGCCTTGACATAGTCGAGGTCCTGACAGACACCCTTGTCACTGTCTTGAGAGGGGTCGACAAACAGACGGACACGCATGGCGTTCAGTCCTTCTTGTTTAAAGAATGCCAGTGGCTGTACGGCATTGCCGTTCTTGTCCTTATAGACCACGCCAGCCTCCTCATACTTCGTCAGCATCGAGATATCTCCACCTACATAGCGGCTCATCTCGGTCGGTGTGGGATCTGGCTCTGGGGTTGGGTCGGGATCCGGTGTCGGATCAGGGGTAGGCTGTGCGGTGGCAGTACTCTCGTCATCTCCACCACAGGCAACCGTCATTGTCGCCGCTGTGACGAACAATAACATAAATAGTAGTTTCTTCATGTCTTAGTAGTTTATTTTAGTATTATCTCTTACTTCTTACATCTTACTTCTTACATCTTACATCTTCCATCATACATCACACATCACTTATGCCTATTGGCCCGTTGCTCACGGTATTTGGCCTTCTGCTTAGCAGAGCCACTACCGTGAGCGCCAGTGATATACTTCTTTTTCTTGGCCTTGGTCTTTACCTTGTCGTCCTCTTTGTGGGGACCACCGCCACGACCGAAGTTAATGCCATTCTCCAGAATCTCCTGGAAATCACTCTCCTTACTCATAATTAGTCTGTTGTTTTAATCCCCCTCCCTTTTGGGAGGGGATAGGGGTGGGCTCTTGGGCTTCTTAATGGTGGAACAATCTCACGCCAGTGAATGCCATGGCAATGCCGTACTTGTCGCAGGTCATGATGACATGATCGTCACGCACGCTGCCACCAGCCTGAGCAATGTACTCTACGCCACTCTTGTGGGCACGCTCAATATTGTCACCGAAGGGGAAGAAGGCATCAGAGCCTAAAGCCACCTTCGTGTTCTTGGCAATCCACTCCTTCTTCTCGGCCATCGTCAGTACCTCAGGCTGCTCGGTGAAGAACTGCTGCCAAGCACCGTCGCGAAGTACGTCGTCGTGTTCGTCCTCAGAGATATAGACGTCGATGGTGTTATCGCGGTCAGCACGACGGATGCCTTCCTTGAAGGGCAGGTTCATCACTTTCGGATGCTGGCGCAGCCACCAGATATCAGCCTTGTTGCCAGCCAGACGGGTACAGTGGATGCGGCTCTGCTGACCAGCACCGATACCGATGGCCTGACCGTCCTTGACGTAGCAGACAGAGTTTGACTGGGTGTATTTCAGTGTGATGAGGGCGATAATCAGGTCGCGCTTGGCATCAGCAGGGAATGTCTTGTTCTGTGTGGGGATATTCTCGAAGAGGGCAGGGTCGTCGAGTTTGATCTCGTTGCGGCCCTGTTCGAAGGTCACACCAAAGCACTGCTTGCGCTCAATGGGTGCGGGCTTGTAGCTTGGGTCAATCTTGATGACGTTATACGTACCCTTACGCTTGTCCTTCAGTATCTCAATGGCCTCGGCGGTGAAGTCGGGAGCAATGACACCGTCGCTAACCTCGCGCTTCAGGAGCAGGGCAGTGGTAGCGTCGCAGGTGTCACTCAAGGCTACGAAGTCGCCATAGCTGGACATGCGGTCGGCACCACGGGCACGAGCGTATGCACAGGCTATCTGACTGTCGTCCAGCCCTTTGATGTCATCCACGAAATAGATTTTCTTCAGCGTGTCGCTCAGGGGCAGACCAACGGCAGCACCTGCAGGGCTGACGTGCTTGAACGATGCTGCAGCGGGCAGACCAGTAGCAGCCTTCAGCTCCTTTACCAACTGCCACGCGTTCAGAGCGTCGAGGAAGTTGATGTAGCCAGGGCGGCCGTTAATGACTTCGATGGGTAACTGGCCCTCTTCCATAAAGATGCGTGAGGGCTTCTGGTTGGGATTGCAACCGTACTTCAGGGCTAATTCTTTCATTATTATATAGATGTATATTTCGTTTCCGCTTGCAAAGGTACAAAAAATAATTCTTAATTCTTAATTCTTAATTCTTAATTTTTTCGTAATTTTGCAGCAAATTTGAGAAGAATATGGAGAAAAAGAGACATGCACTCCGCCAATTACTGTCAGCAGTCGAAAAGGAACTGCTGAAGAAACCCAACCGTAAGACCCTCGACCGCCTCTCCCTGCTGGCCGGCTTCCAGGACTGGGACTCCTTCCAAGAGGCCTTGCACGGCGAGGCTGATGCCAAGGCCAACTATTCGTTAGAAGAAAAACAAAAAGAAGTGACTCATCAATGAGCCACTTCTTTTTATGCTTGTGTAGGGTTGTAATTTACTCTGCAGTAGCACGAGCACCGCTACGCTTCTCCTTGATACGGGCAGCCTTACCGGTGAGGTTGCGCAGGTAGTACAGCTTAGCGCGACGAACCTTACCAACCTTGTTGACCTCAATGCTCTCAATGTTGGGTGACTCCAGAGGGAAGATACGCTCTACACCAACGGTACCCGACATCTTGCGAACAGTGAAACGCTTCTTCTCCTGATGACCGCTGATCTTGATAACGACACCACGGAAGAGCTGGATACGCTCCTTAGAACCCTCGATAATTTTGTAAGCGACAGTTACAGTGTCACCAGCCTTGAAACTGGGGTGCTGCTTGCCGGTTGCAAATGCTTCTTCAGCAACTTTAATTAAATCCATTGTTACTTTAAATTTATAAATGTTGTTGTTATCGTTCCAACGCAACATAACAGGTCTCTCGTAATGCCTTGATACTCATGGTTCAATGGCTCCTGCCAGCGATTACGCGGAAAGCGGGTGCAAAGGTACGAATAATATTTCATTCTGCCAAGAAAATAAGGTGTTTTTTCATGCAAAGACATGTTTTTCAGCTAAATATGCTTGTTTTTAAAGAGAATTGACTATCTTTGCAAGAGTAATTCTATGACTATGAAAACAAAAACAACAATTCCAGTATTTCTGTTGGCTGCATCGTTGTTTGTCGGTGCGTGCCAGACCCACTACGAGGTGGCTTCCATTCAGCGCACCCGCATCCTGATAGACGGTCGCTATGACAAACAGCCAGATCAGAAGGCTGCCGACTTCTTGAAACCGTATAAACAGCAGGTAGATAGCGTGATGGGCCCTGTGGTGGGACGCTCTTCCCACTACATGACGGCTCAGCGCCCAGAGGGCGACCTGTCTAACCTGCTGGCTGACATCCTAGTATGGGCCGCTAAGGATTACAACGAGAAGCCCGACTTCGGACTGTATAATATGGGTGGTGTTCGTGCCGACCTGCCCAAAGGTGACGTGACCTATGGTGACGTGCTCGACATAGCACCGTTTGAGAACAAAATAGCCTTCGGCACGCTGTCTGGTGCCGAGGTGCTGGAACTCTTCGGACAGATGGCGTCTGTCGGTGGCGAAGGCGTTAGCCACTCCGTTCGCATGGTAATTACCAAAGATGGTCGCTTAGAGAGTGCCACCATCAATGGCGAACCCATCGATCCCGCTAAGGACTATCGCCTGACCACTATCGACTATCTGCTGGGTGGCACCGATAAGCTGGAGGCCCTCAAGAAATGTCGTAACGTCAACGCTCCTAAGGAGGCCAGCAATAACTCCCGCTTTGTTATCATGAACTACTTCCGCTATATGCAGAAGCAGGGCAAAGAGGTGGATGCCAAAATCGAAGGAAGAGTAATTATGCATTAAGCATTAAGCATTAAGCATTAAAAATTACGCATTAAGCATTACGCATTAAGCATTATGCATTAAGCATTGACCATTACGCATTAAGCATTAAGCATTAAGAATTAAGCATTATGAAATATATCTTTATTATATTTCTGGCATTGGCATCGCTCAGCGGCCAGGCCAAGAAACCCAAGCAGCTGGTTATTCTGCATACCAACGATACCCATTCGGCTATCTTCCCCATCAACGCACAACTGCCCGACACGATGAAGGCTGGCCGTGGTGGCTTTCTGCGTCGCATTGCCATGCTCAAAGAGGAGCGTGCCAAGAACCCCGACCTGCTCTATTTCGATAGTGGCGACTTCTTCCAGGGCTCTGCCTACTTCACCATGTTCAAGGGTGAGGTAGAGATTGGTCTGATGAACCAGATGGGCATCGATGCTACGACCATTGGTAACCACGAGTTCGACTTCGGACTGGAGAATATGGCGGAGATGTTCAAGAAGGCAACCTTCCCCATCTTGTGCGCCAACTACGACTTCACGGGTACCGTCATGGAGGGTCTCACCAAACCCTGGGTCGTCATCAAGCGCAATGGCGTGAAGATTGGCGTCTTTGCCGTCTGTCCTAAACTGGAGGGCTTAGTCAGCGCCAAGAACTGTGTGGGTGTCAAATACCTCGACCCGGGAAAGGTGGCACTGGAAACAGCCACCATGCTGAAGCAGCAGAAAAAGTGCGATGTCGTCATCTGCATCTCCCACCTGGGCTGGGAGAGCAACCGTGGTGAGGACGACCAGTACATGATCCAGAACTCCCGCAACATCGACCTCGTCCTCGGTGGCCACACCCATACCTACATGACGCAGCTCGAGCATTGGAACAATATGGATGGTCAGCCCGTCGCCGTCGACCAAAACGGCAAGTCCGCCATCTTCGTCGGCAAAATGGTCGTGGAACTCAAGTAATAGCTCGCGTCGCGCGGTTTCCCCGCGCGATTTGTGCTCTGCGGTTCTCTGTACATCGTTATTCAAAGTAGAACGTCAGCACCACCATCTTCGACTGCGCTCCACTCACCGAACCGGCATACGTCCTCAGATTGGCGTCGCGCAACTCATTCACGTGGTTCTTGTCCAGCACGTCGCCCAACCCGAAGCAGAACTTCAACTCCGGAATCAGCTTAAAGAAGGGTAGGTAGAAGTCGCAGCCCATACCCACCTCCATCATGGTATTAAAGCGCTTGATGCGTATCATGTCCTGCTCGCCACTCGTCAGATTCATCATCGGGTTTACACCCGCCATTACGTAGGGTCGCATGTTGTTCCAACGGGGAGCAGCAAACTTTAGGTCGATGGGCAGCGAGACGTAGGTGTTCTTCATGTCCTGCGTCTTGCGCACGGGCAGTCCCGCCTCGTCCTGCTCCTTCATATTTAATAAGGTGAGGTGCTTGGCACCAAAATGCATGGTGGGTGTGACGCGCAGCGAGAAATGGTTCGACAGGCGCAACTCACCTAACACACCCACCGAGAAGCCTGCTGTCCAACGGTCTGCCTCGCACAACACGTAGCGCTCTTGCAGGTCGCCATTCTCGTCCTCCATCATGTGAGGACCCGTCTGGTCAAACTCGATATCCTGCAGGTGCATACCTACCAGGATGCCGAAGTGCATTGGGCGCAGGTCGATATACGGCTTGTGCTGGATGCGACGGTCTTGCTGTGCGCTGGCACTCAGCGCACAGAGTAGGGATAGTATGATGATTATTTGTTGTTTCATATGCAATACTTATAACGCATTTCCTATGAGGTTTATTATTTCGACTAAGTATAAATTATGAAAATAACTACCCAAAAGTAGGTAATATTCGGAAAAAATCCCTACCTTTGCATCACAAATAACAATTATCTATTTAACAAACTAAACAAATACAAAGATTATGGCATACGTAATTGGTGACGACTGCATCGCATGCGGTACATGTATCGATGAGTGCCCCGCTGGAGCTATCTCTGAGGGCGACAAGTATTCTATCAACCCCGATCTCTGCACAGAGTGTGGTACATGCGCTGACGTTTGTCCGTCAGAGGCTATCAGCCTTCCCTAATATAATAAGGTAAGCTGAATTTATGTGGTTAAGATAAATGGGCTGTCTTTGCGGACAGCTCATTTGTTTTTTATATTTTTTAAGAAAAATGCGGTTGTATTAAAAAAAACTTGTCTTTTCTTTTCTGTTTCATTTTTATTTTGTACCTTTGCACAGAAATATATACGTACATCTGCTTAGGCAGCATGTTTTGTGTGTAATAAAGACAGGTAAATCTGCCGCCGTACTGAAGGTCTAACACTATGACTTACAAGGGATTACGCGATGGTATGAGGAGCCAATGGTAGTGTGCGTTTAGATGCACACATCACAACTAGTCCAAACGGATTTCGATTCGTGCGGACATAGCGAAGCTAATATCTATATGGAAAGTACCAATATCACAGAAAAGGAAACCAAAGAAAAGCGATGGTGCATACTGCGCCATGCGGATGCTGACCTGATAGGCAATATCTTTAGTGGCAGGCGAAAGGTGTTCAATGTCTCGGCTGACGATACCTGGCCTTTGCCGCCCTTCGAGTATTTCATTCCTTTCGAGGATCTGAAGCTCCGTCAGAAGCAACAGCCTAAGGAGAACTGCCCGTGCAAGGACTATGAATATCGCGACTACGATGCCATGCTCGACGAGCAGGCGCTGCGTTGCGACCTTCATCACTTCATCTTTATCTGTGAACCCAAGGAGGTGGTACAACGCATCCTGAATTCTCCTTGGAACCGTGTACTCAACCACCGCCTCTATGCTTACCGTGATGAGAAAGGTGACCCCGTAGAGATTAGTAATGCTGAGATGGAACGCTTCAAGACGGTCATCAAGCGCTACGATTTCCAGATAGTCAATGGCGACCCCACCGACGAGGTTCGTGAGGGCGACCAGGTGACGGTGGTCAGTGGTCCGATGGCAGGCACCGAGGGTGTCGTCAAGCAGATTCGTGAGCGCGATGGTCAGATTCTCCTGACGGTCGTCTTCTCTATGTTCTTGGATAAGATGCATGTCGCCGTGCCTGGTATCAGTATTGCTGACGTCCGACTGAAGGCCCCCGACGCCCAACAACTCTTACAGGACCCCGTGATAGCCCACTTCGAGGACGAGCTCATCGAGCTCCTCTGCCACCTCCATGGCAAGAAGGGCTCCCACCAGTTGAACAGAGATGACCAGAAGCGCCTCCGCTTCCTCTATCAGTATTCCGACATCCTCTTTGAGGACAACGCAGAGGCCCAGGTCAAGTTCTCTGCCCTCATGCTCATCTGTGCCTACCTCATGAACGACAAGGACGAGCAGGCCCGCCGCCTGAAAGAAGTCGAGACTCTCCTCGCTAACCGCTCACCGGAGAGTTCTCAATTCTCAATTCTCAATTCTCAATTCACAATGGAGTTGGAAATCTATTTGTTGATTTCCCTTTTCATTGTAAATCACAACCCCGAGCTCCGCCAACAGGCCAAGGCCTGGCGCCAGTCCCACCCCGACTGCCCCCTCTCCATCCGCCGCCTCCTCTCCATCGCTAAACAAATCCGTACGTAAGAAAATATAAAACGTCAATTACCGTCAATTGTCCGTCAATTATTGGTCAACAAAATAGTCAATTAACGATCAATTAACGATACATTACACGGCATTAACGTAAGAAAATATAAAACGTCAATTACCGTCAATTGTCCGTCAATTATTGGTCAACAAAATAGTCAATTAACGTCCAATTAACGATACATTACACGGTAATTAACGTAAGAAAATATAAAACGTCAATTATCGTCAATTGTCCGTCAATTATTGGTCAATAAAATAGTCAATTAACGTTCAATTAACGTTCAATTACACGGCCATTAACGTAAGAAAATATAAAACGTCAATTAACGTAAGAAAATATAAAACGTCAATTACCGTCAATTGTCCGTCAATTATTGGTCAACAAAATAGTCAATTAACGTCCAATTAACGTTCAATTACACGGTAATTAACGTAAAAAAAACATACAGTTACTTAACGTACAAAATAAAAACAACATTAACGTTTCAACAATATGGTTTCACTGTTCCAATATAAAGATATGGTTTACCAAATAATCGGTGCTGCCATGGCAGTGCACTCCGAGTTAGGCTATGGCTTGTTGGAGCCAGTCTATCAAGAGTGCATGCAGTTGGAACTGAAACTGCGGGGTATTGATAGCGTACGGGAACAAGAGATAAGTATCTACTATAAGAACCAACTGCTTGAGAAAAAATACAAGATGGACCTTGTAGTTGGTGATGTAGTTGTCGAAATGAAGTCAGTCTCTGAGCTTATCACTGCTCACCGTGCCCAGTTGTGCAACTACTTGCGCTTGACGCAAAAGCCAATAGGCATCCTCCTCAATTTCGGTGAGGAAAGCCTTGTGGGAGAGCGTTGGGCATACGACAAGGAAACCAATCGTTGCTATGTGGTTGACCGCAACATGCAACCCGTGCCCAAAGACGAGTATCTCGCCGATTACTAATTCACAACTGCAATTAACGTCCAAGATAAGACTTAAATTAACGTTCAATTAACGGCCCATTACACGGCAATTAACGTTGAAAGTAATAAATACCGTCAATCTCAACGTAAGAAAATATAAAACGTCAATTACCGTCAATTGTCCGTCAATTATTGGTCAACAAAATAGTCAATTAACGTCCAATTAACGTTCAATTACACGGCCATTAACGTAAAAAAAACATACAGTTACTTAACGTACAAAATAAAAACAACATTAACGTTCAATTAACGGCCCATTACACGGCAATTAACGTTGAAAGTAATAAATACCGTCAATTGTCCGTCAATTATTGGTTAATAAAATAGTCAATTAACGACAAATTAACGTTCAATTACACGGCAATTAACGTTTAAATAAAAAGTCATTATCCGTCAATGAATTGTCATTGTATGGTCATTAACGTCCAAGATAAGACTTAAATTAACGTTCAATTAACGGCCCATTACACGGCAATTAACGTTTTAAAATATACAGTTACTTAATGTTGAACAATACATCATTAACGTAAAACAAATAGCAGAAAGTGCATTGCGCAAAAATGGTAGTTTGTCTAGCGTGACACTTGTCTTTCCCTCTGGAAAGCAAGTGTCACCAATCGACACTAACCGCTAACCCCTTAACGCTAAACAAAATAGTAAATTTATGAATATAGCAGTAGCAGGAACCGGCTATGTCGGTATGAGTATTGCCACATTGTTGGCACAACACAATCATGTCACAGCAGTAGATGTCATCCCTGAGAAGGTCGAGAAAATCAATAATCGTATTTCTCCCATTCAGGACGATTACATCGAGAAGTATTTGGCAGAGAAGGATTTGGACCTCACTGCCACCCTCGATGGTGCAGCAGCCTACAAAGACGCAGACTTTGTAGTCATTGCCGCCCCCACCAACTACGACCCACAGAAGAACTTCTTTGACACCCACCATATCGAGGACGTCATCGACCTCGTGCTGTCGGTCAACCCCGATGCCGTGATGGTCATCAAGAGCACCATCCCTGTGGGCTACTGCCGCTCACTCTATGTCAAGTACGCCCTGAAGTTCTTGACCGACCCCGCCCTCAAGGGCAAGAAATTCAACCTGCTCTTCTCACCTGAGTTCCTGCGCGAGAGCAAGGCCCTCTACGACAACCTCTATCCCAGCCGCATCATTGTAGGCTATCCAAAGATTCTGCCTGCAGAGCGCAACAAGAAGTGGGACGAGGAGAATGCCGCCATCACCGCCATTGGCAACCCCGAGGCAGAAGAGAAAGCCAAAACCTTCGCCTCCCTCCTCCTCGAAGGCGCCATCGGTCCCAGCAAGGATGCGCAACCCACATCAGACATCAGACTTCAGACATCATCCATCGACAAGGGTATTCCTTGTCTCCTCATGGGCATGACCGAGGCCGAGGCCGTGAAACTCTTTGCCAACACCTATCTCGCCCTTCGTGTCAGCTACTTCAACGAGCTCGACACCTATGCCGAGGTCAAGGGTCTCGACTCCCAGGCAATCATCTCTGGTGTCGGCCTCGACCCCCGCATCGGTACCCACTATAACAACCCCAGCTTCGGCTATGGCGGCTACTGTCTGCCTAAGGATACCAAACAGTTGTTGGCCAACTATGCCGATGTTCCCCAGAACATGATGACCGCCATTGTCGAGAGCAACCGCACCCGTAAGGACTTCATTGCCGACGAGGTGCTGCGTAAGGCCGGCTATTACGATGGCAACAGCCAGTGGGATGCTAACCGTGAGCAGAAGTGCGTCATTGGCGTCTACCGCCTTACCATGAAGTCCAACTCCGACAACTTCCGCCAGAGTGCCATCCAGGGCATCATGAAGCGCATCAAGGCCAAGGGCGCCGAGGTCGTCATCTACGAACCCACCATCCCCGATGGCGAGTCCTTCTTCGGTAGTCAGGTCGTCAACGACCTCGCCAAGTTCAAGGCACAGAGCAAGGCTATCATCGCTAACCGCTATGACAGCTGTCTGGACGACGTCCTCGACAAGGTCTACACCCGCGACATCTTCAAGAGGGATTAAGCCATCAGCCTTCAGACATCAGACATCTACAGCGGTTCGAATCCGCCAGGCACCTCATACACAAAGTTTATTGAGAAGACTCGTTATCTGTTTTATCACGCTACAGGAGAGACTGGCGAAATCGGAGCATTCCCACCCAGTTTAGGACGTCGGAATCCACCCATTCAGTCATGAAAATGACCATGGAATGGCCTTGAAAAACGGAGCATATCCGTTCAAAAGTGCCAAAATCAGCCCCAAAATCGGAGCATTGCCGTTCAGTTGAAGAGTGATATGGCATAATTGCGAGAAAAACGCCTCGAAAACGGAGCATTGCCGTTCACTTATCAAAACTGGAAGCGCTGAAAATCAACGTGTTGATGACAGAAAACGGAGCATATCCGTTCACTTCCAGTCAAAAAATGAAGATGCATCCAGTGTACAGAAGGCCAACGCAGACGACCTTGGTATCGACGGGCTGCTGGCCTTGGACGACCCGGTGCTGGAGCATCGTCTGAAAGGAGGCTCTCCAGCTTATCCAGCTAATGTGAACTTCCGCATAACAGCCTGACAGTCAATGTAAAACAGAAACACCGCTTCCTGAGTTATCAGACATTCATCAGACATCCGGGAAATTAAGCCTTTCCAGCTCATTTCTATACAAAGGTAGTACTTTTTACCCAAATGGGCAATAGCTTTAAGAAAGTTTTATACGGAATAGTGAACAAATGTTAAGAAAGAGGCGGTTCGGGAAAGTGACTTTGAGGATAGAGATGAGGGTGTCGGAGCGGAAATCGGAAAAAACGGGTCGGAAGGTGTCAAGATAAAATTTGAGGCGAGACGAAAGAGATAGGGATTTAGTCGAAAACAAAAATAAACATTTGAAAATACTATTTAACTAAAACGACGATATAATGACAGGAGCATGGCTTCTGGCAAATAATTCAAAACAAATATCTGATTGCACAGGTGGTCATAAAATGATGCAGTTCGATACTGCCAGTCAGAGCCAAATATATCAAGTCAAGTCGATGAGAAGACTGTTTTCGAATAAACCAGGAGCGACGTTCAACGAGAATCTGCCCACCACAACCATCAATGTCCGCAAGGATTGTGTTGAGTTAATCAGTAAGGTAGACAGTGGTGTGTACGCTATAACAAACCTGAAATCTGCTGGCAATGGCCAGATGCGGATTATTGCTAATTGGGGACGCTTCTTCGACCTAATCCAAAATCCTGAGGTGCAAATACCTCGCTGTAAAACCTCATGTCCTACGTTATATAGACTATTGACAAATTCTTTTGAGAATATCATGCTTGCCAAGAAAAATGGTGATAGCGATTACTCCGTCTGTCGGTTGGTACCAATGACTGGGGTCATACCTCTGCTTTCCATAACTAAGGAGGTTCTTGATATCAACAAGGATTTTGTTAATATGATGATAGATATTTGCAACGAATTGTCTCACAATCCTCCCTTTCCAGCATGGAAGGATAAGTTGGAAGAGTTGTGGAACTGATGAAATATTCTAACGCATACAAATTATGCCACTCATAACACCCCCAATCAAGAATATCAAGGAAGTGACGGAGCCGTTGAAGGAGGAAATCCTGAAGGGTGATGTTCATACGATAGAGGAGATGAAGGCATGGCTGAAGTCTTTTGGATATAGTGATGCCATTAATGATGCTGCAATCAATTTTATCCTGCGTGAGTTCGTGATGAGCAAAGTTTCATGTGATGAAATGAGCAATATGGATATGATAGTAGAACTTCTTCGTCCGCAGCTGGAAGTCACAAAGGAAGATATAGAACCAGTCATTATCATGGGATTGTACCATCATCGTGATCTTATTGGTTCGCCAAGTGCATTTATTAAGGGGCAACGACCATTTTAATTGTTTCTTTGATTTATGTGTGGAATAGTAGGATATATAGGAAAGCGTCGGGCTTACCCGATACTGATTGCGGGCCTTCACAGGCTTGAATATCGTGGATACGATTCTGCTGGCGTTGCCCTCCTCAACGAGGGCGATAGCTCTCAGATTGCCATATACAAGGCCAAGGGCAAGGTCTCTGCCTTGGAAGAGGCCGCCCGCGATAAGGACTGCACCGGCACCATAGGCATTGCCCACACCCGTTGGGCCACCCATGGCGAGCCCTCAGTGGTCAATGCCCACCCTCATCTCTCCGAGAGTGGCAACCTCGCCCTGGTGCATAATGGCATCATCGAGAACTTCTCTGTCCTTCGCGACCAACTCCGTGCTAAGGGCTACACCTTCAAAAGCGCCACCGACACCGAGGTACTGGTGCAGCTCATCGAATACTATGAGCACAAGCACCATTGCGACCTCGTATCAGCCGTGCGTTATGCCCTCAATAAAGTCATTGGTGCATATGCCATTGTACTGATTGACAGGCGCCTGCCCGACACGCTAATAGCTGCTCGCAAAAGCAGTCCATTGGTCGTTGGTATAGGCGAAGACAACAATGAGTTCTTCATTGCTTCTGACGCAACGCCCATTGCAGAATATACCAACCATGTGGTATATATCGACGATGAGCAAATTGTGAAGATAGAGCGAGGCCGTGAAATGGAAATCTCTAATCTTCAGGCCGAACATGTTGATGTCGATGTCACAGAGATTGATGTTGATCTGGATATGCTTGATAAGGGAGGCTTCCCTCACTTCATGCTCAAGGAGATCTTCGACCAGCCCAAGTGCCTCGAAGACTGTATGCGTGGCCGCCTGGAAGCCATGGACAAGCGCTTGAAAATCGAGCCAGAGAATATCCAATACGGTATAAACCTGTCTGCAGTCAAGCAATACAAGGTTCAACTGATGAATGCTCGCCGTTTCATCATCGTTGCCTGTGGCACCAGTTGGCACGCAGGCCTCATTGGCAAGCAACTTTTCGAGACCTTCTGCCAGATTCCAGTTCAGGTAGAGTATGCCTCCGAGTTCCGCTACCGCAATCCCGTCATCTGCCCTGATGATGTCGTCTTTGCCATCTCGCAGAGTGGCGAAACCGCCGACACCCTTGCCGCCATCGAGTTGGCCCGCAGCCAGGGTGCCTTTGTCTTTGGCATCGTCAATGCCGTAGGCAGCAGCATCGCCCGCAATACCGATACCGGCACCTACATCCATGTAGGCCCCGAGATTGGCGTTGCTTCAACAAAAGCATTTACAGGTCAGCTGACAGTATTAACAATGCTGGCTTTAACTTTGGGCCATGAAAAAGGCTTCCTTTCCGACGATGACTTCTCTCATTATACAGAGGAGTTATCAAAGATACCTTCAATGATAGGTCGGGTGTTAGAGCAAAACGACCGTATCGCCGAAATCGCCCGCACCTTCACCTACGCCCACAACTTCATGTACCTGGGCCGAGGCTGGAACTTCCCCGTGGCCTTAGAGGGCGCCCTCAAGCTCAAGGAAATCAGCTATATCCATGCCGAGGGTTATCCCGCTGCCGAGATGAAGCACGGCCCTATTGCCCTCATCGATGCCGATATGCCCGTGCTCTTTGTCGCCACCCACCACCAGCAATACCAGAAGATAGTCTCCAATATGGAGGAGGTCAAGGCCCGTGGCGGCCGCATCATTGCCGTGGTCACCGAGGGCGACGAGCAGGTTCGCGCCATTGCCGACTGGATTATCGAGGTTCCTCAGACCCTGAATTTCCTCGCGCCCCTGCTGAGTGTCATACCATTGCAGATGCTCGCCTATCATGTGGCTGTCCGCAAGGGCTTGAATGTCGATATGCCAAGGAACTTGGCGAAGTCTGTGACAGTAGAATAAATGACAGGAGCTTGGCTCCTGATAGTACAAAACGAATGAAATAATCAATTAAAATAAAAATATATGTCAGTATTTAAAGACAAAGTCCTTCTGATTACAGGAGGCACAGGTAGTTTTGGTAACGCAGTGTTGAACCGTTTTCTCCGTACAGATATTGGAGAGATTCGAATTTTCAGCCGAGATGAAAAGAAACAGGACGATATGCGCCATGATTTCCAGGCGCGTATGCCGGAGGTAGCTAACAAGATAAAGTTCTATATTGGCGACGTTAGAAACAAATCAACGCTCAAATATGCGATGAAAGGCGTAGATTACGTCTTCCATGCAGCTGCACTGAAGCAGGTGCCCTCTTGCGAATTCTTCCCAATGGAGGCTGTCAAGACAAACGTAATCGGTACTGATAACGTTTTGGACGCATCTATCGATGCTGGCGTGAAGTGCGTTATCTGCCTCTCCACCGATAAGGCTGCTTATCCTATTAACGCCATGGGTATCACCAAGGCCATTGAGGAGAAGATTGCAGTGGCCAAGTCTCGCCTCTCAGGTGACACCAAGATCTGCTGCACCCGTTATGGTAATGTGATGTGCTCTCGTGGTTCAGTTATTCCTCTTTGGATTGACCAGATTCGTAAGGGCAACCCCATTACCTTGACAGAGCCTAAGATGACCCGTTTCATCATGAGCCTCGAAGAGGCCGTTGACCTCGTGCTCTTCGCTTTTGAGAACGGTAAGAATGGCGATATTATGGTGCAGAAGGCACCTGCCTGCACTATCCAAACTCAGGCTGAGGCAGTGCGTGACCTGTTTAAGCATCAGGCCCCAGAGGGAACCGAACCTGAAATTAAAGTCATCGGTATCCGTCATGGAGAGAAGATGTATGAGACCTTGCTGACCAAGGAAGAGGCTGCAAAGGCCATTGATATGGGCAACTTCTATGCAGTGCCTGCTGACAACCGTGACTTGAACTATGACAAGTATTTCAAGGAAGGTGACACAAAGCGTGCTACCATTGAAGAGTTCAACTCTGATAATACGAAGCGCCTCAATCTCCAAGAGACGATTGATAAGATTGCTTCATTGGAATATATCCAGAACGAGTTAAATGGTATACCTAATTTGGTGTAAGGTGACATGAGACGTGCCCCTGATATAATCTTAAAGATTAAAAGCCGCACGAGCATAGGAGTGCTCTTATCATGCCCTATCATTCGAGATTTCGATGAATATATTTGTTTCAATGTCTATGGCTGGAGTCTGCAGCATTGCGCTTCCCATTATGTTCATTTTTATGATTAATGCAAAAACGCAGATGTGTTCGCGCTGATGACAGAGTGGCGTCAGTTCCGTATGCCATCTTGGAATGTCATTAAGAAGGTCATGACCGGCAATATTGTTGTTGATGGACGTAATATTTACGATCGCCAAGAGTTAGAGGAACAGGGCTTTGTATATACAAGGATTGGCGAGAAATAATCAAACACTTCGCAATGGAGCTATATAGTAAATGATTATTGGGTAGCATCAAATCATTTAGTTGTAACGATGAACCGAAAAAACATTATTGATAAAAGAGAAAATCAACAAAAAAGGATATAAGATGTTTGAATTCATCAAAGCAAAGAAATTTTTCTTTATATATTATCTTTTTATAGCTATATATACTCTTACACTTACAAGGGTCAATATTGAGTATAGTTCAATGGAAAGATTTGTATATTTATGTGTAATACTGCTTCCAACAATAATTTGCGTAAGGTTATTACCGTTTGTAGTTATTGTTTTTTGGGGATTTTCTCGATGCTCTTTTACCCCGTTGTTTCCTTCAACAATAATCATTGAGCTAGCCATGATTATGTTGATTGTAATGATGAATACCAAAAAAATAAGTAATAGAATAGATAAATGGCTTATAATATTCTGTTTGTTATATTTTGTTTTTTCGGATTTGTTACATTATACAGAGCAGGATACTATCTGGCCTGTAGTCATAGCAACAATTATGGTATCAACATGCATTCAAAACAAAGAGGATGTTAGATTATCAGTTTGGGCTTTTCTGATTATGTCATTTCTACTCTCAATACTTTATCTATCCCATTATCAGGAGTTTATGGCAATGTATTCGTTAGAAGAAAATATAGAGAGAAGCTCTTGGAAAAATCCAAATGAGTTTGCGTTTAACATATCATGTGGCTTTGCTGCAGGGATATGGTTAATCTTTTACAAAGAAGAATCAGAGCCAAAGATTTTCAGATATTTTATTTATTCGGTATTGTCTTTCATGACTGTCGTTTTGATTATGATTGCAAGTCGCGGTGCGATTATTTCTGCAGGTCTATGTTTTATTATCTTCTTGTTTGCATCTAAGCAGTCAATGTATATAAGGTTGTTGGTATTAACTGTTTTCGCAATTTTGATTTATATCCTATACACAAATTCATATTTTGAGTTGTTGTTTTATAGATTGGCAGATTCTGAGAATGATGTAACAGCTGGTCACCGTACTATTATTTGGGTTAAAAAGATTCATTATCTATTCCAACAAGATTCTATTTCTCAGCTTTTTGGTCTTGGAATAGATGGGTGCGATAATGCATCTGTAAAAATCAAAACCCATAATGATTTTGTTACAGCTCTTGTTGCTCATGGTGTTGTTGGGCTCACCTTATTTATTACTTTCATTACAGCTCCTCTTCGTTATGCACAATCAGACAATCGATTTCAAGTAGCTGTTCTATGGATATATTTGTTTTTTGTATGTTGTTTTCTAGAACCTCTTTTCCGTGGATATCTAAGCTTTATCATATTTTATATGATAATATATAAAATGGCAATTGTAGAAAATAAATATCGGTTTTACAGCTTAAAGGCATAATCAGTTCGTATGAACTTTGATTAATTGAGCAAAAAACTTATATGACTCTTCAATGTATCATAGAGATAAATAATAACCGTATGGGAATATATCTTATTTAGAAGTTTGTGCTGAAATATCATTTGTTATCATATTTACTTACCAAAATATGAGTTGTATCTTGTCTTTTGCAGGCTTAATACCACTTTAGCATTATGTTAATATCTTGTCAAATATACTTGTATGAAAAAGTAGGAACGTTTATTATTTCTATAATTATTTACTATGTTTCGATTGCCTCATTTCTTTCATAAGATTTCAATAAAGTTTCAAATGATGCTATTTTTATTACAGCATCATTCAGGTAAAGTGCATTTTATAGGGATACCAAACGTAAAAGGTTTCTCAAATATTGAAGTCGGGAACAATGCTGTTTTATCAATTGGCTCAGGTTTTACTATGCGCTCCAATGTAGCTCTTGCCGTAAGGGACAATGCGAACCTTTCTATTGGTTCTAGCGTTTTTATCAACAGAAATACGACAATAATTGCTCGTCAAAGTATTACTATTGATGATGGCGTAACAATTGGTCCAAATGTTTGTATATACGATCACGATCATGATATTTATAATCGTGGAAGATATATAAAAAAAAAGTTATAATTAAAAAAAATGTACGGATTGGAGCTAATGTTATAATCTTAAAAGGGGTTACAATCGGTGAAAATTCAGTTGTTTCAGCAGGTAGTATCATTACGAAAGACGTACCCGCTAATACGATACTCGTTCAAAAGAGGACAAATACATTAATTGAAAAGTAAAAGCTTTTATAGAAACACTGCGATGTCAGCATCGTTGGCAATGCATAGAATTTCTATGAAACACAAATAAATATGGCAGAAGCAACTTCAAAAAGACTTGCAAAAAATACAATATTCATGTATATACGAATGGGGCTATTGATGCTCATTTCGCTATATACATCTAGGGTTGTGCTTCGAGAGTTAGGAGTTGATGATTATGGCACCTATAATCTCGTAGGTAGTGTTGTGGCGATGTTTACATCGCTAAAAATTCTCTTTTCTTCGTCTACTCAGCGTTTTCTTAATTATGAAATGGGCCAAAACCATAACGACCAATTACAGTTGGTATTCAACATCAGTTTAATAGTGCACATTGTTATTTGTGTTTTTTTTGTAATACTTGTTGAGTCGGTTGGATTATGGTTTCTAGGGGCGAAAATCAATGTTGCCCCTGAAAGATTGCTTGCTGCTAATGTCGTGTTTCATTTATCTGTTCTTACTGCTGTCGTAAGCGTTATGACCGTACCGTATGATGCCGTTGTTATTGCTCATGAGAAGATGGATTTTTACGCTTATGTGTCTATTTTTGAAGGCATCATGCGACTCGCAATCGTTTTCTTGTTAACTTATTTGCCATTTGATAAACTGATTACTTATGGGGTGTTGCAGATGCTTGTGACAATTCTGGTAATAGTTATTAATGTTGAGTTTTGTAAGAAAAATTTCAAAGAAAGTCATGCAAAACGTTTATGGGACAAGGCATATTTTAAGAAGATGATGTCATTTGCTAGTTGGAATTTTCTAGGTATTACGGCATTTACGCTTTTCCATAATGGTTTGAACATGATACTTAATGTGTTTGGTGGAACCATTGTCAATGCAGCAAGGGGCATTGCATACCAGATAAATAATGTATTGCTTCAGTTCCTTAATAATGTTACAGTAGTGGTAAACCCCTACTGTGTTAAAATCTGGGCAGCAGGAGAACGTGATAAAGCTTTTATGATGATATTCTTCTCGTCAAAAATATTATTCTTTATCCAGTTGTGCTTGCTTATTCCAATATTTTATTTGACTCCAGAAATTCTTCAAATCTGGTTGGGGCAGATACCAGAATATACGGTTGTCTTTATACGCCTTATATTGGTTTATTCACTCGTACGTTCTCTTCATCCTTCTTTGGATCTCCTTTTCAAGTCATGTGGTAATATTAAGACGTATCAAATAACAGAGGGTTTATTACAGTTTTTACCACTGATAATCTCCTATATTGTCTTGAAGATGGGGGGGGGGTATCATTGGGCTTTTCTCATAATCATCTTGAGCGAAACACTTAATATGACTGTTGTGATGGTATTAGCTCATAGAATAGCCGGCCTTAATTTGCTTCAGTACACAGGAAAGGTCATTGCACCTTGTTTATTACTATTTGTGATTTCTGTATTGGCTTTCTATTTCATCTCAGAAAGCTGTGATGTATTATTCATCAAAGTACTTGTTGTCTGTATTGTTCTTTTGTTCGAACTTGGGATATGGCTCTTTGTGGCTATTGGCAAATGGGAACGCTCTCAATTAGTTAGTATTATTAAAAGAAAATAAACGACATATTATGAATAAGACAATTCTTTTCGTATTGCCTAAGTTTGAATTTGGGGGAACGGTGTTCAGTACATTCAATATGATCAGGATGCTACAGCAGCATGGTGGTTTTGAGATCTATGTTTATCCTATGATTGCTGATGGTCCTGTACGTCAAGTATATAAAGGCATTAATGTACTTGAAAGTGATTACCTTCTTGAGAGCAGTTTTGCTAATCTAAATGAGTATAAAGGAATAAAAAAAATATCGCTCGTCATAGGAAAAATCATAAAGCGTATCTGGAGCTGCTACTTGAAGGAATATAATGTTAAACAGTATAAGAGAGTTTCCCAAAAACTTCAGATTCAGTACCACTTTGATTTTGTCGCATCTTGTCAAGAAGGAGATTCTACAGAATTTGTGTCATATTTTAAGGACTGCAAGCGAATAGCTTGGTTCCGATCAGAAATGAGCTTGTATTTGAAGAATCATGTTTCAGAGTCACGAGCAAAGAGGTTGGCTGCAATTTATGGTAGAATGGACAATATTGTATGTGTTTCTAAAACAACACGTGATGATTTTGCCCAATACTTCCCTGATATAGACGAACATATATTGGCCATACATAATATTCAGGATGTACAGGAAATTTTGGATAAGGCAAATGAGGACATCAGTGAGGCTTTTGATAAACAGTATTATACGCTTGTGTCAGTTGGTCGTATGTCGCCACAGAAACGCTTTGCTTCAATTCCGAAGATTGCCTCAGAAATAATTCAGTCAGGACTGACAAATTTTAGATGGTATATAATTGGTGATGGTAATAAGGCTGGAGAATATGATAGGCTTATTAAGGAGATAAACCAATTAAATATGCATGAATATGTGAAATTATTAGGAAGCCGTGTCAATCCATATCCGTACATACGGAGTGCAGATGCACTGGTTATTCCTTCGTCATACGAGGCATGCCCTCGCGTTGTGGCAGAAGCTCATATTCTCAAGGTACCTGTCATAAGTGCAGACTATAGTTCTGCTCCAGAATTTGTCCGTCATGGTGTTGATGGTTTTGTGGGATCCATTGACGAGCTAAGTCACTTTATAACAGAGATGATAGAAGGGACAGAAACAAGTAAGACTGTCGTTCGAAACTGCCAAAACTTCAAGTTTGATACAGATTTGATTCTTAACCAATTACTACAGTTGTTTTCGTAATGCTATTATAAGATTTTATTAGATAATGAAATTACTTGTTATACTTCTGTCTATTCTATTATGCCTTTCAAAACCATCCAATGAAATTGTTTTAAGTAATAAATTTAATATTCGGAAACAACTTTTCTCTAATAATGCGAAATATGTAATCAAGGAAGCTATTAATCTACGTGGCAAGACCATAAAAATCCCGGAGGGTTCTACTCTTATCTTCAAAGGCGGTTCTTTATCTCATGGTACTATTGTGGGGAATATGACAAAACTCAGCTATAAGGGTTCAATCTTTAAGGATGTAATAATAAGAGGAACGTGGAATGTACCGTATATTTTTTCTTCAATATTCTTTGAGGCTACTAAGAATGATGTTTTGAAACAGGTCTTTGCTTTGGCTCACAAGAATATCAGAAATACGATACTTGTACAACAGGGAGATTATCATGTGTCCGCACAAGCCAACACTAAAGGCGCATTATATGTTCCCAGCAACACAACAGTAGAAGTAGATGGTATTATTACTTTGGTAGCTAATGATTTTCCCGGATGTGCCGTTATGTATATAAAGAATGCCAACAATATTATCATTAAAGGAACAGGAAAAATAGTTGGTGACAATGATACTCATAAGGGCACGCAAGGTGAATGGGGTATGGGCATACAAATAATGCATGGTCGGAATATTGATATTCACAATTTGGATATCTCAAATTGTTGGGGAGATTGTGTATATGTAGGAGATAATTCCTATAATGTAGTGATATCAAATTGTATGCTTCACCATGCAAGACGGCAAGGTATATCTATAACCTATGCAAAAAAAGTAACCATCAATAAATGCATTATTCATGATATTGGAGGTACTGCTCCAGAATACGCTATTGATTTTGAGCCCAACGCAAACTGTTCTGTGCACAACGTTACTGTTTCCGATACTGATATATTCAACTGCAAGGGTGGTATTATAGCTGGTATAAAAGGGGTAACGGCAAAAAATGCATCTGTTGGAGATATTGTGATAAAGAAATGCCATGTCTATAGTCTTCGTACTGATAATACTTTTAGATGGCATAATTGCTCAAATGTTCAAGTCGCTGACTGTACTGTTGACAAGCCATTGTTCAATTGTACATTTAGTGTAGATGCAAAAAATGTTAGGTATAGAAACATAAAAGTAAAATTAGCAACTAAATGATAAAGAAAATTGGCGTTGTGTGCGCCTACCAGTTCCCAGAAGGTATGGCGCCCACAATTCGCATCTTAGCTTATTGTAAGGGGCTCCAACAGAACGGGGTAAAGTGTGAGATATTTACATTTAAAGAAACACCTTTTGATATGCAGGAACCTCTTTCTGGAGTAGCGGAGGGCATCCCGTATCAGAAGTCATATTTCAAGCATGGGAATGGAGTTTGTCAAAAGCTATGTGATAAGTTCTCTATGCTGAAAAGACTGAAAATGCAAATCCGAAAATCAAATGAATCAGAACCCTTCGATTACATTCTTCTCAGTTTTGACACGCTCGATAAGTTTTACACCATTGTGCCAATGGTAAAGAGTTTGATGATCAAAATGCTCTTTATAGGTGATGAATACCCGGAGCCTATCAGACGTCTCAGAGAGGATATCCCTATTTGGCATCAATTCGCATATCGTTTTATTCATCGTTACCTGAAAGGGCGGGTCTTGATGACAGAAAATCTCAAAAAATTCTATAATGACCGTGCAGGTGTGATGCCTACATATATATTGAATTCTATTATCGATGACAAAAGGTTTGAAGGGCTGAAACACGAGCAGGTTGCCCCAAAATACCTGTGCTATATGGGTAATATGCAGTTGGCTAAAGATAATGTAGATAATATCATAAAAGCTTTTGCGATGGTTGCAAGAGATTTTCCTGAGTATAATCTCTTTTTGTTTGGTACTCCAAGCCCTGAAGACCGCAGGGTAATTGAGTGTACTATATTGCAGTGCCATTTGGAAGAGAGAGTCTTTATAAAAGGGCGTGTGGATTATGATAAAGTTCCCCAAATACTTGCAAACGCAACATTGCTGGTCACTTCTCAACCTATTACAAAGCGAGCTCAAGGCGGTTTCCCTACCAAGATGGCAGAATATATGATGAGCGGAACACCTATGGTCGTTACTAATGTTGGTGAAATCAACAAGTATGTTCAAGACGGCATCAATACTTATATGGTTGAACCATGTAATCCTGATGCTTACGGACAGAAGTTGCGTTACATATTAAGCAATCCAGAAGATTCTGCGAGAATTGCTAACAATGCGTTAGAATACGCGAAATCAAACTTTTGTTCTCAACCTGTAACCAAAGGATTGATCAATTTTATGAATCAGTTGAAATGTAATGGAAAATGATTAGGACTAAAAAAGAACTTGTTTTTTATATTAAAGCTGACTATATGATGAATAGAGGCTATTTCAAGCCGTCTTGGTTCATACTCTTACGTTCGCTGGTTTTTCCTGATTATATCATGGACTATTTGGTTCATATGCGTAAAGCAGACTATTATTCCCATCAGTGTGGGGTAAAAAATAGCATATTAGCAAATTATCATCGTATGAAACAACGAAAGTTAGGAATAAAACTTGGCTTTAGTATTGCGTGCGATGTTTTTGGTTATGGACTAGTCATCCCACATTATGGAACAATCATAGTAGGCGGTGGCAATAAGATAGGAAACTATGCAGTTCTTCATACCTCAACATGCATTACTAATGGTCAAAAAACTATAGGAGATGGACTATATGTATCTACGGGTGCCAAACTTACCACTATGGAACATCTTGGTAATAATACTATGATAGCAGCTAATAGTGTGGTAACAAAGTCTTGTAATGAGGATAATGTTCTTTTGGTTGGTATGCCAGCAAATACAAAGAAAAAGCAAGATGCTTGGTATAGCAGAAATGAATGGTATATAAAAAAAGTAAAGGAAATTGAGTCATTAAGAACAGTATTATATGTCTAAGTTTTATTTTTTGGATAGTAGTTATTCTCCAAATACAGCTTCAGGAAATCGTCTTTGGGCTATGTTAAAAGTTTTATCCGAAATGAAGATTGAGACTGAGGTGGTTTATTTTATAAGTGATAGCCAGCAATCTGAAGCCCCCCAATTAGAATATATTCATTTTAATTACTATTGGAAAAAATTGAATATAAAAAATCCTAAGTTACAGATTCTTGCATACGCATATTTTTATTCGAATGTTTTTCTACGGAGATTAAAACCTGGAGATGTTGTGTATACGTACGGATGTAATGAATTACTTAATCGTTTGGTAAAGAAAAAAGACATTAGAGTATATCACGAAAGGACTGAACATCCAGAGGTGTCAAAACTTAAATTGTTGAATATAAAAAAGTATTTAGATGCTTGTAGCAAGGTTGAAAAGTTGTTTGTAATTTCGAGTAATCTTAAACATTATTTTTCAAGTATTGGTGTCGCTCCAAATAAAATAGAAGTAATCAATATGACTGTTGACAGTTCTAGATTTGAAGGGTTGGCAAAGAATCCCCAAGAACGTTATATAGCTTATTGCGGTAAAGCGACAAATAATAAAGACGGTGTAAATATCCTGATTCAAGCCTTTTCTATTGTATCAAAGAAGCATCCAGATATAAAACTTTATATCATAGGTCCGCCTCCATATAAGGAAGATGAGGCGGGGAATATACAATTAGTTAAAGAGCTAAATTTGATTGATAAGGTCATTTTTACAGGAATGGTCTCGCATCGTGATATGCCCCAAATGTTGAAAAATGCTGAAATTTTGGCATTGGCTCGTCCTTATAGCCTACAAGCAGAGTTTGGATTCCCAACAAAACTTGGAGAATATCTTTTGACGGAAAATCCAGTTGTCATTACAGATGTAGGTAATATCTCAGACTTCCTCAAAGATAGTGAATCTGCAATGATTGCTCGACCAAACGACGAGAAGGATTTTTCATCTAAAGTTAATTGGTTGTTGGAACATCCAAAAGAAGCTTTAGTTATTGGAAAAAATGGGGCAAGAGTCGCTCGAAGGCAATTTGATTCAAGAATTGAAACAATGAAAATAGTTAAGACAATGTTCAATTTGCCCCCTGAAATATAATGTATAAGTTATTATGATTATGTTGATAGATAATATTTTGTATCGTATTAAAAATTTTCTATATCGCATTTTCGCCTCCCCGTATGCATATGCCAGATTCCTAGGCGTTAAAATCGGGAAGAATTGTTCGATTGCAACTAAAGGCTTTTCGAGGGAAGGATACTTAATAACAATTGGTGATCATGTACAAATCACCGAAGGTGTGAAATTCTTCACACACGGAGGTGGATGGGTGTTAAGAAAAGAATATATAGACTTCGACTCGTTTGGAAAAATAACCATTGGTAATAATGTATACATTGGTAATGATGTTTGTATTATGCCAGGAGTATCTATTGGCAATAATGTTGTGATAGGTACGGCTTCAGTAGTAACTAAAAGTATACCCGATAATGTTGTTATAGCAGGAATTCCTGCTAGAGTCGTCAAGAGTTTTGAAGAATACAAAGAGTCTATATTATCTCAGAATCTTCATTGCAAAGGTATGAGTTACTCTGAAAAGAAAAAGTATCTGTTGTCATTAGACGATAGTAAATTTGTCAAAAAATAGCCATGTCAAAAATTATCCTATCATTTGGAACCTTAGGTCAAGGTGGGGCTGCGCAAGTTTGTGCAAACCTTTCGTTTCCATTGTGCAATGAATTTGATTCTGTTATACTAATAACATGGGCTGATTGGCCACAGTTTAATGAGTTTGACAAGCGAGCTCGGTGGTGTTGTGTAGAGAAGGAAGCCGGTGGTACTAATGAATTTAAAAGAATGCATTGGTTTCGTAACTTTGTAAAGAGAGAAAAACCCGATATGATTCTTTCATTTTTAGAGCCTTGGAACCTTCGCGTTTTGGTTTCTACCATCGGTTTGGGAGTAAAAACTGTCGTAGCAGAAAGAAATGAACCTCATTCAGTAAACAAATACTGGATTATGGATCAAATAGAGAAGCTTGTATATCGTTTGTCGGATGGAATTCTCGTACAAACACCTACGATAAAAACATTTTTTGATGGTGCGTTAGAAAATAGAATATCTATAATATATAATCCTGTAAACATAAGGGAAGAATTGGTTGGTAAGGCTCTTGTAACATCTAAAAAAAAACGTATAGTGAGTGTCGCTCGCTTAATTCCACAGAAGAATCATGATATTCTTATTAAAGCTTTTGCCAAGTTCTCAAAAGTGCATCCTGATTATACTTTAACCATTTACGGTGAAGGCCCATTGATGGATGAATTGAATAGCTTGGCTGCAGAATTGAACGTTGAAGATAAGGTGTTACTCCCAGGTCCAAGTAAGACAATTCATCAAGATATTTTGGATGCAGAAATGATGTGTTTGGTGTCTGTACGAGAGGGTATGTCAAATGCAATGATTGAGGCAATGTGTTTGGGATTGCCATGTATCTGTACTAAAGTTTCTGGTGCAATTGATTTAATAGCTGATGGAAAAAATGGAATGCTCGTAAATATCGGAGAAATTGACGAACTTGTTGATAAAATGAGTTTGTTGGCAGAACAACAAGATTTGGCAAAAACAATTGGCAAGAATGCAGTGAAACTATATAATATTCTTAACAAAGAGATAATCTACAAAGAGTGGATAAACTATATATCAAAATTTGTACAGAGATAATAATAGTAATAAAATATGACATATAAAGAAATTTACAGAATGACAATGTCGCCTGCTAAAGAGGCCGACGAAAAGTATTTGTTTTGGGATCGTTTTCTTCGTATTCCTGCTACTTTTTTAATAATGCCTTTGATTAGTATAAAAACCAATCCGACGACAATCACCAAATTATCAATATTGTCAACCCTCATATCTTTTTGTTTAATTTCTTTTGCTTCAACTCCTTTAATACGGATTGTAGGCTGGGGATTTATACTTCTTTGGGGAATAATGGATAATATGGATGGGCAATTAGCTCGTTGCACTAACCAGTGTTCTAATCTTGGCGATTTGTGGGATACAATGGGGGGCTATTTGGCTATGATTTCCATCTATTTTTCTGCAGGCATTGCTGCTTTTTTTGACGAATGTTATTATCCCGTCTTTGAAAGCTATTTAAACCTTATTTGGGGCGGTGCTACGGCTATTCTGTCTATTTTCCCAAGATTAATGATGCAAAAGAAAAAAAATTATGGTGAGTCATCGGTAGTCAATGAAATTGTAGATAAATCATCTTTCGGATTTACAAAATTGCTGGTGCAGAACTTAATCTCACCAACTGCATTCTTGCAGCCAATTTTCTTGCTTTCGATTATTTTTCATGTTTTAGATTTGTTTGTATTGTTCTATTTTTTATTAAATTCTGCAGTTACATTATTAACATTAAAAAAAATATTGAAATAGATGAAAAGTTTTGATTTTATTTTGTTCTTAAAAATGACTACTAGATTGTGTGAGATAATGAAAATATGATTATATAAATAAAACGACTTAAAATGGCAAAGAAAGTTTATCTTGGCATGATAGCCGACATTATGCACCCAGGTCTTATTAATATTATTAACGAGGGTGTCAAGTATGGAGATGTTATCATTGGCCTTTACACAGACAAGGCAATCGCAACGCACAAGCGTCTTCCTTACCTGACCTACGAGCAGAGAGAGACAGTTGTCCGTTCTATTCATGGTGTAGCAGATGTAGTGCCTCAGGATGATTGGAGCTATGTACCCAATCTGGTAAAATATAAACCTGATTACATTATTCACGGTGATGATTGGCAGGAAGGCTCTGACAAATACATCCGTGATGAAGTGTTCAAAGTGATGGAGAGCCTTGGTGGTAAAGTAATTGAAATTCCTTACACCAAGGGTATTACTTCCAGTGGACTTGCAGAGAATATGGAGTCTCTAGGTACAACCCCTCAGGCACGTCTGAAGAGCCTCCGACGCCTGATTACGGCCAAACCTATTGTCCGTATCATGGAGAGCCACTGCGGTCTCACTGGTCTAATCATTGAGCACACCAAGGTAGAGGTAGGCAATGAGGTTCGTGAGTTTGACGGTATGTGGGCAAGCTCTCTTACTGACTCTACCAGCAAGGGTAAACCCGACATTGAGGCCGTTGACTTGACCACTCGTCTGCACGACCTGAATGACTCTCTGGAAGTAACCACCAAGCCTGTTATCTATGATGGTGATACCGGTGGCAAGACCGAACACTTTGTGTTCACTGTTCGTACACTGGAGCGTCTTGGTGTAAGTGCTGTTATCATTGAAGATAAAGTAGGTTTGAAGCAAAACTCTCTGTTTGGTACTGATGCCGTACAGACACAGGACACCATTGAAGGTTTCTGCGCTAAGATCAAGGCTGGTAAGGAAGCACAGGTTACTCGAGACTTTATGATTATATCCCGTTGTGAGAGTCTGATTGCTGGAAAGCCTGTTGATGATGCTCTGGAGCGTTGTCACGCTTATGTGGCTGCTGGTGCAGATGGTATCATGATTCACTCCAAGAACAAGGACGGTATGGATATCAAGGAGTTCTGCCAGCGTTTCCGTGAGGTAGACAATCATACTCCTATTGTTGCCGTTCCTACTACCTATGCTCAGTTTACTGAAGAAGAACTGGCAAGTTGGGGCATCAACATTGTGATTTACGCCAACCACATGTTGCGTTCCGCTTATCCTGCTATGGTTAAGTGTGCCGAACGTATTCTGGAAACCACCCGTTGCTTGGAGGCTTCTGAGGAATACTGCATGCCTATCAAGCAGATCTTGAACCTCATCCCTGGAACCAAGAAAAAGTAAACTATGATATCTCCGAAATTCTTTTATGATACATTAGCCAGCTATGGTATTGATTTCTATGCTGGTGTTCCAGATTCTTTACTAAAGAACCTTTGTGCCTATATCACAGATCATGCTGATGCAGCACATAACATTATAGCAGCCAACGAGGGTGGCGCAATGGGGTTGGCCGCTGGCCATTATTTGGCTACCGGTCAAATTCCAGTAGTCTATATGCAAAACTCTGGCGAGGGTAATATCATCAATCCCTTGGCTTCTTTGACAGACCCGGATGTATATAACATCCCTGTTCTGTTGGTGATTGGCTGGCGTGGAAAACCTGGTGTTCATGATGAACCCCAGCATGTCAAGCAGGGTAAGGTTACTACTGGTCTGCTGAATGTGATGGGTATTGACTATACTGTTTTGAGCAAGGAAGAGGATAAGGCAGAAGCCCAGATAAAGAAGGCTGTTGCCTTTATGCAGGCTACAAAGCAGTGCTATGCTATCGTAATCGAGAAGGACACCTTTGATGCCTATACTCTTCAGAATTTGGAGAAGAACGACTTGACAATGAGTCGTGAAGAGGCTATTCAGACAGTTGCTGCAGCTCTTGGTGATAAGGATGCCATTGTATCTACAACAGGTATGATTTCTCGTGAACTCTTTGAGTATCGTTCTGCGATGAACCAGGGTCACGAACGCGATTTCTTAACTGTTGGATCTATGGGTCATGCCTCTCAGATTGCTCTTGGCATTGCCTTGGCTAAGCAGGATAGAAGGATATGGTGCTTCGATGGCGATGGTGCCAGCATCATGCACATGGGAAGTATGGCTATTGTTGCTAATAAGACTCCCAAGAACTATGTTCATGTGGTGTTCAATAATGGAGCCCATGATTCTGTAGGTGGTCAGCCCACTGTTGGCTTGAAGATTGATTTGCCTGCTGTGGCAAAAGCAGTAGGTTACAGTCAGATTTATTCTGTTGAAACCAAAGAATATCTTAAGGAGCTTCTTGAAAAGCTGAAGTCTCAGGAAGGGCCAATCTTCTTAGAGGTGAAAGTTAAGAAAGGTAACCGCAAGGATCTTGGCCGTCCGACCACTACTCCTATCCAGAACAAAGAAGCATTAATGGATTTCTTAAAGAAATAATATGGAACCAATTAAAAGAAATATCTTGCTGAACCCAGGTCCAGCAACAACGACAGATACCGTCAAATATGCTCAGGTAGTTCCTGACATTTGCCCCCGTGAGAAAGAGTTCGCAGGTTTGATGAAGGGCTTGCGTAGTGATTTGTGTAAAGTGGTTCATGCACCAGAGCCTGAATATACTTCGGTATTATTCTGTGGTTCGGGTACTATCAATATTGATGTCTGCATCAACTCGTTAGTGCCTGAAGGCAAGAAGATACTGGTGGTAAATAATGGTGCTTATAATACCCGTGCTGTTGAGGTATGCCAGATGTACCATATCCCGCATATTGACTTAAAGTCCAGTGTATATGAGCAACCAAATCTGGCTGATGTAGATAAAACTCTGAATGAGAATCCAGATGTGGCTGTTGTTTACTGTTGCCATCACGAGACGGGTACAGGTGTGCTGAATCCTATTCGTGAAATAGGTGCAATGGCTCACAGACATGGCGCTGTCTTTATTACTGATAGCACTGCATCTTTGGGAATGATACCACTCGATGTGGTGAAAGATAATGTGGATTTCTGTATGGCATCTGCACAGAAAGGCTTGATGGCTATGTCTGGTCTGAGTTTCATTATTGGTCGCAGGGACATTATTGAGGCATCTAAGAACTATCCTACACGTTCATACTATTGCAATCTTTATATGCAGTATGAATGCTTCGAGAAGACTGGCGAGATGCACTTTACACCTCCTGTGCAGACCATCTATGCTACGATTCAGGCTTTGAAGGAATACTTTGAGGTGGGAGAGGATGCTAAGTTCGCACGTCATCGCAGAGTATATGAGGCTATCAAGAAAGGTGTTGCTGAACTAGGTTTGAAGGAAGCAATTAAAGATGAGATACAATCGGGTCTTGTGGTTTCTGTGAAGTATCCAGATGATTCTAATTGGAGCTTTGAGAAAGTTCACGACTACTGCTATGAGAGAGGTTTTACCATCTATCCTGGCAAAATATCAACAACCAACACTTTCCGTCTTTGTGCTTTAGGAACCATTGACGTGCAGGACATTGAGGATTTCTTTGTCGTGTTCAAAGAAGCTTTGGTCGCAAACAATATTCAAGTACCTGCGAAATACAATTAATCATGGTAACAACAGCAGTTATTATGGCAGCAGGTTTGGGTAGTCGTTTTGGAAAGATGACCGAAACGATGCCTAAAGGTTTTATAGAGGTGGGTGGTCAATCTATGGTCATCCGCTCTATTGATACCTTGATAGCCTGTGGTATCAAGCGTATCATCATTGGTACTGGCTATAAGAAAGAGGCTTACGAGGCATTAAAAGCCAAATATCCTCAGATAGAATGTGTTTTTAGCCCACGCTATGCTGAAACCAACAGTATGTACACGCTGTGGAACTGTAGAGAAGCAATTGGTGATGATAATTTCATCCTTTTGGAATCTGATATTATCTACAGCAAGAATGCTATCACCGAACTTCAAGAGGATGAGCATCCTGATATCATGTTGATTACACCTGTCACCAAGTTCCAAGACCAGTATTATGTGGAATATGATGAAAATGGTACGCTGACAAGATGTTCTACAAATAAGTCAGAAATAGATGCCAAAGGGGAGTTGGTTGGTATACACAAATTGTCTTCTTCGTTCTATCATCGTATATGTGCAGAGTACGAGAGGATAGTGGCTGATAAACCCAAGTTGGGATATGAATACCAGCTGCTTTGGATGTCTCAGAATATAAGTCCTGTTTATGTTCATAACTCATCTGATGTCAAATGGTATGAAATTGACGATGAGGATGATTTGAAATATGCAGAAGCAAACACAATTAATGCTATTTGACACATAATAAAAATAGTCTTTTAATGAATGATGATGTAATAATAGCCCTATTGACTAACAACGACGACGATATATATTGCTTCCGCAAGGAACTTATCGAGGCGCTCATAGCAGAAGGGTATGGAATGCTCATTTCGTGTCCTAATGGTCCAAAATTCGAGTTGATGAAGGATATACAATATATATTTGATAATCCAGATATTGATAGACGCGGTACAAATCCGGTAAAGGATTTTGGTCTGATGATGCATTATCGCAAACTCTTCAAGCAATATAAGCCAGCAGTAGTGCTGACCTATACAGCCAAGCCAAATGTGTATGCCAGTATAGCAGCACATCAGTTGGGAATACCTGTCATCAATAACCTAACAGGATTAGGTAGTGTCGTGAACGAAACGGGCTTGATGAAGAGTTTTATTATGTGGCTATTTAAGTTGGCTTACAGGAAGTCTGCCTGCATGATGTTCCAGAATGAGACGAACATGAAAGTTGCCATCAATCATGGCATGGTGAAAGGCAAGTATAGATTGATACCTGGGTCTGGTGTTGATACCGACAGATATCCATTGCAGCCATATCCTGATGGTGGTGATGGTAAAACGGGCGCACCAGTCGTTTTTAACTATATTGGACGTATCCTGCATGATAAGGGTGTGGATGATTATATTGAGGCGGCTAAGCGCATCAAAAAAGAATACCCTCTGACGGAGTTCAACATGCTTGGTTTTATTGAACCAACAGAAATACACTATGAACAGGACTTGAAAGAATTGGAAGCTCAGGGTATAATAATATATCGTGGCAGTCAAAAAGATGTGAAGCCTTTTATTGCGAGAGCTCATGCAACCATTCATCCTTCAACGTATGGAGAGGGAATGAGTAATGTGCTACTTGAAAGTGCATCCTCCGGAAGGTTCCTGATAACTACCAATAATCCTGGTTGTCAAGAAACAGTTGATGACAACAAGACTGGATACATATATCAAGGAGGCAATGTAGATGCCTTGGTAAGTACTATTGAACGGTTCCTTACTTTACCCAACAGTCAGAGAAAAACTGCTGGTGAATTAGGAAGAAAGAGAATGGAGGAGAAGTTCTCCAGAAAAATAGTTATTAATGCTTATAGGGAAGAAATAAAAAACATTTTAGGATAGTATGAACATGAAATTAAGAAATATCCCTTTTTCTCCGCCGGACATGTCGGAGGCAGAGGCAAAATTAGCATCTGAGGCCATTTTGAGTGGTTGGATAACAACAGGCCCGAAGACCAAGGAGTTTGAGCGGAAAATAGCTGAGTATGTTGGTACAAACAAGGCTGTATGTCTGAATAGTGCAACGGCAGCTATGGAAATGGCCTTGCGCCTGATTGGCGTTGGTCCGGATGATGAGGTGATTGTTCCTGCATATACTTATACCGCAACGGCTTCTGTGACTCAACATGTGGGCTGCAAAGTTGTGATGGTGGATAGCCAGAAGGGCAATGTGGAAATGGACTATGATAAGTTGGCAGAAGCAATCACTGAGCACACAAAGGTTATTTGTCCAGTGGATCTTGGTGGCGTGATGTGTGATTTTGATAAGATCTTTGCTGTCATTGAGTCTAAGAAGCATTTGTTCCGTCCCGCTAACGAAATCCAAAAGAAGATAGGTCGTATTATTGTTGCCGCAGATGATGCACATGCTTTTGGCGCAAAATGGCATGGCAAGATGGCTGGTGCTATTGCAGATTTTTCGTCATTCAGTTTCCATGCAGTAAAGAACTTGACCACAGCAGAAGGTGGAGCTTTGACTTGGAATCTGCCTTTTGGCAATGAGCCAGTATCATACGATACATGGTCAACAGTTCCGCATATTGAAGGAGAGTCATGGGATGGTTATCTGTACCGCCTGTCACAACTTTATTCCTTACACGGACAGAACAAAGATGCACTTGCCAAGACCCAGCTTGGAGCTTGGGAGTACGATGTGATTGGTCCTTGGTATAAGTGCAACATGACCGACATTATGGCCGGTATTGGCTTGGCTCAGTTAGAACGTTATCAGGGGATGCTGGAACGTCGTAAGTACATTATTAGTGTATACGACAATGCTCTGAAAGATCTTCCTGTAGCAGTCTTGAATCACTATGGTGAAGATTTTGCCGGTAGTGGTCACTTGTATATCACCCGTTTACTTGGTCATACTGACCAGGAAAGAAGGGATGTCATTGTGAAGATGGCTGAAAGAGGTATTGCCTGTAATGTGCATTATAAACCGCTTCCAATGATGACCGCATACAAGGCTCTGGGATTCGATATCAAGGACTTCCCCAATGCTTTCAATTTGTTCGTGAACGAGGTAACGCTTCCATTACATACAAGATTATCAGATGAGGATGTTGAGTATGTAATATCTAATTATGTTGATATCATTAAAAGTTTGTGAAAAGAGCATTTGATTTCATAGCGAGCGGGCTGGCGCTCATAGTGCTGAGCCCGCTTTTCTTAATCCTTGCTATATGGATTAAACTGGATAGCAAGGGGCCTGTGTTCTATCGCCAGGTGAGAGTCGGATGGAAGAATAAAGACTTCCGGATTTTTAAATTCCGTTCGATGAGGGTCGGGGCAGATAAGGGTAGCCTTGTAACTATTGGAGGGCATGACCCAAGAGTGACTCGAAGCGGGTACTTTATTAGGAAGTTCAAGTTTGATGAACTGCCGCAACTCATTAATGTGGTGCTTGGGGATATGAGTTTGGTTGGGCCGAGGCCGGAGGTTAGGCACTATGTCGACTACTGGACGCCAGAGCAGATGCATGTATTGGATGTGAGACCTGGAATCACAGATCCTGCTTCTATCAAGTTCCGTAATGAGAATGAGTTGATGGAGAAGGCGGAAGACCCTGAGAAATACTATATCGAGGTCATCATGCAGGAGAAGATAAGGTTGTATCTGGAGTATGTAGAGAAACATTCTTTCTTTTATGATATAGCGCTTATCTTTAAAACTTTTTGGGTGATAGTCAAAGAACGCTAACCTTAAGATTTACTTTGACGTTTACCTGTACAGCACATGAGAAATAATACCATAGAGTTTTTTTTAGCATTAGTCCGCTTCGGAATTGGACATCAAAAAGGAAACTTTCCCTATGATACAGATTGGTCTGCTATAGAAATAATGGCGGAACAGCAAGGCTTGTCTGCGATTATTGTTGACGGTTTAGAAAAGATTCAAGAGGATAAACGCCCTCCCAAAGAACAATTATTGCAATGGATAGGTACGGTATTACAAGAATATGAGTACCGTTATGACTGTTATAGGAAAGCTATTGCGGAATTGGCAGGATGGTATAATGCTCACGGATTTAAAATGATGGTGCTTAAGGGTTATTCCTGTAGTATGGACTGGCCCAAGCCTGAGCACAGGCCATGTGGTGATATTGATATATGGTTGTTTGGAAAGCAGAAAGAGGCAGATAACTTACTTGAGAAGGAAAAGAAAATAAAAGTTGAGGGCGACCAGCATCACCATACTATTTTCTATTGGAACGACTTTATGGTGGAAAACCACTATGACTTCATTAATGTACATGCCCATAGGTCGAGCAGGAAATTGGAATCGATTTTTAAGGAAATGGGGTCTGATGATTCTCACTTTTTTGTGTTGAATGGTGAAAAACTGTATTTGCCATCACCTAACTTTCATGCTCTGTTCCTGATAAGACATGCTGCATCACATTTTGCTGCAGAGGGTATTAATCTAAGACAGGTTCTGGATTGGGCATTCTTTGTTGAGAAGCATACTAAAGAGATTAATTGGCCATGGCTTATCTCTTTGCTGGAGAAATACCACATGAAGGATTTCTACAACTGTATCAATGCTATATGCGTTGAAGATTTGGGCTTCCCTGTTAATATGTTCACAGAAGTGCAGTTTTACCCTAACCTGAAGGAAAGGATATTGAATGATATCTTGATGCCTCAATACGAACATGAGCCGCCCGATAGTCTCATTCCTCGTTTGTTCTTTAAGTGGAAAAGATGGAGAGATAACGAGTGGAAGAGAGAACTATGTTATAAAGAGGGGGGGCTGTCTAGTTTTGCAACAGGAATGTGGGCACACATTATGAAACCGAAGAGTATATGAACAATGATTTATTGTCGCGCTTGAATCAATTTGTGGAAAATGAAGCACGTTCATGTTCTACGGATTTTGGTTGCGTTACGCCATTATATGTGTATAGGTGCTGGGGTGGCACTGTTGCTATTGAGGTTATTGAAAATGGATTAAAGAAAATTAAAAATGATTATTGATAATAAAGTTCTTGAAGATTTGTCCCAAAAAGCAAAATTGTCTTCACGTTTAAGATTGAACATGGACCTTAGGAATACCCCTGAGGACCTGTCGCAGAGGATGCTCAATGCATTGGAACCTGAGACAGTGATGCCTATACATAGACATCATGATAGTACAGAAACTGTAGTGGTTATACGGGGAAAGATACAGTGGGTGTTCTATGATGACAACGGCAATGAAACCGAAAGCGTAACTCTGGATGCGAATGGTGAGCCAAGGATGCTCAATGTAGAAAGAGATAGGTGGCATACTCTAGTTTGTTTGGAGAGCGGATCTGTTCTCTTTGAAGCCAAAGATGGACCTTATCATCCGCTGGAAGAGGATGAAATTATGAACTTAAAATAAATAAAGAATAATTATGGCAAAGTTTAAAGATAATGGTAAGCTAAAGCTTCTTATCATAGTAGGCACAAGGCCGGAGATAATCCGCCTTGCTGCAGTGATTAATGAGTGCCGCAAGTATTTTGATACCTTGCTGGCACATACTGGTCAGAACTATGACTACAACCTGAATGGTGTGTTCTTTAAGGATTTGAAGTTGGCAGATCCTGACGTATATATGGAAGCAGTTGGTAACGACCTGGGTGAGACAATGGGTAATATCATTGCCAAGAGCTTTCAGCTGATGGTAGAGGTAAAGCCGGATGCAGTATTGGTGCTGGGTGATACCAACAGCTGTCTGAGCGTGATTGGTGCCAAGCGCCTGCATATCCCCATCTTCCATATGGAGGCTGGTAACCGCTGCAAAGATGAGTGTCTGCCCGAGGAAACCAACCGTAGGATTGTGGACATCATCAGCGATGTGAATATGGCGTATAGTGAGCATGCCCGCAGGTATTTGGCTGACACTGGTCTACCTAAGGAGCGCACATACGTTACAGGCTCACCTATGGCTGAAGTTCTGCACAACAACCTTGCTGAGATTGAGGCCAGCGATATTCATAAGCGTCTGGGCTTGGAGAAGGGTAAGTACATCCTTTTGAGTGCGCATCGCGAAGAGAATATTGATACTGAGAAGAACTTCCTTTCGCTGTTCAATGCTATCAATAAGATGGCTGAGAAGTATGATATGCCCATATTGTACTCCTGTCACCCCAGGAGTAGGAAAAGGCTTGAAGCTTCAGGTTTCAAGTTAGATTCTCGTGTCATTCAGCACGAGCCTCTGGGATTTCACGAATACAACTGTCTGCAGATGAATGCTTTCTGTGTGGTGTCTGATAGTGGCACACTGCCTGAGGAGAGTTCGTTCTTCACGTCGGTTGGTCATCCGTTCCCGGCTGTGTGTATCAGGACTTCGACCGAGCGTCCCGAGGCATTGGACAAGGGTTGTTTTGTGCTGAGTGGTATTGACACTGTAGGATTGCTTCAGAGCGTGGATGTGGCGGTTTCGCTCATCCGTGATGGTCTGCCCGGAATTCCCGTGCCGGACTATGTGGACGAGAATGTGAGCACCAAGGTGGTGCGGATTATCCAGAGCTATACCAATGTCGTTAATCGCATGGTATGGAGAAAGGATATTTGAATCCCTGCATTATAGCCGTCCCTTATCAAGGGACTCTAAAGGTGTGGCGGAAGTTTTAACAAACACGAATCGCACGAATAACACGAAAATATAGAAATCAAGAATTAAAGAATTATATAATCATGAGCTTATTTAAAGACAAGGTGCTGCTGATAACAGGTGGCACAGGTAGTTTTGGAAATGCAGTGTTGAACCGCTTTTTGAAGACGGACATTGGTGAGATTCGCATCTTTAGCCGTGATGAGAAGAAGCAAGATGATATGCGTCACGACTTCCAGGCTCGTATGCCGGAAGTAGCCAACAAGATTAAGTTCTACATTGGTGACGTGCGCAACAAGAGCACACTGAAGTACGCTATGAAGGGTGTGGACTATGTGTTCCATGCTGCTGCCCTGAAGCAGGTGCCCAGTTGCGAGTTCTTCCCGATGGAGGCTGTGAAGACTAACGTTATTGGTACAGACAACACGCTGGATGCTGCTATTGATGCTGGTGTGAAGTGCGTGATTTGCCTGAGTACGGACAAGGCTGCTTATCCTATCAATGCAATGGGTATCACTAAGGCCATTGAGGAGAAGATTGCCGTGGCCAAGAGCCGTCTGAGTGGTGATACCAAGATCTGCTGCACCCGTTATGGTAATGTGATGTGCAGCCGTGGTTCGGTTATTCCTCTTTGGATTGACCAGATTCGTAAGGGTAATCCTATCACACTGACTGAGCCTAAGATGACTCGCTTCATTATGAGTCTTGAAGAGGCTGTTGACTTGGTGCTCTTTGCTTTTGAGCACGGTAAGAATGGTGACATCTTGGTGCAGAAAGCACCCGCTTGCACTATTCAGACCCAGGCAGAGGCAGTAGTTGAACTTTTCAAACACCAGTATGGTGAGGCCTTAAACTCCTCAAACTCTGAAACTCTTATACCCTCAGGCTCGCCTGAGATTCGCGTGATTGGTATTCGTCACGGTGAGAAGATGTATGAGACGTTGCTCACCAAGGAGGAAGCTGCCAAGGCTATTGATATGGGTAACTTCTATGCAGTGCCTGCTGACAACCGTGACTTGAACTACGATAAGTACTTCAAGGAAGGCGATACCAAGCGCGCTACTATCGAGGAGTTCAATAGCGATAACACCTATCGCCTGAACCTTGAAGAAACCAAGGCCAAGATTGCAGACTTGCAATACATCAAGAACGAACTGAACGGAATTCCGAATCTGGTTTAATAATGAAGATACTTGTAACTGGAGCAAAGGGATTCGTAGGTAAGAATCTTTGTGCTCAACTCAATACAATTAAAGACGGCAAAGATAGAAGGTTCCCTGAACTGGCTATCGAGGCTGTTTATGAATACGATATTGACAATACTGCAGAAGAACTTGACAGGTGGTGTAGTGATTGTGATTTCGTATTCAATCTTGCAGGTGTGAATCGCCCGAAGGAGCAGTCTGAATTTATGGCTGGTAATTTTGGATTTGCTTCTACGCTACTGGATACTCTCAAAAAGCACGGGAATAAATGTCCTGTGATGCTTTCAAGTTCTATCCAGGCAACATTGGCTGGACGTTTCGGTACTTCTGAATACGGCAAGAGCAAGAAGGCTGGCGAAGAGCTGTTCTTTGACTATAGCAAAGAAGCAGGAGCAAAGGTTTTAGTGTACCGTTTCCCGAATCTGTTTGGAAAATGGTGCAGACCGAATTATAATTCAGCCGTTGCAACCTTCTGTAATGCGTTCGCAAATGATTTACCTTACACGGTAAACGATCCATCAGTAGAACTTGAATTGCTCTACATCGATGACTTGGTGGATGAGATGATTTGCGCTTTGTTGGGCAAGGAGCACCATTGTGAGTTTGATGGTGTTGAAACAGTAATGAAAGAGGATGGTCGCTATTGTGCTGCCCCCATTACTCATAAAGTGACGCTTGGTAAGATTGTGGAGCTGCTGAAGAGCTTTGCGGAGCAGCCGCGGACGCTGATGATACCGGAGATTCCTGCGGGCTCGTTTGCTAAGAAGTTGTATAGCACATACCTGAGTTATCTGCCTGCTTCGAAGGTGGCGTTCCACTTGAAGATGAATGTGGATGACCGCGGGTCGTTTACTGAACTGGTGCATACCCTCAATGCAGGTCAGGTATCTATCAACATCTCGAAGCCAGGAATCACCAAGGGGCAGCATTGGCACAACACCAAATGGGAGTTCTTTATTGTGGTGGCCGGTCATGGACTGATTCAGGAACGCAAACTGGGTAGTGAAGAGGTGATAGAGTTTGAGGTAAGTGGTGACAATATCCAGTGCATCCACATGTTGCCAGGATATACTCATAACATCATTAACTTGTCAGATACAGAAAATCTTGTTACGGTCATGTATTGTAACGAGATCTTTGACCCTCAGAGGCCGGATACTTTCTTTGAAAAGGTGTGAGCTTTGGCATGCTTAGAAGGATTTTGAAAGGGGTATGGGCGTTTTGCTCGTATGTGTTTGTTCCGCAATGGGGGAGAAAGCGAGGTAAGAAGTAAGATGTATGATGTGGGAAATAATGTTTATGAAGGATTACCAATATCATATTTTTAGTCCATATAGGGTTTGTCCATTGGGAGCACACGTGGATCACCAACATGGATTGGTGACAGGTTTTGCGATTGACAAAGGGGTGGACCTTTACTTCGATGTAAATGACAGTCAAAAGTCAAAGGTCGAAGGTCAAAGGTCGTGGCCGGAGAATCATGTGCATCTGGAGTCGAAGACGTTTGAAGGGGTGGTGGACTTTGAGATAGATAAGCCATCACAAGTTCGTGAGCACCATTGGGGTGATTATGCTCGTGGTGCGAAGTATGCACTGCGTAAGCGCTTTGAACTGAAGCGCGGTATTACTGGTGTGATACAGGGGTCGCTGCCTGTGGGTGGATTGTCTTCGTCAGCTGCTGTTCTGATTGCGTATGTGATGGCGTTTGCCAAGGCGAATGATATTACGCTACAGCCGTTTGAGGTGGTGAAGATAGCATCGGAGGCAGAACGGGAGTATATCGGACTGAACAATGGTCTGTTGGATCAGGCTTGGATACCTATTATGAGGCCGTGGAGAAATACGGAAAATAATTATTATAGAAACTAACTTATTATTGAAAACGATGAAAATTGCAGTAGCAGGAACAGGTTACGTAGGCATGAGTATAGCAACACTGCTTGCTCAGCATAATCACGTAACAGCTGTTGACGTGATTCCTGAGAAGGTTGAGAAAATCAACAAAAAGATTTCGCCTATTCAGGATGAGTATATTGAGAAGTATTTGGCAGAGAAGGAGCTTGACCTAACGGCAACGCTGGATGGAAAGGCTGCCTATAAGGATGCTGATTTTGTAGTAATTGCGGCTCCGACGAATTATGACCCACAGAAGAATTTCTTTGATACGCATCATATCGAGGACGTGATTGACTTAGTGCTGAGCGTCAATCCCGATGCGGTGATGGTGATTAAGAGTACCATCCCTGTGGGCTATTGCCGTTCGCTGTATGTAAAGTATGCGCTGAGAAGTTTAACTTGCTGTTCTCGCCAGAGTTTCTGCGTGAGAGCAAGGCGTTGTATGATAATCTCTATCCCTCTCGTATTATTGTAGGCTATCCAAAGATTCTGCCTGCTGACAGAAACAGAAAGTGGGACGAGGAGAATGCTGCCATAACAGCTATCGGTAATCCAGAGGCAGAGGAGAAGGCCAAGATCTTCGCAGGTCTGCTGCAGGAAGGAGCTATCAAGGTATGACCGAGGCAGAGGCCGTGAAGCTGTTTGCCAATACCTATCTGGCTTTGCGTGTGAGCTACTTTAATGAGTTGGATACGTATGCAGAGGTGAAAGGTTTGGATTCGCAGGCTATCATATCGGGCGTAGGTCTGGATCCTCGTATCGGTACTCACTATAATAATCCTTCATTTGGTTATGGCGGTTATTGTCTGCCGAAAGACACCAAACAGTTGCTGGCTAACTATGCGGATGTGCCTCAGAACATGATGACAGCCATCGTGGAGAGTAACCGTACTCGTAAAGACTTTATTGCAGACGAAGTGCTGCGTAAAGCTGGTTACTATACTGCTAATAGCGACTGGAGTGAGAGCGCAGAGAAGGAAGTGACCATTGGCGTGTTCCGTCTGACGATGAAATCGAATTCAGATAATTTCCGTCAAAGTGCCATCCAGGGCATTATGAAGCGTGTAAAGGCCAAGGGTGCCAATATCATCATCTATGAGCCTACGCTAAAGGATGGCGAGACGTTCTTTGGGTCGAAGATAGTGAACAACCTCGATGAGTTTAAGAAGCTGAGTGATGCCATCATTGCCAATCGCTACGACGAGGCACTGGATGATGTTCAGGAGAAGGTCTATACTCGCGATATTTTCAAGAGAGATTAAAAGATGAAAACCATATTAGTTACTGGAAGTGCTGGATTTATTGGCTCGAACTTGGTGCTACGCTTGTTCAAGGAACTGAGCGAGGGAACTATTATTGGATTGGATAATCTGAATGATTATTACGATCCGACGCTGAAAGAATACCGCCTCAGTGAGATTGAAAAAGCTAAACCTGCGGGAATTGAATATGAGTTTGTCAAGGGTGATTTAGCTGACAAGGCATTGATTGATGGATTGTTTGAGAAGTACCACTTTGATGTGGTAGTGAACCTCGCTGCACAGGCTGGCGTACGCTATAGCATCACCAATCCTGATGCCTATATTCAGAGCAACATGATTGGCTTCTATAATATATTAGAGGCGTGCAGGCATTATCCCGTAGAGCATTTGGTATATGCTTCATCATCGAGCGTGTATGGTGGTAATAAGAAGGTGCCATTCAGCACAGATGACAGAGTGGATAATCCTGTGTCATTATATGCAGCTACGAAGAAGAGCAATGAGCTGTTTGCTCACTGCTATTCGAAGTTGTATGATATTCCAACAACAGGTTTGCGCTTCTTTACTGTATATGGACCTGCTGGTCGTCCTGATATGGCATACTTCGGCTTCACCAACAAACTGCTGAAGGGTGAGACTATCCAGATATTCAATTATGGCAACTGCCGTCGTGACTTTACGTATGTCGATGACATCGTAGAGGGTGTGTATCGTGTGATGCAGGGTGCTCCGGAGCGTAAGAAGGGTGAGGACGGACTGCCCATCCCTCCCTATGCTGTCTATAATATCGGAGGTGGCCAGCCAGAGAACTTGCTGGATTTCGTGAATATCCTGCAAGAAGAACTGGTTCGAGCCGGTGTCCTTCCCCCAGACTTCGACTTCGAGTCTCACAAGCAACTCGTTCCCATGCAACCAGGTGATGTGCCAACCACCTATGCTGATGCCACAGCCCTAGAACGTGACTTCGGGTTTACGCCCAAGATCACGTTGAGAGAGGGATTGAGGAAATTTGCAGAGTGGTATAAAGAGTTCTATGGCCACAAATGATGGTAATCGAACGAATTTAGCAAGTAGCAAGATACAGACAAGTCGGTCATTGAGCTATTGGTTTGAGAGCAACTTCCAATAGTGATATGGCCGCTTGTCGGTTTTAAGAGAAAGTTGAGGTGTGAAGGCTGAGGAATGCGGAAGCACTTATTGATGGAATTAAGGAAAAACTGAAAGGACATGAGAGTAATAGCGCTGTTTGGAAGAGGAAATGTGGGAAAGACACATTGTTTGGGGCATCTGATAAATCTGATGTACCAAGAGATGTTTGGGCATGGCTGTCTGATAGAAGGACAAGACAAGAGTGTTACTTTCGAATATCATGGTCTACGTATCACAATCTGCACTTGGGGGGACACATCTGAGGATGAAAAGAAAAACTTGGATTATATAAGTTGTCAAACTCCAGATATAGCCATAGTGGCCACCAGAACGAAGGGGGGTACGGTGGAATTGGTGAGGCAGTATTGTGAGAGAAAAGGCTGTTCCTTGAAATGGGTGGAGAAATATGTGGCTAACCCCGAGGATGCTTCTGAGCAGGAATATATGAACCATCTGCAGGCACGGCAAATATTGGAATATATCAGGGACGTGATAGAGGGACATCTGTACTATGTGGACTGCATATCGGCCATAGATGTTGAGGGGAAACGGTATCATGTGGCTCTGTTTGGTACGGAGATGACGGACGAGGGATTCCCAAGGTCGTTTTCGATAGAACTGAATGAGAATCAGATGCACTATTTTGCATCGGAGCAGCGCATTAAGGAGGATGACTTTGTTTGGTATCATCCAGACTCTAACCATATGATGCGGTTGGCCAGCGATGCCCCGAGGGCAAATGAACTGAGACGTGAGAGCCAGGCCTTGCGACAGGAACTAATAAAGTTGGAGGTGAATGGCGACGGGGCTTGGGCGATAAGTCAAAGGAAAATAGACAGGGTGAAGTCGTATCATGTGAAGGTGGGGCATGGCAATTGTAGCCTTATCCTGATAAAATATGAGATAGGGTATGACTTGTGGATGGTGGACTGTTCGACGTATGACTATCTGACAAGGTGTGACTATAGTTTAAATCTGCTATGCTGCCTAAAATGTATTGCTGAGGAGGTGGGCGTGGATATGAAAAACCTGCATGTATCGCGTTTTATGCTGACTCATACGCATTTTGATCATTATAATGGGCTGCGCTACTTAATGAATTATGGCGTGGTGGATGGAAATACTCTGGTATATGCAAATCTCCATTACGACTGCGCGTCGGCTGTATGGTGTGATGTGTTGAAGAGACTGAAGGCCCTTTCATGTAGGTTTGTTGAGCCCATCAGTGATAATTTGCGACAAGGGGTTATTAGGATCCTGCACCCGGAATGCAGGTTATATAAGTATAGTGAATCGGTGGAGGATGGTGTGACGAACAGGGTTGTTGCGAATGCGAATAATGCCTCGGTGGTGTATAGCATCACGCTGGATGGTAAGATGATGACTCTGCCAGGAGATTTGGAAACGGTTGGATTTAAGGAAATGAGCGGACATGCGCCTTGTCAGGGAAATCTTAGTTTGACTCATTATTATGTGGTATCACATCATGGAAGTCTGAACGGACATCCAGATGTGATGTGTATGAGTAAGGGAGCTCCAAATCCCAAACCTCTGACCTGTGTTTCGCAGAATGTGAAGAAGGCGATACTTATGGGAAGGAACGGGGCCTATCGTGGTATATACAGCCCAAGTGTGATAGACCATTGGGGAAATAGGCTAGGTGTGCTGGAATATACGGAGAATGCGTTGCATTATCTGGTGCTAGACTGGAAGAATGATAAGGTTGTGATAGGGTAACGCTGGATGTAGGGAGATAAGGAGAAACTATAACACAAGATGAACGATGGATGAAGTACGATTTATAAAGGAGGGCGTGGAAATGACTCTGTGGGATGATAAAAATCGCTCAGATAGTACCCACCCTCAAATCGGGGAAGAATCCATGGATTGTTACGTTTGAAACACCGGAGGAGTGAGAGTAATACATATATTGAAATGGAATACATAGAATTAAAAGACCTTGTACAGATAGCAGAAGGTCCAGGGAGCAAGATATATAAGTACACAAAGCCTCTTGAACCAAGTGGGTTGCCCGCAGTGGTGAAGATAAGTTCTGATAGCTTGCCGAAAAAGGCGGTGGAGCATTTGGACTTGCTGAAGCACTGTGGATTGATGCTCCCTGCTTTCATGGAGGTCTGCCTTGTGGAGGGTAAACCTGCACTACTGATGGAAGACCTATTTACGGATGAAATGGTTTATGTCTCCCCTAATAGTGTCAGGAATGGTTTCTTTGATAACGCTCCCGAAGCGTATTTACTGCATAATAAACTGAATGATATTGCCAATATGGACTCGTTGCTATGGCAAATGAGGGATATCGCCAATTGTACAAATGGTAAAGGTATAGGATTGGATATGGACATGATTTCATTTGGTGTTCAAAGAGGGAATAAGTATTCTGATGTTTATTATAAACTTGTTGATATAGAAGTCATGCAACATGACGATTCCATGTTATATCAACTGCGTGAGGCGAATCTTATTTCCGCTCAGGAGGCAATCTATCTGTTTGTGAAATACTTCGTCGAAGGTGATGAGGTAAAAAAGCGCTTAATGGAGCAGATAAAGAGTTTTGACTGGTAAATATATTGATTATGTATATCTCAAACATAAAAATTACAGGATTTAGAAATTTTAAGGATAGTAACGTTGAATTTAACGATGGTATTAATATCCTGATAGGTCATAATAATGCAGGAAAAACAAACCTGCTAAAGGCTCTGCAGCTTGTTATAGAGCCACATTACCGCTATAGGAAACTAAATGCCTACGATTTCTGTAGAGATGTAACCCTTGATGAACTGAAAGCACACTCGCCATCAGTTACTATCACGTTGACGATAAAAAACAGTGAAAAGGATTACAATGAACAGGAAGAGGATCTCCGAGTGATAGCGAACTGGTTTACTCAAATGGAGGATGGCTATGAGGCAAAACTAACCTACAGATTTTATCTGCCAGCAGAGAAAGAAGAAGAGTATGTTGCGGCAATGGGGGGTGTTGAAGAACTGAAGGCCGCATGGAGTATAATAGAGAATGATTTTCTGAGATATTACATATACAGACTTTTGGGAGGAGCGATAGACAACCCCGTACAACCTGAAATGGATAAACTGGAACGTTTTGACTTCCAGTTTCTCGGAGCTATGAGAAACGTGGAGGATGATATGTTCTATGGAAGGAGTACAATGCTGCGTGATGTGCTGAACTTCTTTATTGACTATGGCGTGAAAAAAGCCGATGGAAAGTCAAAAGAAGAAAAAGAGGCACAATTTAAAGAAATTAGGAATACATTTGGTGAAGAGGCTGCAAAACTTATGGTTGCTTTGTTGTCAAGATTAGAGGACGGCAAGGATGTGATGCTTGACTATGCCCAAGAAACAGGAGCTTCGTTTAATAATGCCTTGCCTGACTTTAAGAGTACTCTGACCGAACAGGATTTGTTTTCTGCGTTGAAGCTTATCATCAAATATGGAGAGGATATTGAAATTTCAGCCACACATAATGGTTTGGGGTACAATAACCTCATTTATATGTCGCTTTTGCTGGCAAAGATGCAAGCAGATGCAGATGGTGGGTATATGGGCGATAATGCAAAGGTGTATCCTATTCTTGCTATTGAGGAACCTGAAGCACATTTACATCCTGCGATGCAATATCAGTTCTTGAAATTCTTGGAAAAGAACTTAAAGAAAGACCATAAGGTAAGACAGATTTTCATTACTACTCATTCTTCTCAGATTACAGCAGCCGTAAAATTGGATGATATCATCTGCCTACACAGGAAAAATGATGGTACTACGTGTGTGAGTTATCCTGGCAAGGTGTTTTCCGATTCGGAAGATGACAAGAAATCGAAGAACTATGTGCAGCGTTTCCTCGATGCTACAAAGTCGGATATGTTGTTTGCCCGAAAAGTTATTATGGTGGAAGGCATTGCAGAGGAATTGTTGATGAATACTATGGCTCGATATGATGGGGTGTCTTTAGAGGAACAACACGTGGCAGTTGTGAACATCAATGGCCGCTACTTTGACCATTTTATCAAATTGTTCAATACTGAGGATTCTGACAATGCAATACCAAAAATGGTGGCTTGCATTACAGACCGTGATCCAGAAAAGAGACAGAAAGGCCCAAATCATAAGTATAAGACGTGCTATCCATTTGAACTTCATAAGGATGATGAACACTATGAATATATGGTGAATGCTGAGGATGCTGAACATGCATACGAAGCACATCCATCTATCAGGTTCTTCTCTCAGGATGCCCAAAAAGGAAAAACGTTCGAATATGAGTTGGCTCTATGTAATCCGACCTTGGAATTACTGGTCACAGACTCCATGTCAAATAAAAACGAGATAAAAGACATGATGGGCATGACATACGAACAAGCTAAGGAAAGAATAAAACATTCAGATAAGTGGGATGAGGTAAAGTCCGCTCTCGAACTAACAGGTTGGGATGATGAAGAGAAAAAACGGCATTTGGTTGCAGCCCGTTATCTGAGTTCTGTGGGTAAGGGCGAAAATGCCTTGGAACTATGCCTTGCTTTGGAGGATAATTATGAATTAGAGGAGGGCGATGATAAATCTCTATTTGTTGTACCCCCTTACATACATTCTGCATTTGAATGGCTATTGAGATAAGCTCTGAAACTCTTATAGAGATAGACCATCCGTTCAGGGTATCCGCTGGTCCTGGCGCAGGCAAGACACACTGGCTTGCACTGCATATAGCTCATGTGTTGCGGGACTCCTTGCTACTGGGAAAGATGGGCAAGATTGCCTGTTTGTCCTATACAAATGTAGGCGCAGATACACTTTTGGGAAGGCTGAGAGATGACAGAAACCGTGTGCTTTCTTGTACAATCCACAGCTTTTTATATGCTTATATAGTAAAGCCTTACTTACATTTCGTTGCTGAGGAAGAAGGCTTTGATATTTCGTTACTGAAAGGTGAGGACGACAGAATTTTGTCGGACTATAAAACCATAGAGGCTGTAATAAATGGTGTAAACCAACACTATGCCGAGCAAGACTATGTGGTAGCAGCAATACGTACGGCAAAATGGAAAATGCAAGATGACGGCAGTTTGAAATGCATGGCAATTCCTGCTAAAAAGTGCTGTAAGAAAGGATATCCACTTAATGATGCGGCATACGGCATATACAAAATACTGGCTTGGAAGAAAGGGTATATGCATTATGACGATGTGCTGTATTTTAGCTATAAACTCATAAACAAGTATCCTTTTATAGGCAAGGCACTTGCTGTTCAATTCCCATATATATTTGTTGATGAGTTTCAGGACACGAATCCCATACAGGCTTATATCATAAAAAACATCGGGGTAAATGGTGCCTTGGTAGGTGTTATTGGAGACTACGCTCAATCGATTTACAATTTTCTTGGTGCAGACCCCAAGCAATTTACTTCATTTTCACTTGAGGGGTTAAGAGATTACACTATTCCAGATAACAGAAGGAGCAAAAATGAAATAATAGATTTGCTGAATGTTATAAGAAGTGATTTCAAACAGCGTCCTGTTAGAAATGAACATGGTATGAAACCGATGTTATTGGTAGGTGAACTGATGGCTTGTTATGAGGAAGCGTCGCGGATAGCAGGAGGAGAAGTTCATGCTCTGTCATATCGTAATATTGAGGCTAATATCCTAAAGCAGCAGGTAAATGCACACTCTGAGAATAGTGGCTTGCTGAATCAAATTGCAGATTCAAATGCAGAAAGAAGAGAATTTGTGTCAACATGGATCAAGGCGATAGAGCATGCCCGCAATAAACAGTTTGGGGCTGCATTCAAAATGCTTGAGATGGTAGGCGTGATTGATTTGGATGCCTATAGTACAGTAAAGGAGGCTTTAGATGACTACCATACATATTGCAATGGAACTTTGAAAGATTTCTACGATTATCTGTATGAACGGTGGGAGATGGCTGAAATCAGAGAGAAATCAAAAGCCAATACGTTTTATATTAGTCATACATATAGACAATTGTCCCAATGTGTGGGACTTCTTGAGGATAGCAGTGCACAAAGAACCGTTCATAAAGCCAAAGGAGATGAGTTCGAGAACGTAATGGTTATCTTTACGGAAGAAAAAGCATTGAAAGTCTTGTATAATCCTAATATAAAAGGATGGGAACCCGACAGGGTTTATTATGTTGCTATGAGCAGGGCAAGAGATAGGTTGTTTCTGACTGTGCCTTCGTTGACACCAGCGATGAAGAGGACATTAAGGAACATACCTATTGACATAAAACAAGTATAACGACAAACCTCATACGAATGGACAAGGAGACCTCACTTATCAATGCCCTGACAAAAAAGATCGCGGGACGGTTCTGTGATCCGTTCTGAACGGATGGATAAAAGTTAGAAAAGATATAGATATATATGGCAAGACAGGCGAGGAAGGAATCGAGTACTGACGATGGCTGATGTATGAAGGCTGATGGAAGATGCAAGAACTGGGAAGTTAGATGAAACTTATAGATAAACAATTATTAGATGACATAAGTAGACAAGCCAAACAATCAGATAGGTTGCGGATGAACTATAACTTCCATCAGTCGCTTGATGAGAAGTGCCATCGGTTCTTGAATGCAGTGGAGCCTGGTACTAAGGTTGAGATACATCGGCATCCAACGAAAGATGAGTCGTTTGTGATTCTGAGAGGAAAGGTGAAGGTTACAACTCACAATGATGATGGATCTATTATTGAAAGCGTGGTGCTCTGTGCTGAAGAAGGACGATATGGTGTGAACATCCTGAAAGGGGTGTGGCATACGCTGGAGTCGCTGGAATCAGGTAGCTGTATCTTTGAATGTAAGGAGGGGCCATTTGTGGAGCATGACGAAGAAGGCGTTTTGCGCCTTCAACCTTGACGATAACCTTAACGATAACTTAGGGGGTACACAGAAAGCACAGAAATACAACCTTAACGCTGACCTTGTCCTTAACGATAACTTAGGGGTCACACAACACGAATAGCACAGAAACATTGGTTTCAAGTTCTTGGACGAGCCAAGCGGCAGAGCCGAGCGTCAGATTTCAGGTTTCAAGTTATAGTACAAGTAAATACAATGTAGGTAATGGTTACGATAGATGAAAACGTGCCAGGTAGGGTTTTCAATGAGGAGTATATTGTTATGGTAAGCTCTTCGGTGCATGGCTTTGAGACGGAACTAGACCTTATATATTCCCTGCTTACTCAAGCTGGTTATAAGGTGATTATGTCTAAGGCTGGCACCCTTAAAGTGAACCCACGGCTTGGAAATTTTGATAATTGTCTTAATGCTGTCAAGGCTTGCGATTTGTTTATTGGGATTATCCGTCAAAACTGCGGAACTGGTGTCAGTAACAATGAGAGCATAACTTTTCAGGAAATGAAGTGTGCCAGAGAATTTGACAAGCCCTGCTGGTACATCATAGAGGATAAAATACAAAACTCAAAAGAGCTGCTTCGCTCATTAGAGATGAGAGAGCATCCAAGAACCCACAGCAAAGTGTTCAATTGGATAGTATCACGCTTCTATGATATGACTATAAGGTTGAGAAAGAAATTGCCTAAGGTGATGGATATGTTTCGCCCAGACAAGTCACATACTTTTGATGAGGAATGCCTGAGAATGGAGGACTTTGTGAATCAGAAATGGAAAAACAGAGCAGAGGTTACAGGAAACTGGATGCAGTATTGTAAGAGTTGGACAGAAATGGAGCGCTTTATCAGAACCAATTTCGAGGACAGGCAACTCATAGAGTCAATTTTATGGTAATGCATATGAATGATTATATTTTAGATTATTTGTTTCAGAACCCGACTGAGACTTTTTGGATGGAGCAGTCGGTGCCAGAGGTTGTGGCAAAGGCTGTAAGCGCTTTGGCAAATAGTACCGGTGGCTCACTTGTTATAGGAGCGGAAGCGACGGGAGTAATACCTGGAGTTACAGAGCAAGAAATAGAACTGATAATAAAAGGAATAGCAGCCAATGTAAGACCTTTTCCCCCATTCACGACATCAATTACTGAACGTGATGGGAAGAATATTCTTATTGTTAATGTTTGGGCAGGCAACAGCAAGCCATATATCTGCTATGATGCCTATTATGTGAGAGAGAATGATAGTATAAGGAAAGCATCGCTTGAGGAAATCACCCGGATAAGTTCATCGCAAAATGAGATTGATGACAGTTGGGAGAGAAGGTATGTTCCAGGTGTTGAAATATCAGATCTGACCGGCTCCGTTTTGGAGAGTTTGAAGCGGAGACTGATAGAGATAGAAAGGGTAGATAAAGAGACCAGTGTTGCGAACGTGTTGGTGAAGATGGGACTGATGAATGGGAACCATGTTACAAATGCAGGCGTAGTGCTTTTTGCAAAGACTCCATCGATATTTCTGCCTCAGACAAGAATTAGGGTGTCAGTATATGGTGGTGTAGATGATACACAGCTACTGGATGTTCGTTTGTATGACACTAACCTTATCAGTGCGATTGACGAGATTGTTGGATATATCTCATCTCTATATAGACAGACAATATCAGTTGACGGACTGTACCGTCAGGAAAAGCAAGAGCTTCCACAGGTGGCATTAAGAGAAGGTGTGCTAAATGCCGTGGTACATAGAGTATATAAGGATTATGATTCTTATGTTGCTATCAATGTATATAGCAGTCGTCTTGAGATAGTGAACTCTGGCGAACTCTATGGTAATCTGAAAGTGGAAGATTTGTCAAAAACGCATCAGTCTGTTTTGCGCAATCCTGACATAGCAAACGCACTATATACCATGCGTTATATAGAGATGGCGGGTAGTGGTACACTTAGAATCATCGAAGAGTGTAGGAAGAATGGCAACGCACTGCCACAATGGAGGTCAGAGGGAGGCTTTGTGACACTTGTATTTCCAGGAGTACAGCATAGCCATATAGCCATGACTAAGAGCTATGGGATAGAGGTGGGCAAACTGGCCTCGGAAAAATCAGTCCAAAAGGCTCTTGAACAGATACTTAACTATATGCAGACGCGCGATAAGGTGAAACTACCAGAGATAGCAGACCTTATAGGGAAAAGCTATTCAACGGCAAAAAGGTATATGAAATTACTAACGGACGCAGAAATTTTGGAATATGAAGGGAATCTGAGATCTGGAGGATGGAAGAAAAATTCAAAGTTAAGCATTTGAACCCTATTATGACCTCTATTATGGCCCCAATTGCGGTCTCATTGGTGGTCTCATTGATGACCTCAATTGAGGACCGGGGGGTACCTGTTTCACGAATAATAGGAGTCAGCAATAATCAATAGTTGAGAATGCCAAGGCAACTTATGGTTCAGGGTTCATGGTTCATGGTTCATGGCAACTGATGGTTCATGATTAATGATTCACGGTTCATGATTATGACGGACTCATCATTAGAAGAAAGACTGCAATCATTTATTGAGAGTGAAGGGAAATCTTGTTCCTTCGATCCAGAAGTAATGGTGGTTCATGGTTAAGAATTCAAGGTTCATGGTTATGACAGATACGACAATGATTGATAGGCTAAAGGAATTTATGGAATGCGAAGGCCGCTCCTGCTCCTTTGATCCGGAATTGATAACACCTGTGTATGTGTATAGGATGTGGTGAGGAAGCGCCTCTCTCGAAGAAATCAAGAGGGCGATGGAAGAGGTAGGGAGGATGATGTAAGAGCCCTATAAGAGAGCTAGAGAAGGCTCATATAATAGTAAACATTGGACAATTGACTGATAATTAGTATACTAAAATGATTAAGCTGGGATATGTAGACGGATTTTACAGTGTTGTGCTGTTAGGCGGTTTTAATCCTATGATTTTCCATCCGTTTTGGTTGTTACAAAAGAGATTGATAAGCGAAGCTGATGTAACTGAAAAGAAAATTTTGGTGAATGATCAATTATCAACTTATCATGTAGGTGATTGGCTCGAAATGACTGTTACCCCAAAGCGTTGTGAATTCAAGATAAAGAAAGCAGAAAGGGTTGTAATGATGCGTGACCTGATTGTGGGTACATTAAATGCGCTTTCTGAAATGCCTATAGTAGCTGTTGGTATCAACAGGGGCGCTGTATATAACTTGGCTGACGAAAAATCATACTATGACTTTGGCGCAAAGTTAGCTCCTCTTTCTATGTGGGAACCATCTTTCCATGATCCTCGATTAAGGAACATTGCCATTGAAGATATTGGATCAGAGACCTTTAAAGAAAAAAGGAGAATGATACAGATAAAGCCTGCTATTGTAAAAGATACGCCATATTGCGTGGACTTCAACATCAATAATCATTATGATTTAGAGCAGGTAGGTCAAACTGTAGCAAATGCCCTATCAGTGCTGACAGATAATTTGGATCGGGATTTCGATATGTTCCAGAGTATAGTAGACAAACTCGTCGAAAAGATGAACGCCTAATGAAAAGAACTGACGACTTTTCTGAACTTGAGCTAAGGTCTTCCTACAGAGACTATAGTACTCGTGTATCCAGCTTTGAAGAGTGGCAGAGGGTGAGGAATATGATAAAGCATATTCCCCAAGATACTACTTTTGATAAAGATGCTCTAGATAAGGGAATGGAATCTGGTAATAGTGTACCTGTCCAGATAACAGTACGTGCGCAAGAATACTTCAAGCAGTGGATAGGAAGGGTAATCGAAATTGAAGACAGTGAAAATTTCGTGGCTAAAATAGAGCTGCTTAAAGAAAGAGGAAGGGATCAAAAAATCGTTCGCTTTAACCGTCACAAGGTAACAATAGCAAATTTGGATCAATTTGAAGAAGGTGCAGTTTTCTATTGGACCGTAGGGGTGTTTCAGAATGAGAAGAAGATGATGGTGAAACGCTCAGAGATAAGATTCCAGATGTTAACACCTCCTTCTCCTATCTTAGTAAAAGAAATGGAGGATGAAGTTGGAAAAGTGTTTGACGGCATATCATGGTTGGAATAAATGAGAAACTGGATGCGCCCGCCCTTAATGAAGCAGAGGTAACACTAATTGGTGGTACTACTGGATTTGGAGAAACCATTATCATTCATATTGGGAATAACATGTGGGCTGTAGTTGACAGCTGTACCAATCCAATGAACGGTGAATGTGTAGCTCTTTCATATCTGGAAGAAATAGGCGTAAAAGTTGATGAACAACTGTTATATGTCGTATGTACACACTGGCATGAAGACCATATTCTAGGCCTTTCGAAACTTATTGAGGCTTGCTCTAACAAGACAGTACTAGCTCTATCTTGTGCGGATGACCGTGAGAAGTTCATATATGAAATGATGGAGAAATGTAATTACACGGGTAAATCTAGCAAATTGACTGAACTTCGCGATACTATAAACAAAGCTAATGAGAAAGGCATCAAAATCAAGAGGGTTGAGCAAGACAAGATGATATTCAACAAAAATGGAACTGAATGTTTTGCGCTTAGTCCCTCCTCAATAGAAATAGAAAAGTTTAATAAAGAATTGGCAAATGCCCAAGAAAAACTTCATAAAGTGGTAGGGCAGGTTGCCCAGCTAAAAAAAATAGATCAGACATCTATAGAGGAGGCCTCAATTGTTGAGGAAGAGATATTTGCCTCATTTGAAGATTTGATTACTGAAAAGCTCGATAATGAAACTACATCGGTTGAAGAGGTTGAGGATCTTCTGAAATACAAAGACGCAAAAAAGGTTGAAGTTAACGACCGTTGCGTTGCTATGCTATTGAAAATAAAAGGGCATAATGTAATTCTTGGTGCAGACCTGGAACATGATCAAAAGAAATCGCCTGATGGTGGATGGCAAAGTGCTTCAGATTGTGAATGTATGGATAATGTTGTGGCAAATCTTTATAAAATCCCACATCATGGTTCTGAAACGGGATACTATGAGTATTTCATTCAAAAGCACATAAAACCTGATGCTGTTTCAAAACTCACTTCGTGGATAATAGGATCTAACGTGCTGCCCAAAGCTGTTATGTTACGTAAATACTATGGTCATTCGAAGAATCTATACGTTACTACAACGAGCCTTTTGAGAATGAAAAATAACGAGGAGAATCGTACGTTCCGAAAGATTATGAATGAAACTACGGAGGAAATTATTGAATTCAAGCCGCAGTTGGGTATTATTCGAAGCCGGATAATTATTGATTCTGAGGATGATACATGGCGGACGGAATACTTTGGCTCTGCAAAGCGAATAGAGAAAGAGTATTTAGACTCGTTAGAAGATTAGTCGTAAGTATATGACGCAGGATGAGAAGTGGTTGGCCAAATACAATGAGGTAAAACGCTTCATTGAAACCAACCACCGTAACCCTTCCAAGCATGACCCAGAAGAACAGTACAAGTATTATAACTGGCTCAAGCATAATAGGCAGCTCCTCAATAGTGGAGAAATGAAGCAAGAAAGAGTGGGCTATTTGAAAGGCTATTATCTTTGTGTGAGGAGTACAAAAGAGTTAATCAGTATCAATAGACGGCTGAAGGCTACAGTAAAAGGTTTTTAATATGCCATTCATTGATAAATACTTCATCAAAGATAATACCACGTATGCAGCATTGGGAATTACTGCATACGTGTTTGATGACACAAAAACTGCGCAGTTTGTTAGCGAATGTCTTGTGCCATTTCGAGAAGCGTATATCAAAGAGGAAAAGTTGGTAGAGATAGTAAATGAATTTGGAACAACCAGGAAACAGGAGATTGAGGAAAGACTCCCTAAAACAGCAGATGTGAAAGCAGGAGATTTTGGTGAGATTTTGACATATTATCTTGCTCGCGAAGTATGGCACCCTGATGTCAATGTGTGCCCCATGAAATGGCAGTTGAAAGATAAGAAAGATGCTGCTAGCCCATATACAGATGTTTTGGTTTTCAAGTCTGATCCGAATGGTGCTAATCCAAATGATACAATGTTCTCCTTTGAGGCAAAAGTAAGAGCCACCGTACCATCTGGTCACTATCCTAACAAAAAAGGTTATAAAGCAGGAAAAGAGCAGTGTGTGTTTATCGATGCTGTAATAGATGCAGATAAAGACCGCGTATCAAGGGCTGCAGAAAGTATTAATTATCTCCTAACAAGATGTAAAGACCTGGGGTTAAAGGTAGAGTATAAACAGATTTATAGATATGCAGAGCCTTTTAATACTGTGACCTATCAGAAGCTTTTCACCGCAGTCGCAATAATAGATAGTGCTTTCACATCAAAGCAATTAGCGAAGCTTCCAAATGACTTGTTCGCTACCTATCCCAATATTAGGGTGTTTTTTGTGCCTATTGCAGGCTTGCAGGCCCTTTACGAGAATGTGTTAGCACAATTGCCCAATGCCTAATTATATGGAGCAGATTCTGAGACAGGCATTTATTGATGCTGAGGCATACGAGATGATGAAAGCTTATCATGTTGATACTGCTTTGGCATTTGAATTTAAGGACAGACAGGATGACTTTTACATCACCCTTATAACGAGGATGATGAATAGTCTTGAACAATTGGAAACAGTAGAAGGTGAAGAAGTAGAAAAACTAAAACTATCTCTGGCAGACATTGCAAAAGGGTTGATTGCGTGGACCGGGGGGACGGGTACCTGTTTCACGAATAATAGGAGTATATATCATGTGATGATGCGTGGTATAAATCACCAGAATATTTTTGAAGAGCAGGAGGACTATTACCAGTTTCTTAATACCTTGGATATGATGGCTCTGTCGTATGAGCCTGATGGCACTCCCTTTGGAAGAAACTATATCCTTTATGCTTACTGTCTGATGACGAATCATATTCATCTGCTCATTCGTGAACGTGAGGATACGATAGGAATGGCAATTAAAGGAGAACGGGGGGACGGGTACCTGTTTCACGAATAATAGGAGTCAGCAATTATCAATAGTTGAGAATGCCAAGGCGAGCGAGACAAACATCAGGCACTGGTATCTATCACGTGATAGGAACGGGGGGACGGGTACCTCTTACCTGGTCGAGTATATCTTCCTCCTGTTCTGCTCAACAGTCTTCTTCAGAACAACAAGTGAGTTAAGGAAATATGACTTCCATCCTTTCTGGTGTTATAAGGCGATAGAAGAGGAAAGGGCGGATCTTCTTCCAGAGAATATAATGAATGTAGTGGTGTTCATCCCTGTTGGTTTACTCTTAAGTATCGCTTTCAAACAAGTGACATGGTGGAAAGTCCTCTTGATAGGCTGTGGTATCTCTGTAACCATTGAGGCACTCCAGTTCTTTTTCATGAGAGGATTCTCTGAGGTTGACGATGTGATGCATAATACCCTCGGATGTATCTTGGGATACATCCTGGTTAATGGTTCAAGGTTAATAGTTAAGGGTGTAAAAAACTGTCGGATATAAAGGTTGATTGGGTATATGCGGTGGAATAATATAAATCTGGAAGGTGACATACTGTTCAGCGACTTGGGCGTGGGTGGCATTGAACAAGTCCCAAGTCTTGCAGAGAGCTATTCGAGATATGCGGAAGTATTCAATCAGATAGCATTAAGGCTGGAAGGCTTTATTACAGAACCAAATGCGGCAGATGACTCGCTCTTAGATGATGATATTGAGATAAGGATAGGAAGCATTCTATATGACCACGAAGAAAATGACATTGATGAATTATATAGTACATTCCAAGATTTTCTTAGCAACTATAACCAGTTCTTGGATGGGAACCAAACGTTATACAGAGCACTGAATGATAGGGGATTTCCCATTGATGACATATCAAGAAGGGCATTGCGAACCTGGCGCTGGTGGCAGTATTCTCTTTATCCGACTAACCGAGGAGCACGAGGTCTCCAAGTCATGGGTTGTTCATATTTGATAGTTGACAGGCTGTGGGATGTGTACTGCTTTGTCACTAAGCAAGACAAAGATGTTTATGAACTGGCCTACAATGGATGCAAACTTATCGGTTATACGTGGAAAGACTATTTCAAGGCACTCAGGTATATACCGAGAGCACCGAAGTTATTTATTGAGGCAGTTGCGGCATTTACAAGAGGGGTTCCTACGATTGGAAAGAAAACAATCAGTAAGTTCAACTATGTAGAAAAAGTGGGTGCTGCTTTCGCTGAATTCCCATACAGATTCTTGCGTGATGGAACTGTGGGTATCATGCCCTCAGTGATTTCCAAAAAGCATGCGACAAACTTCATCAAAACCAAATACAAACCCGATAACATGCAACTTGACTTGAAAAACAAGCATGGTCTGTCTGTTGCACTGTTTGACCATAAGGGTACATCAGGGAAGATAATATGCCTGTCGTTTGCAGGAACAAGAGTCGATATTTCATCAGCGACAGGACGAAAGGTAATGGTGCAGAATGGCTTGACTGATGTGTTCCAGTATTTCAACGTACCATCGAGAACGTATTTTGCGTCTGTTGCTATCTTGCAAGAAGTGATGAAGAGTTTTTCTGGCAGACGAATATTCGTGTTTGGACATTCGTTAGGGGGCGGGTTGATGCAGTACTCTTGTGCGTCATTAAACAGCGAACTCCTGCATGGGTTTGGGTATAACTCTGCTGGTCTGTCGCAAAACACACTCAACACGATTCCCTGCCATCTGCAAGGAAACATGAAGTGCCACATCAGACACATCTGTTCACTACACGACCCTGTGTCGAGGTTAGGCTACTTGATACCTACCATCAAATATGTCAAATCAGTTAAGGGAAACAAGTCTCATGGGCTGAAGCAACTGAATGAGGAGATTAATGGAGGACATGAGCTGAGGGTAGTGAAGTTGGTCACGGCATAGGCATGCGGTGCTTGGAAGAAGATGAAGTATGGGAGAGATTATATATAATACCAACATGGATATGGACGAAATATACAAAACGGTACAGAGCTACCTCAATGAGCCGCCTTTGGTGATTTGGGGATCTGGGGCAACTATTGGCTTCGGACTTCCTGGCATGTCTCAATTAAAAGATGAAATAGGGAAGTTATTGCCTACTTTTGACAAGACATGTACCGACCTTGAAGTAGAGCTAGGTAAAGAAAAGTATGAAGCAGACCTTCCGAAAATCAGAAAGATTATACGTGATGTGGTCAGTGCTGCAGACCTTAAAGCTAAAGAGAAACTGCTGAAGAATAGCGATGAATTTGAGGGTATCTGTCGATTGACGCAGTTTTGTCATGACCCGCATCCGAAAGTTATGAATGTGGTGTCGACAAACTATGACAGGATATTAGAATACGTCTGGGGCTATAACGGTCTGCACTATACTGATGGTTTTGACCAGCAGGAACTGTCAGAGTTTGATGAAGGGAAGTTTCAGGGTAAGGACATCATCAATCTGATGAAAGTCCACGGATCGCTTGATTGGTTTGATGTAGACCATGAGGTGAGGAAACTTTACACAGACTTTAGCTATGACCCGATAATGATTCCACCTGGTAAGAATAAGTATAGGACAACTCACAACAGCCCATATAGGGAACTGATGCAGAAATCGGACGATGCCATCAAGAAGGCATCATCGTTTCTTGTGGTAGGCTTTGGCTTTAACGACGAGCATATAACTCCACTGGTCAGCAAAAAGACCAAATCGGGAACTCCTATCGTGGTTGTGACCATGAAGGTGACATCCACTACAGAGAAAGAACTGGAAAAAGCCAAACGGGTGATATACATCGAAGCAGATGCTGACATCGGCAAGAGCCATATAAGAGTTGTTGAAAATGGCATTGTGAAGTCTGAGAGCATTGAAGATGGTGATTATTGGAGGTTAAACAAATTTATGGATATGCTACTATGAACGAGAGTATCATGATAGGAAAAGTCCAGTATGTAGATACTGGTAATGTGACCATCAACATTGAAAGAGACGAACTGGTGAACAGCGTACAGGTGAACCAAATAGTCCAAGTAAACTCCTCTAAGACAAATGAGAAGATAATTGGCCTTGTGACAAAGATTCTCAGAAAAGCCTCGCCCGTTGATGGCGAGGATGATAGCGTCTCTGCGGTACTGGAGAACACCATTAGAGTGAATCTAGTGGGAACTCTCAGGGAAAGGGATGGTGTCAAGAAGCATGTGTTCAAGAGGACATTGAACACCGTGCCAAGCTTGGATGCAGAATGCTACTTGCTCCGGGGCCAAGAACTATCGGAATTTATGAAAGCTATATCGTCGGGTAGTTCAAATCCACTGACAATAGGAAAGTATACTATGTCAGAAGAGTCGGTTGCCAATCTGGATGGTAACAAGTTCTTCCAACGTCATGCTGTGATTGTCGGTGGAACGGGGTCTGGAAAGTCGTGGACGGTGGCCAACATCTTAGAGAAGGCTACTGCATTGAAGTCCGTAAATGTTGTTATCTTTGACATCCATGGTGAGTATACGCCGCTAAAGGACCTGAACAATGCCTGTCTACTGAAAATTGCCGGTCCTGGAGAGAAACCAGACAATGACCAAGCTATATTCCTGCCTTATTGGCTGCTGTCTTACGAAGAGATGGCCGCGATGCTCTTAGACCGTTCTGATACTAATGCCCCGAACCAATCACGTGCCTTGTTCGACCTTATCCTCAGAGAGAAACAAGGTACAGTCAGGGCTGCAGGAGATGTAACAACAGAGGCCAATATGACAGTAGAAAGCCCGATACCTTACAGAATTCAAGCTGTTTTGGATGAATTGAAGCGATTGGACGAAGAAATGGTTCCAGGAGCAAGGGCTGGATCAGAGAAACAAGGACCATTGAATAGCAAACTGACTCGATTCATTCAGCGTCTTGAAAGTAAGATAACTGACAAACGTCTCAACTTCCTGTTTAACGACGATGCTGCCTTGCTGGCATACGACTGGCTTCCTCAACTGATAGAGAAAGTGCTTGGTTATGGTAATAATAATGGTGTAAAGATAATCGACTTCTCAGAGGTACCATCGGATATTTTGCCATTGATAACTGGTTTGATTGGCCGTCTGATATTCACCGTGCAACAGTGGACGGATGCTGATGACAGACATCCTATTGCTATATTTTGTGACGAGGCACATCTTTATCTGCCTGTAACTGCGGCAGACAACATGGATGAAAGAGGCTTGAAGAACTTTGAGAGAATCGCAAAGGAGGGAAGAAAATATGGCGTGTCATTGGTTGTTATAAGCCAACGCCCTGCTGATGTGAGCAAAACCATACTGAGTCAATGTGGAAACTTCATTGCCATGAGACTGACCAATCCAGAAGACCAGAATGTGATTCGCCGTCTGTTTCCCGACAATCTTGGTGATTTCGCAGAGATGTTGCCTATATTGGACGTTGGTGAAGGTCTAGTGGTGGGAGATGCATCGCTGCTGCCAAGCCGCGTGGTTCTTGACAAACCGAAGATACAACCTAACAGTTCTACAGTGGAATTCTGGGATAAATGGGACGAGGACAAGAAATCATCAACATGGGAGAAAGCGGTAAAGGCATTGCGGCAGCAACAGAAATCGTAAGAACGTAAGTCTATGGCGAAATCGAGATTCAGAATCATTGCTTTGCGTCCTATCACTCCAAAAGGGAGAGACGAGGGAACTATAGCTAAGGTGAAAGGCATCCAGAAGAAAGTATTCGGTAAGGAGTGGATGTACTTCTACAGCGGATACAAACTGAAGGATGTGGAAAATGGCGTGGCAGACGAATATGACGTACAGCCACTATATGGCTATACATTGACTGTTCCCGATGATGCTGATGGCGATGGTATGCTGTATGACACAGACAATCTGGCGGTGAGTATCAGTGCTGTAGTAGGGCAGAATGGCAGTGGTAAAAGTTCTGCCATTGAGCTAATGATACGTATACTGAATAACTTTTCGGTAGCTGCGAAAGGTGAAACCTATAATCATAAATCATCGGAGCACCTGTTTTTCATAGAAAATGTATATGGCAGCATAGTGGCTGCAGAGGGCAATTTGTACTTCCAGATACAGGTATTCGGGAGATCCGTAAAGATTGCCAAATACCAATGGAATACAGAAGACAAATGCTATATATGCGACCAGATGACAGAACTTTTGTCGGCAGACGGACGGGATGATAAGTTCAACCCGATTGTTGGCAATGATCTGGGGTTGATACAGTTGGACAACTTCTTTTATACGGCTATCTTCAACTACTCAATGTATGCCTACAACTATAAGGACTACTACGATGAGCGAACGCTAGAGGACAGATGGCGAGATAGGAAAGATAACGATAATAGGCAGTTGATGTATAATGGGAAATATACCCAAGAGCAGAACTGGCTGATGGGGCTTTTCCATAAGAATGACGGCTATCAGACCCCGATTGTGCTGAACCCGATGCGCGACAATGGTAATATCAATGTGCCGAAGGAAAATAAATTGGCGGCAGAGCGGTTGAATAACATGCTCCTCTATTCGAGTAAGGGAAAGAAGGGGCATGGCGGACAGCCAATATTCCCGTTTAGAATCATCAATGAGCATCTGGAGGTGGTGGCAATCAGAATATCACAGAAGGTGGATTGCTATTTCAGCAGAGACAATCTGTTTGATACGCTCAGGTATAAGGGAAACTCGCTGACCAGAAATTTTGGCGATGTCAGGACTACGCTTTGTACGACGTGGAGCAAACTATTTTGTATGGGCTATCATGAGGAAACAGAACATGAGAAGCTTGCATGGGACTATGTAGTGTATAAGACACTGAAGATAGCACAGACATACGACAAATACAATCGGTTAGAGAATGCTCTAATATACTTTAAACAATTTAACCCTGAGCGGGTTGAGGTGCTGTTGTCGGAAATGCTACAAGACGAGACGCATATCACGTTGAAGTTGCGTCAGACATTGTGCTTCTTGAAATTCCAGATATTCAGGGAGGATTATCGGGAGTTAATACCCCTATATGATGTCTATGAGCGGTATTCCAGAATCCGCAAGACTTTTGAAGATATGGACATCAAAATGAATGGACAAAACGGGCAGTTGACTGCCAATGTGCCAGAAGGATATGAAGAGAAAGACTTGCCAGTATTCACAACAGATCCTCATACAGGGCATGTTGTGCTGAAATTTAGCGATGACATTAAGCGGCCCATTCCTTTATTCTACATTTCAGAAGGCGAACTCTATGCCAAGACTCCAGATATCATGGAGGTCATGCTGCCACCGATATTCGATGCTACGCTTATGGTGATAGAGCAGAATAAAATTAGACGGGATGGCAGCTATAGTGACAAGGATCTGATACCGATGTACGGCCTCAGTTCAGGCGAGAGACAAATATCAGGTATTATCAGTAACTTCGCCTATCATCTGGTTAATATAGATTCCGTATGGAAAGACAACTATCGTAGGAAAATAGAAACCCGCTCATCCGATGACAAGAGCGAATCTGAGTATGTGGAAGATCAAGAGACGACTATCCGTTATAAATACATTAACGCGGTATTTGACGAGGTGGAGCTTTATTTCCACCCCGATTTACAGAGACGTTTTGTGAGCTATCTGACCAGTACTTTAGGAAATCTTCATTTGGAGAATGTCGAGGGTCTGAATATTATGATGGTGACTCACTCGCCTTTTGTCTTGAGCGACCTGCCCAGAGCCAATGTGCTTGCCTTGGGAGATGATAATGATGTGAACGAGACTTTCTGTGCTAACATCCACGAAATGCTGGGCAACAGTTTCTTTATGGACTATACTGTGGGTGATGTAGCAAGGAAGAAAGTAGAGGGGATTCTTGGACTTTACAACAAATTTACGACAAGCAAGAACAGACAAGGAGTAGTAAAAAGAGAAGCAGGACGGTGGAGCGAATATCGCTATGTGGCTGGCTTGATAGCTGATGAGTATCTGCATGGGTTGACGAACAGAATGCTTGACGAGATGGAAACCTATCTGCCAGGACGTGAAGATGACTTAGACTCTCGTATTAGAAATGCGGAGGCCCAACTTGAAGAACTGAAAGGACTGAAGGCAAGGAAGGAGGCTCAGCAATGATTAAGATGAACTATGGGAATGCCAAGCATCGAGAGACGTTGAAGGAAGCATACGTGAAGATATTCCCAGACAGGACATTGAGGCAGACGAGGTGGGTTGCGCTGCGGAGGCAACTCGTTGGCGTAGATGGACGGTTTAAGAACCTGCTGCCGATTAAGTTTAATAAATTGTTGGTGGCAGACTTTGAGACACTGGCGGATATTTACGACCTCTATGTCAGCCTGAAAGTAAAAAAACTCCACGGTATGCTGCATGAAGATGCTAGGGCATTGTTTTCATACGGAGAGAAGATTGCTCGATGGGGGCATGATTGGGATGCCCTTCAACCAGTAATAGCAGCTTTCTTTATGAATGAGGACAATGGACTGGAGATACACACCTGCCTTTATTGCGATATGGCATATGTGAATCCGTTTACACTCCAAACAGGAAAGAAAGCACAGTTTGATTTGGACCATGTGCTACAAAAAGCAAAATGTCCGATAGTTGCACTCTCACTATTCAACTTTGTTCCGTCGTGCCAAATGTGCAATGGTAGCAGAGTGAAGGGACAACGGGAACTCTATCCTGATGCGAGAATCAGAAAGAAGTTGAGTCCAACCAATGAAAAATATGACTTTGAAGAAAAGGTAACGATTGAGGTCATCAACAAGAAGGGCGAGTGTTCAACCATTGGTTTTGAAAAGCGAATGGATGACTATGAGATAAAGTTTAATACTTATCTTGACCCGGACTATGATGAAGAGATAAATGCTTTTTATCTGAAAGAACGGTATGACTACCATAAGTGCGAGGCATTGAGGTTACTTGACTTGAAAGAGCGATACACCGATGCACGAATTATGGAACTGGCGCGGATGATACTACAATCACCAAAGACGAAGGTAACTGCTCATGGAGTGCGTTATATGACCCAGCTGAAGCAAGACATCTTTGCGACTGGCTTCAAACACGAGTTCCATCGCTGTTTCGGGAAGTTGCACGATGATATTATGAAATGAGATGGAGAACGGAGTTACTATGTTTGCAACTGGAAAAGTTACCAATGAGCGCTGGACATGCGCAGAAGAAGGTTTCGTTCTGCTGACAACGACGAACCTCTCCGCTACGCTGCGAGAACCCTCATTGCCATCAGAACGATGGGCTACGCATTAGAACGTGAAAAATTGAAGGAAACATTCACAATTAAAACCGTACCGGGATGCAAAGTAACAAAATTTCCTTCAAAGGACAAAACATTTACGTCGGAATTGACGTACATTTGAAAACGTGGCACGTGACAACGCTCACAGAGAGTGGCTACAAGTATTCATTCGCTCAGCATGCAGATGCAAAGGAGCTCTTTGACAGACTGAACAAGAAATTCCCTGAAGCGCACTTCATGTCAGCCTACGAGGCAGGCTTCCGAGGAACGCGGGGACGGGTTCATGTTTCACAAGGAATCTGAGTTGAAGGTAATCAATATCTAAGCAATGCCAAGGCAGGCAAGAGAATCATCGGGAACTGGTATTTACCATGTGATGATGCGTGGTATCAATCATCAAAATATATTCGTTGAAACGGACAGGTTTGAAGTGCCCCCCAAAGTTTGGAAGGAAAGATTTATTGAATAAAGGACGATAAGATGGCAAACATAAATGATTTCAAAGGTATACCTCCGATAACATGGAGTTTTATCGTAGCAATGATGATTAGTACGATTATACCTGGTCTGTTGTTAGTGTTTCTATTCCGTGAGGACTTGTTCATGACGGTTGAAACTGTAAAACTATTGTTCCTGTCAATGGGTATAACTATGCCTGTATGGCTGTGTAATACGTTATTTTTTGCATTTGCTATTGATGAGGAGACAGTGAATAAAAATGACGACGAAACCAGAAATTATTTGCAGTTAACTGGTTTGATTGGCGCTTTCATATCAATACCAACTTTGTTTATTCCTGCTCTTGTCAAAATGTTCGTTGACATCTCATCTAATATAGCGTTTTATATTGGGCTGGGAATTGAAATTGCCATCATCATTGCCTTTATTGTGTCTATGAGAAATGACAAGAAAAAGAGTCGGAAATAGAAGCCTGCTTTCCTGAAAATCAATCAAGATAAGAAGGTCGGTATTGATTGAATTGAAAGAAAGAAAAGCTTCACTACGCCAATTGGAGAGATTGACAGGAATCGGGAAAAGCATGATATACCGTATTTGATGAAACAGAGACCCGTTCCGGTGGGTCAGGAATAGGAAGTAAAATAATTCATAAACAGAAAAATGATGTAACAGACCTTTTCTTGTGCCCCTTATATAAATTACTATAATCGTTATTGAAAATGAAAATCAGAATTGAAAATTTAGGTCCTGTGAAAAAGATAGAACTGGATTTTTCTCGCCAGTTTATGGTTTTTACAGGCTTGAATGGCACAGGTAAAACCTATGTCTCATATGTCATTTATTGTATTAATGCTCTTTTCCTCTATGATAAAGATTTTATAGGACTAGGAAAAATAATTAAGACCCCATCCCAAAAGAAAACATCTGTTATAGATTATAATGCATTATATGACATTTTAGTCAATCATATAAAGAATGTAAACGAGATGCTCCCGTTTATTTTTAATGTAGATGCTAGTGATGATCTGGTTCGGGACGCGCGTGTGACTTTGCTGACAAGCAGGGAGGAGTTTAAAGCATTTATCTATGTCTCAGCGTTCAATCTTAAAGTTATTGGCTCTTTTGAATTCCTAAAAAAGAAGAGGTCTGATAGGATGACAATAAGATGTTTTGAGACCGATGATAAAAGTGTGGCACTTGATAATATGATTATTCTAAAATGTTTAATCTTTAATAGCGTTGTTGAAGATATTGAAACTTCTGACCGGGGAGGGATGTTTACTTTCAATAAGGAGCTGAGTCAAATTATCGAGGAAACTAAAGGCGTAGGGGCAAAACGCAAGAAATCAAAGTTCCCTTTGCCTATGGCCAGAATGCTTGATGACCTTGGCAATTTAAGAAAAAGGTTTTTTCAGAATTCTCAATATGGCTATTTAGCTGATAAAATAGAAAGAGATATCCTAAAAGGACACTTGGTATTGAATAAAGATAATGAGGTGTGGTATTCCACTAATCATATGAATAATGAGATTCCTCTGTCTTTGTCGTCATCAGGTGTCAAGACGATATGTTCTATCGTGTTGTTCCTTCGTCATACTGCAATGGATTGTAATTTGATAATAATTGATGAGCCTGAGATAAATCTTCATCCAAAGAATCAAATACTCCTTGCAAGAGTGTTCTCGTTGATAGTGAATGCTGGTATTAAACTGATAATCAATACGCATAGTGACTATATTGTTCGTGAGATAAACAATATGATAATGTTATCTTCCATAAAGGATGATGAGATAATTAAGAAGCTAGGATATAGTAAAGATGAAGTTTTGACGGTAGATACTGTTAGACCATATTATTTTGAAATACAAAAGAATGAGAACGGTGTGGTTGGAAAGGAGCTGGAGGTTACAAAGACAGGCTTTAGTATTGATCTGATAGACGAGGTTATTAATGATCAGGTTGCGACAAGTCAGAGAATATATGAAGCAATAGAAGGTTAGAATATGGATTTTCTTTCTTGTATTGAACAGACTATATCTAGTAATTATAAAGTTAACTCCCGAAATACATTAAAGGAAGACAAGGCATCGGGACGGCAGGAGATTAAATATGAACAAAGCGGCAAACTGCTGGTTTATTCATTCGACGCTGTTGCCTCGGGGATTCCTGAGCCATTTCCATTCTATAAGAACTTTCCTGGCTTGAAAATCGTATCAGATTATATAATATTTACGAACCGCAAAAGTGATAATAAACCTTTTGTTCTGATATTTGAGCTCAAGAAGAGTAAATCTCCAAATAAACAACTTTGGGCAACAAAACAATTCTGTAACTATTTAATTGAACGAATGAACAATGTGTTTAAGGAGAATTTTGAACCAGAAATACGCATGATAGGGCTTGTAGAGGGGATGAAAACGAGAAGTAGGGTTGATGATATTAAGTATAACAATGGTATTTTTCATACACCTTTGCGTTTCTTTAAAATTAAGGATTTGTTAATATAGATGCATTTAGCTAAATCGGAGCATGTTCAGTCAATTCGGACGGTCAAATCAGTCAGCTGAATGAGGCGATTTTGACTTGGAATGTGGAACGCAGTTACTATGTTTGCAACTGGAAAAGTTACCAATGAGCGCTGAACATGCGCTGGAGAAGGTTTCGTTCTGATGACAACGACGAACCTCT